>NZ_CP060298.1:0-670000 GCF_014303395.1 Nakamurella sp. PAMC28650
ACGGCCAAGAAGGCCGTCACCCCCAGGATGACGACCAGCAGCACGGCACCGACAATGCCTGCCCACCAGGGTGTCCCGGCCGGGCGGAAGAACAGCACGCCGGCCGTCGTCAGCGTCAGGCCGGCGAACAACGGACCGACGACGAAGCTGACCCGACGTTGATGGGCTTGTTCGTAGGCGACGAATGCTGCCGCCGGCACCAGTTCGAACTGCCGGTAGACCAGCACCTGCACCGTCCACTGGAACCCCGCGTACCCGGCGGCGACGGCCAGGTGCACGACGAGCAGGGGCGACACGTCAGCCGGGATCGATCATGTGGCGGAACGCCTGCAGGTTGTGCAGCGAATGCCCGCGGGAGGTGCGCCAGGCCCACTCACGGCGAATCGCTCCCGCGAACCCGCGTTCGAGGAGCTGGTTGAAGTCCTCGTCCGAGGTGCTCAGGACCACTCCGAGCACGGTGTTCAGCTCCTCGGCGGGGTTGGCGCCGAGGCTCTCCAGACCGATCCGCCCGACCAGGTGGATGTCACCGTCCGGATCGAGGGAGTACGCCACGCTGCGCAGTTTGGCGTTGCGCTGCAACAGGAACCGGTAGACCTCTTCGCGGTTCTCGTCCGGCGCCCGGCAGACGAACGACTCGATCAACAACTCGTGCGAGCCGACGATCAGCCAGAGCAGCGTCCGGTGCCGGCGCTCGCCCGGCAGCGTCAGAAGGAACGCGTCGTCCGGCTCGGCGGTGAACTCGACCTCGAGTTCGGTCAGTGCGGCGCGCACCTGTGCGGCGGTGGTTGTGCTCATCTCAGCATCGTCATACCCGCACCGGAGCGGAGGCAAACAGCGCGCGCTGGTAGGACTCGAGCAGCCCGTCGACCGTGCGGTCCCACGAGAACCTGGCCGCCTGACGGGGCGCACCGGCCGCCAGTGCGGCGAGCCGGGCCGGATCGAGCAGGACGGAGGCCAGCGAGTCGGCCCACCGCTCCGGCTCGTGCCCGGGAACCAGCAGCCCACTGACCCCGTCGGCCACGGCGACCCGCAGACCACCGACGGCCGCCGCGACCACGGGAGTGCCGGAGGCCTGCGCCTCCAGGGCGACGAGGCCGAAGGATTCGTTGTAGCTGGGCACGGCCACCAGGTCCGCGGCCCGGAACACCCGGCAGAGCTCGGCCGGCGGCATCGGCGGCAGGAAGTCCACCACGTCGACCAGGCCGAGTTCGGCCGCCAGTTCGGCCAGCCGGTGGGGCGCGATCCGGCCGGTCCCGGAGGCTCCGCCGACGATCAGCACCCGGAATCTCCGGCCCGGGTACCTGGCCCGCAGCACCGCGGCGGAGCGCAGGAGGACGTCGGGCGCCTTCAGCGGCTGGATCCGGCCGGCGAAGGCCAGTACCAGCTCGTCTGACGCCACCCCCAGCGCGGCACGGGCGCCCGCCTTGGATCCGGGACGGAACACCTCGGTGTCCACGCCCGGCGGGACGACATCGATCCGGTCCGGATCCGCGCCGTAGAGCTCGATCAGCTGCCCGGCCTCCGCATCGGTGTTCGCGATCAACCGATCCGCCTCGGCGACGACCTGCTCCTCACCGATCAGCCGGCCGCGCGGCTCCGGGGTATCGGAGTCGGCCATCGCAGCGTTCTTGACCTTGGCCAGTGTGTGGGCCGAGTGCACCAGCGGCACGCCCCACCGATCCTTGGCCAGGTATCCGACCTGGCCGGAGAGCCAGTAGTGCGAGTGCAGCAGGTCGTAGTAGCCGGGTTCCTGACGAGCTTCCGCGCGCATCACCCCGGCCGCGAAGGAACACAACTGACCGGGCAGTTCGTCCTTGTCCAGTCCCTCGAACGGGCCGGCGACCACGTACCGGACGAGCACCCCCGGCGCCATCTCCTGGGCCGGCGGGTGGTCCGAGGACGTCGCCCTGGTGAAGATCTCCACCTCGATGCCACGGGTCGCCAGCCGGAGTGCGGTCTGGGCGACGTAGACGTTCATCCCGCCGGCGTCCCCGGTGCCCGGCTGAGCCATCGGCGAGGTGTGCACCGAGATCGCGGCCAGCCGCCGCAGCGCGGCCCGGCCGTGGGTACTGATCGTCACGACGTCGATTGTGCCCTGCCGAGGGGAGCACCCGCAGCCCGCTGGAGATCAGGCGCGGTATCAACCTCGTGATGCGGTGCGGAAGTCAGAGGGCCGACAACGCCTGCCACTGCGCCGGCGAGTAGATCCAGTCGTAGATCGAGTTCTGCTCGCTCATCCGGGGCACCCCGCCGTCGCTGTTGGACACGATCACCGGGTCGCCGTAGAGCGCCGAGTTGTAGTAGTCCTGCGCGTCAGGAACACCCATGTTGATGCATCCGGACGAGACGTTGGCGGTACCGAAAGAGGTGCGCGCCAGAAGGTTCTGGTGGATGAACTCGCCGTTGTCGTTGATCCGCACCGCCCATTTCTCCAGCGCGTTGCAGTAGTTGAACTGCGGGTTGCACATGCTGACCGTGAGTTCCTTGTCCATCACGATGTGGATCCCGTTCAACGTCGCCTTGCCGGGCACCGAATCCGCTCCGTAGGAGACCGCGTAGTTCTTGGTGACCTCGTTGTTGACGGTCACCACCAGGCGGTGCGTGGCAGCGTCCGCGATCACGATCTGGGATCGTCCGATGGTGAAGTCGGACGTGATGTCGGCATTCCCCCACTGACCGTTGCCGTAGTCGACGCCGTTGAGATCGGCCTCCACGTGCACCTTCGTGAACGCCGGCCAGTAGGGCGTGCTTCCCGTGGCGGGACTGGCGGTGGGGCGCCAGTGCACCTGCGACCTGATGACGCCGTTGCCCAGGACGTCACCATCCTGCAGCCAGCCCCAGTTCCCCTTCAGTGCAGCTCCGGCAGACGTGGTCACCTTGAGCTGCCGCTCCGCGGCGGCGCGGTCGGTGACTACCCCGGAGAAGGTGACGATGATCGGAGCGCCGACGCCGACGGTGTCACCGTTCGGGATCTGGATCGCTGCGCTCTCGGTGGACTTCGGCTTGACCGTGGAGATGGTCCCGGCGATCGGGACCGTCTTCCCCTGCGACGACTGGGCCGACCCGGCGAACGTGTAGGTGGTGTTGAAGGTCAGTCGCTCGTTGTTCGTCCAGGTGCCCTTGTCCGAGGAGATGTTCCCGGTGATGGTGCGGCCGTCGTCCGACTTGAGCACCAGCGAGGAGATCTTGCCGGCGAAGACCGAGATGCTGACCGGATTGTCCGGGGCGACGTTCTTGGACCCGAAAGCCGGTTTGGCCGTGATCACCACGTTGCTGCCCGGGATCTTGACCGCACTCGTCGACGGGGCGGCTGCCGGGCCGGAGACGGCCGCGGAGCTGCTCGCGGCGATGGCCGGCGCCACGACCTGCGAGGACGCGGCAGGCTGACCCGACGTCACGGTGACCAGGACCACCTGGGTCCCGGCGGAACATGCCGAGACGGTGAGCCCGAGGGCGACCAGCAGGGCCACCGCACCGGCACTGCTGCGGCCGAACAACCGGACAGACTTGCGCATCTGGACTCTCCTGTTTCCCGCGGGCCGGAACAGCCCACCGTGACGGCCCGCAGCTGTGCCGCGGGTCGCTTATCAACGGTAAGGGAATGCGGTGAAGTCTTCGTCTGCCGGAGCTGTTCGAGGTGTGATCCTGCCGATCCTGTCGATCGCGCGGAGGACCCTGGAAATCAGAGGGCCGACAGAGCCCTCCAGTCGGTCGGCGAGTAGATCCAGTCGTAGATGGAATCCTTCTCCGTCATCTGCGGGCCTCCGGTGTCGGTGACGACGACCGGGTCGCCGTACATGGAGGAGTCGTAGAAGTCCTTCGCGTCCGGCTCCCCCATGTTCACGCAGCCGTGCGAGACGTTCTCGATCCCGAATGCCGCCCTGGCCTTGAGGTTCTCGTGGATGAACTCGCCGTTGTTGTTGATCCGGACGGCCCATTTCTCGAGTGCATTGCAGTAGTCGAACTGCGGGTTGCACATGGAGAACGTCGGGAACTTCTCGGTGACGATGTGGATGCCGTTCACGGTGGCACGGCCGGGCACCGATTCCTTCCCGTAGGAGACCGCGTAGTTCTTCACGACCTTGTTGTCCACCGTGATGATCAGCCGGTGGGTATTGGCGTCCGCGATGACGATCTGCGATCTCCCGATGGAGAAATCGGAGGTGATGTCCTCTCGGCCCCACAGGCCGCCGCCGTAGTCGACGCCCTTCAGATCGGCCTCGAGATGGACCGTGGTGTTCGCCGGCCAGAACGGGGTGGTGCCACTGACCGGGCTGGAGGTGGGCCGCCAGTGCACCTGCGACTGCACCGGGCCGCCCTTCTGGATCTGCTCGTCCTGCAGCCAGCCCCAGTTGCCCCGCAACTTCGAGCCGGCGGACGTGGTGACCTTCAGTGCCTTCTCGGCGTTGGCCCGATTGGTCACGACGCCGGAGAACGTCACGATGATCGAGGCACCGACACCCACCGTGTCCCCGTTCGGGATCTGCACCGCGGCGCGCAGGGTCGCGGCCGGCTTCACGGTCGTGTACCTGCCGGTGATGGTGGTGACCTTGCCGTCGTTGCCCGTGGCCGAGCCATCGAAGCTGTAGACCGTGTCGTAGTTCATCCGCTGGCTGCTGGTCCAGGTGCCCTTGTCGGAGGAGATGGACCCCGCGATGGTCCGGCCGTCATTCCCCCTGAGCGTCGCCGCCGTGATCTTGGCCGCGAAGACGACGATGACCACCGGATTGTTCGGCGCCACGTTCTTGGATCCGAAGGCCGGGTTGGCCGTGATCCGGACGTTGCTGCCCGGCAGGGTGGTGGTGGAGGGCGCGGACGACGTCGGGGCCTTGCTCGAGGAGGCGACGCCGGAAGTCAGTCCGGGAGCGACCACCGGCACGGACGACGCGCCTGTCTGGTCGGAGGTCACCGTGACGGTGACGAACTCGGTCCCGGCCGAGCAGGCGGAACCGACGAGCCCTACGGTCGCGACCAGAACCACGACGCCTGCCAGTCGGCGGCCCAGCAGCCGCACGGAACGCTTGCCCACGTTGATCTCCACTCCCGGTGACGGCCGCCGGTCGGCTCCACAGCCCCCCGCCGATGGCGACAGGGTCATCCAACGGTAAAGGATCCGCGTGAATTCTCTGTCTGCCGGCACTGTATCCGCTGTGATCGCCGCGTCCGCGGTGATCACCACCGATCTGGACGACCACCGATCTGCAGGCGCCGGGCGGCCAATTGCTACAGGCTGACGCCGACGAACACCGGCTCCGGGTGCAGGTCCACCTCGAAGGCCTCCCGTACCCCATCACGGATCTGCCGTGCCAGTTGTAGCATGTCAGCCGTGGTGCCATCGCGGTTGACGAGCGCGAGTGTGTGCTTGGTGGACAGGCCGACCCGGCCGCCGGGACCGTCGAACCCCTTCGGGAAGCCGGCCCGTTCGATCAGCCAGGCGGCCGAGAGCTTGGTGTGGTCCTGTCCCGCCGGATACCGCGGATAGGTCGCGTCCGCACCGAATCGTTCCCGGATCCGCTGATCCGTCCGGTCGGCCCCGACCCGGTCCATGATCGGGTTGGTGAAGAAGGAGCCGGCGCTGCGGGTGTCGGGGTCCGGTACCCAGGGCTCGATGAGCATGCCCTTGGACCTGCGGAGACCCAGAACCGCCTGGCGGATCGCCGATTCCGGCGCGGCCGTGCCCGGCTCGACGCCGAGAGCCCTGGCCAGCTCCGCATACTTCACCGGGGTCGGCGTCCGGCCCAGCCGCAGGGTGACGCCGGTGACGACCGCCCGGTCCGTTCCGCGGAGCACCGAGGTGCGGTAGCCCAGCGCGAGATCGTCGGCCGGGATGTCCCGCACCTCGCCGGTGGCCCGTTCGTAGAGCGTGACCGACACCAGCATCTCGGCGATCTCGGTGCCGTAGGCGCCGACGTTCTGCACCGGGGTCGCGCCGGTGCTGCCAGGGATGCCCGACAGCGGAGCCAGCCCGGTCAGTCCCGCTGCGACCAACTGCGCGACCACGCCGTCCCAGTCCTCGCCTGCCCCGATCGTGACATCCGCGGTGCCGTCGTCGTTCTCCGTGATCGCGACGCCCGGGATGGCGATCCGGACCACCGGCCCGGGCACCCCGCTGTCGGCGATCACCAGGTTGGACCCACCGCCGATGACCAGGACGGGTCGACCTGCGAGCCGAAAGCCCGCCATGGTCGCGGCCAGGTCGTCGACGCTGCCGATGGTGACGAGCTCAGGGGCGGGGCCGCCGAGATGGAGCGTGGTCAGATCGGCCAGGCGGACTGTGGGGGGCACCGACCAAGGCTAGCCGCCGTGATCGCCACATCGACTGGTGACCAAAAACGGGCGAATCGGACCTGGATGGCCCAGAAGTCACCGCTCGATGGGGGTGCAGGCGGTTGGCCTACGCTGATCAGTAGTTCTCAGCACCCGCACGCCACCGAACCCAGGAGCGCATCTTGCCCACGCCCTTGTCCGTCACCCATGACTTCGCCGCCAACCCGGCGGCGGTCTATGCGCTGCTCACCGACCGGTCGTTCCTGGACGGCCGGCTCAGCGAGACCGGCGGCCTCGACCCGTCCGTCGTCAGTCTGGACGTCGACGGTGACACCGCCAAAGTGGTGACCCGACAATCGATCCCGTCGTCGTCTCTGCCGTCCATGGTGGCCTCGATGATTCCCGGCGATCCGGTCACCGAGCGCACCGAGGCCTGGCGCGCCGAGGCGGAAGGCCACGTCGCGGACTTCTCGGTGGTGATCAAGGGCGCCCCCGCCACGTTGAAGGGCACGATGATCCTGGCCGCCGCCGGGACCGGCTCGACCCTGACCGTCCAGGGTCAGGCCAGCGTTCCGATTCCGCTGTTCGGCGGCAAGATCGAGGCGATCGTCGCCGAGCAGGTGACCGCCCAGCTCAATCGGGAGGCCGTCTACACCGCCACCGCATTGACCTCCTGACGGCGGCATGCCCGAGCCGGACCGTCGGTTCATCCTCACCCTGGCCTGCCCGGACGCCACCGGTATCGTCGCCGGCATCACCACGTTCCTGGCGGGGATCGGGGGCTGGATCGTCGAGGCGGCCTACCATTCCGACCCGGACTCGCAGCGCTTCTTCACGCGCCAGGTGATCCGGGCGGAGTCCCTCGGCTTCGACGTCGAAGAGCTGCGGGCGCGGTTCGACCGGGTGGCAACGCAGCTGCGGGCCGACCGGTGGCAGGTGACGGACAGCGACGTGCGCAAGAAGGCCGTGGTGCTGGTGTCCCGGGAAGGCCACTGCCTCTACGAACTCCTGGCGCAGTGGCACTCCGGGGCGCTGAACGCCGACATCACCGCCGTCATCGGCAATCACCCGGATCTGGGCGACGTGGCGTCCATGTTCGGCGTGCCCTTCGAGCACATCCCCGTCCCCGGCGACCCCGACGGCAAGGCTGCGGCCTTCGAGCGGATCCGTGCCCGGGTCGACCCGCACGCACCGGACGCGATCGTGCTGGCCCGATTCATGCAGGTGGTGCCGCCGGCGATCTGCGCGCAGTGGGCGGGCCGGCTGATCAACATCCACCATGGCTTCCTGCCGTCGTTCCAGGGCGGCCGCCCGTACCACCAGGCGCACACCCGCGGCGTGAAGATGGTCGGTGCCACCTGCCACTACGTCACCGCCGACCTGGACGCCGGCCCGATCATCGACCAGGACGTCATCCGGGTCGATCACAGCGATTCGGCCGCCGACATGGCCAGACGCGGCCGGGACATCGAGAAGGCGGTGCTGGCCAGAGGTCTGGCGTATCACCTCGAGGACCGCGTGCTGCTCGACGGACTGCGCACGATCGTCTTCGACTAGCTCCGCCGACCGGCGTCATCTCCCCGACCGGGGGAATGCCGACCTTCGCCTCACCGTTGCAACACCAGAGGTGCGCGCAGGACGCACAATGGAGTCGTGCGCCGGACCGCCGGCACCGATCGAAGTGACGTCGACAACAGGAGGCCCGCGTGATGGCCGGCGAACCGGGTGAGCTCTACGAGCTGCACCTCGAAGTTCCCCAGATCGAGGATCTGGCCAGCCCCGTGCTGATCCACGCCCTCGACGGATACGTGGACGCCGGTTCCGGGGTCAGCCTGGCGGTCGCCCAGTTGATGGAGAAGCTGCCCAGCACCGTGGTCGCGACCTTCGACGTCGACCAGCTGATCGACTACCGCGCGCGCCGCCCCACCCTGACGTTCGCCCGTAACTCCTTCATCGACTACGACGCACCTGCGCTGGTCATCCGGGCCATGGTCGACGAGGGCGGTAGTACCTTCCTGCTCCTGACCGGCCCGGAACCCGACATGCAGTGGGAACGCTTCGCAGCGGCCGTCGGCCAGATCGCCGACCGCTTCGCCGTCCGGCTGACCGTCGGACTCATGGCCATCCCGATGGGCGTGCCGCACACGCGCCCGACGGGCATGTCGACCCACGCCACCCGTCCGGACCTGATCAACGTCCCGCAGGACTGGATCGGCACGATCCAGGTGCCAGGGCACGCCAGTGGCCTGCTGGAGTACCGGTTCGGCCAGGCCGGTCGGGACGCCATCGGATTCGCCGCGCACGTCCCGCACTACGTCGCGAGGTCGGACTACCCGGAGACCGCCCGGACGTTGATCCAGGCGACCTCGGATGCCACCGGTCTGCTTCTGCCCACCGCCGGGCTCGACGCGGCAGCCGCCGCGGTGCAGGTGCAACTGGCCACCCAGCTCGAGGACAACACCGAGATCGCCGACATGGTGCGGGCGCTGGAGCAGCAGTACGACGCCTTCGTCTCGGCGACCGGCCGCGGTCTGCTGGCCGAGTCGGCGCCGCTGCCCACGGCCGACGAGCTCGGCGCGCAGTTCGAGGCGTTCCTGGCCGACCGCGAAACGCCGAAGGAGTAGGTCTCGGACCCCGACGGGGCCTCAGACCGGCAGCAAGCGCAGGGATCTCAGGATCGCATCGAACACCGGCAGGTCCCGGTTCTCGAGAGCGCGCGCGGTCGCGGCGTCCGCGACCAGCATCCGGGTGCTGGAGGCCCAGAGGTAGGCCTGGAGTTGACTCACCGGTTCGCCCTCGTCACGCCGGTAGTGCAGCACGGTCACGTCGACGAAGCTGGACAGCACGAATCTGTCGACCGACAGCTGCTCGTACCCCGGCGCCGTCAGTGCGATCCGGTGCACCGCCTGCTCACGGAAGACGGTGAACCACTCCTCGCCGTCGGATTCCGGTTCACCCTGCAGCAGGGTGAAACTCGGCCGCCGCCCGTTCGCCTCGGGTCCGTACAACCGGATGCGGTTCTCGTCGCCGTCGATGTTCCACCCTAGGGGCACCAGCAGCGAGATCCCCAGATCGAGCCGGGCCATGCTGCCCATCGGCACGTCGATGCTCACAGGAACCGGCACGAGGACACCGCTTCGTCGTAGACGTGCGTCCATCGTGCGCGCTCGGACCAGGGCGCGAAACCGGTGATGGTGCAGATCCTGCCGTCGAAGGCCGCAGCGGTGAAGTGCACCAGCACATCATCGCCGTCCGGCCCGCTGATCGGCGTCGAACCGGTGACGCCGTCGGGCAGGTGCACGAGCACGGTGGCCGTCGGGCAGTCGTCCACCGTGGCACTGCGTTCCTCGAGCAGGTCACCGTCGGCGTTCGCGAACGCCTCGACGACCTGCAGCACGGCGGCTGCACCGTCCGCCGGCGAGATCGACGACAGCGCCGAGACGACCAATCGGGCGAGTACCTCCTCGTCGTCGTCGTCACGCCACTCGTACTGGGCGCTGGTGGCGTCCTGCAGGCCGGATTCGAACCCCGGCGGCAGCTCGAGGGACACACCGGTGGCCGGACTGTAGAAGTGGATCAGGGTGGGTACATCCACGGAGGATGACGGCCTTTCTCGTGCGGCGCTGCTGGCGGACGGCTGCTGGCGGACGGGACCGGGCGGGCTCAACCGGCGATCTTGAGCACCGTCACCTTGCCCCCGGAGACGACGACCTCCTTCAGCTTGTCACCGAAGGCGAGCGTGATGGCCTTGGCGATCAACTCGTCGACGGGGGTGACGGTCGCGCCCGCACCCGCCCAGGCGCGCGCTGCCTTGTCGATGACGGCCTGCAGCGCGGTCAACGTCGGCCGCTTCTTGTAGAAGGTCGTGGCCAACGCTTCCATCGGCGACTTGAGCGCCCCGAGCACGACTTCGTCCTTCTTGTCGTCCGCAGCCTTCGCCCGCAGGTCCATCAACATCGTCATGTCGGCACCGACGCCGGACAGGTTCCCGGAATCGTCGACCCGGCTCGCGGTGAAAAAACCCTCCGACGCGTTCGAGACCGCCAGCATCAGTTCGGCTTTCGCGTCCTCGAAGGCGAGTTCGCCGCTGAACCCGGAGATTCCGGCCGTGATGATCTTCTGCACCTCGCCGACGGTCGGCACGCCACGGGGATCGGCCTTGATCCTGGTGAAGTAGGCGACGAGTTGGTCGTAGACGGCATTGCGGACGTGGTATCGACGCTTGTTGCCGTCCTCCTCACCGAAAGCCGTTCCGACACGGGCCTTGTCGGATTTCACCTTGTCCTTGACGTTCTTCGTCTTGGTGTCCGACACCACCATCCTGACCTGGCCACCGTCGATCTGGAGATGGTTGATGGTGTCGCCGAACGCCTGCTGGGCAAGCTCGGCGAGTTTCGCGTCGGCCTCCGTCATGGCCGCCGGGTCGGCACCGACCTTCTTGAAGGCATCGGTGACGATCGTCTGGACCTCCTCGGACTTGACGCCGTTCTCGCCCTTCCTCGCCTTCTTGGCCGCATACTCGGTGAACTTCTTGGCCGCCGCGGCATAGACGAGCTGCCGCGCTGCAGCAGCCTTGTCGTTCGAGTGGCCTTCCTTGATCGCCTTCGGATCGGCCTTGTCCAGCACCGTGATGGTGCCTCCGTCGACGGTCAGCGAGATCGCGGCCGCACCGAGACCGTCCTTGACGGCCTGGGCGATCCGGGCGTCCATCGCCTTCTGGTCCGCCGTGTTCAGGCCCGCGTTCAGCTTCTTCACCTGACCGGCCATCTCCTTGTTGATGACCTCGCCCTTGATGCCGGCCTCGCCCTGCCCGGCCTTCTTCGCTGCATAGGCGGCGCACATCCCGGTGATCTCCGCCAGCAACTGCTTGCGAGGACCCTCCACCGTGGCGTCGGCCGCTGCTTTGTCCTTGTCGCCGACGGCTTTGGCGTCGAACTTGAACGACCCCGGCACACCGGCCCTGATGGTGAAGCCGGAGATCAACCCGGCGTAGACCTCTTCCACCACGGTGGCCATCTCGGCGTCGGCCTCGTCCGGGGTGCGCGCGGCGCTGACCTTCGGGTAGTGCTTGGCGATGACCGACTTCATCATCTCCGGGTCTGGCATGTTCTGGCCGCCGGAGGCGACCTTGCCCACCTGGGTGCTCAGCGCGGCGCGGAAGGCGGCCAGGGTGGTGTCCTGCTGGTTCTTCTTGCGAATACCGGCGATCTCGGTGAAGGCGGCGGGCTGGAACCTGTCGATCACCCCACCCTTGATCCCGATCGACTTGAGCAACGGCCCGAATGCCTCGATGGCGGCCTTGGTGATGCCGGCGTCGGTCTCTCCGTAGACCAGGTCCATCCCGATCTGGCCACGGCGGTGATCCAGGATCTCCTGTACCCGTTCCTTCTTGATGCCGTTCGAGCCGCCGCTCATCTTCTTGCTGGCGTAGCCGCGGAAATCGGCGATGTAGGCGTCGTAGCCCCGTGTGATCAGCCCGATGGCCACGAGTTGGTCGACGACCGGCTGTCGGTCGATCTTCCCGGCCGACTCACCGATGGTGACGGTGGACCGGTTGATCGCATCGTTGACCTCGCCGTAGATTGCCAGGCCGAGAGCGACGAAGTCCAGCTCGGCGGCCAGATCAGCGCCGAATCCGACGCCGAACACCGCCTTGGCACCGAACTTGATCGAGAGCTTGCCGTTCTTGAAGACGAATTGACCCTCGGCCTTGCCGCCGATGCCCGCATCGACCGTCACGGTGCCGGTGGCGGCAAAGATGGTGCGGCCCTTGCTCGTCCACTGCACCGAGCCCTTGGCCTCGGCCGACGCACCGGCGAAGGCTTCCGCCTTGCCGCTGACCTCGACGCCCGTCAGGCTGATCGAGATCTTTCCGGACGCCGACGCCTTGAGGCCGGCGAAGGCCTCTCCCTCCAGTGCCGCCGTGACCTCCTGATTGCTCAGCTTCGCCGTGAGCGAGCCCTTCCCGGAGATCTCGGCCCCGGCCATGGCCTCGGCCTTGCCGGCGATGGAGACGCCGGTGGCACTGGCCTTCACCGCACCTTCGGCACTGGCCCTGACGCCGGCGAACCCGGCGGCCTCGACTGCGGCGATCACCTGGAGCGGGCCGATCCCGACGAAACCGGAGGCCTCGCCCTTGAACTCGACGCCGGCCTTCGCGAACGCCGACAGCGCGGCTTCCAACTTCGGGATCTTCCCGCTGCGATCGATCTTTGCGCTGCCGGAAATCCCGGCGGAAGCCCCGATACCGCCCTCGATGGAGGCCTTCCCGCCCATCTTCGCCGGCCCGCGGGACATCTCGCCGGAAGCCTCGGCCTTGCCGAACGCGCCGGTCCTCGCGCACGCCTCGAACGCCGCGGACAGCTCTTCCGGCGTCGCCGTCTGGATCAGCGCGATGTAGGCCTCGGCACCGGCCATTCCGGAGGCCTCCGCCTTGCCTTTCCTGGTCGTCCTGCCGTCGAACGAATCGTGCTCCCCCGATGCTTCACCCCACACCCCGGCGACCGCCTTGTGGGTCGTGGTGTTCTTGCCGTCCTTGGATTCCTTCTTCGTCCCGGCGTACGTGCCGGTGCCCTGCCCGAAGGAGCTTCCCGCCTCCTTGACGTCCGTCCCCTCGCGCCGCAGCACCGATCGGTCCAGCACCGAGCGCCGCAGGGCGCCGTCGACGGGAGGGCAGTCGCAGTTGCCGTGACGATGATTGCCGGGGCCGACCGGGTCGCCGCTCGCACGGCCCGTCCCGCTCCCGCCGGCCTGACGGCGCAGGGCCGACCGCAGGGCCGACATGGCGCCGTCTGCCGCGCGATCGGCGGCCGCCTCGGCCGGATCATCTGCCCGGCCGACGGTCAGGCCGGCACCGGATCCGGGGTCGGCGCCGGTCCGCTGCGCCGCGACGTGACCCAGCTCGTGGGCGATCAGCCGCTGACCATCCGGTGCCGCCGGCTTGAACCGTCCTGGCGCGAAATAGACGTCGTCACCGTGCGTGAACGCGTGCGAGCCGAGAGCCCCGGCAATTTCCCCGGCCTCGGTGTCACGGTGGACGCGGACGCCGGAGAAATCCTGCCCGTAGTGCTCGCCGAGGGCGCCGGAAAGGTCGGTCGGCAACTCGTCGCCGCTGCCCGCCCGACGCCGCAGGGCCGCCGAGATACCGTCCCGGACCTGGCTTCCGCCCAGCGGATCGGCCGACACGGTCGACCGCCGCCGCAGATCGGAGGTTCGACGCAAAGACGCCGTCACGTAGAGGATCTCGCCACCGGGGGCGGGGCGGAAGGGATCGGCGAGGACTCCGGAGACCCCGCCGGCCGGCCCTGCGGAGTCGGGTTCTCCAGCAGCGGATTCCAGGGGCTCATCCCGCCGTCGGGTAGTGGCAGCACGCTCGATCAGCATGGACAAGACACACCGTGACCGTTCCCCGGCGACTGCCGGTCAACGCAATAGGAGACTTAGGACTTTAGTCCGCGGAGGCGCACCAGCGCGTCCACCGGTGGAGGGACAGCGATTCCCGCACGGGTGACAAAGAACGGTCCGCGTGTCACAGCAGGGCGGCGGGGGCGCGGCGACCGAGTTTCGCGTATTCGCGAAGAGCGGCCGCCAGCAGATGCCGGGCACCGACGCCGGTTCCGTCGATGGCTGCGTCGTAGGCGGCGGCCAGCACGATGTTGCGCAGGTCGCCGCCGGCCAGTTCGACCGTCGCGGCCAGATGGTCCAGATCGATCGGGTCGTCCTGATCGAGATCGCCTACCCGGCTGAGCAACTGCGTCAGGAGGGACCGCCTGGTGGGCACATCGGGGTCGGGAAAATGCACGATGAAATGCATCCGCCGGGCGAAGGCGGCATCGAGATTGCCCCGCAGGTTGGTGGCCAGGACGGTGATGCCGTTGAAGTGCTCCATTCGTTGCAGCAGATAGGAGACCTCCTGGTTGGCATACCGATCCTTGGCGTCCTTCACCTCGCTGCGGCTGCCGAACAGCGCGTCCGCCTCGTCGAAGAACAGCACCACGTTCAGGCTCTCGGCTTCGGCGAACACTTTCTCCAGATTCTTCTCGGTCTCGCCGATGTACTTGTCGATGACCCCGGACAGGTCGACCTGCATGAGGTCCAGGCCTGCGGTATCGGCGATGACGTGGGCGGCGAGGGTCTTCCCCGTGCCGGGCCCGCCGGTGAACAGCGCCGCGATCCCGGTGCCCTTGCCGCCGGCCCCGTGCACCTGCCCGCGGGAGATCACGCTGTCCCGCAAACGGACCCAGGCGCCCAACCGGTGCAGTGACGCCAGCGTGTCGGCCGGTAGTTGGAGATCGGCATAGCTCGTCCTGGTGGTGCCGAATCCCGGACGGATCCGGCCGGCACCACCGAGCAACCGGACGGTCTCGGCCACCAGCGCCGCGTCCGGCGGTTGCGCGATCAGCGAGGCCTGCGCGACGACGTGCCGACCTGCCGCGGCGATCTGCTCCGGTGTCAGCCGGTAGGAGGCGAGCAGATCGGCCGGCACCTCGTCGGCGCTCACGTGCCGGCGCCACAGGGCGATCCGCTGGGCCGGTTCCAGCGGGCTGGCCCTGACCACCACGGGGAGTTCGGCACGCCAGTTCGGGTTCCACCGGCACCGGCCCACCAGCACCACCGGAACCGGCGCCGCGGACAGCAACGCCACGACCCCGGAGGCGGTCTCGTCGACGGTGAGCAGTTCGGCCGAGGCCAGCACCAGCCCGGTTGCCAGCAGACCAGCGCGACGCACCGCATGGAGCGCGGCTTCCATCAGGCCGACCCCGGACGGGCGAAGGGCAAGATCGAAGACCGTGCAGGCGATCTCGGCGCGGGAGAAGGCAGCCACCGAGGTCGAGACACCGGCAGCTCCGGCCGGATCCTCGACCCAGCACAGTCCGACGGCAGCGTCGAGGGCGGTCGCCAACTGCTGGGCAGCCGGTCCGGCCGGCAGGAGATCCTGCCCGGCCACGTGGATCTCCATGGCCTGCGAGATCGGCTCTGCCACCGGATGTCCCACCAGAGCGCCGACGACATCCTCCCCCACCACGACGGAACGGGAGAGGTTCAACGCCCCCGGTTCCACCTGCAGCAACCCCCACCGGCGCAGCGGACCCGTCTGGCCGAGCAACGCCCTTCCTCTGCCGGAGAGCAGCGGAATGCCGGCCAACTCGAGGATCAGCGCGACGGATGCCGGCTGCGGGGAAGCAGCACCCAGCAACAATCCGAAGGACCGGGCGAAATTCGGGTCGAGGTCCGGCGCAGCGGCGGCGAGCAACAGGTCCCCCTCCGCATCGCCGAGACCAAAAACAGCGCCCACTCTGCTCAGGTGACCGCCGATATTCGAGGAATCAGCACGATCGAGATCGGTCGACGAACCCGCGCCCGTATTCCGCTCACCCGCGGTCACCATTTCTGCGCCTGCGTCGAGGAATGGATCGGCATCCGGGTGATCACAAGTCAATGCGGCATCCAGTGCCAGCCATTGCGGCTCCTGGGTGAGTCCGCGTCGCGTCCCCGCACGCCGGACAGCAGCCCAGACATCTGCCAGCACATCGCTCATGTCGACCACCGAGAATTCTCACCGAAGGGTGGTCCGGCGCAGACGCACCAGCGGATTCGTTGCCGTGAGCCGATACCCGGAACCTTTGCCACAGCTTCGCACACCCGACCGAGTTGCTTCGCCGGCCATCGGTCCGGTGTTCCTGCGTCGAAGGCGGGCCGCCGGGGGGACAGCCCTGCGCCGCCGGCGCCGCCTGCCACCGGCGGCGGGAACCGGCGGCGGGAACCGGCGGGGACGAGTTGTGCACCGACTGTTGCGAAATCGAAACCCGTCGAGGACATTTCCACTCCTTGGAGTAGTCACGGACCGTCGACGAACCTACGACCGCCATTCGAATCAGGAATTCAGCTGTTCGACATGTAGCACGTCGACATCCGCCACCCATTCGGTCGAAAGAGCCTATTCTGTGGCGCTGTCGATCACTCTCCGCATCGTTTCCGATCCCTGTACCGCGCTTTTTGTCTGCTTTACAGCTGGACGCGAGGGTCCGGACCCGTCAATGTGTGACTGGTCGGAGCGCACGCGGGCCAACACCCGGGAACGCACCCCGTCGTCACGCGTGCGCAGGTACGTGAAAGTGAAATCGACAACGCCGGATGCGGCCGTTCCGCCACCCTGCGAGGGAGCGTCAAGAAGTGATCATCCCGACGATCGACACAGGTCTGGAAGCTCTGGTCCGCCAGGCGCTCCCCCTGCCGTCGGCGTTGGGGGACGTCTCGTTCGATTCACCCTCGGGCACCTGGTCGGCCCAGTTGAACCGCATCACCGTCAACCTCTTCCTGTTCGGCGTCGGCCGCTCGCCGCAACCCCCGCGCCCCTCCGTCGACCGGGAAGTCGACGGTCGGCTGCAGCGACGGGGACCACTGCCGATGCTGCAACTGCACTACCTGGTGTCCGCCTGGGCGGGTTCGGTCCGCGACGAACACCAGTTGATCGGCGACGTCCTGACCTCGTTCCTGCTGACCCAGGTGCTGCCGGCGGAGCATCTCCCGGCCGGCATGACGGCCGGGGTGCAGCTCTCGGTTGCCCCACACGACAACAACAGGGCCAAGGACGTCTGGTCGACGGTCGGCGGGACCATCAAACCGTCCTTCGAACTCGTGGTCACCACGGCCAGCGACGCACTCCCCTACGTCGACCTGCCGACCAGCATCGACCAGATCCAGCGCCTGCTGGCGCCGTACACGGCAGACCCGGAACCCCTGCGCCAGCCCCCCTTTGGGAGGAGCTGACCGGCGTGCGGGTGAGAGCGAATACCGAACTGCTCGATCTGGTCCCCGGCCAGCGAGCCGACATCACGTTGGATGTCATCAACACCGGCCAGGTCATCGACGGTGTCACGGCCCGGATCGTCGGGCTGCCCGAGCAGCACGTCAGCAGCCGGCCCGCGGTCCTTCCGCTGTTTCCCGATTCGTCCGGCCAGTTGACGCTGACACTGGGGCTGCCGCTGAGCTTCCCGGCCGGTCGGCACCCGATGACGGTGGAGGTGCATTCGCGTCAGCCGGGCACCGCACCGGAGTACGTCGACGTCGACCTCGTCGTTCCGCAGGCCGCGGCGCTCGGCCTCGGCACCAGCCCCCAGCTCGTCCGCGCGCACCGCAGCGCCAGGTTCATCCTGACCGTCACCAATCGCGGCAACGTGGCGCTGGATGTGGCGCTCAGGGCCAACGATCCGGAGAAGGCCATGTCGGTGGTGCTGACCCCGAGCCGGCTGACCGTGCAGGCCGGCAACGCCGGGGACGTGGTCGTCACCGTGCGCGGGCCCCGGATGATCCTCGGCAGCGACCTCGACCGGCTGGTCACGCTGACCGGCCTGGCCCGGCCGGTCCTGTCGGAGACGGCTCCCGCCCAGCTGGTCCCCACCGACCCCGACGGCGAGCTCGAGTCGGCGGCCGGCGCGGAACCGCTGTCCGAATCGGTCGCCATCACCCTCCGGCAGCGCCCGTGGTTCACCCGCGGCATGCTCACCGCGCTGATCCTGCTGACGATCATCGGGCTGTGGGCGGCCGTCTTCCTGTTCGGCCTCGGCCAGGTCTTCGCGGGCGACCCGCTGACCAAGACCGCTCCCGCGTCGTTCTTCGCCGGAGCAGCACCGGCAGCCGCGCACGGCGAGCAGCCCACCGGCGTCTCGCAGGCCGCGTCCGCCGCGAGGGCCGGCGCACCCGGCGCTTCCGGTAATTCCGGTAATTCCGGTAATTCCGGCGCAGGCGTCTCACCCAGCGCGGGCGGCGCGGGCGGCAGCAGTGGGTCGGACAACGGCGGCGCGGCCGGCGCCGGCGGCTCGGCAGGTGCCGGCGGCTCGGCGGGTGCCGCAGCGGAGGGTGAACCCCCGGCAGGTGCGCTCCCCAAGACCGGCGCCATGCCCGCCGGACTGGGCGGCACCATCGCCGGGACCGTCACCGCCGCGACCGACGGGGAGGCGGTCGGCCGCATCCTCGTGGAGGCCCTGCGGACCAGGGCGGACGGCAGCACCGTCGTGGTCGGTTCCGCCGCCACCCAGGCCGACGGCACCTACCAGGTGGCGGGCCTGTTCCCCGGCGCCTACAAGCTCCGCTTCAGTGCGACCGGGTTCACCACGGTCTTCCACCCCGCGGCCGCCGGCCAGGCCGCGGCGGCTGCGGTCAACGTGTCCAGCGGCGCCGTGACCGCGGGAGCCGATGCGGTGATCACCGGGAAACCGGCCACCATCACCGGCTCGATCGATCCCGGCGACACCCTGGACAAGGTGGTCGCCACGGTGACCGTCCGCCCGTTGGCTGGCAGGTCGCAGGGAAAGACCGTCGCATCGGTCAAGACCGCGGCCGACGGCTCGTACACGATCCCGAAGCTGCCCGCCCCCGGCCGCTACGAGCTGGTCTTCACCGCCGCCGGCTACACACCGACCACCGTGCAGACCGACGTCAGCGGCGGGGCAAGACGTTTCGAGCCGTCCGTGCTGCTGACCTCCGGCCTCGGACAGATCGTCGGCACGGTGACCGACGGCACCAGCCCTCTCGGCGGCATCACCGTGACCACGACCGTCGACGGCACCGCCGTCACCACCGGCACCCCGACGACCGGCCAGATCGGTCAGTTCGTGCTCGGTCAGCTACCCACCCCTGCGACCTACGTGATCACCCTGTCCGGCCCGGGTTTCGGTGAGAAGACGGTGGTCGTCGACCTCGGGCCCGGCAAGGCCGACACCAACCTGAAGGTGCAGTTGGACAAGGGGACCGGCACCGTCGGCGGCGTGCTGGTGGACTCCACCGGGAAGGGCATCGGCGGCGCGGTCGTGACGGTCGGCGGGGCGGCCGACCCACCGACCACCACCACGCTGACCGCCGGCGTGATCGGCAGCTTCAGCCTCTCCGGATTGCCGTCGCCGGGCCAGTACACCCTCAGCTTCACCCTTCCCGGCTATGCCGACGCCACGGTACCGGTCAACCTGCTGGGCACCGCCCCCGTCGCCCCGCTGAAGGTGGTGATGGCCGGCGCCCTCGGCAAGATCACCGGGCAGGTCACCGGTCCGGGAAGAGCTGCACTGCAGGGTGCCTCGGTGGTGGCAACCGACGGCAAGCGGACCTGGCCGGTCACCTCGACCGCAGGATCCGGCGCGGTGCCGGACGGCGGTTACGTCATCGACCAGCTGCCGGCCGGGATCTACACGATCACGGCCACCTCTCCGACCGGCGTCGGTCGCACCGCCCTGGTCACGGTCACAGCGGGCGGCACCACCCAGCAGAACTTCCCGCTGTCGGACAGTGGGTGAGCAGATGAGGGTCAACGTCACGCCACAGCGGGTCGAACTCGCCGAGGACACCCCCTTCAAGGTGTCCATCACCGTCACCAACACCGGTGACCTGATCGGCGGTTACCACCTGCGGATCCTCGGCGCCGACCCGAGCTGGGTGCGCTTGGAGACCGAGAACCTCTCGCTGTTCCCCGATACCAGTCAGACGGTCGCGGCGACCGTCGCCATCCCGCGCGGCCTCGGCGCCGGTGATCGACGCATCGCCGTGCAGGTCCGTGAAATCACTCCACCGCAGGCGATCTCGGTCGCCGAGATCGACATCCTGGTGCCGTCACGGCAGGCGTTGCGGATGTCACTGAGCCCGATGACCGTGATCTGCGGCGCCACCGGCAGGTTCGGCATCGTGCTGGAGAACACCGGGAACACCACCGTCACGGCGGCGCCGGTCGGGCTCGACCCGGAGGAGAAGATCGAGTTCACCTTCCTGCCTGCGGTCATCACGCTGGCGCCCGGTGAGCACGCGATCACCGACATGAGGGCCAGGGCCAGGCGTCGCTGGTTCGGCACGCCCGTCGTGCGCACGTTCGGCCTCGCCATCGCACCGGACGAGGATCCGACCGTGTCGCCGGCGCCGTTGCTCCCGGCGGGCTCACGCGACCGGAGGAACCTGGTCGAGCCCGCCGCAGCCAGGCCCAAGGTCGAGCCGTTGGTCACCGGATCGATGCTGCAGAAGGCCAGGGTGGCACGCGGAGCGATCTCGCTGCTGAGCCTGCTGCTCGCGGTGACGGTGTTCGCCGTCGTCATCACGATCGCCCTGTCCAAACTCGTCGGGGTCTCGGCCGCCGACCGCGACCTTGCGATCCAGGTCGCGGCTGCCCGGCAATCCAACTCCACCACCGGCACGTCCACCCTCGGGGGTGTCGTCAAGCTGCTGACCGACGCATCGCCAGCGGCCGGGGTGGCGGTGGAGCTGTTCGACGCCACCTCCCTGGTCTCGCCGCTGACCAGCACCGCGACCGACGACAAGGGCGTCTGGTCGCTGCCCTCGCTCGCGGCCGGGTCGTACAAGGTGCGCTTCCGGGGTGCCGGGTTCGCCGAGATCTGGTACCCGGCAGCACTGACCGGTGCGGACGCGACGCCCATCCAGCTGCAGGCCGGGCAGAAGGTGACCAACCTGGCCACCACCCTGGGCGGCCTTCCTGCGACGGTGTCCGGCACCGTGCTCGGCGACGCTGTCGCGGCCGCGATCCTCACCGTCTCGGTGCCGGCCGCCGACCTGCCCCGCGGCGGTGCGCCGCCTGCCTCGTCGCCCGCCACACCCGCGCCGACCACCGCGCAGCCCGTGCCGGCGCTGACCGCCCCGCGTACCGCGCCCCCGTCGGGTGTCCCACGGGCACCCAACCCGGCCGCGCCCAGCACCTCCTCGGCGCCGGCCGATTCGGCCAACGGCGGCGCGGTGGTGCAGACCCTGCCGATCGGGGCGGACGGCAGCTTCTCGGTGGCCAACCTGCCGTCGCCGGCGGTCTACGACCTGACGGTCTCCAAGGCCGGCTACGCCACCGCCACCCAGCGCATCGATCTCTCCGGCGGGGAGAACCGACAGGGTGTCCAGCTCCGGCTGCGGACCGGCGACGGCCTGATCTCCGGGACGGTCACCGGTCCAGACGGTCCGATGAAGGGCGCCGTCGTCACCGCGACCACGGGCAAGACGGTGGTCACCACCGTCTCCCTCACCGAGGGCGCCGTCGGCACCTTCACCCTGCGCGGCCTGGTGACCCCCGGCAGCTACACGGTGAGCGTGACGGCGCCCAACTTCACCACCACCAGCTCCACCCTGACGCTGGCCGCCGGCCAGAAACTCACCGGGGTCCAACTCGCGATGGCCAGATCCTCCGGTTCGCTCACCGGCCTGGTCACACTGCTCCCCGCCGGGACGCCGGCACCCGACGTCAGCGTCACCATCACCACCGGGGCAACGACTGTCACCACCGTCACCCAGTCCACCGGCAGCATCGGCGCCTGGACGGTGGCCGGGCTCCCGGTACCGGGTGCCTACACGGTGACGTTCTCCCGACCGGACCTGCAGTCGCAGACGGTGGCGGTGTCGCTGGACGCGTCCGGCCGGCTGACCGGCGGCAGTGGCACCAGCACGGGCGGCATCGCGGTCGGGATGCGGTCGGCATCTGCGGTGATCAACGGGACCGTCACCCAACGAGCCACCAACGGCACCACCCAGCGGGTCGGCGAAGCCGTGATCACCCTGTCCTCGGGCACCAACACCTACACCGTCACCAGCGCATCGTTGCCGTCTTCCTCGCTCGGACGCTACGAGGTCACCGGCATCACCCCGGGGACGTACACGCTCTCGGCCAATCGTCCCGGGACCAGCCCGACCACCGTGATCGTGACGGTCACCGCCGGGCAGGTGCTGCAGTACGACCCGGTGATGATCCCGCCGGCGGCCATCACCGGTCACGTCAAGGACCGGAACGGGGCGACCGTGCTCGGACTCCAGGTCGACCTCTACCAGGCGTCCCGCTACCCGGCGACCGTCTACCGGTCCACCACCACCGACCTCACCGGGGCGTACTCGTTCCCGGACGTCGACGCACCCCAGGCCTACGTGGTCGAGGTGCGGAGTCCGACCTCCGGTGCGCTGGGTTCGGCGACGCTCGTGCTGGCCGCCAGCCAGTCTGCGACGTTGGATCTGCTCATCGGGCAGATCACCCTGACGACGCCCGGCACCAATAGCAGCCCGCAGCCCGCAGAGACCACACCGACCACGGCGGCCACCGCCCGGACGACCGCCTCCCCACCGACCACACCCACCACCGCGACCACCCCGCTGACCACCCCGTCGGCGACTTCGCCGGCACCCGGCGTCACCACGGCCGGCGCGGCGACCACGACAGGTACCGGATGAACGAGCAACCACCCCCGCGCGCCCAGGTCGGCCCGGCCGCCGGCGACGCCAGCCCGCTGGTCGAGCTCCAGCCATTGATCCGTTGCGGGGCAGGCACTTCCGCGACCTTCGAGGTCTTCGTCACGCACCGCGGCCCGGTCGCCGCGCATCTGCGCGTCACCGTGCTCGGCCTGGACGGCCGTTGGGTGCCGCCGCCGCTGCCGGTGGGGCCCATCGAGCCGGGCGAGAGCACCAGGATCACCCTCTCGCTGGTGCCCGAACGCGGCACCCTCGGAGCGAAGTACCCGTTCGTCGTGGCCGCCGAAGCAACGCCGGTGTCCGGCAGGTCCGCTCCGACCATGGGTGTCGCCGAGTCGGTACTGGCCGTCGACGGCCGCGATCCGATCACCATGACCCTCTCGCCGCAGACGCCGGTGGCCGCGTTCGGACGCCGCATCAAGGTGCAGATCACCAATCCGGGCCATTTCGACCGGGAACTGAACCTGACCGGCACCGCTGCCAGGGGCGCCGCCATCTCCTTGTCGTCGGCGATGGTCACCATTCCGGCGGGCCGGACGGTCACGATTGCCGGCCGGGTGCGTGTGACCCACCCCCGCATCATCGGCGGGCAGAACACCCACACCTTCGCCGTCGCAGCGCGCGGTCTGGGCGCACCCGAGTTCGCCGAGGGAACCCTGCGTTCCAAGCCGCTGCTGGGTGGCCGGCTAACCGGCCTGCTGATCGCGGTCGTCGTCATCGCGCTCTGGGCCGGAGCAGGCATCGTCGGTATACCCAAGCTTTCCAAGTACTTCTCGAACAAGTCGGCCGCCGATGCGGCCGCGACGGCCCCGGTCGCGCCCGGCGCCGCGAATGCCACGAAGTCCTCGGGAGCCGGTCCCTCCGCCGCCACCTCCGGGGCGGGCGGATCGGGTGTGGCCCCCGGCGCCGGACCAGCCGGCGGTTCCGGCGCCGGAGGCGGTGGTGCGGCGGGTCCCGGCGGTGCGGGCGCCGGTGCCGGCGGTGCGGGCGGTGCCGGCGCCGGTGCCGGCGGCGCCGACGCGTCCGGTGCCCGGCTCTCGGGCACGGTCACCGGGGTCACGCCGAAGGGCGTATCGGTCTCGCTGGAACCGACCAGCCTCGTCGAAGCGGCCGCGGCCGGCGCCGGGCCGGCCGCCGGAGCGACCGACGCGACTACCGCGAGCGCGCTGCGGGCCATCTCGACCGGCCTCTACAAGATCCCGGGGGACGCACTCCGTCTGGCCCCCGCGTCGAGCGACTCCGGCATCAGATCGACGAGTTCCGCCGCAGACGGCACCTTCTCCTTCGCCGGTATCACCGCCCCCGGCTACTACCTGCTCACCCTGGCCAAGGCCGGTTTCGCCACCCAGCGGTTCATGATCAACGCCTCCACCCTGAGTGCGGCGGCACCGATCAAGGTGGCATTGGTCCCCGGCGACGGTTCGATGTCGGGCAAGGTCACCTCACCGTCAGGGACGGTCGGCGCCGCGTCCGTCACCATCACCGACGGAACGGTCGCCCTCCAGACGAGCACCGCCTCCAAGACCGGAGCGTGGACGGTGAAGGGACTCTCGACTCCCGGCACCTATCTGGTGACCGTCAGCTCGACCGGCTTCGGCGCCTCGTCCAAGCTCGTCACGTTGGCCGCCGGCGGCACGGGCACCGCCGATCTGGCGCTGATCCCCGGCGTGGCCGCGATCAACGGCACGGTCAGCGGGACCGACGGACTGGGCCACCTCGGCGGCATCGGCGGCGTCACGGTCACTGCGACCGGGACCAGCAGAGGTGTCGCGGCCAGCCGTACCGCGACGACGGTGACGTCCGGACCGGTCGGAACCTATGCGCTGCCGGACCTCCCGGTCCCGGGTCAGTACACCGTCACCGTCTCCGGGACCGGCTTCGCCTCCCAGACCCAGCAGGTCGCGTTGACCCAGGGCAGTTCGGCCGCCACCGTGGACATCTCGCTCACCCGGGCCGACGGCACGGTGGCGGGCACCGTGTCCGGGGGCGGGACGGAGGGCGGCCTGATCGGCGCCGGCCTCACGCTGACCGGCGCCAACGCCACCTACAAGACGATGACGACCTCGGTACCGGCGGGCGCTTTCCGATTCACCGGGGTTCCGCCCGGAACCTATGTGCTGCAGGGCTCGCAGTACGGGCGGGTCGCGTCGTCGGCCACCGTCGTCGTCACCGCCGCGGGCACCGCCACCGCCAACCTGACGTTGATCGGCGCACCGGACACAGAACTCCCGGCGACCTCACGGATCACCGGCCGGGCGGTCGACTCCCGCACGCAGGGCCCGCTGACGTGCGATCGGGCCGCCGACCCCAAGGCCGTCTGCATCGTCACCGCTACCGTCCCGATCCCGGTCCCTGGCACCAGGACCGGTGTCACCGAGACGATCTCGGCGTTCTCCGGCCCGGCCGAGAACTACACGCTGCCCGGCATCGACGACAAGACCCACGGTGGTCTGGTGGCCGGCCTCTATGCGGTCACCCTGTCTGCACCCGGGTACGAGCCGACCACGGTGCAGGTCCAGGTCGCCCAGGGTCAGGTGAACCCGGCGGCACAGGTCAGCCTCCCGCCGCTCGGCCTGATCACCGGCACCGTCACGACCCGCGTGGGGTCGACGGCCGGTCCGAGCTGCGTGGTGTCCGTGCCGGCCGGGGTCGCGGTACCCACCAGATGCACCCCGACCAGCGCGACCGCCTGCACGGCCGTCGGGTCGAGTGCGGCGCGGTGCTCGCTCACCCGGGCCAACGGCAACTACGAGATTCGCGGGCTCGTCCATGGCGGCTACCAGGTGGTGGTGGTTCCGACGGACACCGAGTACCTGACGACGACCCCCCTTGCGGTGCAACTGGACCTCGGCGGCGACTTCCGGTACGACGCAACGCTCGACCGACTGGGGCGCGCGACCGTCACGGTCCTGCAACCGAACCTGCAGAGCCTGGCCCTCAGCGCGGCGAAGGGGGCTGTCGTCGGCATGGTCGATGGCGGCGGAGTCGGCCGCGGCAATCCGCTTCCGGGCGATTCCACCAGTGGCGACGGCATCCTGACGATCACCGGTCTGCTGGGCTCGTACACGGCGCACGCCACCGGCGAGATGCCGACCGGACTGACCACCGGTACCACCACTCTGCCCGGAACCGCCTCCGTCACAACAGGTGCCATCGGCCTGAACCAGACCGTCGCGATCACCGAGGTGCTGACGGCGCCGATCGGTGCGGTCGTCGGGCACGTCACGGTATCGGTCGACGGACAGGCCCGCGATGTCGCGGACGCCCCCGTGCAGATTGCGGGGATCGTTGGATTCTCCGGCCGCAGTTCGGTGTCCGGAGCCGCGACCGTGAGGACCGACGCCAACGGTTGCTATGCCATCGTTCCCGTCGGATGGTCCGGCAGGTATTCGCTGGTCTCCCCCGACTGCCCCACCGCAGTGGGCAGAAACTCGGTCGCGACGATGAAAAACAGCGACGGCAGCGCGACGTCACTCATCGCTCTTCCCCTCGGTGTCAGTGTCGCGGCCCAGGGCACCAAGACCCAGAGTTATTCGGCCAGCGGTGTTCTCATCGGATTCGATGGCACGGTCAGCGTGATCCCGCCGATTGCGTTGCTGGCCCAGCCGTCGGTCTTCCCCGCCCTGAGCCTTGATCTCAAGGTTCCCTCCGGCCCGACGGACGCATCGGGTGCCTCCATCGTCGTCACCCGGAAACCGGCCGGCGCAGGCAACATCACCGTCACCGCGGGCGCCAACGGATCTCTGACGTGGACCGATTCGAATCTCGGGACCGGCAGGGCCGTCCCGGGCACCTACGTGTTGCAGGCGACCCTGGCCGGCTACTCCTCGGCGGGATCGGCCGGATCCAGCGGTGTGGCCTCGGGCTATGCAACCCTGTGGTGCGACCTCGGGACCGCCTGCCGGTTCGGGACCCAGGCCACTCCAGCCCCCGCCTGGACGATGAGCAGGCTACCGAGCATTACCGGCGTCATCACTGCCGCCGACCTACCCAACGGGGTGACCCTCGACCAGGCGATCATCTCGGTGGTCTCGAAGCCGTCGGCGGCCGGCTCGATCTCGGCTCCCGTGGACGCCGCGACCGGCGCGGTCGCCTACCGCGACACCTCCCTTCCGGCCGGGCTCGCCCAGCCGTCGGGTGCAGGTGCGCCATATGTCTTCACGATCAGCCTGGCCGGCTACCAGGCCAAGACCGTCAGCATCGACTGCGGCGCAACCTTTACCGATGGGTGTCACCAGGAGAGGCCCCCAGGAAATCCTTCACCCCTTTCTGTCAAACTGACACCACTACCCAGATTCTCCGGGGCTATCGTGCTGAACTACGCCGCATTTTTGGCCCTGAATCCAAAAGCATCCGCCAATCCAGCTCTGGTCCCTGCGTTGTCGTTGTCCGACGCAACTGTGTCCGTGACCTCACAACCGAATCCGAGCAACCCGGTGATAGTAAAGATCAATGCCGACGGGACTCTGACATGGAAAGACCCGACTCAGCCGGAATCAGTCGTGACACCTTATGCGAAGTACTCGCTAACCTTTGCGAAGCCCGGGTATGAGACTTTCAGCCTATCGCTGAACTGCTCGGCTGGCCCATGCGTCCTGGGTACGACCGCTGCCCCGATCACACTCAACATGTTGCCCGCCGGCGGGGGAACTGTATCGGTCAATTCCCTTCTGCCTGGCAAGAGTTCCGTAGATTGGTCTAGCGCCCAAGTCACCGTCAACACCTCAGCAGCTGGAACGTCCGGTCTCAAAGTCACCGTGGTCGATGGCGGCGCCGCGAGTCACCTGACGGGCCGCTTCGTGTGGAGCGATACCAATCTGCCCTACCCGGGGATCACCCAGCCGGGAAGCTACTCCCTGAATGTGAGCATTCCGGGCTACGGATCGACAACGGCCGCTCCCGCCGTCCTTTGCAGTTCGGGACAAGGTTGCGAGCCCGCGGTCGGAGCCCTTCAGAGCTTCCCGACAGGCGCGGGGGCGGTCGCAGTCGACCATCTACTCTCGGACGGGTTACCAATTGAGTGGAGCAAGGCCACGATCAGCCTGAGCACCCAACCCCCAGGCAGCAACCAGTTGACCATCGGGCTGAGAAGCACGGGCGATAGCACCGCAGATCTGACGTGGTCTGATCCGTCACTGCCTCAGCCTGACCAAGGGAGCACCGCACCCGGTATCACTCGGCCGGGAACCTACGTCCTCGTGATTTCACTCCCGGGCTACAGCCCCGTCACGACTGCTCCCTTCACCTGCAACGCTGGTGTCCTACTATGTCAACCGTCTGCGATCACCCTCCTGAGACTGCCGACGATCGCCGGCACAGTCACGCTGACCTCGACGATAGGCACGACTGATCCACCCAACGGCGTTACGATTTCAATCTCGCCGGCCAGCACGATCAGCGTCAAGGTCGACCCGGTGACCGGTAAAATCTCCTGGCATGACCCCAGCCAGCCAGCGGATGATCTAGTCACTGCAGGCACCTACAGCCTGACGTTCGCGAAGCCTGGATACGCCACGTCGCTGCCAATTCAATTCACCTGCGCCGCAGGCTCCACCACCTGCGACGTGGGCACGGTAAATCTACTCATGGATCCGCACGGCACCGGTTCTGTCTCCGTCGGCACGCCACCGCCCAACGGTGCGGCGGTCGACTGGTCGAAGGCGACGTTGACCCTGCTCAACCAGGCAGCTGGCTCCTCGACATTGTCCATCTCGCTGATTCCGGACAACACCACGACGCGTGAGCACGCAGCATTCAGCTGGGCCGACAGCGGGCTCCCGTTTCCCGGGATCACGCAGCCCGGCAGCTATCGGATCCGGGTCAGCCTGCCCGGATACGGGAGCGCGACGAGTGACCTGTTCAACTGCAGGGCCGGTGACCTCACCTGCGGTCCAGTTCCCGACCTCGTACTCATCCAGCAGCCCACTTTCACGGGGGTCGTCACCACCGACCCGAGCGGCGGATCGTTGGTAGGCAGTGCGGTCTCGGTGATCTCGCCGGCCGGCGTCAACGCCGTCAACGCGACGGTGGCCGCGACGGCCGCAGATCCGACGAACGGCACGATCACATGGCAAGAGGCGGGGGGCGCCCCGGCCGGACTCGTTTCCTATGGCACCTACCAGATCTCGGTGAGCAACAGCAGCTACCTCCCGACCTCGGTCAACTGGACCTGTTCCGACACCGTCTGCACGCCGCCGACCCTGCTCCTCACCAAGTCCAGCACACTGCAGGTGAACGTAGTCAGCAGGGCTTCCGGCGCCGCGCCCGTCAACGGCGCGTTGTTCGATTTGAGCGGCACCCTTATCACCAGCAGCACCGTCAGTGCTTCGGCCACGTCGAACAGCGTTTCCTTCCCCGGGCAGTCACCGTTCGGTGACTACACCGTCAACGTGCACGCGGCCGGGTTCGCCAACGACACCTTCGACAAGGCCACCCTCACGACGTCGAGTTGCACCAACGGCACGACCACCAGAACGGGCTTCGTGGTGATTGCGGGCGGCACCACCGTCTGCACGGTGACGGTCAGCCCGCTGGGCAGCATCACGCTCCACACCGTCGGGACATCGGGGGCCGACTCGACGGTCGTGCTGGGCTCCACCGCGATCACCGTGGTGCGACTCGGCGGGGGTCAGCCGACCGGCCCCACCTTCAGCGGAACCACCTCGGCCACCGGTGATCTCACCCTCACCGGTACGACGGTCGACGACGGGTTGGTAGCCGGCAACTGGCAGGTCACCGCGGCCCAGACCGGCTACGCAACCGCGGTCGGCACCGTCAAGATCGCCGTCATCAACGGGACCTACGCAATGGCCGTCGACACCGGCGCGGCCAACCCGTTCGACATCTCCGGTGGCGTCCTGCAGGTGCCCCTCACGGTGAAACCCGTCGACCTGCAGGTGCATCTCGAAGTCGGTACCACCGAGCTGCTGCCTGCGGTCACCGTCGCGGTGACCGGGCCGGGTACGGCTCTTTCCTGCACCGTGAAGCTCACCGGAACCACCTACTCGTGCACGGAGAACCAGGCGAACACCAGCGTGGTCAACCTGACGTCGAAGTATGTCGATTTCGCCTCCGTGAACCCGGGCGTCTACACGGTATCGGTGACTTCGCCCACCTCGTCGTACCGGACGGTCACCCTGTTGGCGTCGATCGTCGCCGGCGTCAGCCCGCAGCAGCTGGTCATCAGCCTCGACCAGCGGTCGAGTACCCAGAGCGGCAGCATCTTGCTCGCCGACGGCACCGGCGACGTGGGGGTGACAGCGTCCCTGCGCACCGCGCAGGACATCGGGGTCACCGCCAATGATCAGAACGGCCAACCGCTTTCGGTCAAGACCAAGGCCGACGGGACCTTTACCTTCACCGGAATTCCGGACGGTCGCTACACCCTGGTCGGGACCTTCCCCGGATATGCACCGGTTACCCTGACGCAGGTGGTCGAGGACTCCAGTCTCACCACGACACCACCTGCGCTGAGCCAGCTCACGCTCACTGCGCGGGCCACCCGATCGGTGAATCTGACCTTCACCTCGACTGCCGCACCCTCCTCGGCCGACGGCCCTGCCGTCAACCTCGCCGGCGCCAGCGTGACCCTGAACCCGCCGGCCGGAATCATCACCGGGATGGCCAACGGCGATCAACCGCAGACGGTGTCCCTTCCCCTGACGGCCCCGTACACGATCAACGTGCCGCAGCTACCCACCGGTACCTGGACGGCGACCATCACCGGGCAGACGAACGCTCCGTTCGACGCAACCCTGACCGGGGAGACGATCGTCGTGCCGCAGGCTGCAGTGAGTGCCTCGACAGCCCCGCCGGTGGCCGGTGCACTCGCCGTCCAACAGGCCCTGACCTCGCTCACCGTGAACTGGAGCATCAACACCTGTCTGACCGCACCCGCGGTCGCGCCCGGCACCCTGGCGCTGAACATCACCAACACGGATACCGGCGTCGCCACCACCACACCGATCGCCGCCGCCGTGACCGGCACGAAAGCGGTGGCGCAGGTCTACCTCCCGCAAGGTCACTACTCCTTCCTGCCGACGGTGGACAGCACGCAATGGACGGCGGCGGCCACCACCTTCACGGTCGGTGATGTCAGCGCAGGTACGGCCAACAAGTCCAGCCCCAATACTCCGGTGGTGAACCTGGCACCGGTCCAGGTGCCGGTGGCCGTGTCGATGACGGTGGACGGCAGCGGGTCCGGAGCCGACGGGCTGACCGTGACCGCCACCGGCGGTACTCCCAACCCGGCGCCCGGCAACCTGTCCGGCGGCGGCAAGGCGTCGCTCTGTCTGGCCCCGGCCATCAGGTGGACCTTCAAGGTCAGCAGTTCCCTGACCACTCAGAAGATCTCGGTGCCGGGCAAGAATATCGTGGTGGTGGCCGCGCCGAACTCCGGCAACACCCCGCCGGACAACACCGTCTCCTTCACCGCCGACACCGTGACCCCGGTGATCTCGATGCAGGATGTCACGGGCCGGGTCGACACCACACCCAAGGATGTCGACGTCACGATCAAGGACGCCGGCGGTACCCCGGTCTACACCGGCCAGGCTGTGGGGGTCGTGCCGAGTAGCGCAGCGGTCCCGGGCACACCGGGATCGGCCGGTCCTCCGGTCGTTGCTCCGGTCGCCGCCATCTCCGCCACGCCCAGTGCTCCGGCGAACGCACCGGCCGTCATCCTGGGCACCTGCTCCGGGTGCACCTACACGATGACGGCAACGCCACATGTCCCCGGAGTGTTCAGTGCGGTCACCGACCAGGCTCTGGATCCGACCGACGCCACGACGTTCGACGCGAAACTGCCCTACCACGCAGCGATGGTCACCATCACGGTCAAGCACGGCGCGGTACTGACTGCCGGTGCCACGGTGACGGTGTCGCCATCGACCGTCACGGCGGGACCGACGGCATCGAACGGGACAACGCTTTTCCAGGATGTCCCGATCGCGGCGAAGCAGACCTTCACCGCCGACTGGGTCGACAACAGCTTGCCCGCAACGCCCAAGCACTATGTGGGCAGCTCTTCGCCGACCACCCTGGCTGCCGGCCAGGACGCCATCACGATCGTCCAGGTCCTGACTCCGTAGTAGCCTCGCTGGTCCGGGCGTCAAGAGTTGCAAGGGGTGCTGTGGTGAACGGGCTACCACCGGACTTCCACTTCGAATCGGTGGACTGGGAGGACCTCCGCGCGATCGAGTTGCGGCGGGCGATGGACGTCGAACTCACGGCCCGCTACTCCGGCCCGGACGACGCACCACAGGCGGCAGCGCTGGTCGCCGACCGGAACGCAGCGCTGGCCGTCGGTCGGGCGGATGTCAGGGCGACGGTGCTCGCGGTCGGTGCCGACGGCACAGCCATCGCCCACGCCGCCCTCCGTGAACTTCGCGGTGACTGGGAGGTCAAGCGGGTCATCGTGCATGCCGCTGCACGAGGGCGTGGGATCGGTATAGCACTCATGATGCAGCTGGAAACCATTGCGCAACAGGCGGATCGTCCTCGTCTGATCCTGCAGACCGGCGATCGCCAGCCGGACGCGGTTGCCCTGTACCGGAAGCTGGGCTACACGCCGATCCCGATCTACGAGCCGTACGTCGCGACGATGCCGTTCTCGATGTGTTTCGAGAAGCTGCTCAGCTGAGAGCTCGGGCGCGAAAAGAACTGTGACCATTTCGTGACCTGGCAGTGGCTCGAGAATGCCCGGTTTCGAGGGTCGGCTGTCGGTGGTCGCCGATAGGGTTTCAGGTATGGGGAATGACGGATTCGTCGATTCCGATCAGGCCACCGAATGGGTCCGGTCGGCGATGATTGCTGTCACCAATATGCGGAACGGGGATTTCTGGCGCATCAAGGGCGACGACCTGCTGGCGTTCGGCCAAGAATTGGAAACCCTTGCCCGCACGGTCTACGCAGTGAATGTGCACCTGGCCGGCGAGGTCGAAAAGCAGGGGCTCGCCAAGGAGCGCGGCGCTTCCTCCACCGCGGCGTTGCTGCGACAGAGTCTGCTGATCTCCGCCCCCGAAGCGTGGGGACGGGTCAAAACAGCACAGGCAGTGCTGCCGCAGGAAATCCTGACCGGCGGTGACCTCCCGCCGGTACTACCGGCGTTGGGGGCGGCGCTGGATGCCGGTGCGGTCGGCACCGAACACATCCGGACCATCGTGGCGACGATGGGCAAACTCCCCGACGCCCTCCCTGCGGAGGATCGGGACCTGTGGGAGTCCTTCCTCGTCGACCAGGCCGCGAAGTTGGACCCGAAACAGTTGCAGGTCGTCGCCGCCGCCGTCCTGGACGCCGCCGACCCCGACGGCACCCTGGACGAGTCGGATGCGAAGTCCAAGATGGAATTCACCATCGGGTCGCGCAACGCCCGCACCGGCCTGACCGGCATCAAGGGCCACCTCGACGACCACGGCATCGACGTGGTCCGCAAAGCCATCACCGCGCTATCGGCGCCGAAGCCGGTCGATGACTGCACCCCGGACCCGCGGCCGTCGGCGAACCGGCGGGCCCACGCCCTCGTCGAAGCACTCGAAGGGTTCCTGGCCGCCGGCGCCGGACCCTCGCACGGCGGGGAGAAGCCGCAGGTCGTCATCTACTTGCACTGGGACCAACTCCATGACCAGATCAGCAAAGCCACGAGCGAATCAGGGTTTGCGATGACCACCGGCCAGGCCCGGCGGTACCTGTGCGACGCCAACATCATTCCCATCGTGCTGGGTGCCGACAGTGAGATCCTGGACGTCGGACGGGCCAGACGCACCTACACCCGCGGGATGCGCCGAGCGATCAAGGCCAGAGACCGGGGATGCATCTGGGACGGTTGCGACCGACCCGCCAACTGGTGCGACGTCCACCACTCGAATTGGTGGGCCCGGGACCTGGGTGAGACAAATGTCGAAACCGGTGTCTTGCTGTGTTCATTCCATCACGATGAGATACACAAGGCTGAATGGGTGATCCGATTCGCCGAAGATGGGCGCCCAGAATTGATCCCACCACCGTGGATTGATAGAAGTCAACGCCCTCGTCGAAATGAAATGCACCATTTACGCGACCTCGTGGAAGGGTAGCGCGGCATCACCCGGAATGTGCTTGCCCACTGGCTGACGACGCCGGCAGCGGGTCAACCCAGCGAACCTGCACACAGTCACGCCGCCGCCATTCGGTGCGCACCTGCTTGCTGGCTTCTAGCATGATGCGACATGAGAACCTTGAACCTGCGTAATGTGCCGGACGACGTGGTGCGGCGCCTGGAGAAGTTGGCTGCCCTTCAGGGCACCTCGGTCAATTCACTGGCCGCCCGCGAACTATCGAACGCGTCGCGCAGGGCGGACAACCCGCAACTCCCGGCGGCACTCCCCGACCTGCAGGTCGATATCGCGGGGTTGGTCGATGATCTCGCCGACCAACGCGGTATGCGGTGATCGTGGTCGATGCCTCCGCTGCACTGTCCGCTCTGCTGAACGACGGGACCGCTCGTCAGGCCTTGGCCGACGAACGGGTCCACGCGCCGCATCTCATCGATTCAGAAGCTGCCAGCGGACTTCGCCAAGCCGTCAGCCACAGTCTGATCGACGCAGGTCCGGGTTGGACGGCGCTGCACAGTTGGCGGCGTCTCGGGCTGAGCAGGTATGCCGTTCACCCGCTACTGGAACGAATCTGGGAGCTGCGTGACAACCTGAGTGCGTACGACGCCGGCTACGTCGCCCTTGCCGAATCATTGGACTGTGCATTGATCACCGCAGACGCCAAGCTCGCCCAGGCAACAGGAAGTCGCTGCCCCGTCACCGTTGTCCCCCGGTAGAGAACTGCTGAGGAAGCACCGACGATCAGTTGACTGCGACCCACACCACGATCAGCACGATCGCCAGCAGACAGCTCGAGACGAGCAGGATCCACCAGAGTGGATAGTCCCGGCCGATCGGCACCGGCAGCATCACCGGGTCGGGCTGCGGGATGAAGATCGGGGCAGCCGCGACCTCGACGGGATGCAATGACAGCAGGCAGCGCACGCAGTTCTGCGCCACCGGCGAGTTGGGCTCACCGCAGTGCGGACACATCAACGCGGCGGTGGCGGCGCGCCCCACCGTTCCCGGAAGTCGCCGCAGGGACGCCCCGGTCTCCTCACCGGACGGCAGGACCACCGTGCTCCTGGCCCAGAACAACGGGAAATCGCAGTTCCGGCAGAAGTCCTGCGAATTCCGCCGTCCCGCATCGACAGTCGCCATCTCGCCGCACTCGGGGCAGGTGACCAGATCTCCCGGAGGGGCGATGCCACCGGGACCGAGCAGGAGCGGCAGGTCGAACCCGCCCGCCATCAGGGGCTGCTGCGCCACCGACGGATACTGTTGCGGCCGAGGGAGAGTGGCGACATTGGTCTTGTGCAGGTCCAGTGGATCCTGATCCACGACCGACGGTTGACGTGGCGGGGGCGGCGCCGACGGGGACGGCGACATCCCCGGTGCCGACGGCGTCACGGCCTCTTCCGGCAACGGGGTGAACGCCTGGCTGGCATAGGCGGGAGCGGGTGGACCGACCGGCGGAGCCGTGAACGAACCGACCGGCGGCGGACTGGACCCAGCCGATCTGCCGAGGATCGGCGAGACCCCGAGCACCGGAGAGGGGGCCGCGGTCTGGACATACGGCATCCCGGTGGTCTGGATACCGCTGTCCGGGAGTGGAACCGGCTGCGCACCATGGGGAGCCGGGACCGGCGCACCGCCCGATCCGCCCCGCACCTGCTCCAGGTAGACACGGTCGGCCGTCGCACGATCGGCCGCCGCCTGAGATCTTCTGGTCTTCCTCACGATCATTCCCATCCCTTTTCGGCGGTCGCCAGCACGCGTCGTACGTCGATCCACAGTTCCGCGCGCACATGTGCCGGGATCTCGTCCCGCACCATCGCCACGAATTCGTCCTCGGACAGATGCCCGGTGCCCTGCACGGTCATCCGCACCCAGGCCACATCGCCCGGCGCCTCCCCCTCGGCCCAGACGCCCCCGCCGTCGAGCACCTCGGCCGGCCCGCCGGAGAGCATCTCCAGGTACCCGCGCAGACCCTCCACGGTTCCGCGGTGCGCCAGCGCTCTTGCCGAGCTGGCCAGGATCACCCGCTGCAACTGTTCCGGCAGCGACTTGTCGATCGTGTCGACACCGATCCAACTGGCCAGGTGGCTGATCATCGGGACGGGCGTGACCGATGCATCCGCGACGTGCTGCATCAGATCGGCGTCATCCATCAGCCCGCTGCCGAGCTCCTGGAAGATGCTGACGAAGCGCACGAAGAAGTCGCTCTGCAGCATCCCGACCGGCAGTTGGTTGATCAGCCACTGCGGATGGCGCGGGGGTGGACCGACCCGGGAATCGCGGCGCACGCGAGGCAGTGCCCGCGAGATCCCGGAGTCGGCCGAGGCCGCCAGATCAGCGCCGCCGGATGGTCCGAAGGACGGCACCGAACCCGATCTCGGCACCAGCGCGGTACCGGTCTCGGCCACCGCTGCGCGGGGGTCATTGGAGACCGTGGGTTGTTCAGTTGCCGGACCCGCTGCAGCCAAATGTTTCTCGGACCCGGGCAGCTGCCAGCCACCGTCGCTCGGCCCCGTCACGGCGACTTCGCCGCACGCCGCAGATCCTGCCGGTCGTGGAGGGTCATCGGACGACGACCCGATGTGCGCCGGACAGGAAGAGCGAGTGCTCGTCCAGCCGGATGACGTCGCGGCCGGCGCCGATGCGCTGGCCGGAACGGAGATCGAACTCGAACAGTTGGACCTCGTCGACCCGGTCGACGCCCTCGACACTCTCCAGCAGCTGGGCGATCGCCGCGGCATTCAGATCGGCGTCGAAGAGCCACCCGCCGCCGTCCGCCCCACCGGAGAGTGGATGGATGTATCTGGTCAGCTCGTTGACGGCCCGCTGCCGCACCAGGGCCAGCGGCCGGCCGGCCGGCGCGTGCACCAGCGCTGCCACCGAGACTCCCTGGTAGAAGGGAGTTCCGACCTCGATTGCCGTACCGACGATGCGGTGGGCGTCGAGGTGGTCGGTGATCCGGCGCATCAACGGTGCGGTGATCGCGAAGTCGTCCAACTGGTGGGTCCGGAGGTCGGTCCGGACCTGCGGCACCACCAGCATCCGCACCGGGCCCTGACCCGTCGCCGCCGGAAGGCACCTGGCCCTGGCCACCTCGATGGACGACTCCATCGTCAGGCGCTCGAAATCACCGGCGGTGACGGCCCTCTGGCCGGTCCGCAGGGTCAGCGGTCCCCTGGTCTTGGCCTCGTTCACGGTTTCGGCATCCACACCGCCGACGGCCGGACGCAGGTTGACCGCGCCCGAGATGTACGGCACCGCCGACCGCAGCACGGTCAGGGTGCGAGCGCCGACATTGCCGAGAGCACCCCCGCCGTAACGGTATTCGGTCGTCGAGATCTCGGCACCGTCGCGCGGGATCCGGCCGTGCTGGCGGACCGATCCGTCCGGATAGCGGACGCGGGGACCGAAACGGACGATGCCCGACGCGGAATCCCAGACGAAATGCGGATCGGACGCAGTGGAGGCAGAGAAGTCGGCGACCTCCGTCCATTCCACCCGCCCACCGGGATCGCTGACCACCACCGTCTCGCCTCCGCGGCGGGGCAGTACCGGCGGAAAGCTGACCTGGAACTCCTGGCCGGGACTTCCATCCGACCGGCCCAGCACCTCACCGGCCGCCTTGGACGAATGCTCTGCCTCGACCGTCGCGCCCAGTGCCGCCACCTCGAGCGCGTCGAGCTGCGGCGAGGCCTGGTAGGTGGGCTGTCCGGGGACCGGCGTCAGGAGCCGCACCCGCAGCCAGTAGGCGGATGTGTCCCCGAGCGTCAGGAAATCGTGTTCCGACGGGATCATCAGCACGATCTCGCCCGCCCGGTTGAGGCCACCGGTGCTGTCGGAGAAGACGTCGACGGTGATCCAGGCCTCGCCGTTCCAGACCTCCCAGGCCAGCGGCGGGTTCCGTGGGTCCACCCCGATGCCCTGGGCGTGGGCCTGCACCGAGAGCCGGATCGCCATTCCGGCCAGGCTTTCCGCGAATCCGAGCAGCAAGACGTTCCCGGGTGCCAGCCGCCCGGTGGCGTCGGTCGAGGTGAAACACGCCACCGAGGACCCGACGAACCGGAGATCGTCGTAGACGGCCGTCATCCGCTCGGCCTTCGCATCCGAGGTCAGTGCGTTGACCAGTACCGGCGGCCGGATGGTGAGTTCGTCGACGGTCGAGAACACCACGGCGGTATCGGCGGTGCGGTGATCGGCGGTGGTGGTCACCTGGAGTCCCGCCGGCACCGTCACCGGTACGTCCTGGACGGCGGAGAGCCAGAAGGTGACCTGCGCCTTGGCCACCGACGGCGGGAACGGCTCGATCCCGACCAGGTTGAGGAAATGGACGAACAGCCGGTCCGGCACCTGGTTGACCCGGTACAGCACCATTTCACTCATCCAGGCGAACAATTCGATGAGAGCGACGCCGGGGTCGGAGACGTTGTGGTTCGTCCATTCCGGGGTGTAGCGCGGAATCAGTCGCTTCGCCTCGTCGACGATGTCCTGGAAGGTCCGGTCGTCCAGGTTCGGGGCGGGTAGCACCATCAGCTCTCCTCGTGCGGAATGACGTAGAACGGATACACCAGGTTGCGGCGGTCGTTGGTGGCCTTGACCCGGTAGGTGACGTTGATGACGATCAGAGCCCCATCGTCGGCATCGGGCACCGGGTCGACCTGCTCCACCGTGACCCTCGGTTCCCACTGCGCCAGCGCGTCGCGCACGGCCTGCGCCATCAGTCCGAGCAGGTTGGCCGTCACCGGTTCGAACAGCAGATCCCAGATACGGCAACCGAACTGCGGCCGCATCACCCGCTCCCCCGGTGCGGTGGCCAGTACCACCGCCATCGAGCGATCGAGGTCGGCCGGCCCATCGGTCAGCCGGATCGAGCCGGTGTGGTCGACCTGCAGCGGCCAGAAGAATCCGCGCCCGATGAAGGTCGCGTCGTAGTGTGCGGGCTCCCTGGAACCCGCTGCCGGAAGGACGCTCTCCTCCACGCTCACTGCACCTCGCCGTCGGACTTGCTCATCAGTTGACCATCACCGGCATGCCCTTGATCATCGCCGGCCCGCCGGCCGAGACCTCGACCTGGGCGCTGCCCTTGACCTCGACCATCGCTCCGCTGGCGGAGTTCTTCGCCGAGGCCTTCGTGGTCACGTTCAGGCCGGAGATCTCCACGTCGGTATCGGCCTTCAGGGTGATCTTGCTGCCCTGGATGGTGATGGACCCGTCGTTGCCGATCTTGAAGCTCGCCGAGCCGGCCGTGATGGACAGCGGAATTCCGGCCGGCACCTGGGCGATGAACTCCTTCTTGGACATCATCACCGAGGTCGCCCCGCCGGCCAGTGTCAGCGAGATGTACTGCTTGTCCGGCGCGGTGCCGTCACCGAATTCGACGGCATGCCCGAGCCGGGAGGTGATCTGCCGGGAATTGACCATGCTGCTCTCCACCGCGAAGGCGGGCTGGCTGTCCTTGCCGTTGAAGACCGCGCCGAGGATGACCGGCCGGCGGGGATCACCGTTCTCGAAGCCGACGATCACCTCGTCGTTGACCTCCGGCATGAAGGTGACACCCTTCTTGTTGCCACCGCCAACGCTGACCATCCGCGCCCAGCCACTGGCCAGTTGATCGTCGATGCCGGGATACTTGACCTTGATGTCGCCGGGCGATCCCTCCGAGTTCCCGATCTGGGTCACCAGACCGACCACCAACCCGTCTCGGCGGAAGCTGGTCTGCTTCGTCGAGGTCAGCGTGTCGACGAGGCCGTTCGGCCGGTGATCACCGGCCACGAAACGTGTTTCGAAACCGCGGTCGGTGTAGCTGTGCTCGACCTCGGTGACGAAGTACTTGCCGTTCGCAGGGCCGGCCCCCTCCACCTCGACCGAGCCGCCGATCTTGATGGCCGGTGCGATCAGGGTCGTACCGCGCGCCGTGACGGCCGCCGCGGCCCAGGCCGCGGCGGCCCGGTCGGCCAGATCCTGTGCCTCTTCCTGGTCGACCGGGCCCTGGGCAGAGGTGGACACCTTGGTCATCGACGACAGGGCGCTGACCGAGGCGTACCCGGACACCAGACTCGCTGTCGGCAGGATGCCGGACGACGGGGACGCACTGTTGCCCTTGATCGAGGTCTTCGTCTTCGCCGTCCAGCCCATCACTGCACTGGACGAGGGATGCAGGGCGCTGGCGCGCACCGAGAACTGCCGCAGGTCTTCGCTGGCGTTCAGCCTTGCTGACGCAGCGCTGGTCGCCGGTTTCTTGAACTTGAGCACCTTTTCCTCGACCCACCAGTCGTAGCCGACCCGATCGGCCAGTTCGCTGACAAAACCGAAATCGGAGTCGGCCTGCAACGTGTAGTCGAACTGGGCGGCGGTGGCGTCCGCTTCGACGGAAAGACCGTACTCGCGACCGATCTGGCTCACGATGTCCGAGTAGCTCATCTTGGTGAAGCTGCGAGCCTTGTTGCCCAGAGCCATCTTGTAGGAGGGATCGTCCGCGATCACCACGAAGTCGGGAACCCCACGGTCGAGCTGCAGGTCGATCCCGGTGACCTCGCCGGCGAACAGCGTCCCGCCGTCGGCCATCCTGACCTCCAGTTGGGTCCCGATCGTGAACGTGGAGCCGGCAGCGATCGCGAAGCCCGAATCGTCGAAACGCAGGGTGGCCCGCCCCGGTAGGCCGAAACTCGTCCGGATGCGCAGGCCGGACAGCTCGTAGCTCGAGGACATCTGGGATCCGTTGACGAGGATCTCGGGTGCGATCGCCGTCATCGCGGGCGCGGTCACTTCTGCACCCTCGGGATCGACAGCAGCGAGCCGCTGCGGAGAGCGAGCGGGTCGGAGATCCCGTTCGCCCCGGCGATCTGCCGCCACTTCGTCGAATCGCCGTAGTACTTCGCGGAGATCCGATCGAGCGTCTCGCCCGGCTGGACCCGGTGCACCCGATGGGGTCTGGGGGTACCGGACGTCGGGTTCTGCGGGCCGAACGCCACCGACTCCTGGTACTGGGTGAGCGTGAGGGAGATCTTCGCCCGCAGCGGCACGCCGGTGGAGGAGAAATAGGTGAACTGCAGATTGACGCTGGCCACCACGGCCTTGAAGGAATGCAGGCTGCCCCAGTGGAACACCACGTAGGGCGGGCGGGCGTTGTTGGACTGCGGGTCGGAGCCGGGCAGGGAGGAGTCGACGTCCATCAGCGCCAGCACCTTGCCGGTGTAGCTGGTGACGGCCTGCCCGGTGTCGGTGGTGTCGAAGGTGAGCTCGAGCGACATCGACCCGGAAGTGGCCCCCTGGTAGTGCAGCTGCGGTACACCCTGCCCAGCAAGGGAATTGCCCGACCAGCTGTTGCTCCTCGACACCGAGAACTCGGAGGGGTTGAACATGCACGGAATGGTCTCGGCCGTACCCTCGATCTCGAGAAACGCCTTTTCGGTCAGAGACATGACGACCTCCTGAACTGCGGGTGGGTGCAGGCGGATGCGGACGAGCCGGTCGACGGTGCGGACGGGGCCACGGTCACATCACTCCCGGGTGGAATCGACGCCCACGTCGGGACAGTTCGTCCGAGACGCGGTCCTCCAGACGCTCGACGATGATGTCCACGAGCTGGTCCCATTCCCGCGGTGTCAGCGACGTGGCGATCGACCCCGGTCTGTGCTCGTCGTTCTGCGGCTCTCCACCGAAGGTGTGCGGTGAAAACATCTCTCGGGTCCTCCTCACCGTCGGGGCCTGCCGGGTGCCGGGCGGGGAACCGGCGAGTTGCGTCCTGGCCCGGTCGAACAGCGTTGCGGGAACCTGATCCACCAGACTCGAGCGTCGGATCGTCACATCGGCGTGCTGGCTGTTCCGACCGCCTGCGGCAGTGGCCACCCCGGGAACCGGGGGGCCGCCCGCCGATGCTCCCAGCGCGAATGGTGGCGCCGACGTCGCGGATCCGGCCGCTACCGGTATGGCAGACCCGGCCGACACCGGCGCCGGAGGCACCGCTCCCGACGGACTCCGCGGGGCGCCCCGCGGAGGCGCGACGCTCGGCGCCGAGAGCAGGGCACGGGTGGACGGCTCGATCACCCGCTCCGGATGGGCCGGGAATCGCTTGAGGACCGCTGAAGCCAGCAGTCCCGGGTCGGGGCTCGACCCGGACGGCGAGCGTCGGATCGGCGACCCGGGGCTCCCGGGCGATCCGACCGCATCCTCCCCCATCCTTTGGGGCCCTGCAGGTGTCGTCGCCCGCGCCCTGGTCGTCCCCGGTACCGCAGCACCACCGGACGACGAAGCAGCACCGGGCAGCGGCGAGCTACCGGACACCGGAGGGGAGGCGTCCGCGGTGCGGCGGACGACGAAGCCGGCCGGCGCCGGGACCGGCGACACGCGCGCCACCTGGATCGGACTGCGGACACCGCCGGCGAACCAGCTCGGGGCTCTGCTGGACACCGCCGCACTGCTGGACACCGCCGCACTGCTGGACACCGCCGCACTGCTGGACACCGGGGCCCTGCTGGACACCGCCGCACTGCTGGACACCGGGGCCCTGCTGGACACCGGGGCCCTGCTGGACACCGCCGTACTGCTGGACACCGCCGCACTGCTGGACATCGGGGCACTGGAGCCTTCGCGAACAGAACCTCTCGTGTTCGCCCCCGAGCCGGCGACCGACGTCGAGGGGCGACCCCGTCGATCCGCGCTCATCACCCCGCCGGCAGCGACCCCCATGTCCAGGGCGGATCGGCGCAGGGATTCCAGCGGTCCAGCCGCACGGATCAGGCCGGTCGTAACGGGTGCCTGCGGACCGACGGTCCCCGGGCTGCTGCCACCGGCCGTGATCCCGGCCGACAGCCGGCCCCGCGACGACGGTCCGGACGTCGCGGAACGACCGGCTCCACTACGCGGCATACCCGTCACGCCCACCCCACCACGCACCGGAAGAACTGCACCGTGGCGCTGCACACCGGCTTCCATCGACTGGGAGATGCTGCGCTGCAACGTGGATCCCCATGCACCGCCATGACCGAGGTGAAAACCTACCGTTCCGAGAGACGGGGCCGATACCGATGACGCCCCGGTTCCGGGCTGGGCGCCCGCCGAGATTCCGGCTCCGGGACGGGCACGGGAACCGGCACCGGCACCCACCAGGACGCCGAGCCGACCCGGCCGGAGAAGCTCTCTCGCCGCGAACGCCTCCGCGCCGCCCGCGGTGCTCGTCCCTGCGGATGGTGGGGTTGCGCCGTTCAGCCGTCGCGCCGTGCCAGCCGTGGATCGGTCCCGGTCGCCCGCACGGGCAAGCGGTCCCGCGGTGGCGAAACGGCGAATCGGCCGGTCGTGGCGAGGCGTGGAGATGCCCCGAGGGACAACTGCTCCGACCGTCGCGGACTGCTCCGGACCGGCTCCACCCGATGCCCCGCCCGATGGAAGAGAACCGGAGCCGACGCCGGCGCCACCTGATCCAGCGGACGCTGCGTTTCCAGCGGACGCTGCTGTTCCAACGGACGCTGCTGTTCCAACGGACGCAGCTGGCGCGGAGATCCACCGCGATGCCGGAGGCTCCGGATCTCCGGCCCGACGACGCACGGGGAACCCGGAGACCGCGGGGCCACTGGTGCGTGGTGTCGCAGCGACCGGGATCGCCTGGCCGACCGTCCGGCGGACCAGGCCTCCCAGGGGTCCGCCGAGCATCCCGCCGACCCCGGGAAGAACGGCGCCGCTCGGCCGATTCCTGATGTCCGTCGTCCCGGACGGGGCCCACAGCGGCCCGAGAGATGTCCTGCGCGCAGCTGTCGACGAACCCGGTGAACCAGGGGTCGGGACTGCACCCCGCGGCCCGGCCATCGACCGGAGTACCACCGGCCCACGGGCGAAACGGCGCAGCAGCTGGGGCGGCGACGACGGCACCGCGGACGACGATGCCGATGACACCGGAACGGAGTGGCCCATCGCGGGCTCATCCCCACCGGAATCGATCGGTGAAGTGGAAGACGTGACCAGCGACGGAGGCACCCACAGGGACTTCGGCCCAGCAGGCACCGTCCAACCACCGGGCAGAGCACCGGGTGCGGGCGAAAGGTGTGCCGGTGACGCAGTGACCGGAGTCGGCGGCAGCGCGACGGGCTGCGAGACCACCACCGGGCCGTCCGAGCCAACCGCTGCGGTGGACGTCACCGATGTCGAGACGGGTGCGGGCAGGGCGGGTGGTCGAGGAGGACGGACGGCGACACCCGCAGGCCGGATCTCGATCGGTCGACCGGCCGCACGACGCAGATCCGGAGTGGTCTCGGGGCCGGGCAGTACGTCGAGGGCGCGCGGCAGATGCGGCAACGCCGACCGCCGGATCGAACGCATCAGCGGCACCCCGCCGTCAGGCGTACCGGCGCTCTCGCCGTCCGCGGGGAACCGGACCGGCGCCGACTCTCCCTGCGTGGCGGAGGGGGACGCTGCGACCGTCCGGACGGCGGCAAATGCTGCGGGACCCTGGACATCCGCCGCCGACCGGGACGGGGAGGACCAACTTCTACGCAGCTCGGACGCCCCGGGCGGGTTCGGCCGGCGCGGCGCAGAAACCGGCTGCACCACATCGATCAACGGCTGCGACAGCGGGCTGACCGGCTGCGCCACATCGGAAACCGGCTGCGCCACCGGGCGGACCGGTTGCGACACCCCGTCATACGGCTGCGCGGGCGGTGAGACCGATTGCGCCACGTACGGAACCGGTTGGCCAGCGGGAGGTAGGCGGGCCGGACGGGCGGCCGCGCGTGCACCCTCGCCCCGACGGGTCGCCGACGCGGCCAGCCGCGCGGCGGCTGTGGAGGCCGCCGAACGTCTTGCGGCCCAGCCCAGCAGCGCGTCCTGACCCGGTGCAGCGGCGCCACGCCGGACGGTAGCGCCGCGAGGGCCGGACGCTCCGCCGGACGGTCCGTTCCAGCGGCCCGAGGACCCCGTCCCGAGGTCGGACGACCCGTTCCAAGGGCCGGACGCCCGGCCGCCGAACCCGGACCGACCTGTTGCGGAGCGACCGGCCGCCGCGTTGGTCGCCGGGCCCGTACCAGGCTTCGCCGCCTTCGTCCGGGGGGCGGCGGCGGTCCGCCGGATATCACCGCCCCCCACACCTGCCCCCGGGGGACCAGCAACTCCTCCACCGGGCGAATCCGATGCGGCGGCCGACCGGGAATCCGACGCATGCCCCACCGGTGTCGGCGCTCTCGGCACGACCAATTTGGTCGAGGCGCCCGTCATCGGTCCGGCTGCCCTCACATCGGGCAACCTGCGGACCTGCACCGCACTTCCGGTCATGCCGGCGGCCATACCGCCTGGTACGTGGGTACTCTCATTCGGCGCCGGTCCGGCGGCCCGACGCAGACCGCGCGGGGGCAACACCGGGACGGCCCGGCTTGCACCACTCCAGCCGACGGTGGCAGCGGGTACCGCCGTTCCCCTCCGCGCGGCCGCCGGCATCCCGACCGGGCCCGCGGACACCTCGGTCTCGACCGCCTGTCCGGGCGACCACCAGCGCGGCGGCCGCGTCGCCTCCGGCACCCTGGACGGCTGGATCCGTCCCGGTCCGGACAGCTGCCGACGGATGTGGGGTGCCTGCGCGAGACCGGCGGAGAAGCGAACCGCAGCAGCCGCAATGCTTCCCAGCGGCGCCGGACGCGCCCGTCCGGGCGCAGAAGGACGGGCCCAGCGTCGAGCGGCCAGGCGCCCGAGACCGATCCGCGGAGGCTCCGGTGGAGCAGCATCGATGGACCAGGACCCGTCGTTGCGGGCCGGGTCCTGCGTGTCCGGATCCTGCGCGTCAGGATCCTGCCGATCATGCACCGTCATGTCCGGGTCACGTCGCCACGTTCGCGGCCCGGAAACCGTGGTGCGCCACTTCGAGTTCCTCGCTCAGCAGGGTGTCGGTCGAGCTGTCGAAATCGGGTCCCTTCCACCGCACGGCGAACACGCTGTCCAACGACCAGCTGCGAAGCCGTGCACCCTCGGACGACATCGCGGTGATGGCCCCGGTCGACCTGGCGATCTTGTTCTGGTTGGCCGCAAATCCCTCGCCCGCAGTCTTGTTCATCCAGTCGAACAACGCGTCGGATTGGGTCACACCGCGGGTGAAGACGATGTTCGGCCATTCCAGTCGGCCGGGCAGGTGGTGGACGAACCCGTTCTGCCCACCTTCCCGGACGTCCTCGGTCTGCGAGGAAACAGCAAGACCGCGAACAGAGGCGAACAGACCGATCTCGATCCCGTCGACCTCGAACAGGAACCGTGACGCCAGCGGCGGTTCGGTACCGAGCAGGCGGGCGGAATCAGGCGAACTCACGGACAGCCTCCCAGGCACGCTCGTTCAACCCGGCGACCGAACGAACCATCCGCACACGATCCATGTGCTCCAGATCCAGCAGATCGTCCAACGGCCAATGCAGGTGATACGCCAGGTAGGCGATCTCCTGCCACAGCGCATCGACGGGGTACCTCAACACCGGAGCATCAGACCTGACTACGTGGAATTTCCTCGACCCGCGCTCGCGGCCGCTGGGGGATGAACGAATCAGGTTGCACCGCATGACCATTGGTCGCCGGGGCCTCCACCGACGGTGCTGCCGGCGCAGCGGACGGCGAACCCGTCAGCGGCCGCGACGTCGCCTGGGCGGCCAGCAGCGCCTCGTACTCCTCCTGGTCACCGAAATTGATGACGCCGTAGAAGTCCTGCAGGAAGGCGAGATCGGCCGCGAACAGACCCTCGATCTCATGTGGGGTGACCATCTCCAGATCCCCGAGGGTCCGGACGACGCGCGCCAGGATCAGCACGGTCAGACGCGGATCGTCCGGACCGATGACGGTCGGGTCGCGCAGGGGTTCGAGTTCGTCCCTCGCCGTCGCCAACCGCATCACCCCGGTGCGGTGCAGCCCGCCACGTGAATCGACATATCCCCGCGGCAGGGTGAATTCGTACTCGGTCTTCAGACTCACTTGACCCGCTCGAGCCGCTCGATCGTCAGGGTGATGGTTTCCTTCACCGGGTCGTTGGAATCCACCGACAGCTGATCGGTGGAGATCTTGCTGGGCCAGCCGTTGGTGAAGTTGAACCGTGCGACCTCGGTGTGGGTCGAGTCGTAGAGCACCACCGAGCCGTTCTTGCGCTGATTCGTGCGGTCACCCAGTTTGATGCCCTTGCTCATGATGTCGTTGAACCAGCCCCACAACTTGTCCGAGGTGGAATCGGCCGGCGCCATCCGGACGAGGCTGAGATCCGGGGCCTTGTTCCGTCCGGCCAATGTCTTGATGGTCTGGCTCTTCCCGTCCTTGCCGACCTGCTGGGTGGAGGCGACCTCCATCTCGATGTCCAGCCCGGAGACCGAGGCCAGGATCGTCACGACGGAGCCGTCGATCTCCAGGAAGAAGTTCTGCGCGATGAGCGGATCGGTGCTGATCAATGCATTGGGCATGGGCGTGTGCTCCTTGGCTGGTGGTGAACGCGGTACTCGGGGCGAAGCAGAGATCTACGGATCAGTTGGCGGACTGCTTGTGCTGTGCGATGCGGAAGACGACGAATTCAGCCGGCTTGACGGGTGCGATGCCGACCTCGACGATCAACAGGCCCTGGTCGATCGACTCCGGCGGGTTCGTCTCGGAATCGCATTTGACGTAGAAGGCCTGGTCGGCGGACTGCCCGAAAAGCGCTCCCGCACTCCAGAGCCCGCGCAGGAACCCGTTGAGCGTCCGCTTGATGCCTTCCCACAGAGCAACGTCGTTCGGCTCGAAGACCGCCCACTGGGTCCCCTCGGCGATCGTCGCCTCCACCATGTTGAACAGCCGACGAACGTTGATGTAGCGCCAGTCCGTGTCACTGGCCAGCGTGCGTGCGCCCCAGATCCGGATGCCCCTGGTGCCGAACGGGCGGATGCAGTTGATACCGATCGGGTTCAACACGGCCTGCTCGTTCTGGGTGACCCCGTACTCGACATCCAGGCAGCCCCTGATGGTGTCGTTGGCCGGCGCCTTCCAGACGCCGCGCGTCTCGTCGGTACGGGCCCAGACACCGGCGATGTGGCCGCTCGGCGGAATCATCAGCTCGGCGTCGCCATTGGTGCCGATGGGGTTCTCGACCTTGATCCACGGGTAGTACAGCGCGGCGTAGGCCGAGTCGTACATGGCCACCCCACTGCGCCATTCCTTGATCTGCTGCGGGCTCATCCCGGGAGGCGCATCCAGGATCGCCATGCGGTTGCCGTTGAGTTCGCAGTGCGTGATGAGGGAGGTCTGCACGGCCTTCCACAGGCCGAGATCCAAGGACCCGTCGGCCTTCGTGGCGGCCGTGACCAGATCGGGGACGACCACGATGGTGACGTCCTCGGCGACGGCCAGCCCGTTGATCCCCGATCGTGCTGATTCGGATCCGGCGAATTTGCGGCCGGTGACGGCGACCGGTGTCGACGCCGCCTTCTCCAGTGCGTAGTTGCCGGGTCGCAGAATCTCGATCTGGCTCGACAGATCCGTCTTGGCGTCCAGCAGCACCTCGACCTTGACCTTGGTCGACGTGGCGTTGATGACGGTGGCGACGTTGCGGTCTCCCTTGCCGAGGCCAAGGTTCTCGTAGGACTCGACCACCACGCCACCGGAGAGGAGATCGATGTTGAACGGGCTCGGGCCTTCGGCATCGGAGTCCGCCGACGAGACTGCGATGGTGAGATCGGCGTCCGGCTCGAGGCTTTCGAAAGCAAGCGGCAGACCCAGAGCGCGGTCGGCAGCCGGCAACTCGCGGCGCGAGGGCTGCCCCGACGGCGCCGTGTTGGGTACCCGCACGATGTAGGCCAGCGCACCGCCGTTGGCGAAGTACCCGTAGACCGACAGCGGCAGCACCGCACCGGCGGTGAAGCTGCCGAACAGCGACTCGAACTGGGTCCAACTGGTCACCAGGCGCGGAGCGAGACCTTCCGGGTCCGCCGGGTCGTCCGTCGGAGCCTTCTCGGTGAACCCGACGAATGCCGCGATCGCCGTGGGGGCGGCCGAGAGAACCTTTTGCGACGAGACGACCTCTTCGACGTAGACACCTGGTGCGGCATACGTGGGCATTCCCACTCCTGTCAAGGTTTTGCGATCCGGGCAGGGAGTCTGCCGGGCCGGGTGGATGATCGGAACACGCCAAGGGGTACCAGCCTGCGGGACGACCACGGACTCCGAAGAAGATCCGCACACCGGTTGGGGTGGATGAAGTCTGAGCTCGCCCCGGCCAGTCCCGTATCGCTGGTGGGTGATCGCGTTCGGTACAAACTATGACATTACCGGCGTCAATTCAGAACAGTTGTCCCCCCAATGCCAATTCGATCTCCCACCGAGGATGCACACCACCTGATCGCCACCGCTTTTGTGTGAACGGGCCCCTGAAGGTGGCCGGCTCACCCTTTTCGTGATCACTCAGAGCAACGATTCTCCCATTGCCAACGATGCTCGATCTCGAGGCCACCGGACCCCTCATCCCGCCATCGTCCTGGTGGTCCCGGGAAAGCCGATGTTGATCAGTCCCCCGTAGGCGCAACTGCAGGTCGATCCGGCCACGAGGGCCGGCTGCTTGGCCCAGAGGGTCTGCGGTGCCATCGGGGTCCAGGGTGCGGGAATCACGGGCACGCACGGCATCGGGGTCAGCACCCCCAGGGCGGCAGCGGTGGCGGCGGCCACCGTGGGATTGGACAGCGACATGCACATGGCGAAGGGCACGATGTTGACCATCGGCGCGATATCCATGATGGTGGCGACCGGACGACCTTCGACCAGAGCTCTGGGGGCCACCACCATCAACGTCGAGGGCGCCATACCGAAGGTGCAGCTGGTCATTGCGCCCGCTACGACCACCGGCTTACCCACGGCCGGCCTCCGCGCCGTGACGATCGACGCCGTGGTGCACGGCCTGCGGCTGGCTCATAGCCTTGACCCCTTCACGGTTTTCGTCAGCGGTTTCCCTGTCGTGGTCGCAAAACACAGCACCGTCCGGTCGCTGCCCTGTTCCCAACTGCGTGCCGAGGGCAGCAGATAGGTGAAGAACAGGGACGAATCCAGGTAGGACACCCCGACGTACCCGGTGAACGCCTGCGCGCACGAGCCGTTCGCGAACGAGGCGAGCGCAGCATCTCCCGGATAGACCGAGTTGTCACCACCGGCGGGCGCCTTGTAACCCGGCGCCGCATACGCCTCCTGGGTGTGTACCGCCGTGCAGGCGACGGCCGACAGGTCCGAGAGCTCCGCCTTCGGTGCGCCTGTCGGCGGATTGAAGCATTGACCCACCGCCACCTTGAACACCGACACGGAGGTCGACGCTTCCGTCTGCTTGCTGCCGAAAATGCTCGAGACCCATCCGCAGCCACTCACCAGCATCAGCACGGCCGTCAATCCGGCGGATACGAGCAGGAGTCGGCCCGGTCGTCGTACAGGGCCGGCGGCCGGCCATTGCCGGCCGGTCAGAACCGACCACGTCATCCTTCGCGCCCTTCGACATTTGCACCCTGTGGATCTGCGTACCCGATTTCCGGGCCAAGCCTAATGCGCGCACGCCGAATTGAACCCGGCGGGATCACATTCGATCGAATTCGCCGAAATCGGGTCTCACCCGGAAGGGGCGTGATCAAGGGGGTTCGATACGCCATTCTGACTGACGGTGAGATGGGGCGCCGTGGTCCCGGGAATGGTTCAGTCGTTCAGGTCGCCGACCACCCGGATGCGGCGGAAAGCCATGCCGTCCGGTCTGGCCGGACGTCGTTCTTTCACCAGGGCGCGATCTCAGGCATCATGAGGGGCGATCACCTCACCACAGGAGACTTCCCGCCATGAGCACCGAGAGCAGACCAAGACTGAGCGCCCTCGTCTTCGCCGAACGAGCCCGCAAGATCGCTTCGAACCGATCGGCCGAGGACTCGATCGCGCAGATCGTGCAACTGGCGCTCGACAGCGTCGACTGCGAGTACGCGAGCGTGACCCTGGTGCACGCCGACGGCACCTTCGAGACGGTCGCGAGCTCACATCCGGTCGTTGATCAGGCGGACGCCCTCCAGTACGAGCTCAACGAAGGTCCGTGCCTGACGGCGGCCGAGACGAACGGCCTCTACGTCGTCCCCGAGACCGCCACCGAACCGCGCTGGCCGAACTGGGGCCCTCGGGCCGCCGCCCTGGGTCTGCACAGCATCCTCAGCATCCATCTGTTCACCGACCGGCAGGTGCTCGGAGCACTCAATCTGTACGCGCGGCCTGCCTATCAGTACACCGAGGACGACATCGAAGCAGCCCAGGTGGTGGCAGCGCACGCCTCGGTCAGCCTGGCACGATCACGGAGCGAGCAGAACCTCTGGCGGGCGGTCGACTCACGGCACGTGATCGGGCAGGCCCAGGGCGTGCTGATGGAGCGGCATTCGTTGACCGCGGAACAGGCCTTCTCGGTGCTCAAGCGCTACTCGCAGCAGAGCAACGTCAAGCTCCACGAGGTCGCCGTCATCCTGTTGCGCACCGGTGACCTGCCGGGCCAGTCCACCCCGTCCACATTCGTCACGGACGCTGCGAATCCGGCCTGAGGCGTTCGCCGCCGCCAGACTCCGGGATCACCGGGCCGACCCTTGTTGACATGGCCGACCCCGGTTGACATGGTCCATCCCGGTTGACCGGGCCGACCCCGGGCCACGGCCCCCCCGCCCACCGGGCCTCGAACGCGAACGAGGCGGCCCCTGGAAGGGGCCGCCTCGTCGTTCACGCATCCGGGGGAGGTTACTGCTCCCAGCCGTCACGGAGCTTGTTGAGCACGTCGCGCAGGATCCGGGAGACCTGCATCTGGCTGACGCCGATCACCTCGCCGATCCGGGCCTGGGACAGGCCCTCGCTGAAGCGCATGCCGACCACCCTGCGCTCGCGCTCCGTCAATTTGCTGAGCACGACGTCCAGCGACATCCGATCGTCGACCGCGGTCGTGGAGTCCTCGCCACTCCACTGCTGGGCGATGAACAGACCGGCACCCGAATCGGAGTCCAGCGACGGGGGCCTGCACAAGCCGGCCGCGGCCCTGGCCTCCCGGATGTCCTCCTCGCGGACGCCGAGTCGTTGTCCCACCAACCCGTCGGTCGGCCGGAGTTCGCCGGAATCCTGGAAATCGCGCTCGGCGACGTTGATCGCTGCCCTCAACTCCTGGATTCGTCGCGGCGGGCGCACCAGCCAGGAATGATCCCGGAAGTAGCGCTTGATCTCGCCGGAGATCGTGGGGACGGCGAACTGCAGGAAGTCGTCGCTCAGGCCGGGAAGCCACCGGGACACGGCCTTGACCAGACCCAGGCACGCCAGCTGTTCCAGATCGCCACGCTCCACCCCGCGGCCCCGGTAGCGGGAGGCGATCGACCTGGCCACCCCCATGTGCTCGACCACGACGGCCGATTGCAGCCTGCTGCGTCTGACCGGATCCTGGCAGTCGATCATCTCGGCCAGCAGGGCCGCGACGCGAGCCGACCGATCAGGCTCCCGACTTTCGGAGCGACGATCCTCTGGTGCAGGGGCCTCGACGGGCGCGGGGATGATGTCGACGGTGAGGCCGCCCTCGCGTACCGCGTCCGGATGGATGCGGCTCACCGGGCGGGTGATGACGGAGACGGCGGATTCCGCCGCGGCGCCCTCACGGCGGTCGTGCGAGAGTTGCTCGAAGGCAAGGGAGTGGTAGTCGATGGAAGCAGACACAGAAGTCTCCTCAGTATCAGGAACTTCTGGCGCCTCTGTTGGACCAGATTTTGTCTCTACGGCCAGTGGGTGATGGACCCGGTGCTGGATGCACTGCTGCTGCCCACGGCCTGCGTACTCCGGTCAGCGTACGCCTTGTCCGCCCGTTCAGCCTCCCCGGCCGCCGAACCCGTGGATGGCGTCCGTGTCCGCACTCGCCAGCGACGTGCCGCCCGACCCGCTCCTGGTCGCCCGCGCCTGCGCCGGACGGACGTGTCCGGCGCCGGTGCCCCCCGGTTCACCTGCACACCGAAACTCTCGGCCACGCAGGCGAAGTGGACCTTGTGACGACGACGACGCTGATGCCGCCCTCCGTCGCAGCTCCCCGTAGCGCGCCGACAGTAGTGACTTACGCCACATTCTCGTCGCCTTCGCTTCTCCCGATCTCGGACCGGAAACTTCCCAGAACCGCCAGCAAGCGGGTTGCACCCGAAATGAGAGGCTTTGTCTGTTTCGTGCGTTGCGCCCTGGCAGTGCCCCGGGGAGGCTTCCAAGGATGGCGACGTCGGCGCGACCACCACGGTCGTGCTGGGCAATGGGGTTCGGACCATGGGGTCCGGGCGATGGGGTCCGGGTAATGCGATGGCAAGGTGATCGAAATTGGGTTCCTCGGAGGCTCCCGCCCCGCCATCACGCAGATGCGGAAAATCGCATACCGGTGAAATGGTCGGCCGCACCACACAGCCGCGCCACCACGCGCCACCGTCGGCGAACGCTCTCGATCCTGGGACGGTGACGATGAGATGATGTGGGCGCCGGAGAGAAGGAGCACGATCATGAGCACCACCCGCACCCTGATCCTGATGCGTCACGCCAAATCCGGCTATCCGTCCGGCGTGCGCGATCACGATCGCCCGCTGGCCGAACGCGGCGAGCGTGAGGGGACACTGGCCGGCGACTGGCTGCGCAGGCACGTTCCGCCGGTCGACGCCGTGCTGTCCTCCACCGCCGCCCGGGCCTGCGGCACCGTCATGGTCACCGGCGTGACGGCGCCCCTGCGGACGGCTTCCGAGATCTACGACGCCACACCGGACGAGATCCTCGGACAGATCAGGGAGACCGGGAGCGCCGTGGTGACCCTCCTGGTGGTCGGGCACTCCCCCGGAATGCCAGGACTGGCAACGGAACTCGCCGGCGACGGCAGCCTGGACGAGCCGCTCGGGCACCTGCGCACCCGATTCCCGACCGCCGCCGTTGCCGTGTTGGAGACCGAGAGCGAGTGGCCCGATCTGGCGTACGGGGACGCCAGGTTGGTGGACTTCCACGTTGCACGCAGTTGACCGGGTCGCCTGCTTCCGGAATGCCCGTCGCCGACGAGTTCCCGCACCTACCGCCAGATTTCGAGTTCGGCATCTCCTCGTCGGCGCTCGGGATCGAGGGTGCCGCCCTCGTCGACGGGCGGGAGGAATCCATCTGGGACGCGATCGCCGCCGTGCCCGGCCGGACCGCTGACCGCACCACCGGTGCGGTGGCAGTCGATCACTACCACCGGTACGCCGGCGATGTCCAGCTGCTGACGGCGCTGGGGGTCGATGCCTACCGCTTCTCGATCTCGTGGCCACGGGTCCAACCGGATGGCCGAGGTCCGGGCAATGCGGCCGGCCTGGATTTCTACGATCGATTGGTCGACGCCCTGCTGGCCGGCGGGATCGACCCGTGGGTGACGATCTACCACTGGGACCTGCCCTTGGCGACGATGATGCGCGGCGGCTGGCTCGAGCGCGACACCGCCGACGAACTCGGTGATCTCGCCGCGCTGGTGGCGGGTCGCGTCGGCGATCGGGTCCACCGCTGGACCACGATGGCCGACCCTCTGATCCACATGGCCTACGGGCACGCACTCGGCGTGGACGCACCGGGTCTGACCCTGTTGGACGGCGCCTTCCCGGTCACCCACCATCTTCTGCTGGCCCATGCCCGGGTGCGGGACGTACTGTCGGCCAACCCTTCCGCCTTCATCGGTATCGCCAATCACCACACCGTCGTCCGCCCGGCGAGCGACTCGGCCGCCGACCGCGCCGCGGCCGCGCTGTACGAGAGCTATCACAATCGGCAATTCGCCGATCCCATCCTGATGGGTCGCTATCCCCGATTGTTGCAGCCCCTGGTGGATCAGCATCGGGAGTTGATCCACGCCGGCGACCTGGCCGCGATCGCCGCTCCGTTGGACTTCTACGGCGTCGACTACTTCCACCCGACGACGGTCGCCGCGGCTCCGGAGAACAACACCATTCCCTTTGCGTTGACCGTCATGCCCGAGGTGCCGGTCACCGAATTCGACTGGCCGGTCCACCCCGCGTCGCTGACCGTTCTTCTCCGGCAGCTGAGCCGGCGCTACCCCCGGCTGCCGCCGCTGTTCGTCACCGAGAACGGTGCCGCCTACGCCGACCGGCCCGACGGCGGGTCCGACGACGAGCGGATCGCCTACCTGAGCGGCCATCTCGCCGCCGTCGACGACGCCGTGGCGGCCGGGGTCGACGTTCGGGGCTATTTTCATCGCGGGCTCACCGATGCCTGGGAGGGCACGGAGGGCTTCACCCGGCAGTTCGGTCTGGTCGCCGTCGATCCTGTCGGTCTCGAGCGAATACCGCGTGCGTCCTACGAGTTCTTCCGGAAGGTGATCAGCAGACATTCTGCGCGCCGATGATTCGGACGTAGGTTACGTCCATGGTCCGGATACCGCGCACGCCCGTGATGGTCCTGCTGGCGGTGGGCGCCCTGGTGCTCACCGGCTGCAGCAGATCCGAGGGCGGGACCGCGGTCACCGGTGCCGGTGCGGCCGGCTCTGCGGTCGTGACCTCCGGCGTTCGACCGCTACCCGATTCCGGCAACCCGGCCACCAGCCAGGATGCCCCGACGGGCGGCGTGGGCACCCCGTCGTCGGAATCTGCGGTCCCCTCCAGCAACTCCGAGGTTCCCGTTCCGGTTCCGACCAGCACCGCCCCGACCACGACGAGGACCACCCTGCCCCGGACCACCCTGCCCCCGACCACGCGTCCGACCACCGGCGCGACCACCTCGCCCGGTACCACCCCCGGTACCACCCCGCCGCAGACGGTTCCACCTTCGACGGCCCCACCGACCCCCGCCACCTCCCCGGGACCGCCGACCGCAGCCGGCTTTCCGGTCTGTCCGTCCGTCCGCGTCACCGACATCCCTGCTGTCGTGGCCTGTTTGAAGACGTCGGTGTCGACCTTCTGGTCGGGCCGCCTGAACCAGGTCGTCGATCAGGACGTCGTCGTCGACCCGACTGCGTCCCAGGTGCCCGTGGACTGTCGCGGCGGGCTGACCGCCGCGCCGGCCTTCACCTGCCGGATCAACGACACGGTCTACATCAACCAGAGTTTTCTCGACCAGGTGATCCACGATTTCGGGACCAGCGAAATCCCCTACGCACTGGCCTCTGTCGTCTCGCACGAAATCGGCCACGTGGTGCAGGCAGCGGTGAAGCAGCCCGGGTACGACCGGACCGGCACCTCCAATGCCATTTCCCAGCAGATCGAGCAGCAGGCCGACTGCCTGTCGGGGGTCTGGGCACACTCCCAGATCGGCCGCCTCGACACCCGGGTCTTCCAGACGGTGGCCAGGCAACTGATCACCGACGTCAGCAGCAATCCGGAGATCGCCACCCACGGGACCCCGGATCAGCGGGCCGCCGCCATCGCGCAGGGCCTGAGCACCGGCACACCACAGGGCTGCAAGCTCAGCACGTTCTCCTGACCAGGGCCGGGCCCGGGCGACGCCGGTCAGGCTCCCAGCGATCGGACCAGAGCGGTGTGCAGAGCGGGTCCCGCGACGAGCCAGCCGGTCGGCGCGCCGGTCAGCGAAGTGGTCGTCATGACGGCGCCGGCCTCGACCGCGATCAGTCCGCCGGCCGCGACATCCCAGTGCTGGACGCCCTCTTCCCAGAAGGCATCGAGATGACCGGCGGCCACCTCGCACAGATTCAGCGCGGCGGAACCCATCCGGCGGATGTCGCGGATGTGCGGCAGAAGACGGGCGATGATCGTGCCCTGGGCGGCACGACGTTCCGCGCTGTAGCCGAAACCCGTTGCCAGCAGGGCACGGTCGAGGGCAACCGGTTCCCTCACCCGGAGCGCTCGGCCGTCCAGGAACGCTCCGCCGCCGCGCACGGCGGTGTACATCCGGTTCACCACCGGGTCGTAGACCGCTCCGACCAACCCGCCGTCGGCGTCCTCGGCCGCGATGCTGACCGAGAAGTTGTCCAGTTCGTAGAGGTAGTTGACGGTGCCGTCGAGCGGGTCGATGACCCAGGTGATCCCGGACGTCGACCGCCGAGAGGCGCCCTCCTCGCCGATCAGTCCGTCGTCCGGCCGCTCGGTCAGCAACATCTTCACGATGAGCGCCTCGGACGCACGATCGGCATCGGAAACAGGGTCGGTGGCCGATGATTTGGTGTCCAGGCCCTCGATCCGGCCGTAGCGGGAGAGCAGTTCGGCGCCGGCCGCACGTGCCACCCGGACGGCGAGATCGAGCAGGGCTGCGGTATCAACGCTGTTCACGGAAGTCATGGCCGTCATCCTGCCTGACGCGCCTGCTGGTTCGGTCCCTTCGAAGGGGTAGAACCACCTCGAAGGGACCGAATCGGTCGGTAGATCAGGCCGTCGCCAGCACCGGACTCGGCGCGATGGCCACGTCCACCACCTGGCCGGGCTGGAGCGCCACCGTCTCGCCGACCGACATCTGGGCCAGCAGGATGGTGCCGTCCGCGACGCGCGCCTGGACGCGGCCGTGCGCACCCAGGAAACTGGTCGCCACCACGGTGGCGGTCCCCAGCCCGTTGCCGGTCACACTCGGGGTGAAGCGGATGGCCTCCGGACGCACCAACGCTGTGACCTCACCGGAGGTCGGGGATCCCGGCAACAGCGGAACGGTGCTGCCGAGCACCGAGACGGCGCCCCCGGATGCGTTGCCCACCATCTTGTTCGTCAACCCGATGAAGCCGGCCACGAATGCCGTGGTCGGTGCCGAGTAGATGACGTCGGGCTTGTCGATCTGCTCGATCCGGCCGGCCCGCATCACCCCGACCCGGTCGGCGACCGCGAGGGCCTCCTCCTGGTCGTGGGTGACGAACAGAGTGGTGGTGCCGACCTCGAGCTGGATGCGACGGATCTCGTCGCGCAACTGGACCCTGACCTTGGCGTCCAGCGCGGACAGCGGCTCGTCGAGCAGCAGCACCTTCGGCTGGATGGCCAGGGCCCTGGCCAGCGCGACGCGCTGCTGCTGGCCGCCGGACATCTGGTGGGCGTACCGGTCGGCGTGGTTGTCCAGACCGACGAGCTCCAGGTAGTGCTCGGCGATCTTCTTGCGCTCGCCGGCACCCTTGCCGCGCAGACGCAGCCCGAACGAGACGTTGTCCCGCGCCGTCATGTGCGGAAACAGGGAGTAGGCCTGGAACACCATGCCCATGTCCCGCTTCGAGGTGGGAACCGACGAGATGTCCTTGCCGTCCACGATCACCTGTCCGGCATCGGCGTCCTCCAGACCGGCGAGCACGCGGAGCGCGGTGGTCTTGCCGCATCCGGAAGGACCGAGCAGGACGACCATCTCGCCGGGGTCCATGTTCAGGCTCATCCCCTCCAGTGCGTGGACGTCTCCGTAGGAACGACGCAGACCGCGGAGTTCGACGCCCACGCCCGGGGACCGCACCGCGACGGCGGGTGCTGCCACCGCCGAGGTCGACGCCGGTGCTGCCTTCGACAGCGCAACTTCCTGGACCGCGGACGAGATCGGTTGCATCACTTGCCCTTCTTCGTACGTCGGGTGTTCCCGAGGAAGCTGAATCCGAACATCACGAGGAAGCCGAACACCAGCAGGACCAGGGAGACCGCTGCGGTGAGCCGCGGATCGCCGCTGGCGGACAGACCCAGGTTGAACAGAGCGACCGAGAGATTGCTCTTGCTCAGGAGCGAGGCGACGGTGTACTCGCCCAGGCACAGGGCGATCGTCAGGAACATGGCACCCAGCACCGCACTGCGGATGTTGGGCATCACGATTCGCCACATCACCATCGCCCACGAGCAGCCCAGGCTACGGGCGGCCTCGGACAGGGTCTTCACGTCGATGGCCCGCAGACCGGCATCGATGCTGCGGTAGGCGTACGGGAACGCAAGGACGACGTAGACGAACGTCAGCCAGATGTTCCCGCTGCTCAGGATGTGGGCGATGCCGCGATAGATCGGCCCGAGGCCGACCACCAGCACGATCGCCGGGATGGTCAGCGGCAGCAGACAGAGGAATTCCACGAGTTTGGAGACTTCCGGCACGCGTAGCCGGATCCAGGTCATCGTCGGAACCAGCAGCGCCACCGTGAGTACCGCCGTCACCAGGCAGAGCGCGATGGTGACCTTGAAGCCGGCCACGAGGTCCGGTGCTGCGGCCTCGAGCTTGGTCAGATCGAAGACCGTCGCCCACGAGCTGAAGACGCGTTTGCCATTGAGCAGTCGGGTGGAGAAGTCGATCAGCCCGGCGAGCGGAAGGATCATGAAGATCGCCACCAGCGCCAGGACGATCCATCGGATCGCGGTCTGCTTCCGTCGTGCTGCGGCGCGGAGCTTTCGCGGCTGCCGGTTCGCGGCAGTGTTCACCGGGGCGGCAGCGGGTTCGCTGACGGCCGGTGCGAGGGCGGCATCCAGGGTGCTCATCCGAGCCACCGGGAGGACCGCTTCTGGATCCAGTAGTAGCCGGCCATCACGATGGCCACGATGAGCACCATGATCAACGCCTCGGCCTTCGCGAGATTCGGTGCCCCGTTACCGGTCTCGGACGTGAGCGCGTTGCTGATCTGCAATGTGATCAGCGGGGATCCGAGCCCGACGAGCGCAGCCGCGGTCGCGAAGGCGGAGAAGGCGTTCGCGAAGAGCAGCAGCAGGGCACCCAGGAAGGACGGGGTCAGCAACGGTCCGGCCACCCTGCGCCAGAAGACCCAGGTCGAGCCGCCGAGCGATTCCGCCGCCTCCCGCCACTGCGGACGAATTCCGTCCACCGCCGGAAGGAAGATGATGACCATCAGCGGAATCTGGAAATAGGCGTAGACGATGATCAGGCCGGCCAGGCTGGCGAAATAGTTGACATCGGGCTCGGGGATACCGAACCAGCTGTTCAACGTCCTGCTCACGAGGCCGGTCCGTCCGGTGAACGAGAACAGGAAGGCGAAGGCCAGCATCACGCCGGAGAACTGGGCGAGCACCGACGATGCCGAGGTGATCAACTTGCGCAACAGGCCACCGGGCGCTGCGGTCGAGAGGAAGTAGGCCACCACCGCGCCCACCACCGCGCCGATCAGGGCCGACACCACCGACAGGACGATCGAACGCACCAAGGCCTGCAGGATGACGGACTGGCTGAACAGCTCCCGGAAGTTGGCGAGGGTGAGGGAACCACCGTCACCCTGGAATGCCCCGATGATGACGATCACCGTCGGGACCAGCAGGAAGAGCGCCGTGTAGAGCAGGAACGGCGCCACTCCGAGCATGGGCTTCATCCGCCGTAGCCGGCCGCCGCCCCCCGCGTGGGGGGCGACGGCCGGCGCGGCCAGCACGGTTGCGCTCAAGGCGATCCGCTCGTCGAAGGGTTGTCGGCTACCCGGATCAGCTGATCGCCTTGGCCCAGTTGGCCTTGATGTAGGCGTTGGCCTTGGTGGTCTGGTCCTTCGTCATCTGTGCGATGGCACCCTCGATGACCGGGAGGCTCTTGGCCGAGGTCGCATCGATCGTGCCGGCCTTCTGCATCGCGCTGTAGAGGACCGGCAGCGCGCCACCCTTGATCCAGAAGTTCTGCGCCTGGGCGGTGTAGAGGTATTCCTCCCACAGGCGGGCGGCCGCCGGATGCGGAGCGTCCTTGTTGATCGCCTGGTTGTAGAACGAACCGATGTTCACGCCCTTCGGGGTGAACGTCTTCCAGGTGAAGCCGTTGGCGCTGCCGGCCGCGGTGATCGGAAGCTGGTTGAACGACCAGCCGACGATGGCGTTGACCTTGCCGGCAGAGACCAGCTGCAGGCTGGCCTTGGCCGTGGACAGCGTGCCGGCGGCCTTGAGCGACTTGAAGTAGTCGACGCCCTTGCTGATGTCGTCCAGCGAACCACCGTTGGCGACCGACGCGAAGACGACGGCCAGCAGGCCCTCGTTCGCCTGTGTCGGATCTCCGTCGAGCGCGACGGCGCCCTTGAGCGCCGGGTTCTTGAGGTCCTCCAGCGAGGTCATGTCCTTGCCGAGCACATCGTGGTTGTAGCCGACCGTCATGACGCCGGTGTAGTCGTTGTACCAGAGGCCGTTCGCGTCCTTGTTGGCCGCGGGGATGTCAGCCCAGGCCGCAACCTTGTACGGGGCAAGGTGATCCAGGCTCGCCAGGGTGACGGCTGCGCCGATGTCGAAGACGTCCGGGGCCTGGTCGGTGCCCTTGGTGGTCACGGCCGCCTGGATCTCCTGGGCGGAGCTGATGTCCGGCTGCTGGGAGGTCAATTTGATCTGCGGGTACTTCGCCTTGAAGCCGGCAATGACCTCTTTGTAGTCCGACCAGTCCGGCGGCAGGGCGATGACGTTCAGCGCGCCTTCCTTGTTGGCCGCCGCCACCAGCGCGTCCATGCCGCCCATGGCCGCTGCGGACGTCGCGGTCGCTGCCGTGCCCGTCATCGCCGCCACCGAGGATCCCGACGCCATCGCCGAAGACGGCGCCATGGCGGCAGACGAGGGAGCGGCTGCCGAAGCGGCGCTGCTGGTCGAGCCGGACGTGCTGCCCGAGGCAGCCGTGGAGCTGCTGGAGCCACAGGCAGTGGCCGCCAGGGCGATCACCGCGAGTCCGGCGATCACGCCGGATCGGCTCAAAGTACTGCGGGTGGTGACTACTCGCACTTCATCCTCCTCAGGACATCGTTTACTTGCGGAGCGTCACTCCCGGACATGACGAGATGGCGTCGATGGAGCATCCGGCCGGTGAACTGATCCAGAACGTAGCAAGGGGATTCCGTTGTGGGAATGCCGGCTATGTTTCGATTGCGCAACTGGTTGCACGAGGCGCAACGGATTGGCTCCAATCCCCTGCCAATTGATACCGGGAGCAACGACCTGTTGCGCTCCGTGTTGTTACGGGCCAGAGGCCGCGCTGATCAACTTCGGCGGCGCTCATCAACAGGTTGACTCGCGTCACTCCCATCCCAGAATCGCGACGTTGATGAGCGCGGTCGATGTTGATCAGCGCGGGGGTGGCTCGGGCGCGGGGGGATCAGCGCCGGGGGGGGCTCGGGCGTGGCAGGCGGCTCGGGGGGAACCAGGGGAGTCGCTCACACCTCCCGGGCGAGGTCGTCGATCACTTCCACACCGGGGAGGTCGGCGAGAGCCGCACCGTCGATGACGATCTTCGAGCGGCGGATACCCGAACCGATGATGACCAGTCCTGCCCTGGTCACCCGTGAATCGACGAGAATCGGCCAGCCCGACGGAAGCCCGATCGGGGTGATGCCGCCGTACTCCATCCCGGTCAGTTCGACGGCGTCGGTCATGGCCGCGAAGGAGATCTTCCGGACGTCGATCCGCTTGCGCACCAGACCGTTCACGTCCGCCCGCGTCGTGGCCAGCACGACAGCCGCGGCCCAGCGCTGCTCGCCCTCGCGCTTCCCGGTCACCACCACGCAGTTCGCCGAGGCCGCCGTCGGCACCTCGTAGTGCTCGCAGAACGCCGCGGTGTCCGACAGTTCCGGATCGATCGTCGCGACGTACACCGGTGGGCCGGCCCACCCGATCAGCGCGGAGGCGACCGCCGGGGCCAGTTGATCGGAGCTGGCCGGTTTCAGTTCCAGCCTGCCGAGGGTGGGAGTGCTCACCACCCCACTGTGTCATTTCCGCCCTGTCATTTCCGCCCCAGGGTCTCTCCGCCGGGGCGTTTCCCGCCGCCATTACCCATCCCGTCCCGCGCACGGGACAATGGGTCCCGTGAGTACCGCTACCACCCACCGCACCGCGCCCGTGGCGACCCCCGCCCGCGTGGTGCCGCCGCCCGGGGCCAAGGCCGACGTCCTGAACATCGGGCCCTTCCAGGTCTGGCCCCCGGTCGTCCTGGCTCCGATGGCCGGCATCACGAACACATCCTTCCGGGGGCTGTGCCGCGAGTTCGGGGCCGGGCTGTACGTCTGCGAGATGGTGACCACCCGCGCGTTGGTGGCCCGCGACTGGAAGACCATGGAGATGATCCGGTTCGGACCGCAGGAGCAGCCCCGCTCGCTGCAGCTCTACGGTGTCGACCCGGTCATCGTCGGGCAGGCCGTGAGGATGGTCGTCCAGGAGAACCTCGCCGACCACATCGATCTGAACTTCGGCTGCCCGGTGCCCAAGGTCACCCGCAAGGGCGGTGGGTCGGCCCTTCCCTACAAGCGCAAGCTGTTCGAATCCATCGTCAGGGCCGCGGTCCGGGAGGCGGCCCCGGCCGGGGTCCCGGTCACGGTCAAGATGCGGATCGGCATCGACGAGGACCACATCACCTTCACCGACGCCGGCCGGATCGCGCAGGATTCCGGAGTCGCTGCCGTCGCGCTGCACGGGCGGACGGCGATCCAACACTACTCCGGCCACGCCGACTGGTCCGCGATCGCGAAGCTCAAGGAGATCGTCACCGACATCCCGGTGCTGGGCAACGGCGACATCTTCCGGGCCTCCGACGCGCTGGACATGATGGCCCGGACCGGGTGCGACGGCGTGGTGGTCGGCCGGGGCTGCCAGGGGCGGCCCTGGCTGTTCGCCGAACTGGCCGCGGCCTTCGACGGCCGTCCGGCCCCGACCCCACCGGATTTGCGGACGGTCGCCGGCATCCTCCAGCGGCATGCCGAACTGCTCTGCGTCGAGATGGGCCCGGACCGCGGCATCCGAGATCTTCGCAAGCACATCGCCTGGTACCTCAAGGGTTTCGCTGCCGGTTCGGAGATCCGTCGCGAGCTCGGCATGGTGTCCGGCCTCGATCAGCTTGCGACGCTGCTGAGCCGGCTCGACCTGGATCAGCCGTTTCCGGACGCAGCCGAAGGCCCCCGCGGAAGGCAGGGATCCCCGCAGGGCCGCGTGATCCTGCCCTACGGCTGGCTCGACGACCCCGACGAGATGGTGGTGCCGGCCGACGCTGAACTCGACGCCGGCGGCGGCTGAGGTGCGCCCCCGCCCACCCGTCGGGGCTCTCGTCCTGATGACGGTCGCCGTCCTGGCCGGCGTCGTGGCCGGTTGCGGTGCGGGTGGGTCGACCCTTGCCGACCCGACCGCGACGAACGCAACGGCGGCCCAGGCGCACGCCGTGCAGACGGCGATCGACCACTTCAACGCGACCGCAGGCGGGTCCGTCGCCGCTCAGCAATCGGTCCTGCTCGGGCTGATCTCGGCCGGCCAGTCCACGGCCCAGAGCCGCTGCCCGGCGGTGACGGTCACCATCAGCATGCAACCGGTCTATGCAAGGTTGGCGCCATCACCGGGATGGCGGCCGGCCACTGGATCGCTACCCGGCACCGTCTATGCCGTTCCGACGCTGCTCCGCATCTACACGGGCGACCGCATCACCGGCACGGATCTGACCGATCTGCACCTGGCCATCGCAGACGGCCGGGTCACGTTTCCTGCCATCTGCCTGCGGTGACGCGGCCCAGCTGCCGGACAGCGCACAAACGACAGTCGCAGGCGCAACGGGTCGCCGTCCTGGGCGTCTTGAGCAGGGCGCTGCGCTCTGCACGATCTGAAGCGGTTTCATCTCACGGTCAACACCCATCACATGGCGTCACCCTAGGATGGTCGAGGTTCCGACCCGAAGGGCCGAAGCGAGACGCTGACGGTCGTCAGCGGTGCCGATCAGTTGATCTGACCGGACAGAATTCAGAAGGCTGGAACCGATCGATGAATGTGACGGAACAGAGGGAGGTCGCGTGAGCGACGAGCCGCGCGACGGCAGCGACGTCGACGGACGACCGGGAGAGACCGGTCGGACCGGTGACACCGCAGGACCGGCCGGGAGCGGGTCGGCAGCAGCAGACTCGTCCCACGTTCCGTCCGCTCCATGGGAGCGTCCGCGCCGCTGGAACCAGGATGCCTTGGATGTGACCAGGGTCGATGACCTGCTGGCCAGGCTCGGGGCCGAGGACGAGGTGCCCAGTGGCCGCCGCCGACGACGTCAGGCCGATGCGGCAGAAGGCGCCGGCGTCTCGGCGAGCGAGCTGATCGCGGCCCTGTCAGTCGACGAGTCCGGCAATCCAGGGACCTCCGAGCCCCGGGCCGACCACCACATCACCGAGGAACCGACGGCCGTCACGACCGTGGCCCCGGCGGACCCCACCTCCGGCGATCCGGCGCAGACGTCTGCACCCCCGGCCGCAACCGTCCCGCCAACCTTCTCCGCGCCCGCACCCGCACCCGCACCCGCACCCGCACCCGCACCCGACGAGGCCACCACCCTCCTGGCCACACATACCGACTCAACGCAGATCCACGCCACACAGACCCAGGAATCGCCCTGGGCCCCGACCACCCCGGCCGGCGCGGAGGACCACACCGTCCTGCTCCCCCCGCGAATCGGCCCCGGCGACAAGGCGCCCATCAGGGATCTGGGAGAGGACCCCCGCACCGACTACATCCCCAAGATGACCGGGATCGTGGCCGACCGGGCGGAGGCCGACTCGATCCTGGCGTCGCTGCGGCGGCAGAGCCAGTCCGGAGCGCCGGCCGTCTACGGCACCGCGAGCGACGGGTACGTCAGTACGGCAGGTGCAGCCGCCTACGGCCCCGCGGCAGCGGCCGGTCACACCGGCGGCCCCCCGCCCTCCCCCCCGACCGGCGGCCACGGTGGCCACGGTGGCCACGGGCCCTCCGACCCTCCGCCCCGCCGACGACGCGGCCTGCTCTACGCCACGCGCGGGGTCGCCGCCGCGGTCGCTCTGATCACGCTGCTGGGCATGGGCGTGGAGTGGAAGATCAAAGATCGGGCGGACGCCGGTCTGCAGCGGAACTCCGTCTCGGGAGCCCTCAACACCAGTGACACCAATATCTCCTCGGCCAGGACGGCGCCACAGGTGGTGACCAATTCCAAGGGCGTCAAGTCCACCGAGGCGGCCCGACCGAAGGCGACCTACGCGCCGGAGAACATCCTGCTGCTGGGCTCCGACACCCGGGCGGGCAACAACGGCAACGCCGGCAACCAGGGCGCCGGTACCAGTGGCACCGCCAACTCCGACACCCTGATGGTCGCCCACATCTCGGGTGATCGGTCGCACGTGACGATCCTGTCGATCCCACGGGACACGCTGATCCCGGCTCCGAAGTGCAAGATCTGGAACGCCGTCACCGGCCAGGTCTCCGATCAGTACCAGCCGATCACCCCCACCGAGGTCTACCACATCAACAGCGCCTACTCGGTGGGCGGACCGACGTGCACGGTGACCGCCGTGCAGAGCCTCACCCACCTCGGCATCACCCGGATGATCGGCATCGACTTCTCCGGCTTCCAGTCCATGGTCGATGCTCTTGGCGGCATCAACGTGAACATCTGCCGGCCCATCGTCGACACGGTGCTCGGCACCGTCGTCCCACAGGGGGGTCTGCAGAAGATCCAGGGCGTGCAGGCCCTCAATCTGGTGCGTGCCCGCGACGTCATCGGTGACACCCTGTCGGACCTGGCCCGGATCAGGCGCCAGCAGGTCGTGTTGTCGGCGATCCTGCGGCAGGTCACCCAGGCCGGCACCCTGTTGAACCCGGCCAAGCTGGACAAGTTCCTGCAGGCCTTCACCAAGAACACCTTCACCCAGAACGTGAAGGTGGAGGACCTGGTGACGCTGGCCGGTTCGCTCGGCAGCCTCGACCCGACGCACGTCACCTTCTACACGCTGCCGACGGTGCCCAGCACGACCGTGGACGGAGCCCTGGACGTCGACAGGACCAAGGCGCCGATCATCTTCGACGACCTGATCAACGACCTGCCGCTGCCGGGCGAGGTGACCACCGCGGCCGCCACGAAGGCGCCGGCCACGCCGACTCCCAGCCCGACCCCGGCGGCTCCCAGCCTGAAGCTCACCGCGGCACCGTCGACGGTGGATCTCGAGATCTACAACCTCACGGGTCAGGCGAACGTCGCCACCGCCGCCCAGCAAAAGCTCAACGCAGTCGGTTTCCACGTCTCCGACAGCCAGCTGTTCAAGCCGGACAGCGGAAGCCAGGCCGGTACCACCGTTTTGTACGCCGCGACGAATCGGGCGGCAGCCCTGACCGTCGCCTCGTCGGTGCCGGGCTCGACCCTGGTGGTGACGCCCGGGCTGGGCAACACCGTGCGGCTGAATCTCGGGTCGTCCTATGCCGGTGCGATCGTTGCGGCGAAGGTCGGGCAGAGCGCCCCGCCGTCGTTGGCGACGGTCAGCACCGGACCCGCCATCAGCGTGGCGGCAGCTGCCGGAGCCTCCGGCACGCTGGCCTCGACCGCCCTGTCGTCGGTGAACGCCGGAGCGGGCACCTGCGCCTAGATCACCCGTCCGCCGAATCGGTCAGTACTGTCGAAAGCGGACCCGTCCACCGCGGCCCTCCGACCGGCGCTGCGTCATCACTCCGGTGATCGGATGCCGAGAGGCCGCGGACAACGGTCCGTCATCGACGAGACCGAGGGGTTCCCGTGACCGACGCATCACCGCCGAGCGCAGGTCGGCTGTCGACCCGTCCGCGCTTCGGATGGCTCCTGAGAGCGGGGGTCACCGTGCTCTCGGTGATCACCCTGTTGGCCATGGGCCTGGAATGGCAGATCAAGCATCGCGCAGACGTGGGCATCGCCGCCAACCACGTCAATGCCCTGGTGGCAAGAACGCCGGCACCGCCCCTGACGACCCGCATGACGACGGCAATCGGACCGACGACCGGGGCTGCGGCCACCGCCCGGGCGCTGATCGCCGCGAGCAGTCCAGCGGCGCCGACCACGCGCACCTCCTCCGCCACCACCTACCAGGCCGAGAACATCCTGCTGCTGGGTTCGGACACCCGCAGCGGCGGCAACGCAGTCGTCGGATCGGATCCGTCCACCAACGGGGTGGCAAATTCCGACGTGGTGATGATCGCGCACATCAGCGCCGACCGTCAGCACGTCACAGTGCTGTCCATCCCGCGCGACACGATGGTCCCCGCCCCCACCACCTGTCACTTCTGGAACTCCACGACCGGGGTGGTGTCGAAGGAGATCTACCAGCCCTCGCCCGGGGAGCGTTTCCACTTCAACTCCGGCTACTCGGTGGGCGGACCGCAGTGCACCGTCACCGAGGTGCAGAACCTCACCGGCCTGCAGATCGACCGTTTCATCGGCATCGACTTCGTCGGTTTCCAGGCCATGGTGGATGCGCTGAACGGCGTCACCGTCGACATCTGCTCCCCGGTCGTCGACACCGTCCTGGGTACCGTGGTCCCGAGGGCCGGCGTACAGAGGATCAACGGGGGTCAGGCCCTGAACCTCGTCAGGGCCAGGGATGTCATCGGCGACAACCTGTCGGACCTGGCCAGGATCCGTCGTCAGCAGATCGTCCTGTCGGCGCTCCTCCGGCAGGTGACGACGGCCGGTACGCTGCTGAACCCGGCCAAGCTGGACAACTTCCTGCAGGCCTTCGTCAAGAACACCGTGACCGACAACGTCACCGTCGACGACCTCGTCACGCTGGCCGGGTCGCTCGGCAACCTGAGCCCCGGAATCGTCAACTTCTACACGCTCCCGACGTACCCCAGCACGATCACCGACGGCGCACTGGAGGTCGACACAGCGGCCGCGCCCCCGATTCTCATTGCGATGGCCCAGGACCGGCCGGTGTCCCCCACTTCTCCGACGACGACCGGGACCACCTCCCCGGCCGCAACCGCACCGGTGGGCAGCCCACCCGTCGGCAGCCCACCGGGCAGCACCAGAGGCGCACCCGCGACGTCGGCGCCCGGCATCCCGCAGTTCAGCCTGGCTTTCCCGACCACGCCGGCCTCGTCGGCCTCGTCGGCCTCGTCGGCCGGATCGGCCGGATCGGCCGGATCGGCCGGATCACGGCCTCCAGCCGCTGGTTCCACCTCCGCCGGGCAGGCCGTGAACGCGGCCACCGCGCAGTGTGCGGGTCCCGGCAATGAGTGAGCAGGGCACCTGACACCTGGCGTTCACCCGACGTCCACCCGCCGTCCGGCGGCGGCGCGTGCGATGGCTCTATCCTGACGACATGCGCCAGGCCTACCAGATCCGACTCAACGACCTCGGCGACCACGGTGCACGAATGTGCCAGGTCGCCAGTGACGCCCTTCGCGATGCCACCAAATCGCTGCTGACCGCCGACCTCGCCCTGGCCGAGAAGGTGATCGCAACAGACGTCCAGCTGGACGAGATGCGTTCCAGCGCGGAGACTGTCGCATTCGAGATACTGGCCCTGCAAGCCCCCGTCGCCTCCGATCTGCGGGCCGTCATCTCGGCTCTGTGGATCGTTGCGGACCTGCAGCGGATGGGCGCGCTGGCCATCCACGTCGCCAAGGCCGCGCGTCGCCGACATCCCGCCCAGGTGATCCCGGTCGAGGTGCGACCGATCTTCGAGCGGATGGGGAGGGTCGGTGTCCACCTGGCCGACCAGGCCGGCAAGGTCCTGCTGGAGCGCAATGTGGAGCTCGCCAGGGTGATGGAGTCCGAGGACGACCTGATGGACGACCTCCACCAGGAGATGTTCGCCGCTCTGCTGTCTCCGAACTGGTCCCACGGCGTCGAGCCGGCCGTCGACCTGTCGCTGCTCGGCCGCTTCTACGAACGCTTCGCCGATCACGCTGTCGCGGTCGCCCGCCGGGTGGTCTTCCTGGTGACCGGCGAGAACGTCGGGGGCGACACCACCCCGACGGCCTTCACCCCGCCCGAGCGATAGCCCCCGCCAGTCCCGTCCCGTCCCGTCCCGTCCCGTCCCGTCCCGTCCCGTCCCGTCCCGTCCCGTCATCGACCGGAATGAGAACCCGCGTCATCAGGGCCCGAACTGCGGATCCCATTCCGGTCGATGCTCCCTGGCGTTCGCCACCCGCCCTCATGCTGACGCCGAACGGCGGAGATCCAGGAACCGTGCGATGTCCTCGACCAGGCGGGGCCGCTCGTTCCAGACCATGTGACCGGTCACCCCGAGCATCAGCCAGCCGGCGCCGGCCAAGGCGTTGTACCGCTGGCGGTCCCTGGTCAGCGCTGCACCCGTGTGGAACTCGACGCCGTCGTACTCACAGCCCACCTTCTGCTCGGGCCAGCCCAGATCTACCCAGAATTCACCGACGGGCGTCCGCACCGGAATCTGCGTGGTCGGGGTCGGGAAGCCGGCGTCCAGGCACACCCAACGCAGCCACGATTCCCCGGGGGAGGCCGCACCGGGGTCCGTCAGCGGAACCAGCCGACGCATCAGCCTCACCCCGCGAATGCTCATCCGCGCCGCCAGCAGGAGCAGGTCGGCCGATGTCGCGCCGGTGTGCCGGACGGCGGCATCCAGCACCGCCAGAGATTTGGCCGGATGAGGTTGGCGGGCGGCGATCCGAAGGGCAGTCTCGGTCAGATCGGTGACGGCCTGCCCGGCCACCCGTTGCAACGGCCGCAGCAGTTCCGGACGGTGGTGCACCAATCCATGTCGATGGCTCGGCCAGTCCTGCACGGCGAGGATGTGCGTGTCGGGGTCGCGGGCGACGTCGAACCCATGGAGCTCGGCCGCCGTGTCGAGGCAGGCCACCACCGGGCGACGGAGCGACAACGCTGCAGCCGCCAGCCTGGTGCCGGCACCGATGCGATGCTGCTCGGCATTGCGGAATCCGTGCGCCTCGAACAGCGGTGCGACGGTCGGACTGCTCAGCTCCGGCACGACGAAAGTGTTGTACCACAGGCGGTTCAGGCCTCCCTCGCGCACCAGGGACAGAAGCCTGCGTTCGCCCAGGTGATCCGCGATCTGAGACCCGAGCAGGGCGCCGGACTGCTCCCGGGCGAGCGTCCAGAGCGCGGGCGGCAACGGTTTGATCATCCCGACAGCCTCGTGACCAGGCACGCACCCGGCCAGCCCCGCCACCAGAATGTGGATGGAATCAGCCCATGGGGATAACTCTCCCCTCCCGCCACGCATCGACCGGAATGAGATCCCTACTTCGAGGGGCCCGGAATGCGGATCTCATTCCGGTCGACGGGGTTCCCGGGCCGAGCAACGCGGCAGAGGGCCCGCCTGGGATCCACCAGCGACAAAGATCAGCCGAAGCGACCGGAGATGTAGTCCTCGGTGGCCTTCTGGCCCGGATTGGAGAAGATCTTCGCGGTCTCGTCGTACTCGACGAGCTTGCCGGCCTGGCCGACGCCGGCCAGGTTGAAGAACGCGGTGCGGTCCGAGACCCGCGCCGCCTGCTGCATGTTGTGGGTGACGATGACGATCGTGTAGCTGGCCTTCAGCTCGCTGATCAGGTCCTCGATCGCCAGGGTCGAGATGGGATCCAGTGCCGAGCACGGCTCGTCCATCAGCAGGACCTGCGGCTCGACGGCGATGGCCCGCGCGATGCAGAGCCGCTGCTGCTGACCGCCGGACAACCCGGCACCGGGCCGGTTCAACCGCTGCTTGACCTCTTCCCAGAGGTTGGCGCCGCGCAGGGAACGCTCGACGATGTCGTCGAAGGCGTTCTTGGACTTGCGCGTCCCGGCGATCTTGTAGCCGGCGATGACGTTGTCGTAGATGGACATCGTCGGGAACGGGTTCGCCTTCTGGAACACCATCCCGACGGTCCGCCGGACATTCACCGGGTCGACGCCGGGCCCGTAGAGATCCTCCCCGTCCAATTGCACGGAACCGGTCACCCGGCCGCCGGGGATCACCTCGTGCATGCGGTTCAGCGTGCGCAGGAAGGTCGACTTCCCGCAGCCGGACGGCCCGATCAAGGCGGTGACGGTCAACGGCGCGATGTTGATCGAGGCGCCCTCCACCGCCAGGAAGTCGGTGTAGTAGACATTGAGATCTTCGACGTCGATGCGCTTGGCCATACCGGCCCTTTCGTGATTGATGATGCGGGAGACGTTGCGCTCAACGCGATTTCGGTCGTGCCAACCGGGCCAGCAGCCGCGCGGCCACGTTCAGGATGAGCACCAGCAGTACCAGGACCAGTGCGGCGCCCCAGGCTCGTGAATCACCGAAAACCCCGCCGGCGCCGGTGCGCTTGCCGAGTTGATCCCAGACCATCATCGGCAGGGCGGCCTGGTCGCCGGAGAACGGCGTTCCGTTGATCAGGTCTGCGTATCCGACCAGCAGGATCAGCGGCGCGGTCTCGCCCGCCACCCTGGCGATGGCCAGCAGCGCCGAGGTGATCAGACCCGAGAGAGCCGTCGGCAGCACGATCTTCACGATGGTGCGCCAGCGGGGCACGCCCAGCGCGTAGCTCGCTTCCCGTAGGTCACGGGGGACGAGCTTGAGCATCTCCTCGGAGGACCGGACCACCACGGGCAGCATCAGGATGCCGAGCGCGATGGAGCCGGCCGCGCCGAAGGGACGGGAGTCGGTGCCCAGCAACAGGAACGTGTAGACGAACAGGCCGGCCACGATGGAGGGAACGCCCGTCATCACGTCGACGAAGAACGTCACCAGCCTGGCGAACACGCCCTTGCCGTACTCGACCAGGTAGATCGCGGTGAAGAGTCCGACGGGCAGGGCGACCACCGCGGCCAGGCCGACCTGCTCCAGGGTCCCGAGCAACGCGGCGTAGACCCCGCCGCCCGGATCGGACGCGGTGACGCCGTTCATCGAATGCGTGAAGAAGGTGATGTTGAAGACCGGCAGGCCCTTGTAGACGATGTAGCTCAGGATCAGCACCAGCGGGACGACGGCCGCCACGAAGCTCGAGTAGATCAGCGTCGAGGCGAACCGGTCCTTGGCGCGGCGCTTGCCCTCCACCATGAAGGACCACCCCGACAGCAGGACGATGAACAGGAGGGCCGCGGTGAAGAAGGCGGTCAGCCACCCCGTCCAGCCCAGGGCTGCCTTCAGCGCCAGTGCCAGCAGGACCCCCGCCGCAGCGGCCACGTAGGGAGCGAAGTTCGGCAGCCTCGCGCCGACCAGCGCCGACGGTGTCGCCCGCGCCGCGGGCTTGGCGATGGTCGTCATGCCGTGAACTCCTTCTTGCGGGCAATCACCAGACGGGCGATCGAGTTCACGACCAGGGTGATGGCGAAGAGGAAAAGGCCGGCGGCGACCAGTGCCGGAATGCCCTGGTTGTTGGACGCGGCCTCACCGAACTTCAGTGCGATGGTCGATGCGAAGGTGTCACCGCCCGGTTCGGTGATGTGCGCATTGATGGTGAATCCGGAGTTCAGCACCAGGGCCACCGCGATGGTCTCGCCGAGTGCGCGGCCGAGACCGAGCATGGCGGCCGAGATCATCCCGGCACGGCCGAACGGCAACACCGCGGTACGGACCATCTCCCACTTGGTGGCGCCCAGAGCCCAGGCGGCATCCATGGCTTCGCCCGGCACCTGCAGGAAGACCTCGCGGGTGACGGCCGAGACGGTCGGGATGATCATGATGGCCAGCACGATGCCGGCGATCAGCAGGCTCTGCCCGAACTGGCTCGCCTGGGTGGCGGTCCGATTGTGCAGGAACGGCAGCCAGCCGAAGTACTCCGACAGCCAGCTCTGGAATCCGCGCGTGGACGGCACCAGGAAGTACAGCCCCCACATCCCGTAGACCAATGACGGGACCGCGGCCAACAGGTCGACGATCCCGCCCAGCACGGTGGCGATCCGCCGCTTGGCATAGTGCGCGATGAACAGCGCGATCCCGATCGCGATCGGCACACCGATGATGATGGCGATCACCGAGGAGACGACGGTCCCGAAGAACAGGGCGGCGATCCCGAAGGTGGGGATGTTGGTGGGGTCGTCGGAGGGGAAGTTCCAGGACTGGGTGGTGAAGATGTTGCCGTCGTTCGGGCCGGTGAAGGCCGGGACCGCCTTCCAGATCAGGAAGACCGCGATCGCCGCCATCACCACGAGCAGGAAGCCACCCGACCCGGCCGCGACGCCCTTGAAGATCTGGTCGCCGCGCCGTACGGACCGCCCGTTGATGCCAGGGCCGTGCGGAGAGGACGACACGTCGGGCCGCGGTGGGGCGTGGACCTGGGAGTTGGTCCTGGCCAGGCCGCTCAGCCGGCTCTTGGCCGCCTGACTGGCCGCCGTGGCAGCCTTCCGCTCGGCGAGCTCCTCGAGCGTTGCCGCGCCTTCGAGTGGTTCTGAGTCCTCGGTCACCGAACCGCCGCCTGGGTTGATCGACATGATGCCTCACTGCGGCGCAGCTGCCGCGAATACGTCATGGATGAATGGTGACCGATAGCAGCGAACCGGCCAAGCCCCGTGTTCTCACCAGGGGCCCGACCGGTTCGCACTGGATCAGGAAAGAGCCTTGACCGCGTCGACCACCTTCGACTGGATCGCGGCGGGCAGCGGGGCCGCGCCGAGGCCGACCAGCGCGGTCTGGCCATCGGTGGCGGTGTAGCCGAGGAAGGACTTCAGCAGGGCAGCCTTGCCCGCATTGCCCGCCGAGCAGACGATCTCGTACGTGACCAGGATGACCGGGTAGGCCCCGGCGGCCTTGGTGGCGTAGTCGATGGACAGCGACAGATCCTTGCCGGTGCCGACGAGCTTGGCCGAGGACACCGCGAGACCGGCACTGGCTGCGGTCAGGGCGACTGCGCCGCCGCCGTTGTCGATCTCGGCGTAGGTCAGCTTGTTGCTCTGGGCGAAGCCCCACTCGACGTAGCCGATGGAGCCCGTGGTCGAGCCGATGGCCTTGGCTACGCCGTCACTGCCCTGGGCGCCGGTGCCGCCCGGAGCGGTCCACGACTTGCCACCGGTGAAGGTCCAGCCGCCGGCCTTGGTGAGGTACTTGGTGAAGTTGTCCGTGGTGCCCGAGCTGTCGCTGCGGTGCACGGTGGCGATGGCCAGGCTGGGCAGCGTGACGCCCGGGTTGACCGCCGCGATGGCCGGGTCGTTCCAGTTGGTGATCTTGCCGCCGAAGATGCCGACGAGCACGGTCGGGGTCAGGATCAGCTTGCTGACGCCGGACAGGTTGTAGCTCAGCGAGATCGGGCCGGTGACCATCGGCAGGTCGATCGCGTCATTGGTGGCGCAGCGCTTGGACTTCGCGTCGGCGAACTGGGCCGTCTTGAGTGCGGAGTCCGAGCCGCCGAAGTCGGTCTGGTTGCTGATGAAGTCGGTGACACCCTTGCCGGAGCCGCCACCGCCGTAGGCGTTGATGGTCGCGCTGCACTTGGTGTTGTAGGCCTTGATCCACTGCGCGATGACGGTGCCCTGCGCGGTCGAGCCGGAGGACCGCAGGCTGCCGGTGGCGCAGGTGAAACCTGCCCCGGCGAAGTTCGCGGCGACCATGCCCGGTTCGGAGGTCATGGCCGAGGTGGAGGCGCCGGAGGTCATCGCCCCGCCGGAGGTCATCGGGCCGCCCGACGTCATGGGCGAACCCGACGTCATGGCCGAGGCGGACGTCATCGGTGCGCTGGAGGCCATCGAGCCACTGGAAGCGGGTGCGGAAGCGGCGCTGGAGGCCGCCGCACTCGCCGAGCTGCTGCTCGCGGCGGCGGTCGTGTTGTTGTTGCTGCCACAGGCAGCCATGGTCAGTGCTCCGGCCACCACCAGGGCCAGCAAACCGGTCTTACGCGTGATATTCACGCCATTTCCTCCACAGGTTGTCGAATGCTCGGCCATCTCCCGACCGGGGATCCATCTTCTGGACCCAGCCGGACGCGGTACACCGCTCAGGCGGTGCATCCCGGACGTTATGGGCATCGGGTGGACGCCTGGGCCACCTGAGGTGAACGGCTGATGAACGACGGGCAAGCGACGAGTGCAACTCTGCCCACCAGGGGCCGGACGGTGACACTGCGCTGGAGTACCCCGACGCAGCGTCAGACCCTGCGGCGATACACGACGTCCGTCGAGAAGGTCTCGAACCCGAGACGACGATAGAGCTTGAGGGCCTTCACATTGTCGCCCTCGACGTACAGCAGGACGGTCGCGCTGCGGTCGGCCAGGTAGGCCAGGCCGGCCGCGGTCAGCGGGGCGCCGAGCCCCCGTGGCGGCGCGCCGTTCAACGACCCGGCCGGGTCGACCCCGAGGACGTAGACCTCGCCCAGCGGCTCCGGCCCGTCGAGGTGGACCTTGGTCCAGTGGAAGCCGAGCACCGTGTCGTCGGCGTCGACGGCGAGGAAGAAGCCCGCCGGGTCGAACCAGTCCTGGGACATCTCGACGCGCAGACCCGCCAGGTCGAGGCGGCCCTGCTCCGGGTGCCAGTCGAAGGCGCGGGCGTTGACCCCGAGGAACTGCTCCTCGTCACGGCCGGGCTCGAAGGTACGCAGCCGCACGCCGTCGGGAAGTTGCGCGGCGGCCACCTGCTGCGCCGCCCAGTCGGCCGTCAGCGCGCGTCGCATCTGGAGCAGTTCCCGGGTGCGGACCAGGCCCCGCTTCGCCGCCAGCCTGCGGGCCGAGAGCAGATCCCCGTGGGCCCAGACCGCTCCGCTGCGGTCCAGGGCGGTGTGCAGCAACTCGGTGCCCAGACCCTCGTGACGATGCAGGGGCGTGACGACGAGTTCGACCGGATCGTCCTGGTGGGAGACGGCGATGCCGATCAGCTCCGACCCGAGCGAGGCCAGGATGTATTCGTCGTGGCCCGTCCCCAGTGCCTCGAGGATGTGCCCGGACAACGGCGCCACCCCGTCTGCGGCGAGCGCGCGCGCGTTGAGGTCCAGCACCGCGGCGACACCCCGCTCGTCCAGCCGGCCGATCCAGCTCACCGGACGGGTCAGCCGCTCGAACCGTCGCGCCCGGCCGACCGGGACGGCGGCACCATCTTGTAGCCGACGTTGCGCACGGTCCCGATCAGGGCTTCGTGCTCCGGCCCGAGCTTGGCCCGCAGACGACGGACGTGGACGTCCACCGTCCTGGTCCCGCCGAAGAAGTCGTAGCCCCAGACCTCGGTGACCAGTTGCTCGCGGGTGAACACCCGGCCGGGATGCTGCGCCAGGAACTTCAGCAGCTCGAACTCCTTGTAGGTGAGTTCCAGCGGCCGTCCCCGCAGACGGGCCGTGTAGGTGTCCTCTTCGATGGTCAGTTCGCCCAGGCTGATCATCCCGGAGTTGGCGGAGCTGTTGGTCCGTGATTCCAGCAGCCGCAACCGGGCGTGCACCTCGGCGGGTCCCGCACTGGCCAGCACGACGTCGGCGACCCCCCATTCGGGGCCGATCGCCACCATGCCACCCTCGGTGACGATGGCCAGGATGGAGACCGCCAGACCGTCTGATCCCAGCAGTCGGCACAGCGTCCTGGCCGCGGCGAGATCATGTCTGGCGTCCAGCAGGACCAGGTCATAGGGGCCGGACGTGACCAGGGAGGCGGCCTCGGGGGCCGCGGCACGAACCTTGATCGGGAGCAGATCCACCGCTGGGAGCACCGTCGTCGGTAGGGGATCAGCGGTGAGCAACAGCAGATCCATAGATCGCTTCCTCGCCTTCAGCCGGCACCGGTGTACAGATCACCAATGCCAGTGATCCTAACGTCCGGACATGGGCCTTCCCACCATGGCCGGTAACCCCACCGAAATGCCGGCGCCCCCGGCGCCACCGGGCCGACTCACCGACGACTCGCACCGGCCCACCACCGTCACCCGGCCGACCCGCGACGGACATGTCCGCTGCGCCGAGCCCGGGTCGCCCGACGGGGCCGGCTGGTTCAGACGGTCTCTATATCAACAACAATTGGATCTTGTGACGTCCGGGGCGCGACCCGGGCGGGACGGACACCCGCCGCCCGGGTCGAGACGATCGGTGACGGGACCGACCGGCTGTCGATCACCGGGGTGAGGTACGGGTCACATCGGACACCGATGCCCGTCATCCGATCGCAGAGCGTGACCCGCGGAGCGCGGAAGCGGGCGCCCCGACCGTCCGGCAAGTCGAGGTCGCCGGACGGTCGGCATCGGAGGGGTCAGGCCCAGGCGATGACGTCGGACTCGTCCAGACGCGGCATCCGCGGACGGAAGGCGTCGTCACCGGGGTGGCCGATGTTGACGACCAGGATCGAGCGCCACCGGCCGTCCGGGAAGAATTCGGCGTCGACGCCGGCGGGGTCGAAGCCCTTCATTGGGCCGGCAGCCAGGCCGAGGGCCCGCACCGCGAGCACGAAGTAGCCGGCCTGCAGCGCCGAGTTGAACTCGGCCATCCCGGTGCGCATGGCGTCGTCGGTCTCCAGGGTGCCGACCATGTCCGCCATGAACGGCATCACGGTGGGGATGTGCTCGTGGAAGCGGGAGTCGAGCGCGAGGACGGCGATGGCCGGGCTGGCGGCGGTCTTCTCCTTGTTCCCTTCGCTCATGTGCTCGACCAGGCGGGCCCTGGCGTCACCGCGGACGAACAGCACCCGCAGGGGCTGGAAGTTGGCGGCGGTCGGCGCCCACTTGGCCAACTCCCAGATCTCGGTCAGCTCCGCGTCGGTCACCGGGACCGGGGCGAACGTGTTGGCGGTGCGGGCGTCGGTGAACAGGGCCGACCGGCCGGCGGAATCCAGACCGCCCAGGTGGACACGCGTCGGGTTGGCGACTACTTGCGTCATAGTGACTTCCATTCTGATGGCTACTAGTAAAAACAAAGCTACACCAGAGAACCTAGCACCGGACTATGATGGGGACCATGACGAGCCCGGGTGATCCCTGCCACGAACCACGGGCTTGTGACGGCGCCCTGGCCCGCGCCTTCGGATTTCTCGGAAAACGTTGGAACGGCGTCATTCTCGGGACGCTCACGTCCGGGCCGGCGGGCTTCTCGGAGCTGCGCAGGGCGGTCAACGGGATCAGCGATTCGGTGTTGTCCGAACGGTTGACCGAACTGGCGAAGGCCGGCGTCGTCCAGCGCTCCGTCCACGAGGGGCCGCCGGTCGCGGTCGTCTACCAGCTCACCCCCGCCGGCCACGGGTTGCTGCCTGCCATGAACGAACTGACCACCTGGGCCCGGGACAACCTGCCGGCCGTCGCCGAACTGTAGGTTCGCCCCATGTTCGCCCGCCGGGACACCCCCACGCCCGCCGCCCGCCCCCTGACGGTGCTGACGTCCGACGGCGTCGAACTTCAAGGGCTGCACCTGCCCGGCGCGGTCGGTGCCCCCGTCTTCGTCATCGGCCACGGCTTCACCAACTCGATCGCGAAGGCGTCCACCCGCGCCGTCATCGATCACTTCGCCGACTTCGGAGCCTTTGTCGCCCTAGACTTCCGGGGCCACGGCCGGTCGGGCGGGTCGGGTTCGGTTGGACGCGACGAGGTGCTCGACCTCGACGCCGCGGTGGCCTTCGCCTCCTCCCAGGGCTACGGCGCGATCCACAGCGTCGGCTTCAGCATGGGCGCCTCCATCGCCCTGCGCCACGCCGCCCTCGGCGCCCGGAGCGTCGACACGGTGGTCGCCGTGTCCAGCCCCTCGCGCTGGTACATCCGCGAGACGTCACCGATGCGCAGGGTGCACTGGCTGCTCGAGAATCCCCTCGGCCCCGCCGTCGGGCGCATGCTCGGCGTTCGACTGGGCGTGCCGTGGCCGGTGATCCCGCAGACGCCGCTGGAGGTGATCGACCGGATCACCCCGACACCGTTGCTGCTGGTCCACGGGACGGACGACCACTACTTCTCGCCCGCCCACGCGCTCGCCCTCCAGGCCGCCAGCCGAGGCCACGCGGAGCTCTGGATCGAGCCGGGAATGGGGCACGCGGAGTCTGCCAGCACCCCGGAGCTGATCGGCCGAATCGCGCAGTGGTCGATCGGGCCGCGGCCGGATCGCGCAGCGGTCGGAAACTCTCAGCGCCCCGTCAGCTCCCACTCGGGCTGAAGCGGCTCCGCGCGTCGACCGCGCAGGGGACAATCGGCAGCGTGCGGAAACTGCTGATCTTCCTCGTCGTGCTGATCCTGTTGGTGGTCGGCGTCGACATCGGAGGTCGGGCGTTCGCCGAGTCCAAGGCCGGCGAGGCGATCGCCACCCAGACCGGCACCGTCGCACCGTCGGTGCACATCCACGGCTTCTCGTTCCTCGCCCAGGCACTGCCCGGCCACTACCAGAACATCACCCTGACCTCGCAGGACGTCGCCGCCGGACCCATCACCGGCATCGCCGCCACGATCGAGCTCTACGACGTCGACCTCCCGCTGGGCGACGCCCTCAACGGCACCGCCAGCAACCTGCGGGCTGCGCAGGTGAGGCTTCACGGCGAGATCCCGACCAGTCGGATCTCGGCAGCCATGACGCAGACGGGCGTCACGATCACTGCCGGACCGGGCGGCGCGATCCGGGTCGGCGCCACCGTGTCCGTTGCCGGGCAGCAGATCCCGGTGACGGCCGACCTGGTGGCCTCCTTCAGCTCGGGTGCCCTTCACCTGGATGCCAAAGGCCTCACCGCCGCGGGGATCTCGCTGCCGAGCATCGCGGGCCTGAACATCGCGGACCTGGCCAGGAACCTGTCGCTGGCGCTCCCCCTGCGGGATCTGCCGTTCACCGTCCAGGCCGCGACCCTCACCGCCTCGGGAACCAACCTCGTGCTCACCGCGATCGCCAACGACGTACGGATCGCCGCGAAGACCTGAGCTACGCCGCAACCTGCGAGAAGGCTGCCGCCGCCGGCTGCCTTTCCGGATTCGGCAGCGGCACGCCCGGGGGACGCCCGGCTGCTAACGTGGTGTCCATGGGCCCCCTGCTGACTTCCCGGCGAGCGGTCGACCTGGTTCGGGTCGGCAGCGCGCTGTGTTGCGTCACCGGGTGCCTCGACTGCGTGCGGTAGTCACTCCCCCGCACCGAGCAACCGGACGACGACGCATAGGCGTTTCGTCGGCCCCTGCACCAATCCGCCTTCCGCCCGAGCAGGTCGCTTCCTGTCGCGGGCGCACCTGCACCAGATACCCAACGGCGGGCTCCGTCCGCCTGGTCTTCGACACCGCCACGCAGTGGCTTCCCACAGGAACAAGGAGCATCAGATGAGCCGCGAGGAGTCTCTCGTCACCACCGAATGGGCAGAGCAGAACCTGTCCACCCCCGGCCTCGTCTTCGTCGAGGTCGACGAGGACACCACCGCCTACGACGGCGGTCACCTGGCCGGCGCCGTCAAGCTGAACTGGAAGACCGACCTGCAGGATCCGGTCCGTCGCGACTTCGTCGACCGGGCCGGCTTCGAGAAGCTCCTGTCCGGCAAGGGCATCAGCAATGGCGACACCGTCGTCCTCTACGGCGGCAACAACAACTGGTTCGCCGCGTACGCCTACTGGTACTTCAAGCTCTACGGCCATGACGCCGTCAAGCTCGTCGACGGCGGCCGCAAGAAGTGGGAACTCGACGGTCGCCCGCTGACCACCGATCTCCCCGACCGGGTCGAGACCGTTTACGTGGCAAAGGATCAGGATCTGTCGATCCGCGCCTTCCGCGACGAGGCGGTGGCCGCCATCGGCACCCAGAACCTCGTCGACGTCCGCTCGCCGGATGAGTTCTCCGGCAAGCTGCTGGCCCCGGCGCACCTGCCCCAGGAGCAGTCCCAGCGGGCCGGTCACATCCCGACCGCCGTCAACGTGCCGTGGTCCAAGGCCGCGAACGAGGACGGCACCTTCCGCAGCGATGCCGAATTGGCGTCGCTGTACAGCGGTGTCGACGACAGCAAGGACACCATCGCCTACTGCCGCATCGGCGAGCGTTCGAGCCACACCTGGTTCGTGCTGGCCGAACTGCTGGGCAAGAAGAACGTCAAGAACTACGACGGCTCCTGGACCGAGTACGGCTCGCTGATCGGCGTGCCGGTCGCCATCGGTTCCTGACTCCTGCCCCCAGATCCATTCCCCAGCGCAAGGACTGAAGAACATGTGCGGATCCCCCGCCCAGACCGTGGAGATGCCCCCTGGCACCGACATCACCCACGCCTCGATCATCCAGGGCACCGTCTTCGCCGACAACGGTCCGGTGGCCGGCGCCTTCGTGCGGTTGCTGGACGGCACCGGCGAGTTCACCGCCGAGGTCGTCAGCTCGCCGGAGGGCTACTACCGGTTCTTCGCCGCCCCCGGTGACTGGACCGTGCGCGCGCTGTCCCGCTCCGGCAACGGTACCGAGACGGTGACCTCCGAGATCGGCATCCACCAGGTCGACGTCCAGGTCGCCTGACGGTCCCCACTCCCGGCCCCGTTCCCTCCAGCCAGTCTTGCGGGAGGGAACGGGGCCGTTCGGCTCTTCCGCCGGTCGCGCAGGCCCGGCCCGGTCGGGCAGGTCCGGCCCGGTCGCGCAGGTCCGGCCCGGTCGCGCTGATCAACATCGACGGCGCTCATGAAGGTGGCGATCTTGTGACGCGTGGGGCTGGAATCGACTCGATCATGAGCGCGGACCGGCACGTGTGATCCACGTCCGGCTCTGGCGTAGACCCTCTGCCTCGACCCTCTGGGAGGGTTCGCGACGATAGGGTGGCGTCGTGCTGGAAATCTTCTACACCTCGCTGCTCGTCGTCGTCGGCCTGGTCATCACCTGGTTCGCGTTCTTCGTCGTCTTCCGACTGCTGCACGAGGATCGGTGAGCGGGCCGGCTGCGGACGAGCCGGGCCTGCCGGATCCGGTGGTCGTTCGGGGTAGCGGGGATGCCGCCGTCCAGGCGGCCGAGGCGCGCGCGGCCGTCACCCGCGGGCTGAACATCGACACCGTGGCCGCGCTGCCCATCCCTGCGGACACCGCGAACGTGCGGCTGGGTCCGGAGATCGACCATGCCTGCCTGTCGCTGCTGCCTCTGGTCGGAGTCTGGCGCGGGACCGGCGTGTACGGCAACGATCCCGGCCTGCAGACACCGCAGTTCGGCCAGCAGATCACGATCTCGCACGACGGACGACCGTTCCTACGATTCGAATCGGTGACCTGGCATCTGGATTCCGAGGGGGCCGTCGGTGCTCCCGCGGCGCGCGAGGTCGGATTCTGGCGGCCGCAGCCGGACGGCTCGATCGAGTTGCTGGTGGCTCACGCGGAGGGCCGGATCGAGGTCTTCTACGGTCAGCCCCGCTCGCTGACGACCTGGGCGATGTCCACCGATGCCACGTGGCGCACCCCGACCGCACCGCCGGTCGTCGGCACCACCCGGCTCTACGGCATCACGCCCGACGGCCGCCTGGCCTACGTCGAGGAACGCGCGCACTCCGACATCGAGCTCGCGCCCCACGCCTCCGCTGCGCTGGAACGCCTGGCGGGTTGACGCGCGGCCACGCTTGCGGTTGACGTCGCGGACGTCCTGCAGAGTGACGCCAATAGGCGTCACTGTGCAGGACGCAACGGGGTTCCCGACCAACCGGCCGACACCAGAACGCGGCGCAGCTGGTCCATGAACTCCTCGCCCCGCACGCGCAACCCGATCACCGGGACCCGCAGCACCCGATCGGCTCCGATCGTCACCTCGTTCTGCCGGAGCGCATCGGCAATCCAGTTGTCCGGCTCGAGGTGATGAATCCCGTCGATCTCGACGACGACCCGATACCGATCGAACCGGCAATCCAGGTACGCCCGCCCGCCCGGGACGACCCGGACCGCCTGACGGTCGGGGGTGGGCAGTCCCGCCCGACGGCACATCCGGGCGAAGTCCAACTCCCCCAGTGATTCCGCGCCGATCAGCACATCCCGCGTGACGGAACGGATCAGACTGCGACGCCGATCCCGCCGCACCGATTCGACCGCATCCCACAGCGGTCCCGGTGTCGTCAGGCGCTGCTGCACGCACATCGCGATGACGAGCGCCGCCTGCCGGTCTGATCGAGCCCAGAGGGCGCCCCGCACCGCGGCGATCTCGGCCAGCACCCTCGGAGGGCCGCCGGTGGCCAGATCGCCCGGATGACGACGCCGCGTCTCGTGGACGACGACCCCCGGCGACCTCCGGTAACGGGTGCCCTTGGACACGGACACGTGCACGACGTCCTCGAAGTGGCGCAGACCCGCCGCCACCAGGGCCGTCACACCGTCCAGGGCAGCATCGGCACCGACTTCCAGAACGGCTCGCCACCACAGACCGAGCTCCGACCGGTCACCGATTCCGATCGTCTGACGACCGAGTCGTTGCCAGCGGCCCGACCTGAGCTCGGCCGTCACCTCCGCGCGGGTCAGACCGGCCCGATAGAGCTGGCGCCGCGAAATCGATCCACCCTGCAGCCGGGCGATCCGCGCGGCGAACAGTCTGCGGCGGACCCGGAAGAGCGAGCTTGCCTCCCGAGTCCACGGCAGCAGCACCGGGGTTCCCATTCGATGATGATCGCCAATCCGGCGATTTCAGGTCGGCGCTGTCCACAATCCCCGCGCTCGCCTCACTGACGTCCTGCAAAGTGATGGCTATCGCCATCGCTTTGCAGGACGTCAGCGGGTTTGCGTGCCTCGCCGAACGCGACGCGAATGCGCTGCTCCGTCTCCTCGTCCACCGGCGCGCCATCGGCCAGATGCTCGAGGCCCAGGAGCACCGACCCGACGATCGGCGTGATCCGGGGAATCGTCACCCTGGTGTGCGGCGCCGATCGGCCCAACGCCGCAAGGATCGGATCCAGCAGCACCGGTTCCTGCGCGGCCAGCACACCACCCCCGAGCACCACCTCGGTTTCGGTATCGAGCAGGCCGAGTCGGGTGAGAGCGGCCATCACGAAGGCGATCACCTCGTCGGCCTGTCGCCGCACCACCGACAACGCGACCTCGTCACCGGCGGACGCCACCGCGAACAGGACCGGGACCAGTTCGTGCAGTCGGTGCCCGTCGATCTCACCCAGGTGCAGAGCCTCGGCAACGGCAGCGGTGCTCGGATACCCGAAGTGTGCGGGCAACGCTGTCGACAGCTCCGTCCGTGCTCCCCGCCCGTCCTCGTCACGCATGGCGAAGAACATCGCCTGCGTTCCCAGCGTTCCGCCGCCACCCCAGTCACCGGTGAAGGTGCCCAACGCGAGGAACCTGACCACTGACCCGTCCGGCGCGACGCCGACGCAGTTCATCCCGGCGCCGCAGACCACCGTCACCGCCGCCCGAGCGCGAGTTCCACTGCGCAGCAACGCGAACACGTCGTTCGTGACCTCGACGCGCTCGGCCAACTGCTGGCCGGTGAACCACGTGGCGAACTCCTCGTCCTCGCGAGGGAGGTCGGAGTTGGCCAGGCAGGCGGAGAGGAGCGTCGCCCGCTGCAGGCCGGCCTCGACCAGGACCGACCTGGCCAGCTCGCCGAGTCCGGCCAGCGCCTCGTCCTTGCCCAGGTGTGGACGAAATCCGCGACCGCGGCCCCTGGCCAGCACCTCGCCGGCCGAGGTGACGACGGCGGCATCGGTCTTGCTGTTCCCGCCGTCCAGAGCCAGCACGGTCCGGCCCGTATCGAATGTCATCGAGTGGTCCCCTTCTGGAAGGCGGATCCGACCCGCGGCGCACCGAGTCGTCCGGAAAGCGAATCTGCGCAGGTACGGACGGCGTCCCCGATGGACTCCAGGCTGCTCCGCGGGTCGTCCGCGCCGGCCGGATGAAGGCACATCACCGACTGAAGGGAGGACTCGACAGCGGCCACGACACGGGATCGGTGATCCACCACCGGCGCGGCCACCGAGCCGTCGCCCGTGTCCCCGTCGCTGATCTCGGCCCACCAGCCTCGCTCCCGCAGCGACGCCGCGATGCGAATGTCCCGGTCTGCGACTTCCTCTACCGGGGTACCGACGGCGAGTAGCACCGCTGCTCCTGCCCTCTGACGGTGGGAATCGTCGCCGCTGCCGGGGACCACCAGGGTCGCCGACCGGCCTGACCGCCTGGCCAGCTCGCGGAGCAGGTCACCGGCCAGCACGTCCAGGTCCACCCGTTCGACGAAGGCCGCACCGAGCCGAACGGCCGCCGGACCGAGTCGATACCGCCCCGAGTCCCGATCCTGGTGGATCAGTTCCTCGTCCCGGAGCGGACCGATCAGCCGGAGCACTGTCGACTTGGACATCTCCAGCGAGACCGCCAGCGAGGTCAGACTGATCCCGCAGGGCCGCCCTCGGTAGCCCGACACCGCATCGAGGACGCGAAGTGCTCTCCGTAGCGAGGTGGAGTTGTTGCGCTGCGGCATTTCTGGGCCCGAGGTAGTCGGCCCGAAACGCGGCCCCATCGGTTCCGCCGACTCCCGGGGACAGGGGACAGAGTGGACAGACGTGGTCACGCGCGCTCCTTCTCGTCGGGTTGAGACCCGGTACCGGGTTCCGGCTCGCTACCGGGCCCCGACTTGTCGCCGGACGCCCGGCCGATCTCCCGCTCGGGCCCTCCGCCGATGCGCTGCTGCACTGCAGCACATCCGACGCGGGACGTTGCCAGGGTGACCGTCGCTGAAATAGAAAGGAAACTTACCTGTTAGATGGTAGACCATCGACGAGGAGGTGTCATGATTCAGTTCCCGGCCGGCGACCAGGGCCTGCTGCGCTCGATCAACGAGCGTGCGGTGCTCGAGCAGATCGACCGCGGCGGCAGCGCCACCCGCGCCGACATCGCTTCCCACACCGGCCTTTCCAAGCCCACCGTCGGGGTCGCGCTGGCTACCCTGACCCGACGCGGCTGGATCCAGGAGACCGGCGCCGTGACCGGTCGCAAGGGGCCGGTGGCTGCGCTCTACAGCGTGCGACCCGAAGCCGCCTTCGCCGTCGGCGTCGACATCGGTCACGACTGGATCAAGGTCGACGTCGCCGACATCACCGGCCTCGTGCGGGCCCATCGCCGCACCGCCCTGGACCGGAAAGTCGGCCACGTGGCCGAGCAGGTCGTCGGCCTGATCGGCGAGACGGCACGGGACATCGGGATCTCCGAACACGACATCGCCGAGACCGTGGTGGCCGTCCCCGGATCGGTCGCCAGGGACGGCCGCTCGCTCGCGTACTCCGACGGGATCCCCGACGAGGGAGGCACTCTCGGTCACACCCTGGCCGCAGCGATGCCGAACTCGCTGACCTTGGAGAACGACGTCAACCTCGCCGCGCTGGCCGAGCGGTCCGGTGGCCTGACCGACGACGTGGACGATTTCGTCCTGCTCGCGCTCGGTCACGGTGTCGGTCTCGGCATCGTCATCGGCGGAGCACTCCATCGGGGATTCGGGGGCGCGGCGGGCGAGGTGGGATACCTGCCCACCACCCGCCCGAGCCCACACGGCAGCGCCCATCCTGCACTGGACGAACACATCGGATCCGCCTACATCCACGCGCGCGCGGTGGAGGCCGGCCTCGCCGGGGATCTCAGTCCCCGCGCCGTTTTCGCAGCGGCCAGGGCCGGATCCGCGGCCGCCCTGCAGATCGTCCGGGACACCGCCGACTCCATCGCCTACACGATCGCCTGTCTGACACCCATCCTGGACCCACCGTTGGTCATCCTCGGCGGTGCGATCGGCTCGAACCGGGACCTCCTGCAGGACCGGGTCATCGCGCATCTGGCCGAGCTCACGCCTCTCCGTCCGCGGATCGAGACCTCCCTGCTGGGGGCCGATGCCGTGCTGATCGGCGCCACCGCCATGGCCGTCGAGCGGGCCAGGGCCGCCGCCTTCGACCGACCACACGGTTCCGACCGGCTGCGACGGGGACCACGAGAAGGACACCGGGTCGACAACCATCGGCGCCTGCCCACCCTGACGGGCACCGCCACGAAATCCTCAGAAGGAGAAAGACCTTGAAGATCACCGTGATCGGCGGAGGTAGTACCTATACCCCTGAACTGGTCGAAGGTTTCGCCCGTCGGGCGGACGTGCTGGGCCTGACGGAGTTGGTGCTCTACGACGTCGACAGCACCAGGCTGGGGATCGTCGGGGGCCTCGCCGGTCGAATTCTGGCGCGGACCGGATTCAGCGGCAAGCTCCTCCTGTCCACGGATCTCGATACCGCCGTCACGGGCGCCGCCGCCGTCCTGATCCAACTGCGGATCGGCGGGCAGGCCGCGAGGCTGACCGACGAGACCATTCCCAACAAGTACGGCATCATCGGGCAGGAGACGACCGGCCCCGGGGGGTTCGCCAAGGCCCTGCGGACGGTGCCGGTGGTTCTGGGCATCGCCGATCGCATCCGCGAACTGGCCGGGCCGGACACCTGGATCCTGGACTTCACCAATCCGGTGGGCATCGTCACGCGCGCCCTGCAACATGCCGGTCATCGCGCGGTGGGTCTGTGCAACGTCGCCATCGGATTCCAGCGTCGCCTGGCGAAGGGCTTCGGGGTGGAGCCGGACCGGGTAAGGCTGGGACATGCAGGCCTTAACCATCTTTCGTGGATCCGGTCGGTGCAGGTGGACGGCGAGGAACGGCTACCGGCGATGCTGGAGGGCGATTCGCTCGCCGACCTGGCGGCCGAGGTCAGGATGCCGGCCCCACTGCTCGCGACCCTCCGCTCGATTCCCTCGTACTACCTGCACTACTTCTACTGCACCGACGAGGAATTCCGGAGCCAGCAGCGAACCGGCGGGCACCGCGCCGGAGAGGTCCAGGCCATCGAGAACCAACTGCTGGAGATGTATCGCGACCCGGCGCTGGACCACAAGCCGGCACTGCTGGAACAGCGGGGCGGCGCCTACTACAGCGAAGCTGCGGCGGCCCTGGTCACCAGCCTGCTCACCGGTGACGGCGCCCACCACTACGTAGACGTCCGCAACGACGGGGTCATCTCCGGTCTGCCGGATGACGCCGTGGTCGAGGTCCCTGCCTTCGTCGACCGGGACGGTGTCCACCCGGTGCAGGTGCCCGACCTACCGCCGGAGATGCTGGGCCTGGTCCAGTCGGTGACGGCCTACGAGATCCTGGCCGTCGAGGCCGCGGTCACCGGGGATCGGAACGTGGCCCGGCGAGCGCTGCTGACGCACCCGCTGGTGCGCCAGTGGGAGATCGCCGAGCCCCTGTTGGAGGAGCTGCTGACCGTCAACCGGGGATTTCTGCCGGCCTTCTTCCCACATGACTGAGCGGTCCTGTTGCACTGGTCGTTCCTGTTGCGGTGCAGAGGGTTCCGCTCCCGGATCCGGCGTCGCCGGTTCAGGTCGGATCGGACAGGCCCTTGTTGACGACCTGCCAGACCCGGTCCGTCCCGGCGGCCAGGCAGCCGTCGACGACCGCGTCGTCACCCAGGGCGCTGGCCTTGAGTTCCGGCTGGACGGGCGCGATCCGGGCGAGCTGGGACCGCACGACGTCGACGAACCCGGCGGCCCGACCCACGCCGCCACCCAGCACGATCAATCCGGGATCGACCACGGTGACCACCGCGCAGATCGCTTTGGCCACCAGGACGGCCTCCTCGGCGACCACCTGCGCGGCCCGCGGGTCACCCTTCGCCGCAGCGTCGAACACCCGGCGCGCAGAGATCGGGCCGCCCATGCCCGCCCGGCGCGCAGACCGGACGATACCGGCCGCCGAGGCCGCCGCCTCGAGACTGCCGCGCTTTCTCGCGTCACGCGCATCGGAACTGCGCTCGTGCTCCAGCGGCAGATAGCCGATCTCCCCGGCGGCCCCATGGTTCCCGCGGTGCAACTTCCCGTCGAGCACCAGCCCCATCCCGATACCGGTGCCGACCGAGACGAAGCCGAAGCTGTCCACCCCTCGGCCGTGCCCGTGTTCCTGCTCGGCAAGGGCGGCCGCGTCCACGTCGTTGAAGAACATCAGCGACGGGCCGAACACGTGGCGGAGCTCGTTCATCACCGGCGCGTCCCAACCGGTCAACGTCCCGGCCAGCGCGAGCACATCCCGGCGCTGATCGTGCACTCCGGGACTCCCGATCACCGTCTGGCTGATCTGCCGGGTATCCAGACCCGCGGTGGCACGGAGGCTTTCCGACAGGGCGATCAGTTCACCGACCAGTGCGTGTGCACCCTTGACGCGGACACGGACCGAGGTCCGGGCGCGCACCGCGCCGGAGAAATCACTGACCGCGCCCCGCAGATATTGACGACCGACGTCCAGCGCCATCACGAAGCCCGCTTCGGGCAGCAATTCGTACAGGACGGCCGCCGGCCCGGGCAGACCCGTCCGCACCCCCGACGGGCGGATCAATTTCGCCCGCTCGAGATTGGACAGCGCCAGCGACACCGTCGGTTTGGACAGACGACACATCCGGGCCAGATCCGCGCGCGACACGGTGACCTGATCGTGGATCTGACCGAGCAGCAGGATCTCGTTCATGGCGCGGATGGATTGCGGCCGCGCCGGCAGCTGACCCGGCGTCATCCCTCTCACGTTGCGGCCTCCTCGTCGAGATCGTCTGCGGACGGGACGGACGATTTCCCCGTCGCGCCCCCTTTGGCCCTTGTCAGCCGCTGGTTGGTAGGTTACTTTCCTAACAATCTCACGTACAGACCGCTGAACGATAGCCCGCAGGGAGGATCGCCGCGCATGCAGGTGGTACTGGGTCTCGACTTCGGTGGAACCAAGATCGCTGTGGCGCTCTGCGATCTCGACGGTCGGCGGCTGGCCGGGACCGTGGTCCCGACCACTCCTTCGGCCGGGGCACGGATCAATCTGCAGTACGGCGTCGACGCCGCCCACGTCCTCCTGGAAAAGCTGGACGGCGCCGAGCTGCTCGCCGTCGGTGCGAGTACCTTCGGCATTCCCGGTGACGACGGGGTGCAGCTGGCCCCGGCCATTCCGGGGTGGGAGAACCTCCGCCTGGCGAGGGAACTCGGCCTGGCCTTCGTCGGGGCGGCGATCAGGGTGGTCACCGACGTCAAGGCCGCCGCGCACGCCGAATACGAGGACGGCGCGCTTGCCGGGTGCGACCCCGGCCTCTTCCTGAACCTCGGCACCGGTCTCGCCGTTGCGATCGTGGCGAACGGCAGGGTGATGGCCGGACACCACGGCGCCTCCGGCGAGATCGGTTACAACCTGCGGAGCCCGGCGGACGTCGACCGCCCGATCGGGACTCGCGACCTGCTCGAGGAGACCGTCAGCGGAATGGGTCTCGCCCGCTCGGCATCCGCCAGACCGGCCGCGGTCGGCCCCGGGCGGCAGATCACGGCCGAGCAGGTCTTCACCTCCGCGTCGGTCGACCTCGGATCCGCGCACCTGATCGACGAATTCACCAGCGAACTGGCCTTCCACCTCGTCAACCTGACCATCGCCGTCGACCCGGCTCGCATCGTGGTCGGCGGGGGCATGACGGCATCCTGGGACCAGCTGTACGAGCGCCTGCGCCGCGCCCTCGACGCCGGTGTCCCCTATCCGCCCGAGCTGGTGCTCGCACGCTATCCGTTCGACGCACCGTTGCGTGGAGCGCTCTTGCTGGCGCGGGCCGCCGCAGGAAGCCGGGCCGAGCCGGCCGGCGCTCAGGCCGGCCCCACCTTCGGAACCTGAAGCCTCAGTGGTGCCGCTGATTTCGCCGAGATCGGGACACCGTCAACTCGATGGGAAGGGAACACTCCGGATGAAACGTGGCAAAGCGATCGCAGTACTCCTGGCGGTCAGTCTCGGCGCGGCCGCATGTTCGAGTGCCTCGACGACAGCGACGACAGCAGCAACATCGGCGTCGTCCGCCTCGTCGGCCGCGGGCGGAAGCGCTGCGGCCTCTGCCGGTGCCTCCACGACGGGCGGTGGTACGGCGACGGGGCCAACGACGGCGGCAACCCACAAGAAGGGCGGCGAGATCACCATCGCCAACGTCGGCGGTCAGACCTGGTCGTGCCAGTTCAACCCGTTCAACCCGGCCGTGTTCCAGGAGTCCGTCGGCTTCGTGTACGAGCCGCTCGTGTTCGTCAACATCTTGAAGGACCAGGCCGAGACCCCGATGCTCGCCTCGTCCTACAAGTGGAGCTCGGACAAGAAGTCGATCGTCTTCGACATCCGGCAGGGCGTGAAATGGAGTGACGGACAGGCCTTCACCGCCAAGGATGTCGCCTTCACCTTCAACCTGCTCAAGAAGTTCCCCGGAACGGACCTCTACTCGCTCTGGACCGGAGCCGGCCTGCAGAGCGCGGTGGCGGCGGGCAGCCAGGTGACGTTGAAATTCGCCGGCCCGGCCAGCAGTTATTTCTTCAGCTTCGCCAACCAGACCCCGATGGTCCCGGAGCACATCTTCGGTGGCAGCGGTCCGGGAGCCGCCCACCCGGACACCTGGGCCGACCCCAACCCGGTCGGTACCGGGCCCTTCACCGTCAGCCCCTGCTCGGCCAACAACATCCAGTACCTCGCCAACCCGACCTACTGGCAGACCGGGAAGCCGTACATCCAGAAGGTCCAGTACCCGGCCTATCTCGACAACGGCCCGGCCAACCTCGACCTGGCGAACGGCAAGGCCCAGTGGGGCAGCCAGTTCATCCCCAGCATCAAGACGTTCTACCTGGCCAAGTCGCCGGACAACCACACCTGGTCCCCGCCGGTGAGCAACGTCGCCCTGTACCCCAACCTGGATCCGTCGCACGCCGCCACCAGCAAACTGGCCGTACGCCAGGCGATCGCCGCGGCGATCGATCGCAGCCAGGTGGCACTGATCGGTGAGGGCGGACAGCAGCCGGCCGCCAACCAGACCGGCGTCGTACTACCGACCTTCCAGAAGTACTACGACGCCGCTGCCGTCACGGCCTCGGGCTACGACAAGCCGGACACCGCGAAAGCGACGTCACTGCTGGCCTCGGCCGGGTACTCACCCGCCAATCCGCTCAAGCTCTCGGTGATCACCGTGACCGGCTACACCGACTGGGACGCCTCGCTCGCCGTCATCAAGCAGCAGCTGGCCCCGATCGGCATCAACATCACCGTCTCCGATCTCGCGCAGCAGAGCTACAACTCCAAGCTCTACACCGGTGACTTCGACCTGGCCTACTACGGCGATGTAGGCGGCCCGACCCCCTACCAGGAACTCCGCGGCGTCATGTACTCCAAGAACACCGCACCGATCGGCAAGTCCGCCACCACCAACTTCGAGCGCTACATCAACCCGGCCGTCGACAAGCTGTTCGACGCCTACCCCGCCGCCGACGAGGCCACCCAGACATCGATCGTCAAGCAGCTCGGCGCAGCGATGATCAAGGACGTCCCGATCATCCCGATGACCGAGAGCGTCGACTGGTTCCAGTACAACACCAAAGACATCGACGGCTGGCCGACCCCGGACAACCCCTACGCGCAGCCGGCCGCCTTCACCGTTCCCGACGCCGGACAGTTGTTGGCGAACATCTACTCCAAGTCGGCCCAGTGAAGGCTCGGCCGACCGGGCCCCGGCCGCTCAGCGGAAACAGGTAGAGCAGTGGCGGCCCGGACCACGAGCGAGAGGAAGCGATCGTCATGAGATATGTGCTGCAACGCCTCGGCTTCTTCCTGATCACCCTCTGGGCCGCCCTGACCCTCAATTTCTTCATCCCGCGCTTCATGCCCGGCAGTCCGGTGGATGCCCTGCGGGTCAGGACCAGGGACAAGCTCTCCCCGGCCGCCCTCCAGGACATGCTCACCTCGTTCGGTTTCAAGCCCAACCAGAACATCTTCGTCCAGTACCGGGACTACCTCGGCAACATGCTGACCGGGAAGTGGGGTATCTCGATCGGCGGCTCTCTCGGGCAACCGGTCAGCCAGATCGTCCTGCACGCCCTGCCGTGGACCGTCGGACTGGTCGGCGTCGTCACGGTCATCGCCTTCCTGATCGGCTCGCTCGTGGGCGTGGTCGCCGGCTGGAAGCGCGGTGGCAAACTGGATTCGATCCTGCCGCCGATCTTCGTCGTCACCTCGGCGCTACCGTATTTCTGGGTCGGTCTGCTGCTGATCCTGGTGTTCTCGGTGTGGACCAACGGCTTCCTGCCCAGCGACTTCAACTACGACACCAGCCTGCAGCCGAGCTTCACCTGGCCCTTCATCGGGAGCGTCCTGCAGCACGCCGTCCTACCGGCGGCCACCATTCTGATCACTTCGGTCGGCGGTTGGATCCTGACGATGCGCAACAACATGATCACCACGCTGGCCGAGGACTACGTGCGGATGGGCCGGGCCAAGGGCCTGTCCGGCTGGCGGGTGATGACCACGTATGCGGGACGGAACGCGTTCCTGCCCAACCTGTCCGGATTCGCGATGTCGCTCGGGTTCGTCATCTCCGGGTCGATCCTGGTGGAGTACGTCTTCAACTACCCGGGGCTCGGTTACCTGCTCTACAACGCGGTGCAGAACACCGACTACCCGGTCATGCAGGTACTTTTCATGTTGTTCACGGTCGCGGTGCTGGTCGCGCTGATCCTCTGCGACTTCGCCATCGCGTGGCTGGACCCGCGCGCACGGACGAAGGGCTGATGACGAGATGACTGCTCTGCTGGGAACTGTCGCCGTCGTGGACACCGGAGAACCCAGACGGCGACGTGGCGGACTGCTGAGCTCGATCCTGCACAGTCGGAAGGCGATCGTCGGCTTCGTCATCTTCCTGGTGTTCACGGTGGCGGCGATCGCCCCGCAACTGTTCACCTCGGTCAGGGACCCCAATGCCCTCCAGTTCGTCCCCGCGCTACCGCCGTCCGGCCAACACCTGTTGGGCACCACCGCCCTGGGACAGGACATCTGGGCCCAGCTGGTGTACGGCACGAGGGAGTCCTTGATCATCGCGGTGGTGGCCGGCCTCTTCGCCACCGTGCTGAGCGTGCTGGTCGGTGTCACCGGTGCGTATCTCGGCGGTGTCGCAGATGACATCCTGTCGATGATCACGAACATCTTCCTGGTGATCCCGACCTTTCCGCTGATCATCATCTTCGCCACCTACGCAGGCAAGGGCACCCTGCTGGTGGTCCTGATCGTGCTGGTCGTCACGGGCTGGTCCTACGGGGCGAACCAGCTACGGGCGCAGACCCTCTCGCTGCGCAACCGGGACTTCCTGGAGTCGGCACGGGTGCGCGGGGAACGGCGGTCGTACATCATCGTCGCCGAGGTCCTGCCGACGATGATCTCGCTGATCGTGGCGAACTTCCTCGGAGCGGCGCTGTATTCGGTGCTGACGGCGGCCGGTCTGCAGTTCCTGGGCCTGGGAAATCCCAATTCGATCAGCTGGGGCACGATGCTCTACTGGTCGCAGAACCAGCAGGCCCTGCAGACCGGAATGCCGCTGTGGTCGATCGCCCCCGGGCTGTGCGTCGCCCTGCTGGGTACCTCCTTCGCCCTGATGAACTACGCCTTCGACGAGATCAGCAACCCGGCCCTGCGACCCGTCAGGAGGCGACGTGTCAAGCGCACCCGTGGCTGAGGACATGACGACGGGAGTTGCGGACCTGCAGACCCCGATCCTGCGCGTGCGGGACCTGACGGTCGAGTACGCCACCGGCGGGATGGGTATCCGCGCGGTGGACCGGGTCGACCTGACCGTGCACAAGGGTGAGTTCGTCGGTGTCGTCGGGGAATCCGGCTGCGGCAAGTCCACGATGCTCTTCGCCATCGCCCAGTTGCTCAGCCCACCGGCGTCGATCACCGGCGGCGAGGTGATCTTCAACGGCTCCAATCTGGTGACGATGACCGAGAAGCAGCTGAACGTGCTGCGGTGGCGCGATTATTCGGTGGTCATGCAGAGCGCGATGAACGCCCTCAGCCCGGTCAGCAGCATCGGCGCGCAGTTCAAGGATGCGCTGGAAGCCCACGGCAAGTTCTCCCGGAGGCAACTGACGGAGCGGGCTACCGAGGTGCTCGCCCTGGTCGGCATCGACCCCATCCACCTGAAGAGCTATCCGCACCAACTCAGCGGCGGTATGCGGCAGCGGGCGATGATCGCCATGGCCCTGCTGTTCACCCCCGACCTGGTGATCATGGACGAGCCGACCTCGGCCCTGGACGTGGTCGCGCAGCGCTCCCTGATGATCCAGATCCGTGAACTGCAGCGGAAACTGGGTTTCGCCGTCATCTTCGTGACGCATGACATGTCGCTGGTCAGCCACTTCTCGGACCAACTGCTGGTGATGTATGCCGGCCAGGTCGTCGAGGTCGGGCCGACGCGCACCGTCTTCGACAGTCCGGCCCACCCCTACAGCCGTGGGCTGCTGGACGCCTTCCCGTCCATCCGTGGAAAGCGCGTCCGGTTGACCGGAATCCCTGGTAGCCCGCCGGATCTCGGCCGACCACCTGGTGGCTGCCGATTCCACGCGCGCTGCCCGGTGGCGATGGCCGAGTGCACCGGGACCGAGCCCGATCTCTATCCGGTCGGCTCCGTCAGCAGCAGGTGCCTGCTGCACCGCCCCCCGTCCGGCTCCCAGGGGGCGACCGAGTGACCACCGAAGAACGTGTGCCGCTACTCCAGACCGTCGGTCTCACCAAGCATTTCAAGGTGGGCGGCAACTTCTCGCGCAAGACGCTGCACGCGGTGGACGACGCGAACATCGTGATCAACCGCAAGGAGATCGTCGCCCTGGTGGGTGAGAGCGGCAGCGGCAAGAGCACCATCGCGCGCCTGCTCGCGCGGGTCTACCCACCGACGTCCGGCAACATCTTATACCAGGGAAAGTCGTTGCAGTCCATGCGGACCCGCAAGCAGTCGCTCGCCTACCGCAGCGACGTCCCGATGGTCTTCCAGGACCCCTTCTCCTCGCTCAATCCCGCGTACCCGGTGTCGCACGGGATCATGCGCGGGTTGACGCTCCATCGTCCGGAGCTGGGTCGCACAGAGCGCCGCGAGGAGGCGATCCGGGTCGTCGAGACGGTGGGGCTGACACCGGCGGCCGAGATGCTGGACCGCTACCCCTACGAGCTCAGCGGTGGCCAGCGTCAGCGGATCGGTTTCGCGCAGGCACTGGCCTACCGGCCGACGTTGATCCTGGCCGACGAGCCGGTGTCGATGCTCGACGTGTCGATCCGTATCGGACTGCTCAACGTGATGGCCGACCTCCGGGAGCAGGAGGACGTGTCGTTCCTCTACATCACTCACGACATCGCCAGCGCCCGTTACGTTTCCGACCGGATCATGGTGATGTATGCGGGGCACATCGTGGAATCGGGTGCCACCGAGGAGGTGCTGACGAACCCGAAGCACCCCTATACGCAGCTGCTGTTGTCGGCCGTTCCGGATCCGCGCGCCCCGCTGGACGTCGAGGCGGACACCGACCGGGGCGAGCCGCCACGCGTCATCAACCCCGGCGCCGGATGCCGGTTCCGCTGGCGCTGCCCGATCGCCATCGGCGAATGCGCGGAATCCACGCCGCCCCTGCTCGAACTCGCCCCGGCCCACTCCGCCGCCTGCCACGTCGCAGCCGCCGACACCAGCAGCACCGTCCGCGCATACAAATAGTCCCGGCGCGTCGCAAACTGCCCGTTCACCGCCGAAAGAGCGGCTGAACGGGCAGTTTGGGACGCGCCGGGCAGAACTGTATGCGCGGCGAGGATGGGCGGGTGGAGGGGAGAGCCGGGGGAATGGCCGGTGTCGGGACCCGGGGGCGGGGTTCAGGCGCCGCCGAGGGCGGCGGAGACCACCTCTCGGGCCTCGGACTGCACCTGCGCGAGGTGCTCCGGACCCCGGAAGGACTCCGCATAGATCTTGTACACGTCCTCGGTGCCGGACGGCCGGGCGGCGAACCAGGCGTTCTCGGTGGTGACCTTGAGTCCGCCGATGGCCGCCCCGTTGCCCGGAGCGGTGACGAGACGACCGGTGATCTTCTCCCCGGCCAGCGTGTCGGCCTTCACATCGGAGGGAGAGAGCTTGCCCAGCTTGGCTTTCTGGGCCTTGGTCGCCGGTGCGTCCACCCGTGCGTAGGCCGGATCTCCGAACTGCTCCGTGAGTTCCGCGTACCGCTGGGACGGCGACCTGCCCGTCACGGCCTGGATCTCCGAGGCCAGCAATGCCAGCAGGATGCCGTCCTTGTCGGTGGTCCAGACCGTACCGCGCTTGCGCAGGAACGACGCCCCGGCCGACTCCTCCCCGCCGAAACCGATCGAGCCGTCGATCAGGCCGGGGACGAACCACTTGAACCCGACGGGTACCTCGACCAGGGTGCGACCCAGGTCACCCACCACCCGGTCGATCATCGACGAGGAGACCAGGGTCTTGCCGACGCCGGCGTCCGGCGACCATTCGGTGCGGTTCCGGTAGAGGTAGTCGATCGCGACGGCCAGATAGTGATTCGGGTTCATCAGGCCGGCGTCCGGGGTCACGATGCCGTGGCGGTCGGCGTCGGCGTCGTTGCCCGTGGCGATGTCGAATTCGCCGGCCCGCTTGACCAGGGAGGCCATCGCGTAGGGCGAACTGCAGTCCATCCGGATCTTGCCATCCCAGTCCAGCGTCATGAAAGCCCATTGCGGGTCGACCTTCTCGTTCACCACGGTCAGGTCGAGGTGCAGTCGCTCGGCGATGGCCGCCCAGTACGCCACGGAAGCACCGCCCAGCGGATCTGCGCCGATCTTCACGCCGGCGTCGCGGATGGCGTCGATGTCGATGACGTTCTCCAGATCGCCGACGTACGACGCGGTGAAATCGTAGAAGCCGGTGGAATCCGCATCGCGCGCCTGGGCGTAGGGCATGCGCCGGACCCCGACCAGGCCGGCCGCCAGCAGTTCGTTGGCGCGGCCCGCGATGATCGAGGTGGCGTCGGAGTCGGCCGGGCCGCCATTGGGCGGGTTGTACTTGAAACCACCGTCGCGGGGCGGGTTGTGGCTGGGGGTGACGACGATGCCGTCGGCCAGCCTGCTGGTGCGCCCGCGGTTCGCCTTGAGGATGGCGTGCGAGACGGCCGGGGTCGGCGTGAAACCGTCTGCGACGTCGAGCATGACGGTGACGCCGTTGGCCGCGAGCACCTCCAACGCCGTCGACGTGGCTGGACCGGACAGGGCGTGGGTGTCCGCGCCCAGGAAGAGCGGCCCGTCCGTCCCCTGCGACGCGCGGTATTCGCAGATGGCCTGCGTGATGGCCAGGATGTGATCGCGGTTGAACGCCACATCCAGGCTCGAACCCCGATGGCCGGACGTCCCGAAGACGACCATCTGGGCCGGGTCGGACACATCCGGATGGAGGTCCTCGTAGGCACCCAGGAGGGTATCGACGTCGATGAGATCTGCGGGAAGGGCAGGTAGGCCTGCGCGCGCGTCCATGGACGAATTGAACCGCACTCCTGGTCGTCCGGCAGCACGGGGCACCGTGCGGCCAGGACGACGAGCGCGCCGTGGAACGGTACCCGGCCCGTGACCCGGTCGGAGGGAACGCCGACGTGTCGGCGGTCGATGCCACGTCGATGTATCAGCAGATGTGTCAGCTGATGTATCAACAGAGCCTCTGGGAGCCCCCTTAGGGCCCGCCCGCGAATTATTTGGGTGTGTCCGGGCGTGTCGCGGGGTGCAGGCTGTAGTTCCAGTCGCCGTGGAAGTCATGGCGGTGTAGCTGGCTGCTTTCAAGTTCTTTGATCTGGCGGTCGCTGATCTTGATTCCCCTCTCGTAGATGCCCAGGTCCAGTTCGGCGTGGACGCTGAGCCCGGTGGTGGTGGTTGTGGCTTTGATGGTTTCGATGACGACTTCGTGGGAGGTCAGGGGTCGGGCCCGCCAGCTACGGCTGATCGCGGAGAAGAGGCGATGCTCGATCTTGTTCCATTTCGAGGTGCCCGGCGGAAGGTGGCACACGGTGATCGCCAGTCCGGTTTCGGTGGCCAGCGCGGCGAGTTCGGTTTTCCACAACCGTAGCCGGGAGCCGTTGGACCCGCCGGAATCAGCGGTGATCATCAACCTTGTTGCGCTTGGATAAGTGTTGGTGCCCACAGTGTTCCACCATCGGCGGATGGATTCCACGGCGAACTGCCCGGTGTCGGCGTCGGTGCCGACGTTGATCCATCCGGTGTTCGCGGCGATGTCGTACACCCCGTACGGGGCGACCTTGCCCAGGGTTTTGTCCATGAAGTCGTGGACGCTGGTCCGGGTGGGTTCACCCTGGGGTTCCCATTCCTTGCCGCCGATGCTGAAATTCCCGATCAGCTCCTTTTTCTTGGTGTCGACGCTGATGACCGGTTCACCGGCGGCGCTGAACGCGGTGGCCTGATCGTTGAGATAGTTGAACTGGGCGTCGCGGTCGGGGTGTTGGTTGCCCTCGAGGGTCTTGACGTTGGCTTGCAGGCTGTATCCGTTGGCCTTCAACAAGTTTCCCACTGTGGATGCCGACACCGGGTGGCCGTTGGTGGTCAGCGTGGCGGCTAGTTTCGACGTCGATTTCGTTGTCCACCGCAGCATCGACATCGGATCGCCGCGGGTCACCGGATCCACCAGGGCATCCAACGCTTCCCACAGGGTGGGGTCGGTCACCGCCGCGCTGGGCCGGCCGGCGCCGGGGCGCCGGACCCGGCCCGGGATCTGGTCGGGGTAGTCCAATTCGCGGACTCCTTGGGCCACGGTGTCCGGGTGCGCACCGATCGCCCCGGCGACCACTTTGATCCCGCCCCGGCCCAGCGCCTTGGCTTCCCAGCCGAGCAACAACCGCCAGGCCCGCTCATCCAGATGGGGTCTGATCAGCAACAACCGTGACGTGAGGACTTCCACATCGGTGGTGGGTAGGGGCATAGCACAATTCTAGCGAAAAGAACCAGTCAAACCTACGTAATTACCCGGCATGTCCTTAGCCGGACAGAGCAAGTCCCAGTCCCGCTCGCGCTCACCCGAACCGAAGGGCCATTTCCGATGACCACCTCGCCATCTCGTCCCCGTTTCGCCCGGATCCGACTGCGCGCCGGCCTGGTGATCCCCGCCGCCATGGCACTCACCCTGCTGACCGCCTGCAGTCCGACCACTTCGGGTCAGGGCGCAGCCGCGACGAACGTCCACCCGTCGTCCGCAGCCGCCGGTTCCACCACGGCCCCGGCTCCCGTTTCGGCCCCGGCCCCCTCCGCACCGGCTCCCGTTTCGACCGCGCCCGCCTCCGCCTCCGCCGGCCCCGCTTCCTCCGCACCGGTCTCCGCTGCAGCCCCGGCCGCGCCCCCCTCCGCCGCTCCGGGCGCTCCGTCCTCCGCCACCTCGGCCGAGTCCCCCACGACCGCCGCGGCACCCGCCGCGGTCACGCCCGTCACGGTCACGGCCGTGACGGTCACCGAGACCGCAACAGCCACCGTGACCCAGGGATCTACTGCGACACATGCTGGTTCGAGCTCCACAGACGCGAAGAACATCCTCGGCCCCGACGGCTACCTGGGCCTGTCGCTGGGCCAGAGCCAGGCGACCGCAAGGCAGGACGCCGTTTTCGTCAGCACGCCGGCCGTGACGGTTTCGTGCAAGGCGTGGGAAACGATCGCGGCGGCGCGGATCAGTTCCGTGCTGATCAGCGCGAAGTTGGGTATCGCCGCCATCTCGCCGCGCAGCGCCTCGGTCATGCAGACCCCGGAGGGCATGACCGCGGGCTGGACGGCGACCCAGGTCCACGCGGCCTACCCGAGTTTCAGCTTGAGCGACACGCACCAGCAGGACGGCGGACCGCAGATCTCAGTTCCGCAGAATTCCCGGGCCGTCTACAAGGTGCGATTCGACAGCCAGGACAAGGTGGTCGGCTTCAGCCTCCTCCTGCGCAACCAGGACTGCTTCGGATGACGTCGGAACACCGGCCGACCGGCCACCGGCCGAGCATTCGGCGCCGCGCATACTGATGCGATGGCCCTCCATCACGGTTCTGAACCGCATTCGTCCGCGGCAGCCGGCCCGCAACCGCGCCGGGTGTCCAATGCCCTCATGACGGAGGCCAACCCGGCACTGTCCCAGCGGTTGGAGCCGCCCCGGAGCAGGTTGGCCCCGGATCCCGTCCCGGCCGACATCGCCTATCAGTTGATCAAGGACGAACTGCTCCTGGACGGCAGCGCCCGGCTGAACCTGGCCACCTTCGTCACGACCTGGATGGAACCGCAGGCCAAGCAACTGATGTCGGACACCGTCGACAAGAACATGATCGACAAGGACGAGTACCCGCAGACTGCGGAACTGGAGCGCCGGTGCGTCGCCATCCTGGCCGATCTCTGGCATGCCCCGCACGCCGAGTCGGCGACCGGATGCTCGACGACCGGTTCGAGCGAGGCATGCATGCTGGCGGGCATGGCGCTGAGGCGGAGATGGTCGGCCCGGGTGGACGACCGGACCAGGCGTCCCAACCTGGTGATGGGCGCCAACGTCCAGGTCTGCTGGGAGAAGTTCTGCCGTTACTGGGATGTCGAGCCGCGTATCGTGCCGATGGAGGGTGACCGCTACCATCTCGACGCCGCCACGGCCGTCTCGCGGTGCGACGAGGACACCATCGGGGTGGTGGCGATTCTCGGTTCGACGTTCGACGGCAGCTACGAGCCGATCGCCGAGATCGCCTCAGCGCTGGATGCTCTCGCTGCCGGGGGTGGCCCGGATGTGCCGATCCACGTCGACGGCGCTTCCGGCGGGATGATCGCCCCGTTCCTGGACGGCGATCTGGTCTGGGACTTCCGGCTGCCGAGGGTGGCGTCGATCAACACCTCTGGCCACAAGTACGGTCTCGTGTATCCGGGTGTCGGTTGGGTGCTCTGGAGGGACGCAGAGGCGTTGCCCGAGGAACTCATCTTCAACGTCAACTACCTCGGCGGCAACATGCCGACCTTCGCGTTGAATTTCTCCCGTCCGGGCTCGGAAGTCGTTGCGCAGTACTACAACTTCTTCCGACTGGGCTTCGCCGGGTACCGGCAGGTGCAGCAGGCGGCACGTGACGTCGCCACCTTCCTCGCGCAGCGCCTGGAGGCCATGCCGCAGTTCCGGCTGCTGTCCCACGGCGACCAGCTCCCGGTGTTCGCCTTCACCACCAGCGGATCCGTCGCCGGGTGGGACGTCTTCGCCCTGTCCAGGACCCTGCGGGAACGGGGTTGGCAGGTGCCGGCCTATGCCTTCCCGGAGAACCGGCAGGATCTCTCGGTCATGCGGATCGTCTGCCGCAATGGTTTCAGCCATGACCTGGCCGAGTCGTTCCTGACGGACCTGACGTCGGCCGTCGCCCAGCTCGACGCCGACACGCGGCCCGGGACCGCCAGCGGTCCATCAGGTTTCCGTCACTGACCCGGGGCGCGAGCTGGTCCGACCCGCCCGGTGTCAGCCGAAATGAATGCGGACCCCGGCGTCGGTACCGGCAGTGACCGACCCCCGGTCGGCCCGCACCTCGACGTCGAGATTGGAGCCGGCGATCTGCAGACCGGAGACCGACAACGCCCCGATCCCGTCCGCCGGGGAGATCCGCACGGTTCCGGCCGGCACGTCCGCTTCCAGACCCAGGTAGGTCTGCAGCAGCACCACGGCGGAGGCGGCCGACCACGCCTGGGGTCGACACGAGGCCGGATACGGGACAGGGACAGGGCTCTCCTGCCGGGAGAATCCACCGTAGAGCTCAGGCAGCCGTCCACCGAACGCTGCGCCGGCCGCCAGCAGCCCCTCGGCCAGCACCATGGCCTCGACGGCGAACCCGGCACGCATCAAACCGTGGATGGCGATCGCGGTGTCGTGCGGCCAGACCGACCCGCAGTGATAGCTCAGCGCCGAGTAGCCGCCGGTGGAACTCGACATGGTGCGAAGGCCGAAGCCGCTGGACATGCTCGGGTGGACCAGCCTGGCCGCGACGGCCGCCGCCTCCGTGTCGGAGAGGATGCCAGTGGCCAGCAGATGCCCCATGTTCGAGGCGGGAGCATCGACCTGGCGCTTCCGCCCGTCCAGAGCCAGCACCGGATAGTCGCCGAGATCATCAGTGGCCCAGTATTTCTCGCGGAATCGCTGCTTGAGGCTCGCAGCGTGGTCACGCCACCTCCGGGCACCGGGTCGCCCGAAGGCCTCCAGCAGGTCAGCGCCGGACATCGCCGCCTCGTAGGCATAGCCCTGCACCTCGGCGAGCGCCACCGGACCGACGGCCAGCGTTCCGTCGGCGAACCGCACCGAGTCGCCGGAGTCCTTCCAACCCTGGTTCGCCAACCCGGCCCCGGATTTGTCGATGTACTCCAGGAACCCGTCGTCATCGCTGTCGCCGTAGTCGACCATCCAGGCCAGTGCCGCCTCGGCCGCCGGCAGCAGAGCACGAACTTCGTCCGGGTCCATCCCCCAGCGCCAGGCGTCGGCCAGCAGGCACACCCACAGCGGCGTCGCGTCGACCGTCCCGTAGTAGACCGGTGGCAGGAAGGAGTCAGCGAGAGCGCCTGGCAGACGGCGGATCTCATGCAGGATCTTGCCCGGCTCCTCGGCGGTCACCGGGTTCTCGCCGGTACCCTGCCGCCGCGCAAGGGTGCGGAGAGTGCCGGCGGCCAAGGTGGTTCCCAGCGGGAGCATCATCCTCGCCGCCCAGATCGAGTCCCGGCCGAAAAGCGTGAGATACCAGGGACTACCGGCTGCCAGAAACTCGTCGACGGGTGAGAGCGGAGTACTCATCCGCAGGGCCCGGAGATCGGCCACCGACTGGGCGAGCAGTTGGGTGAGTCGACGCTCGTTCGCCACCACCACCGGTGCCCGGAATCCTCGGTCCGGGTCCGCAGCGGACACGACAGCGGCGGGGTCCAGGACCTGCAGCGACCAACCGACCACGGCGGAGGAACGTGACCCCGCGGAGACCGACCAGCGCACCACTGCGCCGTGATCGGCGACCTCGACCTCCGCCCCGGGGCAGGTCATGGTGGCGCAGAGGTTTCCGGCTGCGAATCGAAGGCCTTCGTCCACCCGGATCGGACGCACACCATGGCCGAGGCAACCACTCTTGACGGACTCCATGTCCAGCAGGTCCGCCGCCACCCTCAGCTCCACCAGCACCCCGACGTCCGAGGCCGAGTTGTTCACCAGTTCCAACACCTCGTCCACACCGGCCGGACCTGCGGTCCGGCGGCGACGAATCCACACGTCGGGGTCGGGGTTGTCCTGCACGGACCGCAGAAGCGAACGGAACTCAGCCGTATCCGCGCCGATCAGCGCGCTGCTGATCGGTTCGAGCACACGACCCCTGACGGTCAGTTCGGCTCGGCTGAGCACGCGGATGTCGGCACTGAACACGCCCTGGGCACCTGTCGCGTGAATCTGACCGTCGGACGCCGACAGGATCACGGTGGGCGAGCTGACACAGGTCATCAGATCGTGCAGCAGTGGCTGCAGGGCGTAGGACCCGACGGACACCGGATCAGTCGTGGACAACGGAACGGTGGACACGGGACTCATCGTGCCTTTCTGGGTCGACGTACCGGAGGCCTCCTACCCTGATCGGGGAGAAACACCCTGTGGCAGAGCCGGAACGGAAATCCGCCGCCCCCGGCGGCAGGCGCCCGCACCGGACCGCCGGGAACTTTCGCCTGGCCCCACACTTGACAGGCGCTACCACTGCCGCAACACTAGCTTCATTCCTTGGATCGATCCAATTCCACCATTGAAGTTTTTTTGGATCGATCCAAGGAGCCCGGGACACCACGTTCGGGGCTCTCTACGAGGAGATGCCATGACCGACTTCAGCGAGCCGCCGGGCGCGGGGGCAGCGCCGGCGTCCCGTCGGCCCGCTGCCGGCGCTGTGGGCCGCAGCGCCGCCCCCCGGGCCACTCTCGGTTCGGTGGCGGCCTTGGCCGGGGTGTCCAAGCAGACGGTGTCCAACGTGATCAACGCTCCCCAGATGGTCCGCGGGAACACTGCCAGCCGGGTGAACGCCGCGATCACCCAGCTCGGCTATCGACCCCACCGAGCCGCCGCCCAGCTACGCACGCGCCGTTCACGCGTACTGGGCCTGCGCATCCCCAACCGCTACACCGACGCTGTCTTCGACCGGTTCCTGCATGCACTGACCGATGCGGCCGGTGCACTGGACTACCGGATCATGCTGTACACGGCCGACGACGACACTGCCGAGATCCGCGCTTACGACGAACTTCTCGACGGGTGGGACATCGACGGGTTCGTGCTGACCGGTACCCATCCCGGCGACGAGCGGACCTCCTACCTGTCCGGGGCCGCAGTACCGTGCGTGACGTTCGGCCGCCCGTGGGACGACTCGGGTCATCACCCCTGGGTCGACGTGGACGGGGCCGCCGGCACCCGCGCCGCCACCGAACATCTGATCTCCCACGGTCACCGCCGGATCGGGTTCCTGGGCTGGCCGGACAGCTCCGGGGTCGGCGGCGACAGGCTTGCCGGCTGGGCCGGTGCCATCAGTGCGGCAGGCCTGCCCGCTCTGGAGCCGTCGAGGGCGGTCAACGACGCGCACCAGGGACGCGCTGCGGCCGCCGCGCTGCTGGACCACACGCAGCCGACCGCCATCGTCTGCGCCTCCGATGTGCTCGCCCTCGGCGCCATCTCCGAGATCACCGCTCGCGGCATGGAAGTCGGCCGGCAGATCGCGGTGGTCGGCTTCGACGACACGGACATCAGCGAGGTCAGCGGCCTGTCCTCGCTGGCCCAACCACTCGTCGAGGTGGCGCTACAGTCAGCGCGATTGATCGCAGCCCTGTTGGAAAAGCCGGCGGACGGGCCACCGGAGCACGTTCTGCTGCCTCCCACGCTCGTGACCAGAGCATCCTCCGCGGCCTTTCTCCCCTGACGGCAGTCCGCACCGGACCCGGCACGTCCCAGCGAACCGCCACCGGGACCACCTCGCGAGACCTTCCCCCCTCCCATCCCACCACCCGAAAGCTGTACACCAACCACTTCGAGGAGAAGTCAATGAGGACAAAACATCTCGGGCGAACCGCGTTCGCCGCCGCAGGATTGGCCGTGCTGCTGATCAGTACCGCCTGCAGCAGTACCACCGCGGCATCGTCCGGTACGTCCGGTGCCGCCGACAGTTCCAGCTCTGCCGCAGTCGGTTCCTCGACATCCTCCGGTCCGGCCGCGTCCTCGCCCGCGGGGTCGGCGGTTTCGGCATCGGTCCCGGCCGGGGGCGGAGCGCCCCTCCCCGCCGCGCAGCTGAGCGTCCTGATCGGGTCCTCCGGACAGGCCGAGACGGACTCGGTCGATGCCGCCGCGGCCGCCTGGGGCAAGTCCTCCGGTTCCACGGCCACCGTGACGGTGGCCCAGGATCTGACCCAGCAACTCGCCCAGGGCTTCTCGTCCGGCAAGGCACCGGACATCTTCTACCTCGGGGCCGAGCAGGTGGCCAACTACGCCAAGGCGGGCAACCTGCTGGCCTACGCCGACAAGCTGCCCGATGCGGCTGATTTCTACCCGGCGTTGAAGACCTCGTTCACCTACGGCGGCAAGTTCTACTGTGCCCCGAAGGACTTCTCGACCCTGGCCCTGTTCATCAACACCGCCCTGTGGACGAAAGCCGGCCTGACCGACGCCGACATCCCGAAGAACTGGGACCAGCTCGAGGCGGTGTCCAAGAAGCTGACCGCCGGCAAGGTCGCCGGCATCTCCCTCTCGCCAGAGCGTGATCGCCTCGACGCCTTCATGGTGCAGAGCGGTTCCTACCTGGTGGACGCCGCCGGGAAGCCGACGGTCAACAGCGACCAGAACGTCACCGCACTGACCTACGTCAAGAAGCTCTACAGCGACGGCTCGCTGAAGTTCCCGAAAGACCTCGGGGCCGGTTGGGCCGGCGAGGCCTTCGGCAAGGGCGAGGCTGCGATGACCATCGAGGGCAACTGGCTGCTCGGATCGATGTCGAAGGACTACCCGGGCGTCAAGTACAAGGTGGCCGAGCTTCCCACCGGTCCGAGCGGCGCCAAGGGCACGTTGTCCTTCACCAACTGCTGGGGCATCTCGGCCATTACCAAGAACGCAGCCCAGGCCGAAGCTTTCGTCGCCTACCTCACCAGCACGGCGCAGCAGCTCGCCTTCGCCAAGGCCTTCGGCGTGATCCCGTCGGTGAAGTCGGCGGCATCGGCCTACCTCGCGCAGAATCCGACCAATGCACCGTTCGTCAACGGCGTCGCCTACGCGAAGGGCGTGGTGAACGCCCCCGGCATCACCGATGTGATGACGGACTTCAATTCACAGTTGCAGGGGCTGCCCAACAGCGACCCCAAGAGCATCCTCGACTCGGTCCAGAGCAACCTGCAGACGGCGCTGGGCGGTAGTTGAAGCTGATCGTCGACGGGCCGGTGGGGCGCCATCGCCCCACCGGGCCCGGAGCCGATTCCTGCCTTTCGTAGCCGAACCCACTGTGCTGCATACTCTTCCGGCGGCATGACGAGCTGGTCCATCACTACCGAGCAGTCCTCGCGTCCACCCCCGGCCGTCCATCCCTGCATTCCAGGAGCAGTCATGTCGATCGATTTCACCCCGAAGATCGAGAACATCCCACCCACCGAACAGATCTCGACGGCGCCCCCCGCAGGCCGACGCGGCGGCTCGCCCTCCAGGAACCAGGGACGCGCCGGCTGGATGTTCGTGGCGCCGTCGCTGATCATCATCCTGCTGTTCCTGATCCTGCCGGTGATCGCCTCGCTCTGGGTCTCGGTGTCGGACTGGTCGGGCAAGGGTTCACCGCTCAGCGCCAATTTCGTCGGCTTCAGGAACTACGACGCACTGCTCGGCAAGGAGGGCCTCTCCCAGAAGAACATGGGCACCGCCTACCGGAACATCTTCTACTACGTGCTGCTGGTGGTTCCGCTGCAGACCGTGCTCGCGTTGGTCCTTGCCCTGGTCTTGAATCGACGTAGGTTGCGCGGCAAAGGTTTCTTCCGCACCACCTTCTATTTCCCGTCCGTCACCAGCTCCGTCGCCATCGCCCTGGTGTTCATGTTCATGTTCCAGGCCAGCGGAGCGATCAACGCGATCCTGGCCTGGTTCGGCATCAACGGTCCCAACTGGTTCGCCGATCCGCGCGGCGTCGGCCACCTTCTGCTCGGGGCGGTGGGCGTCGACACGGCACCCGGCTGGCTCTCGGCGCACAAGTTCCTCAGCGTGACCTTCTGGGACTGGCTCTCCGGCCCTTCCATCGCGATGTGCACGATCATCGTGCTGGCGATCTGGACCACCGGTGGGACGTTCATGTTGATGTTCCTGGCCGCCCTGCAGGACATCCCGGAGGACATGATGGAGGCGGCCAAGGTCGATGGAGCGAGCGACTGGCAGGCTTTCCGCCGGGTGGTGGTGCCGGCCCTGAAGCCGACCTTCTTCCTGGTCATCACGCTGGGCCTGATCGGCTCCTGGCAGATGTTCGACCAGGTCTTCATCATCAGCCAGGGCTCGCCGCAGAACACCACGATGACGCCGGCCTTCCTTTCTTACCAGACGTCGTTCACCAACGGGAAATGGGGCCAGGGCGCTGCGATCTCGTTCATCCTGTTCGCCGTCATCATCGTGTTCTCCCTCGTCCAGCGCCTGGTGATGCGCGATCGCAAGAACGTTCCCCGGAGCCACCGCATCGCAACATGGGAGAAGTCCAGATGAGCACCACACTCACCGGCCGCAAGTTCACCGGCGCCCCTTCGGCGCCGAGCACGCGCCGGGGGGTGAAGACCGCGTGGATCTTCTACCTCGCCCTGATCGTGTTCGCGATGATCTACCTGTTCCCGTTCATCCTGCAGATCGGTACGTCGTTCAAGGCCGACGCGGACGCCAGCGCGAACTCGCTCAACCCGATCCCGACGAACTGGACGCTCGATGCGTTCCGCAAGCTCTCGCAGGCGGACTTCCCACGCTGGTTCCTCAACTCCGTGGTGGTCACCGTCTGCGTGACGGCCGGCAGGGTGTTCTTCGATTCCCTGGCCGGATATGCGCTGGCCCGATTGCACTTCCGCGGGCGGTCCGCGATCGCCGGTGCTTTCATCGCGATCATGGCGGTGCCGGGTGTGGTGCTGCTGATCCCCAAGTACCTGGTGCTGGTGCAACTGCACATGTACGACACCTACTTCGGGATGATCGTCCCGTTGCTCGCCGATGCCGCCGGCATCTTCATCATGCGGCAGTTCTTCATCAACATCCCGGTCGAGGTGGAAGAGGCCGCCCGGATCGACGGGGCATCGGTGTTCCGCACCTTCTGGTCGGTCGTGCTCCCGATGGCCCGACCCGCGGTGATCACCCTCACCATCCTGTCGTTCCAAGGGTCCTGGAACGAGCTGTCGCACTTCATCGTCTCGACGCAGAACCCGAAGCTGGACACCCTGACCAAGGGCGTCGCAAGTCTGGCGTCCGGGCAGTTGGGTTCGGGAAACCAGTTCCCGCTGAAGATGGCCGCCGCACTGCTGATGACGATCCCGGTCGCCATCGTGTTCTTCCTCTTCCAGAGGCAGTTCGTCCGGGGTGCCGGGGCCGGGGCCGTCAAGGGCTGAGGTCGTCGAGAGCGGAGCAGTGACCGAACCGACGAGCCGTCAAAGACTCGTCAAGATCCGGTGCTGAGGCGTACAGATGTGGTCCGCAGATCTCGGGTGTCTGCTGAACCGACCTAGCGTGACGTTGTCGGCGCGGCCACTCGCGTTGACCGCAGCCACATCTGACAGCAGAAGAAGGATCGCCAGCACCATGTACGACAGGCCGGACACTCTCTTCGTTCCGATCCACCCGACCCGGCTGGCCGATGTGGTCAGCATCTGCACGGCACTCCTGCCGCCGGGCGACCGGACGGGCCTGGCCTTCACCAGTGCCGCCCGTCTGGCCGGTGCGATGGGGGTCGGTCAGGTCTGGACGACCATGTCTGAAATGGCTCTACGGGCCGCACTGGCCCCGATCGGGATCAGCCGGATCCAGGTCGACGCCGACTTCGTCGGTCCGGCGGTCGCCACCCTGAAGCCCGATTCTCGCAGGGTGGTCCGGACGGACAGCGATCCGCGGGTTGCCTCCGCCGTCGTCGCCGCGCGCGGATCCGCCTGGACCCGTACGCCTGCGGTGGCCTGAGATGACCAGTTCTGCACATGGGCGTTTGCCGTCGAGGACGATACCGACCGCCCGTCAACCCGGGGCGTCGCCCTGCGGCCGGTCGTCGACCACCGATCAACGGCCGACCACCGGCTGGAGGCGGTCGACGAACAACTGCTGGCGCTGCTCGTGCAGGACGGCCGGGCGTCGATCACTCTGCTGGCCCAGAAGGTCGGGCTCAGCGTGAGCGCCACCGCGGCCCGCGTCCACCGACTGTGCGATCACGGTGTCATCACCGGCTTCCACGCAAGCCTGGATCCCGCGATGCTCGGCGGGGTCCTGTCCGCGACCGTCAGGGTCAGGTTGAGTACGTCCGGCCGATGCGCCGCGTTCGAGGAATGGCTGGAAGGACGACCGGAGATCACCGAGGTCTTCCGCTGCACCGGCAACTTCGACTACGAACTGCGGGTGACGTGTCGGGATGCTCGGCGAATCCACGCCGTCATCTCGGCGATTCGCCACGCCGGGGGCGCCGCCGAGACCGAGACCACTCTGCTGTCCGGGCGGGTGGGGGTATGACCGCCGTGTCGATCCACCAGAACCACAGCCTGGTAGGAGATTTCGCAGACGGGACGCCATGGCCGCTGCTGACCGGGTACGGGCACGAGCATGAGGTCCTCCTGGACGGCGTCGGCCTGGTCGCACTCGCGCAGGAATTCGGAACACCGCTGCAGGTGATCAGCGAGTCCGAGGTGCGCGAACGCGCGGCCGAGTACCGGCGGGCGTTCGCCGGCGGTGCTGTCGCCTACGCCTCTAAGGCGTTCCTCACCAGCACGATGGCCAGATGGATGATGGACGAGGGCCTCGATCTGGATGTGTGCTCGGGCGGCGAACTGGCTCTCGCGGGCGCAGCCGGAGTGCCGATGGACCGGATCCTCATGCACGGCAACGCCAAGAGCCCCCAGGAACTGTCCGACGCCCACCGGTCGGGCGTCGGGCGAATCGTGGTCGATTCCCGGACGGAGATCAGCCAACTGGCTGCTCTTGGTCACTCCGGCGATGGACATCGCCGGCAGAAGGTGCTGCTGCGGGTACTTCCCGGTGTCAGCGGGCACACCCATCGATCGGTGGACACCGGCCGCGAGGATCAGCAGTTCGGCTTCTCGCTGTCCTCCGGGGCTGCGCTGGAGGCCGTCCGGCGGGTGCTGAGCCACTCGGAACTGGAACTGGCCGGTCTGCACTGCCACATCGGATCCCAGATCGCCGACCCGGAAGCCTATCTCGAGGCTGCCCGCCGGATGATCGCGCTCATGGCACACATCCGGGATGTCACCGGGGTCGTGCTGCCCGAGCTCGATCTGGGCGGCGGCCACGCCGTCGCCTACCGCGCCGGGGATCCAGAACTGGCACCGGGCCCGCTCGCGGCGGCGCTGCGGGAGACCATCGACCGGGCCTGCCTGGTGAACCGATTTCCGTTGCCGCGCATGACGATCGAACCCGGACGAGCGATCGTGGCACGCGCCGGCGTCACCCTCTACCGGGTCATCACGGTGAAGCGGACCGCTGACGGAGCCCTGTTCGTCGCCGTGGACGGTGGGATGAGCGACAACCCCCGGCCCAGCCTCTACCACGCCAGCTACACGGTCCGCCTGATCGGCCGGGCGACCCATCAGGGCGCCGTGCCGGCCACCGTCGTCGGCCGGCACTGCGAAGCCGGCGACGTACTGGTCCAGGACGCCGAACTACCGGCTGACATCCGGCCCGGTGACCTGCTGGTGATGCTCTGCACGGGCGCCTACCAACACTCGATGGCCTCCAACTACAACATGGTCCGCCGATCTCCGGTGGTCTCGGTCAGGGGCGGGCGGGCCCAGGTCCTGATCAGACGCGAAACCGATGACGATCTGATGCGACGCGATCTGGGTCTGGCCGGAAACTAGTCCCTGTCGGGATTCTCGACCGGTCCTACGGAGTCGGACCAGTGGTTCTGCCCTCGACACGAAGAAGAGAGGTACGGGCGATGATGGGGGAGCCGCCGAAGAGGGTCGTGGTCGGCGTCAGTGGAAGTCTGGCCAATTCGGCTGCTCTGCACGTCGCGGTGGCGCAGGCCCGGCAACAGCGGGCCGAGCTGCTCGCGGTCCGGGCCTGGACGCCGGTCGGCGGGGAGATCACCTATCGACGAGGCCCGTGCCCGCCGTTGATGGAAGTGTGGCGGGCACAGGCCGGGACAGCGCTGCTCGACGCCTTCGCCGAGGCGATGGGCGGCCTGCCTCCGGACCTCTCGGTGCGCTGTCTGATCAGCCGTTCCGACACCGGCCCCGCACTGGTCGACGCGGCGGACCGTCCCGGAGACCTCCTGGTGGTCGGCGTTGGACGTCAGGGACCGCTGGCCCGGCTGCAGCGGCGGTCGGTCAGCCGCTTCTGTCTGCAACATTCCCGCTGTCCGGTGCTGGCCGTACCGCCGCCGGCCATGCTGCGGGACCTGCGCCCGGATGGACTTCCTGCGCGGCGATCCGAGCATCGGACCGGCCCGGGCTCGAGAGCTGCACCCTGGTCACCGCAATCGCCGTCGGCCCGGAAACGCGACGAGCCGTGATCTGGCGACCGGCAGACCTCGAAGTCCTCGTCCTCTCCGGCGCCGGCCACCCGGGCGGACCCGCCGCCGGGCGTTGATCCGTCGGTGGCGCCGGTCACGACAACGGCCGACCGATCCGGGCAGCGACGGGCCAACCGGCCCAGGCGTGCAAGCTCTCCTCAGCCGCAAATCATCGGCCTGGTCCTGCAAATTCGGGGAATAATGCGGCCGATCGCTCTTCTGACCGAATTGTCCGGATATAGTAATGAGTTCGTTAGGGTGTTTCGAAGGGTCAGCCGAATGGGTGATTAGGTAAGCAAATTACGTTCGTTCGGCCCACAGCCGTGCGTGATCCGAGGGCCTCTGGGCCCACGAATGGTGAGGAAGCCTGAAGGCCCTTGACGGTGACGGGGCCGTGGGTATCGGCTGTCGGAGGCAGTCTCGGCGACCCGTGACCCTCCCGGCCGCGGGGCCGATCATCGTCCGAAGGGATAGCGCATGCATTTGCGTGGACGTATTACCGTGTTCGCCGCGGCCAGCGCGCTGGCGGTTGCGGCACTCGGTCAGGGGGGTGTGGCCACCGCGGCCACCGCGACACCCAGTGCAGCCGGCCATCATCCGGTCCCGAACAGCACGCCCCAGTGGCTGGGCAGTGCGAAACATCTGGGCGCCGTCAGCACCGCGAGCGCGGTCGACTTCAGGGTCTACCTCACCCCGCGCGGCGGTACGGCCGCCGTGCAGAAGGCTGTCGCGGCAGTGTCCACTCCTGGTTCCGCGAACTACCGGAAGTTCCTGACCCCGGCCACTTATCACAGCACCTACGACCCGAGCGCCTCGACGGTCGCCTCGGTCCGGAGCTGGCTCGCCAGTGATGGCCTCAAGGTCCGGTCGGTCGCCGAATACAACTCCTACCTCCAGGTCAGCGGCACGGCCGCCCAGGCCCAGAAGGCATTCAGCACGACGATCGCCAGGTACACCCACAACGGAATGACGGTCCAGGCGAACACCACGCCGCTGACGGTCCCCGCCGCCGTCGCCGCCTCCGTGCTCACCGTGACCGGCATCGACACCACGCCGTCGCTCATGAAGGCGCAGGCGGTGGCCCCCGCCCCGCCGCCCACCGGTTTCAACAACGCCCGCCCGTGCTCCCAGTCCTACGGGCAGCTGACGGCCAAGTTCCAGGCCGACTACAAGACCCCACTGCCCAAGTTCAATGGCAAGTACCTGCCGTTCGCGGTGTGCGGCTACACCGGTCCACAGTTACGGGCGGCCTATGAAGGCAGCACCGTGCTCGACGGAACCGGCGTCACCGTCGGCATCGTCGATGCCTACCAGTCGCCGACGCTGGCTGCCGACGCCAACCAGTACGCCACCGGACACGGCGACGGCTCCTACCTCAAGGGACAGCTGAAGCAGGTCGTTCCCAAGACGTTCACCAACCAGGACCTCTGCGATGCGTCCGGCTGGTACGGCGAGCAGTCCCTCGACGTGGAAGCCGTGCACGCCATGGCTCCCGCCGCCAACATCCGCTACTACGGCGCGGCCAGCTGCCTGGACAGCGATTTCCTGACCACCATCACCAAGGTGGTCAACCAGAACCAGGTCCAGGTCGTCAGCAACTCCTACGGTGAGCCGGACGGCGCGCTGAGCACCGGCTCGATCGTCGCCAACGAGGCGGTCTTCATGCAGGGTGCGCTGCAGGGCATCAGCTTCCTCTTCTCCTCGGGGGACAACGGCGACGAACTGGCCAACACCGGGATCAAGCAGTCGGACTCCTCCGCGTCCGATCCGTACGTCACGGCAGTGGGCGGAACGTCCACGGCCATCGACGCGAGTGGCTCGCTGGCGTTCCAGACCGGCTGGGGCACCAACAAGTACTCGCTGTCCTCCACCAACACCTGGACCTCGCGCGGCTTCTCCTACGGTGCAGGCGGCGGCTTCTCGACCCTGTTCAACCGCCCGGCCTACCAGAATGGCGTCGTGCCGGCGTCAGCTCCCCCCGGCCGCGCCGTTCCGGACGTCGCGATGGATGCCGATCCCACCACCGGCATGCTGATCGGCGAGACCCAGACGTTCCCGGACGGCGTGCACTACGGCGAGTACCGCATCGGCGGCACCAGCCTGGCCTCGCCGTTGTTCGCGGGTATGACGGCCCTGCTGATCCAGCACGCCGGAGGTGGTCTCGGCTTCCTCAACCCGATCATCTACGGCCAGGTCAAGGCCGGGACCTTCACCGACGTGGCGGGCAAGCCGAAGGACGTGGGCAACGTCCGGGTCGACTTCGCCAATGGCACCGACGCGAGCGGTGGCCTGCTCTACTCCATCCGGACCTTCAACCAGGACTCGAGCCTGACCACGGTCCCCGGCTGGGACGACGTCACCGGCGTCGGCGTGCCGAACACCGGCTGGCTGACGAGCATCTCGCCGACCGGCTGACCGCCGACCAGCTGATCGTGGCCGGCTGACCGCCGACCGGCTGACCGCCGACCAGCTGATCGTGGCCGGGACGACCCGGTGACCGCTGCACTGGAACCCGCTGGGGTGACGGTCCTCTCCCAGGACCGTCACCCCAGCGGCGTTTCCGGCGCACTGCCGGCCCCGGTTCAGGGGCAGTCCAGCAGCCCCTGCAGTTCGCTCGATCGCCAGCTGTCACCGCGGGGTGATCCGTCGATGCTCGTCACCTGCGTCAGCAACCGAATGCTGGAGGCCAGGAACACCCCGTCCGCCCCCAGCAGGTCGTCGCGCGTCAGCGCTCGGTAGGCGGTGGACCATCCGGCGTCCTGTGCGGCTCGGAACAGGCGAACGACGGTGATCCCGTCCAACACGCCCTCCAGCGGGGGGGTCAGCAGGGTGCGGCCCCGCAGGAGCACCACGGTGGCCGTCGGCGCCTCCAGCACGCCCCCGTCGGAGCCGATGAAGATGACGTCGTCCGCGTCGTGAGCCGAGGCATATCGCAGCGCCGCCATGTTGATCGCATAGGAGAGCGTCTTGGCGCCGGCCAGCAACCATGGAGCGGCGGCCGCGGCGGGCCCGCTGAATCCACGGTCCAGGAGCAGTACCCGGACACCGGTCACCCGTTGCCGCACAGCGGTTTCCGAGACTGCACTTCCGGTGACGTAGCAGGTGGGAACGCCATGTTCCGGTCCGCGCGTGGCGATCAGTCGGAGCACCATGTCGCCGCCGGACCAGGAATCGAGGACCGCGTCGATGCCGCGCTGCCAGTCCATCGGATCCGGGAGGACCAGGTCGGTCATCCTGGCCGAGATGGCCATCCGGGCAAGGTGTTCCTCGAGATCCCGAGGTGTGCCGGCATGGACCAGCGTGGTTTCGAAGACGCCGTCCCCTCTGGTGACGCCGGCATCGTCCGGGCGCAGGAGCGGCACGGTCGAGGGCACCAGGCGCCCGTCCAGCAGGCCGACCACCATCGTCGGCGTCCGGCCCGCGAAGCCGGGCCGCGGCGCGCCGGAGGGGGAATCGTTGCTCTGCTGGTCGGCGGCGGTGGTCACCATCTGTTCTGTCACGCAGACCAGCGTATTGGTGAGGTCAACCACCGGGTCCGGACCTGAGGTCCGGGTAGAGATCTGCGTCGCACAGTGCGGCTCGCCCGCGGGGCGTACCGGGCTCCGTCGGGTCCGGCTCGCAGGAGCAGGTTCGAGTGGTCAGGGCGGCTCGGTACCCGGGCGCGCCACTGCTGACTCCAGAGGTGTTGGCAGCGACCACTTCTCCTCGACCCGGGCGAGCTTCCAGTAGGCGATCGCGGCCCCCCAGACCATCACGAACAGCCCGACCACGATGAAGCCCACGTTGCCCAGATCGATACCGGCGATCCAGTCGACCACCGGGTTGCTGATCTCGAACCGGTGGTGCAGCACCCCGATCAGCTCGATGCTGCCGATCAGCAGCGCCACCGCCACCGAGAGCCCCGTGATGGTGAGGTTGTAGTAGACCTTCCTGATCGGATTGGCGAACGCCCAGCGGTAGGCCACGTTCATGAAGGCGCCGTCCAAGGTGTCGAACAGACTCATGCCTGCCGTGAACAGCAGGGGCAGCACGAGGACGGCGTACCACGGCAGTCCGGCGGCGGCACCGCTGCCGGCGAGCACCAGCAGGGTGATCTCGGTGGCCGTGTCGAAACCGATGCCGAAAAGCAGCCCGATCGGATACATCTGCGCCGGATGCCTGATCGAGGACATCAGCGGCCGCAGGATGCGGGTGATGAAGCCGCGATCGTCCAGTGCGGCGTCAAGGGCGTGCGCGTCGTAGCCCTCGGACCTGGCCCGCCGGTACACCCGGACGATGCCCAACAGGGCGAGGAGGTTGATGAAACCGATCAGCAGCAGGAACAATCCCGACACCGAGGTGCTGACCAGCCCGAGAATCTGGTGCGCCTCGGAACTCTCGCTGCCCAGGCCGGCCACCGCACGGACGCCGAACGCCACCAGCGCAGCGAGCACGAAGACCACCGTGGAATGTCCGAGGGCGAACCAGAACCCAACGGACACCGGCCGTTTCCCGTCGGCGAGCAGCTTCCGGGTGGTGTTGTCGATCGCCGCGATGTGGTCGGCATCGAAGGCATGTCGCATCCCGAGCGTGAAGGCCGTGACACCCAGCCCGACACCGAACACCTGCTCACCCAGCTTGAGATGCTGCGGGGCAACCACTCCGAGCAGGACGACCCAGGCCACCGCGTTCATGGCCAGGATGACGACCATGATCACTGCGGAGCTCCGCCACTCCGCACGTGACAACCGGCCCGGCGGGGGCACAACGGGACGGGCGGATCCGTCAGGGGAGACAGGCATAGCGGGAAATCCCTCTTCCAACACCTCGTGGACAGGACACAGCAGCGTCATGGCCGGTCTCCTGGCTCGCAGACCCCGGACGAGGACCGGGGCTGGGTTCGCCTTCCCGGACCGTGAGATCCAGTGGCGAGAAGAACCCAACTTGCTTCTGCTGACAGTGGCGAGGGCCGCTCCGGTTTCACACCGGATTCCCGAACACCGTGACGGGGAAACCGTAGTCGGCTCCTCCGGGCTGCGGCAAGCCACCCCGTACCGACCGGCCCCCCCGCTGGGTCGGCGCGGGGTCGGCGCGGGGTCGATCAGAGCTTGCGCAGACGAACCTTCGTCACCGCGTGATCCGGGCCCTTGGTCAGCACCAGGTTGGCGCGGCCACGGGTGGGAAGAATGTTCTCCACCAGGTTGGGTGCATTGATGCTGTCCCAGAACTGACCGGCCAGCTCCACGGCCTTCTCGTCGCTCACCACCGCGAAACGCGCGAAGAACGAGTCCGGATCGGAGAACGCGCCGTGCCGGAAGCTCAGGAATCGATCGGTGTACCAGCGCTTGATGTCCGGCGTCTCGGCATCCACGTAGATGGAGAAGTCGAAGAAGTCGCTGACGGCGAGCGCGCTGCGGCCCTCGTCATCCAGGCGCGCCGGCTGCAGCACGTTGAGGCCCTCGACGATCAGCACGTCCGGCCGGTGCACGACGACCTCGTCGTCGGTGAGGATGTCGTAGGTCAGGTGGTCGTACTTCGGGGCACGCACCTCGGCGGCTCCCGACTTGACCTCGGCCACGAACCGAAGCAGCGCCCGCCGGTCGTACGACTCGGGAAAACCCTTGCGCGCCATCAGGCCCCGCTCCTCGAGCACCGCGTTGGGGTAGAGGAATCCGTCGGTGGTGACCAGCTCCACCCGCGGCGTGTCCGGCCAGCGGGCGAGCATCTCGCGCAGCACCCTGGCGGTGGTCGACTTGCCCACGGCGACCGACCCGGCCACGCCGATGACGAACGGTGTCCGCGACGCCTGCTCGCCCAGGAAGGTGGAGGTGACCTTGTGCAGCTCGCCCGTCCCGGCCACGTAGAGGTTGAGCAGCCGGGACAGCGGGCGGTAGATCGTGTCGACCTCGGCGAGGTCGATCGGGTCGCCGAGGCCGGAAATCCGCTCCAGTTCCTGCTCCGTCATCGGGAGAGGAGTCGCCTTCGCCAGCGACGCCCACTGGTCGCGGTCCAGCTCCACGTACGGCGTGATACCCGAACCGTTGAAGACGGGAGGGCTCTGCAGCGCCGTGAGGGCGCCCGCCCAGGCTCGATCCCGATGGTTGACTTCGTCGTCACCTGCCATGATCTGCAGATCATGCCGCCCCGAACGGCTCAGCGCGCAATCAGCAGGGTGTGACCTGGGCCGCACCGGCGAGAATCGGCCGCGGGGAAGCGCGCCTACGATGGGTGGGTGGCGACTTCCTACCGATCTCCCCTGCTCTCCTTCCCCGATGCGGTCGCGAGCGGCGACGCCGAGGCACCGGATGCGGGTGTGGCCTGGCACTACGGCGATCCGGTCGGGGAACAGCGCGCCGCCGTGCGTGGCACGGCCCTTTTCGACCTGTCCCACCGCGGCGTCATCGCCGTCTCCGGTCCTGACCGGCTGACCTGGCTGAACACGTTGACCAGCCAGCTGCTCACCGATCTACCCGCCGGCGGGGTCACCCAGGCGTTGGTGCTCTCCCCCAACGGTCACGTCGAACACCACATGGGCGTCACCGAGCTGGCCGAGGTCACCTACCTCGACACCGAACCGATGACCGCCGAGGCCCTGCTGAAGTACCTGCAGATGATGATCTTCTGGTCGGAGGTCGAGGTGGCCAGGGTCGACCTGGCCCAGGTCGGCCTGCTCGGTCCGACCACGGTCGACGTCCTCTCGGCGGCCGGTCTGCCCGGGGCGGATCTGACGGCCGGGACCGCTGCCCCCCTTCCCGGGGGCGGGTTCGTCAGGCGCGTCGACGACCGGGTCGATCTGTTCCTCCCGCGGCCGGAGCTGGCTGACGTCGCCGCGACCCTGATGGCGGCCGGAGCCCGTCCGGCGGGCAGCTGGGCCCACGAGGCGTTGCGCATCCCCGCCCACCGGCCGCGGCTCGGCGTCGACACCGACGACCGGACGATCCCGAACGAGGTCAGCTGGCTGCTCTCGGCCGTTCACCTGAACAAGGGCTGCTACCGCGGCCAGGAAACCGTCGCCAGGGTCAACAACCTCGGTCGGCCGCCGCGCAAGCTGGTGATGCTCCACCTGGACGGCTCGGCCGACCGGCTGCCGGAGACCGGTGCGCCGGTGACGACCGCCGACGGGCGGGTCGTCGGGCGCGTCGGGACGGTGGCCCATCACCACGAAGACGGACCGATCGCACTGGCGATGATCAAGCGCTCCCTCCCGCCGGGCACCCCGCTGCTGGCCGACGGGGTCGACGCCGCCGTCGATCCGGATGACCTGGCGGAGGATGCTCCGGCCGGCCCCCCGCAGTCGGCCGTCGACCGCCGCACGTTCACCGATATCCGGCGCCGTTGATGCAGCTGGTCTCGATCGACGAAATCACCGACGCCGCAACGAGGATCGCCGGAGTCGCCGTCCGCACTCCCCTGCTGGCATCGCCGTGGCCGGGACTCTGGCTGAAACCCGAAGGACTGCAACCCATCGGAGCCTTCAAGATCCGTGGAGCCATGACGGCGATGTCCCGCCTTGCGCCGGACGTCAGATCGCGGGGCGTGATCGCGCACTCCTCCGGCAACCATGCCCAGGCGGTGGCGTACGCGGCCAGGATGTTCGGGGTCGACGCCCACATCGTCATCCCCGAGAACGCACCGGCGCGCAAGATCGAGGCGACCCGCGCTCTCGGGGCGACCGTGGAACTGGTGCCGGTGGAGCGGCGATTCAGCCGCCCGGCCGAACTGGTCGCCGAGACCGGAAAGGCGATGATCGCCCCGTTCGACGACCGCAACGTCATCTCCGGGCAGGGCACCATCGGGTTGGAGATAGCCGCCGACTTCACCGGGCCGTTGACGACGGTGCTGGTGCCGATCTCCGGAGGGGGACTGATCTCGGGCATCGCGGCGGCCCTGGCTGCGTTGCGTCCGGACGTGAAGGTGATCGGTGTCGAGCCCGAACTCGCCGGTGACGCCGCCGACTCCTTCCGCAGCGGTGAACGAAAGGCCTGGGCCCCGGCCGACACGGCCCGGACCATCGCCGACGGCCTCCGGACGTTCAGCGTCGGCGAGCTGCCCTGGGAGCACATCCGCAACCAGGTCCACGACATCATCACGGTGAGCGAGGACGAGATCATCGACGCCACCAGACGACTCGCGTTCGAAGCGCGGCTGGTCGCGGAGCCCTCCGGCGCGGTTCCGGTCGCCGCCTGGTTGCACCACCGGTCCCGACTGCCCGACGGGAACGCCGTCGCGGTGGTGTCCGGCGGCAACATCGATCCCGATGTGTTCCGGATGGTGCTGGGTGCCTGAGGTACCCGCTCCGCCTGGGACGCCTGCTCCGCCTGCTCCGGCCGGGACGCTGATCACCGTCGCGCCGGCGGCCGGCCCGATCGGCCACCTGCTCCGGACGGCCATCGACGCCGAACAGGTCGGGGCCACCCGCCTGCACCTTCCGGCGGACCAGCTCGATCTCGACGTGGCCGTCTCGGCGCTGCGCGAGCAGACGACCCTGATCGTCACCTGCGATGCGCACGTGGCGGGACTGGACGTCATCGGCACGGATTTTGCCGACGTCGATCTGGAGCAGACGACGGACCTACCCGCCCTGGTCGCCGAGGTGGCCAGGGTGGTGGCCATGCATCCGGCCGGCGTCAGCATCTGCGGCGCCGGTCCCGCGGCCCTGCCGGTCCTGCTCGCGACGCTGGCCGCCGGCGGCCACGTCAGGGTCGCCGCCGCGGTCAAGGACCACGCCGCGCTGGTCGCGCGGGCCAGCGGGCTGGCCCGGATCGCCGGCCGCGCCCCACTGGACTCCGCGGCGGCCCGACGGCTTCTGGGCACCCCATGACAGCACTGGAACCAACGAGAGGTCGACAGCACTGATGAGCACACCGGTCGAACTGGTGCGGGTGATCCGCTCCGGTTTTCACGAGGGCAGCCACTACGGATCCGTAGTGGTGGTGGACACCGACGGCTCGGTCCTGCACGCCCGGGGTCCGGTCGACGCGCCGGTCTTCCCCCGCTCGTCGAACAAGCCATTCCAGGCGGTGGCCATGCTGGCGGCCGGCGCGCAGCTCGACGGCGCCGATCTGGCCCTGTCGGCCGCCTCCCATTCCGGCGAGGCGATACACACGTCCAGGGTGCGTTCGATGCTGGAGCGCGTGTCGCTCGGCGAGTCGGATCTGGGCTGCCCCGACGCGCTGCCCATGAACGAGACGGCGCGCAACCAGGTGCTCGCGGCCGGCGGGGCCCCGAGCAAGATCTACATGAACTGCTCCGGCAAGCACGCGGGCATGTTGACTGCGTGCGTGGAGCACGGCTGGGACACGGCCACCTACCTGGCCACCGACCACCCGCTCCAGCTGTCGGTCCGCGATCAGGTGGCACGCCTGGCGGAGGAGGAGCCGTCCGCGGTGGGGATCGACGGGTGCGGCGCCCCGCTGTTCGCGATCTCGCTGACCGGCCTGGCCAGGGCCTTCGGCCGGGTCAACGCCGCTGCGCCCGGGACGGCGGAACACGCTGTTGCACATGCCATGCGGGAGTTTCCGGAGATGGTCGGCGGTACCGGCCGCGAGGACACACGTCTGATGCAGGCTCATCGCGGACTGCTGGTCAAGGGTGGGGCGGAGGGCGTGCACTGCGCAGCGCTGCCCGACGGCCGGACGGTCGCGGTCAAGATCATCGACGGCAGCGATCGGGGCCGCATGCCGGTGCTGGTCGCCGGCCTGCGGATGCTGGGCCTGGAGTCCGCTCTGCTGGACGAACTGGGGACCGGCGTCGTTCTCGGCGGCGGCCGCCAGGTCGGCACCAGCGAACTCGCAGCCGGGGTCTTCTGACCCTGCCGCCACGAGACCCATCTGTCGCGGCCGCGTGGGTGGGAGCGGGAGCAGCGAACCTGTACGATCGAGCTACGACTGACAACAGATGCCGGGGCCGCCGACAGGCCGCCCCGCTTTAACGTGCAAGGGGGTCCGCTCATGGGGCGAGGCCGTCAGAAGGCAAAGCAAACGAAGGTTGCCCGGGATTTGAAGTATCACGAATCCTCTTTCGACCCGAATGCTTTGACTCAGGAACTTCGCGGGATCCCGGTTCACCGACCGGCTCCTGTTGTCCAGGACGAGAGCGAGGAAGACGAGTCCTCGTTGTATGCCAAGTACATCGTGGATGACGACGACGATGACGAAGGCCCGGCGACCTCGTACGCCAACGGCTCTGCACGTCGCTGATCTGCTTCTCCCGCTTGATCTTTCCAGCAGTGACCAGGCTGGCTGACGACTGCCCGCCTGATGATCTGACGGCCGGGTGGGCTGGTATCCGGGTTGACTGATGGCCGGGTCGCCCGAGGGTGTGGTCGCCAACTGTCGTTACTGCAGTCGTTCGGTGCCTGTACTCGGGCACCGAACTACTGCAGTAACGGTGTTTGCGGGATCGCGCGCCGGGAGTGAGCGTCAGACGTCGGCGGTTTCGACGGACCTGCTCCTGGCCCCCACCAACACCCGGTCGAGGGCGTTCGCGCCGGCTCCGAGCCCGATGAACAGCAGCGTGATCCAGAGGGCGTTGACCGCCACCCGCAGGTATCCGAGGTCGTGCACGTTGGCGAACGGATAGGGGTACCAGTCCGAGGCCAATGGGCCCCGCACAGCCGTGAAGACCATGTACAGCAGCGGGAAGGCGACGGTCCAGCGCACCACGAATCCGGACGTCAGGCCCCTCGGCCCGAACGTCAGCCACCCGACCAACGCCAGGATCGGCACCACCGTGTGCAGGAACTGGTTGGCGACCTGGGCCCAGGTGTCCAGGTCCAGCAACCCGCTGAGCACGACGTGGAAGACGATGCCCGTCACGGTGATCGCGACGACGCCGATCAGCCTGAACACCTTGAAGACGGTCGAACTGCGATCGACGCGGATGGCCAGCATCAGGCACGTCACCCCGACGATGACGTTCGACTGCACCGTGAAGAACGCGAAGATGTTGAAGGCCCGACCCGCTGCGCTTCCGCCGAACACCGATTCGTCGTTGGCCGAGACGATCAGCTGCACCACGACCCCGATCAGGACGCAGGCGGCGGTGAGGGCGAAGAACGGCCGGGCCCAGCGTGGATTCATGGACCAGAACCTAGCCGATCAGCACGATCCTGCATGGATCAACATTGCGCATTTGGGATCGGTGGGACAGAAGTCGTCAACTTCGTCCATGCGTGCGATGTTGATCCACGCCAAGGACGTTGATCCACACCGAGCCGGGGCCCGGGACGCGTCAGAAGCGGGGGTGATCGCCGCTCAGGGTGGCGCGGGGCTGGTCGTGGCCGGTGCGCTCGACCGTGCCGAGCACCTTCGACGGCACATGACGGGCCGTGAGCACGGCCATCGCACGGTCCACGTCGTCGGCGCCGATCACCGCGACCATGCCGATCCCCATGTTGAACGCCTTCTCCATCTCCTCGCGCTGCACCCGGCCGTGGCCGGCGATGTAGCCGAAGACCGGCGACGGGTTCCAGGTGCGGCGGTCCATGGCTGCCGTCAGGCCGGGCGGGATGATCCGGGCGACGTTGCCGGCCAGCCCGCCTCCGGTGATGTGGGCGTAGGCGTGGACGTCGGCCTCGCGGGCCAGCCGGAGGCAGTCGAGCGCGTAGATCCGGGTCGGCTCCAGCAGCTCCTCGCCCAGCGTTCGGCCGAACTCCTCGACATGGCCCTCCAGCGACAGCCGCGCGATGTCCAGCAGCACGTGTCGCACCATGGAGTAGCCGTTGGAGTGCACGCCGGAGGACTCCATGCCGACCAGCACGTCGCCGGGCCGCACGCGGTCGGGACCGAGGATGTCGTCCGCCTCCACGATGCCGACCGCAGTCGCCGCCAGGTCGTAGTCCTGCGGAGCCATCAACCCGGGATGCTCCGCGGTCTCGCCGCCGACCAGCGCGCAACCGGCCTTGACGCAGCCGTCGGCGATGCCGGAGACGATGGCGGCGATCCGCTCCGGTTCGAGCTGGCCACAGGCGATGTAGTCCTGCAGGAACAGCGGTTCCGCGCCGCAGGCGACCAGATCGTCGACGACCATGGCCACCAGGTCGATGCCGATGGTGTTGTGCACGTCGAGCGCCTGCGCGATGGCGGACTTGGTGCCCACCCCGTCGGAGGACGACGCCAGAACCGGCTCCCGGTAACGATTGATCGGGAGACGGAACAAGGAGGCGAATCCACCGATGCCGCCCATCACCTCGGGGCGATGCGTCTTCTCGGTGAAGGGCTTCATCAGGTCGACGGCTTCCTCACCGGCGGCGATCGAGACTCCGGACCCGGCGTAGGTGGCTCCGGAACCGATCGGATGACGATGATGCCCGGGCGCTTCGTTACTCACAGTTCTAGAAGTCTCCACTTCAGTTCAGTTCAATCAGGTCCGATCAGGATCCGCGAACGGACACCGGGTCGGGACGGCACCGGGGTCGGCACCCGGGTCAGGGACGGCACCCGGGTCAGGGACGACTCAGTGCACCCTGGGATCCGTTGACGTGCCCGTTCACGGCGTGCTCGCCGACGACGCCCCTGGCGATGCCCTCCAGGACGTGCTTGCCGACCTGATCGGGGATGTCGATCGGGTACTCACCGGAGAAGCAGGCCGTGCAGAGCCGGTTGCGCGGCTGCTCGGAAGCCGCGACGAGCGATTCGAGGGAGATGTAGCCGAGGGTGTCGGCGCCGATCGAGCGACGCACGTCCTCGACCTCGCCGGAACTGGCGATGAGTTCGGCGCGGGTGCCGAAGTCCAGCCCGTAGAAGCACGGCCAGCGCACCGGCGGCGACGCGATCCGGACGTGCACCTCGAGGGCGCCGGCCTCGCGCAGCATCCGGACGAGGGCGCGCTGCGTGTTGCCGCGGACGATCGAATCGTCGACGACGATCAGGCGCTTGCCGCGGATCACGTCGCGCAGCGGATTGAGCTTGAGCCGGATGCCGAGCTGCCGGATCGTCTGGGAGGGCTGGATGAAGGTCCGGCCGACGTAGGCGTTCTTCACCAGGCCCTGTCCGTAGGGGATCCCGGACTCCTGGGCGTACCCGATGGCCGCCGGGGTGCCGGACTCGGGTGTCGGGATGACCAGGTCGGCCTCGATCGGCGACTCCTGGGCCAGCCGGCGGCCGATGTCCACCCGGGTGGCGTGCACGCCGCGGCCGGAGATGCTGGTGTCCGGACGGGCCAGGTAGACGTACTCGAAGACGCAACCCTTGGGCTCGGCGGAGGCGAACCGCTCGCTGCGGATGCCGTCCTCGTCGATGGCCAGCAGCTCGCCAGGCTCGACCTCGCGCACGTAGGACGCGCCGACGATGTCCAGGGCGGCGGTCTCGGACGCGACGACCCAGCCGCGGTCCAGGCGGCCGAGCACCAATGGGTGGATGCCGTGCGCGTCGCGCGCGGCGTAGAGGGTGTGTTCGTCGCAGAAGACGAAGTTGAAGGCCCCGCGGAGCGTCGGGAACAGCTTGAGCGCAGCAGCTTCGATGCCGATGTCGGTGGCCGCCTCGGCGAGCAACCGCGTGACGATGTCCGAGTCGGTGGTGGACTTGGACTTCGCGGCCCGGCCGGTCAGCCGCTGGGCCTGGATCGACAGCTCGGCCGTGTTCACCAGGTTGCCGTTGTGCCCGAGGGCGATACCGGAGCCGACCGAGGTGGTCGCGAAGGTGGGCTGCGCGTTCTCCCAGCTACCGGAGCCGGTCGTCGAGTAACGACAGTGCCCGACGGCGATGTGACCCTTCAGTGCCTGCAGGGTCTGCTCGTCGAAGACCTGGGAGACCAGGCCGAGGTCCTTGAAGACGACGATCTCGCTGCCGTCGGCGACGGCGATGCCGGCCGCCTCCTGGCCCCGGTGCTGGAGCGCGTACAGCCCGTAGTAAGTGAGCTTCGCGACCTCCTCGCCGGGTGCCCACACACCGAAGACGCCGCACTCCTCCTTGGGTCCCTGGTCCTGCGCTGCGTCCATCTCAGGATCCAGGAGTGACGAGCCGACCGGCCCATCACTGTCCGGGCGGAGGTTCGTCGGACTGGATGTGGTCGGTGACTGACCGGTACCCACGTAACCGTGCTCCTGTCGAAGGCGCTCGTTGCTGGTGAAAAGCAAAGGGAACAGCGGTACCCCATGCTACCTGCTGAACTCTGCAGTTCGGCCCGATCGTGACCGAAGTGGCTCACCCCGGCGCGAGCGGCAGGTAGCTGCTCAGGTCCGCCTTGGTACCGCTGGCACGCACCCGCCCGGACGCCACGGCGTCCACCCAGGCGAGCCTCCCGACGGTCAGTGCCAACCAGGTGGGACCGTCCATCTCGATGACGTTGGGCGGCGTGCCCCTGGTGTGCCGGATGCCCTCGAAGGCCTGGATCGCCGAGTGGGGCGGCACCCTGACCTCGACCGATCGACCGGGGTGCTGCTGCCCGAAGAACACGAGCGTTGACCGGACCAGTTCCTTCATCAGGGCCCGGTCGGCGACCAACGATCCCTCGTCGTCGACCGGCAGTTCCTGGATCTGCGCGAGTGCGCTACCGGCCTCCGCCGTGCTCACCGCTCGCCTGGCCATGACCTGGGAGCCTAGCCATCCGCGAGGTCCGGGCGGGACACGTCACACCCATCCCGCGGTACGGCGGCGGAGAATCACCACGGTGATCAACTCGCCCGACGGAGCAGCCCTGTCCCCCACCTCGTCTCCGGGCGCCGCGAGCGCAGCCGTCCTCGTCCTGCACGGCGGAGGCACCGACTCCTTCAAGCCCACCAGCTGGCGCAACGTCGCGGTGATCCGGATGGCTCCGTTCGCGAAGGCCGCCGCCCGCCGGAATCCGTCCGCGGCCGTCTATCGGCTGAAGTTCTCGATCCGCGGCTGGAACGGCGACGGCGCGACGGCGCTCCGGGACGCCCGCTGGGCGCTGGACACCATCCGGGAGCGTCACCCCGGACTGCCGATCGTCCTGGTCGGCCACTCCATGGGCGGCCGGGTCGCCCTGCTCACCGGCGGCGACCCGGATGTGACCGGCGTGGTGCTGCTGGAGCCGTGGGCACCGTCGGACGAGCCGACGAGGCAACTCCAGGGCCGGGCGGTCGTGGTCATCAGGGGCGGTCGTGACCGGGTGATCCCTCCGCGGACGACCGATCCGTGGGTGACGCGGGTGGCGAACTCCACGGCCGTCCTGACCCAGCAGATGCTGCCCTGGGCCGGACACGCGATGCTGCGGCGGTTCTGGGTGTGGCATCGGCTGGCCGCCGAAGGCGTGCGGGACATCCTGGGTGGGGCGCTCAGCCCGGCGGCCCGGCCGAACTCCGGCTCAGCGCGTCGATCGTCGCCCTGACGAGGCCGGCCGAGGTCTGAAAACGGGGGCTGTCGTCCATCGGACCGACCGGTACTGCATTTCGAGACCTCGTCTCGGCGGGAACCCTGGCCGAGAAATGGATCTCGCGTACCCCGGTGATGTCGACGATCGCGGCCGCATTGCCAGGATCGACCCCACCGCCGGCCAGCACCCGGAGATCGTCACCGCAGCGCCGCACGAATTCGGCGATCTGCACCATGCCCTGCTCCGCGGTCGGTTTGCCGCCGGAGGTCAGCAGTCGGTCGACGCCGAGCTCCATCAGATCATCCAGTGCCGCCAACGGGTTTCGCGCCGAGTCGAAGGCACGGTGGAAGGTCACCGGGACATCACCGGCTGCGCCGAGGAGCCGAACCATCGCGGGCAGGTCCACACCGCCGTCCCCGTCCAGCGCACCGACCACCACCGACTCGGCACCGCGGTCGATGGCGTATTCGATGTCTTTGGCCATGACCCGGATCTCGTGCTTGTCGTAGTGGAAGTCGCCACCACGCGGACGGATCAGGACGTGCGTGCAGATCACGTCGACGACGGCCTCGATCAGGCCCGCCGACGGCGTGATCCCACCCAGTTCGAGCGCCGCGCACAGTTCGATCCGATCGGCGCCGCCCTGCGCGGCGGCGCGGGCGCCGGCCGCCGACTCGACGCAGACCTCGGTGAGCACCATGCCGACCTATCCGAAGATCGCCGGAAGCGTTCCCTGCCAGGCCTTTCGCAGCACATCCAACGCCAGCTTGGCCACGTCCTGGATGTCCAGGAACTTACCCTCCGGGTTGTGGGCGTCGACCACACCGACCTTCGCCCACGGCTGCTGCCGCATCGTGCACATCTCGGTGAAGCGCAATTCCTCGGTGCGCGGCACGGCGACCAGCACCCGGGCCGAGGATTCGGAGAACAATGCCACGAACGGGTCAAGGCCGAGCGGAAGAACAAGGCGCGCACCGGTCTCGCCCGTCAGGCACATCTCGACGGCCGCCTGGGCGAGCCCACCCTCGGACAGATCGTGGGCGGCGGAGACCATGCCGTCGCGCGAACCCGCCAGCAGGATGTCGGCGATCAGTCGCTCCGCCTCCAGATCGACCCTGGGCGGCAGGCCGCCCAGGTGACCGTGGATCAGGTTCGCCCACTCCGAACCGTCCAGCTCGTCACGGGTCTCACCCAGCAGGATCAGCGTCTCCCCGTCGTCGTGGCCGATCCCCGGGATGATCCGGCGACGGACGTCGTCGATGACGCCGAGCACACCCACCACCGGCGTCGGCAGGATCGCCGTCCCGCCGGTCTGGTTGTAGAGACTGACATTGCCGCCGGTGACGGGGATCCCGAGCACGGCACAGCCGTCTGCGATGCCGTGGATGGCCTGGCTCAACTGCCACATCACGCCGGGGTCCTCGGGCGAACCGAAGTTGAGGCAGTCGGTGACGGCCAGCGGCGTCGCACCGGTGGTCGCCACGTTGCGGTAGGCCTCGGCCAGCGCCAACTGCGCGCCGGTGTAGGGGTCGAGCATCGTGTAGCGGCCGTTGCAGTCGGTCGACATGGCCACGCCGCGGTCCGAATCGTCGGAGATGCGGATGATGCCGGAGTCGCTCGGCTGCGCCAGCACGGTGTTCCCGCGGACGTAGCGGTCGTACTGGTCGGTGATCCAGGCCCGGCTGCACAGGTTCGGCGACGCGATCATGGTCAGCACCAGGTCACCCAGCTCGTCCCGGCCCGGCCTGGGCAGCGAGGCGGAAGTGTTGGCCTGCAATGCGTCCTGGGCGGCGGGGCGCTGCACGAGACGGTTCAGCACCGGGCCGTCGTGGGCGACGGTCCGCGGCAGGACGTCGACGACGACCTCGCCGTGGTGGGTGATCACCAGCCGGCCGGTGTCGTTGACCTCGCCGATGACGTCGGCCTCCACCTCCCACTTGGCGCAGACCGCCAGGAAGGCCTCGACCTTGTCGGGTGCGACGACGGCGCACATCCGCTCCTGCGATTCGCTGGAGAGGATCTCGACGGCCGTCATCCCCTCGGCACGCAACGGGACCTGGTCGAGGTCGACCGACATTCCCCCGTCCCCGGCAGCAGCGAGTTCCGAGGTGGCGCAGGCCAGGCCGGCCGCACCGAGGTCCTGGATGCCGACCACCAGACGCGCTGCGACGACCTCGAGCGTGCACTCGATCAGCACCTTCTCGGCGAAGGGATCGCCGACCTGCACGCTGGGCAGCTTCTTGCGGGCCGCCTTCGAATCCTCTCCGTCGAAGGTGGTGGACGCCAGCACCGACGCACCGCCGATGCCGTCCAGGCCGGTGCGCGACCCATACAGGACGACTTTGTTGCCGGCGCCGCTGGCCTGCGCGGTGTAGAGGTCGGCCGCGCGCAGGACGCCGATGCTGCCGGCGTTGACCAGCGGGTTGCCGGCGTAGGACGCGTCGAAGACGACTTCACCGCCGATGTTGGGCAGCCCCAACGAGTTTCCGTAGCCACCGACCCCACCGACGACACCGTGCACGACCCGCTGGGAGTCCGGGGCGTCGGCCGGCCCGAAACGCAGCTGGTCCATCACGGCGACCGGGCGGGCGCCCATCGCCAGGATGTCGCGGACGATGCCGCCGACGCCGGTCGCCGCACCCTGGTAGGGCTCGACGAAGGACGGGTGGTTGTGCGACTCGACCTTGAAGGTCACGGCCCAGCCGCCCCCGACGTCGACCACACCCGCGTTGTCGCCGATGCCGGCCAGCATCTTGGACTTCATCTCCGGTGTGGTGGTCGTGCCGAAGTACGCCAGGTGGACCTTCGACGACTTGTACGAGCAGTGCTCGGACCACATGACGGAGTACATCGCCAGCTCCGCGGCACTCGGGCGGCGGCCGAGGATCTCGCGGATCGAGACGTACTCCTCGCCGGTGAGCCCGAGCGCTGCGTACGGCTGCACCTCGTCCGGGCTGGTCAGGGCGATCGCGACCGTGTCCTGGACGAAACCGGGCGGATTGGATGCGGCTGGCGCGAAGGTCACGCGGAAACTCCCAGGAGATGGTCGACGACGGAGAGGAAGAAGCCGAGCCCGTCGTCCGTGGGGCCGGTGAGCGGGTCGATCGCGTGCTCGGGATGCGGCATCAGGCCGGCGATCCGGCCGTCTGCCGAGCAGATCCCGGCGATGTCGCGGGCCGAACCGTTCGGATTGGCGGCCACGTCCGGATGCGCGCCACCGACGTACCGGAACAGCACGCGCCCTTCGCCTTCCAGCTCGTCCAGCACGGATTCGGCTGCGACGTAACGGCCTTCGGCGTTCTTCATCGGAATGAGAATCTCGGCACCGCGTTCGTACCTGGTGGTCCAGACGGTCTCGGTGTTCTCGGCCCGCAGCCACTGATCGCGGCAGAGGAACTTGAGTCCGGCGTTGCGGACCAACGCGCCGGGCAGCAGACCGGCCTCGCACAGCACCTGGAAACCGTTGCAGATGCCCAGCACCGGCAGGCCGCCACCGGCCGCCTCGACGACGGATCTCATCACCGGCGTCTGCGCGGCGATGGCGCCGGCCCGCAGGTAGTCACCGTAGGAGAAGCCGCCGGGCACCACCACCGCATCGACGCCCTTGAGGTCGGCGTCCGCGTGCCACAGCGGCACCGCCTCCGCGTCGGAGTAGCGCACCGCTCTGGCCGCGTCGACGTCGTCGAGGGTCCCGGGAAAGGTGATGACGCCGATCCGCGCGGTCACCTGCTCTGCGCTCCCGGGTCTTCGGCCAGGCGCGTGACGGTCCACTCCTCGATGACGCGGTTCGCCAGCAGGTGCCCGGCGATCTCCTCGAGATCCTCGTCGGTGACGGTCTCGTCGACCTCGAGATCGAAGTGCTTGCCCTGACGGACCGAGCTGATGCCCGGGTGACCGGTGCGGGTCAACGCGGCGAGGATGGCCTTGCCCTGCGGATCGAGGATCTCGGACTTGATGACGACATCGACTGCCACGCGCGCCACGGCGGTGGTCCCTTCTCCAGGTGTGTGAACGGGCCCAGTTTATAGGGTTCGATTCGCCCTCGATTTCGGTCCCTTCTGAGTGGCACAGCCACCTTGAAAGGACCTGATCAGCACGATGTGGACAAGCCGGCGGACCAAAGCGCCTGGTGGGCCAGGCTGTGGCTGTGCCCAGGCTCCCTGCTCAGATCCGACCGCTGATCGCGCGGCAGGAGGGACTGATCGGTCGGGACCAGGCGCTGGCTGCCGGTATGACGGTGGCCCAGATCAGGACGCGACTCGATCGGGACGACTGGGTCACGATCCATCCCGAGGTCTATCGGTCCACCGAGCACGAACTGTCGACCTCGGTGTGGGTCCGCGCAGCATCGTTGTGGGCAGGAAGCGGCAGCAGTGTCAGCGGTCATACCGCCGCGTGGTGGTGGGGGCTGACAGACCAGCCACCCGGGTTGATCGAGGTCACCGTTCCGCGGGCAGGTCACCGCCGGTCCAGGCCGCAGGCGCGTGTCGTGCGCAGAAACCTCCCACCGAACGATCGAGCCGTCCATCGGGGCGTTCACGTCACCGGGCTCGCCCTGAGTGCGCTGGACGGTGCGGTCGCACTGGGTCCCGCCGGAGCGGCGATGCTGGACCGCGCACTCCAGCGCCGTCTGCAGCTCGCGGACCTCGAAGCCGCCCACCAGCGGAACCTGGGCGCCAACGGCTCACCGGCCGCCGGCCGGCTGTTGCATGCCGCGGCGGATGGGGCTGCAGCCATCAGCGAGCGACTCCTCCTCAGGCTGCTGAGGAGGTCCGGCCTCTCCGGTTGGAAGGTCAATGCGCGCGTGAGCATCGGCGGCCACGTCATCCGGCCGGACATTGCCTTCCTGGACGAGGGTGTCGCCGTGGAGGTGGACGGCTGGGCCTGGCATCACGAACCCGACCGCTTCCAGCGCGATCGGGTCCGCCAGAACTTGCTCGTCGGGGCCGGCTGGATCGTCCTGAGGTTCACCTGGTTCGACCTCACCCAACGCCCGGAGGAGGTGATCGACCAGATCGAGAATGCTGTCCGTCGACGACGCTCTGATTCGGTCCCTTCGACGTGGTGATGCCACGTCCAGGGGACCGAACCGGAGGACGTTCCAAGCGTCCTCCACCCATGGGGATCAATCGCAGGACGGCGTTGTTCGGCGGGGCCGGTGCCCTGGTGCTCGCGGCCGGCGCAGGGGTGGGGCTCGTCGAGGCCGGGATCGTGCCGGGGCGCGCCCGGCTGGACGCCGATCTCGGCTGGGACGGGGGCGGGGGGACCGTCCCGCAGATCGACCCCGGACCGATGGCCTCGGGTACCTTCGCCTCGGCGGCGCGGAGAACGACCGTCGGCTACTCCATCCTGCGACCGCCCGGGCAGACCAACACGCTGCCGATGGCCCTGGTGCTGCACGGCAGGGACGTCGACCACACCGATGCCGTCCACAGCCTGCACTACGACCGGTACCTGGCCGCGGCGGTGGCCGCTGGAGTCCCACCGTTCGCCCTGGTCACCGTCGACGGCGGCCACGCCGTGTACTGGCACAAGCGCGCGGACGGCGACGATCCGCTGACCATGATCACCGACGAGCTGTTGCCGATCGCTGCCCGGCACGGGCTGCGGACCGACCGGATCGGAGTGACCGGCTGGTCGATGGGCGGGTACGGCGCCCTGCTGATCGGGGGCCTGCTGGGGGCCGGTCGGGTGGCCGCCGTCGCCGCGGTGTCCCCGGCGATCTTCGCCGACTATGCGTCGTCCGCGGCCGGCTCCTACGACAGCGAGGCGGACTTCCGCGCCAATGATCCGAGGACGGACCCCGGGAAGCTGGCCGGGATCGAGGTCCTGATCGACTGCGGCGTCGACGATCCTTTCGCAGAGCAGGCGAAGGCCATGCGCGGCCTGCTGCAACCGGCGCCGGCCGGCGCCATGTCGGGCGGGGCGCACACGTTCCGTTACATGACCAGGGTTGCTCCCGAGCAGATGGCCTTCCTCGGCGCCGCCCTGCACCGCGCCTGATTCGGTCCCTTCGAAGTGGTATAGCCCCTTCCGAGGGACCGAACCAAGGGACCGAACCGTGGGACGGGCCCGTCAACAGGCCGTCAAGATTTCACCCGCAGCCGTCAAGGTTGTCCGGCCCACCTTGGCCGGGCGTCTGCACCGGACTGCACTGGAATCATGTCCGACGGCGACCTGACGACCCCTGGGCCTGCTCCTGCGCCGATGCCGTCGGGGATCGCCTCGGGAGTCGGATTCGCCGGCGCGATCGCGGCCACCATCGTCGCGGTCGCCCTGCACTCGACCCATCACCCCCTGCTCGCCCTGATCCCGCTGGGGCTGGTGATCGCGGTCGTCGCATCGCTGACCAGCTGGGCCGGCGGCCTGGCCACGGCATGGATCTGCTGGTTCCTGGACTCCGGCTTCGTGATCGGCCGCGCCGCGCAGCTGACCTTCGCACCGGCGGCCCAGTTGGCCGCCTTGGTGCTGGTGTCGCTCGCCCTCGTCGCCGGTCTCGGCGGGCGGGCCTACCGTCGGCACCGCCCGAAGGCCGGGCCCCGCTGCGACGTTCAGCCGATCCAGTCCTGGAAGGAACGGCCCGAGACCCTCTCGTAGCCCTGGAGGTAACGGTCGCGGGTGGCGGCCACCACGTCGGCCGGCAGCGGGGGCGGCGGCTGGTCCGAGGCGCGGTCCCACCCGGACTCCGGCGAGGTGAGCCAGTCACGGACGAACTGCTTGTCGTAGGACGGCTGGCTGTGTCCGGCCCGATATCCCTCGGCCGGCCAGAACCGGGACGAATCGGGGGTCAGCACCTCGTCGGCCAGGATCAGGGGCCCGGTCTGTCCCCCGGTGAACCCGAACTCGAACTTGGTGTCCGCCAGGATGATTCCCCGACCGGCGGCGTGCTCGGCCGCGGCCGAGTAGATCTCGAGGGTGGCGTCCCGCAGTCGGTTGGCCAGGTCGACGCCGGCCATCGTCACGACCGCCTCGAAGGTGATGTTCTCGTCGTGCGCACCGAGCTCGGCCTTGGCGGCCGGCGTGAAGATCGGCGTCTCCAGCTTCGAGGACTCCACCAGGCCCGGCGGCAGGGCAACGCCGCAGACGGCGCCGGAGGCCCGGTAGTCGATCAGCCCCGAGCCGGTGAGATAGCCCCTGGCCACGCATTCCACCGGCACCATCGCGAGTCGGCGGACCAGCAGGGCCCGTCCGCGAACGTCGGCCGGGATCCGGGGGTCCTCCACCGCCACCACGTGATGGGGGACAAGGTCTGCGAGCAGCTCGAACCAGAAGATGCTCATCGCAGTGAGGATCCGGCCCTTGTCCGGGATCGGCGTCGGCAGGATGTGGTCGAAAGCGCTGATCCGGTCGCTGGCGACCATCAGCAGCAGCTCGTCGTCCACCTCGTAGAGGTCGCGGACCTTGCCCGACGCCAGGTGCGGGTAGTCGCTCAGTGTGGCCACGCAGGCAGGGTAGCGGAACCTCGCCGGAGCCGGGGTCAGCTGCTGACCAGGCCCCGTCTCCGCAGCAGGGCGCCCAGTTCGGCGTCCCGCCCGCGCACTGCCCGGAAGGCCGCCAGCGCATCGATCGACCCGCCCTTGGACAGCAGCTCGGTGCGGAAGGTGTCGCCGTTGCGCCGTGTCATGCCACCGTTCTCGCGAAACCATTCGACGGTGTCCGCGTCGAGCACCTCCGACCAGATGTAGGAGTAGTAACCGGCCGAGTAGCCGCCGGCGAAGATGTGCTGGAAGTAGGTGGACCGATAGCGCGGGGGTACGAGATCCATCGCCAGGCCTGCATTCTCCAGCGCTGCCGTCTCGAAGGCCGCCGCATCGTCGATGACGAGCTCCGGTGGGGTGCGGTGCCAGGCCTGGTCCAGCAGGGTGGCGGCCAGATACTCCACCTCGCCGAACCCCTGACCCCACGAACGCGCCGCCTCCAGCGCATCGGCCACCGCCTGCGGCAGCACCTCGCCGGTCTCGACGTGCACGGCGTAGTTGGCCAGCACCTGCGGCCACATGGCCCACATCTCATTGACCTGGCTGGGGAATTCGACGAAGTCGCGCGGCACGCTGGTGCCCGAGAGGCGGGGATACCGCACGTCGGAGAACAGCCCGTGCAGCGCATGGCCGAACTCGTGGAAGAGGGTCTCGACCTCGTCAAGGCTCAGCAGCGCCGGGCTGCCAGGGCCGGGCCTGGTGACGTTGAGGTTGTTCACCACCACCGGCTTGTCGCCGAAGAGGCCGGACTGCTCGACGAACGAATTCATCCACGCCCCGCCGCGCTTTCCCTCCCGGGCGAAGTAGTCCCCGAGGTAGAGCCCGATCGAGCTGCCGTCGGCGTTCCTGACCTCCCAGACCCGCACGTCGCGGTGATAGCCGACGAGGTCCGGCCGGGATTCGAAGGTGACGCCGTAGACCTGCGTCGCCGCGAAGAAGACCCCGTCGTGCAGCACCTTCTCCAGGGCGAAGTAGGGCCGCAGCGCCCCGGTGTCCACCGAATACCGCTGGGCGCGAACCTGTTCCGAGTAGTAGGGCCAGTCCCACGGTGCGAGCTGCACCCCGTCGGCAGCGGCCAGGTCGGTGAGGATGACCGCTTCGCCCTGCGCCCGCGCCACCGCCGGTTCGACGAGCTCCACCAGCATGTCGTCCACGGCGGCACTGGTCTTCGCCGTCTGATCGGCCACCGTGGCGTCGGCATGGGTGGGGAATCCGAGCAGGACGGCCTTGCGGGCCCGCAGGTGTGCGATCTCGATGGCCAACGCGGAGTTGTCCCACTCGCCGGCGGAGGCTCTGGTGGTCGACGCGTCGTACAGCCGGCGGCGTACCGAGCGGTTCTTCAGCGTCGACATCAGCGGCTGGTTCGACGGCAGGATCAGGGGGATCAGGTAGGCGCCATCGTGGCCCCGCGCGGTGGCCTCGGCGGCCGCACCGGCGATCTCCTGGACGCTCAAGCCGTCCAGCTCGGTCACGTCGGTGAGCACCAGTGCGGCCGCTTCGGTGGCCGCCTGGAGGTTCTGCTGGAACTGGGTGGACAGGCGCGAGAGCCGCCCGTTGATCTCGCGCAACTGCTGCTGACCGACGGCATCCAGCCTCGCGCCGGCCAGCACGAAGTCCAGGTGGTAGCGGTCCAGGAGCGCGCGGTCCTCCCCCGCCAGTTCGTCGGCGCGATCGTAGACGGCATCGATCCTGGCGAACAGGGCGGTGTTCAGCCGGATGCGGTCACCGTGCTCGGTCAATCGCGGCGCGAATTCCTTCTCCACCAACCGGATCTCGGGTGTCGACGCGGCCGAGACCAGGTTGAAGAACAGGTTCTCGGTGCGGGCCAGCAGACGCCCGGACCGTTCCAGGGCCACCAGGGTGTTGTCGAACGTCGGCGGCTCCGGGTCGGACTCGATCGTCGCGATCTCGGCCAGCTGCTGCGTCATGCCCGCCTCGAACGCGGGCGCGAAGTGCTCCGGCCGTACCTGCTCGAACGGCGGCAGTCCGAACGGGAGGCGGGATGCTTCGGCCAGTGGGTTGCCGCTCATCGGGTCGTTGTCCATCACACCAGTCCATCACGGCTCCGGACGGGCAACAGCTCCGGACGGACCACCTACAGGATCGAGCCGGGCGAGTACTTCGCCGCCTCCGGGTGTTCGGCCGTCACCACGGCGATCTCGGCGAGCACCGCGGTCACCTGGGCCGCGGCCATGCCGGTGAACGACAGCGGGTCGGCCAGCAGTGCATCGAGCTGCGCCCCGTTCAGCGGCAGGCGCTCGTCCGCACCGAGCCGCGCGGTCAGGTCGTTCTCGGCCTGGCCCGACTCCCGCATGGCCAGCGCCACGCCGACCGCATGTTCCTTGATCACCTCGTGGGCCCGCTCCCGGCCCACGCCCGCCCTGACGGCGCCCATCAGCACCTTCGTGGTGCCCAGGAACGGAAGGTAGCGCTGCAGTTCGCGTTCGATGACGGCCGGGTAGGCGCCGAAGTCCTCGAGCACCGTCAGGAAGGTCTCCAGCAAACCGTCGATCGCGTAGAACGCATCCGGCAGGGCGATCCGGCGGACCACGGAGCAGAAGACGTCGCCCTCGTTCCACTGGGCACCGGCGAGCTCGGCCGTCATCGAGGAGTAGCCCCGCAGGACCACCGCCAGGCCGCAGACCCGTTCGCAGGAACGGGCATTCATCTTGTGCGGCATCGCAGACGACCCGACCTGGCCGGGCTGGAAACCCTCGGTGGCGAGCTCGGCCCCGGCCATCAGCCGGATGGTGGTGGCCAGTGACGCCGGGCCGGCGGCCAACTGCACCAGGGCCGAGACCACCTCGAAATCCAGCGATCTCGGGTAGACCTGGCCGACGCTGGTCAGCACCGGCGTGCCAGGGCCCGCCACCTCGGCGACCACCTGGGCCTCCAGCTGGTCGAGCGCCTGCGCCGAGCCGAGCAGATCGAGCATGTCCTGCGCGGTACCCATCGGGCCCTTGATGCCGCGCAACGGGTATCGCTCCAGGAGTGACGAGATCCTTTGGTAGGCCAGCAGAACTTCGTCGGCAGCCGAGGCGAACCGCTTGCCCAGCGTGGTGGCCTGGGCCGGCACGTTGTGGGAGCGGCCGGCCATCACCAGTTCGGCGTACTCCGCGGCTCTGCGGCCCAGATGGTCCAGCAGCGCGACGGTCCGGTCGCGCACCAGCCGGGTGGCCTGCAGGATCTGGGACTGCTCGACGTTCTCCGTCAGGTCGCGGCTGGTCATGCCCTTGTGGATCTGCTCGTGGCCGGCCAGGGCGTTGAACTCCTCGATGCGGGCCTTCACGTCGTGCTTGGTGATCCGCTCGCGGGCGGCGATGGACGTCAGGTCCACATCACCGATCACCGCCTCGTAGTCGGCGATCACCTGGGGGGCCACGGTGAGACCGAGGCCGGACTGCGCGCGCAGGACCGCGAGCCACAACCGCCGCTCGGCGACGATCTTGTTCTCCGGTGACCAGATCGCCACCATCTCGGGCGAGGCGTACCGCCCGGCGAGCACGTTGGGGGTCGGTGCGGAGCTGGCCGAGGGCGTCACGACGGAAGTCACGTGCCCGATTGTCCCAGGCTCCGGCGCCGGTCGCTGACGACGTGCGGCCGGCGCGGCGCCGGCCGGGACCGCGCAGACGGCCCTCAGCCGAGGGTTCTGATCACGGCCCGTCCGGCGGCGACGAGCTGTTCGGCGCTCGGTGCACCGGCGAAGGTCCCACTCGTCCCGAGCATCACCTCGTCGCCGTTGCCGTAGACCCAGACCCGGATCCCTCCTGACGGCCCGGCGGGGACCGCTTCGTAGACGTCGGTCGTGCCCGAGCGGAGCTCGCAACCCACTGGCCGGCAGGCGCCGGGAGCGGCTCTGACTGCGGTCACCGTCAGCTTGGCGGCCGGATGCGCGGCGAAGGCCAGCGACGCGCCGGTACCGGCCCCGGCCCCGGCGGTCCGGCAGCCGGAGCCGGCCGCGGCCGGTCCGAGGTACCCCGCCGGGAAAGCGGACCTGACCGCCCCGACGGATCGGGCCGTCAGCGGTGGACACGGGACGACCGACTCCGTACCCGGGGTGACCGGACCGGACCGGCCGGCAGCCGAAGCAGCCGAACTGGACGCACTGAGGGCCTTTGCGCTGTCCGGGGTGGGCGCAGCGCCAGGGGCAGCGACCGGGGCACCGGAGGTCATCGCTGCGGACGCTGCGGCAGCACTCGTGGAGCCGGCGGCCGCGCTCGTCGACCCGCCGTTGCTCCCGTCGGACCCAGCGGCCGCCGCGCTGCCGGCCGGAGCACTGCCGGCCGCCGCACCGCCCGACGAACCACCATCGGACGCGGCACTGCCCGCCGCACCACCACCGGCCACGGCAGCACCGCTCTGCTGCGGCGCCGGCGCAGACCCGGCCGGCTGCCGGACGGCGGAAGCCGCAGCCGCAGGGACCGACGCCGCACCGGCACTGCTCGCCGCGGTCGAGGAGGAGGAACCGGACCCCAGGTGCGGGACGATCAGCACCACCAGCGCAGCAAAGGCCGCCGCCACCAACACATTCCGCAGGACCTTGAACCGGCGGATCCTGGTGTCCAGCGCGTCGCGCGCCGCGCGCCGACCCAGCCGGACGACGTCCAACGGCGAGACCTCCGAAGCAGGGGCGTCGGCCACGAGGGAGGCGAAGAGGTCGTTCACCGCCCGCTCGTCGGCGGCCGAGATCCCCTCGTCGCCGTCGCGCACGGAGTCGGCCGGGGGCAGGTCGTCCGTCATCGCTCGTCACCTCCTCGTCGATTTCCTGTTTCGCCTACGTCCTGCAACGCCTTCTTCAGCGCGGCCAGCCCCCTGGCCGTCTGCGACTTCACATTTCCTTCCGAGCATCCCAGCGCCGCCGCGGCCTCGGCCACGTCCAGTCCCTCGAAGTACCGCAGCACCAGCGTGGCCCGCTGACCCGCGGGCACCCGCTCCAACGCCTGCGCGACCATCTCGCGGTCGGCGACGACGCTCGAGATGTCGAACGAATCAGCCGTCTCCGGCAGTACCTCGACGGCCCGCTCCCGACGCCACGGACGACGCGACTCGTCGACCGTCGCCCGCACCACGCACGTCCGGACGTAGGAGTCGAGGGCGCGGTGGTCGCGGATCCGCTCCCAGGCCCCGTACAGCTTGACGAAGGCGATCTGCGTGAGGTCGTCGGCCCGATGCCAATCCCCGCACAACAGATACGCCGTCCGCCTGACATGATCGCGTCGCGCGGTGACGTACACGGAGAATGCGGCATCCTCCTCTGGTCCCACGCGGAACCTCCTGCACGTCAGACGGATCAGTTCGGTCGTGGGGTTGCACACGTCCTCCCCGGGTCTCGCATTGTTCCCTACCGCCTGCCGTGCGGGGCCGCCGCTGCACGAGCGCACCCGTATCGTGACCACGTCGCGACCAGGGTTCGCGCCCGTACGGTCACCTCTGGGAGCATCGCAAGTCGTGTCCACCGCCGGTAGCCCCGCCTCCTCCAGCCGATCCACCGGACTGGCGCTGGTCGGACTGCTGACCGTCGCGGCCACTTGGGGCTCCAGTTTTCCGTTGACCAAGAGCCTGCTGGAGCGGATGACACCGCTCAACTTCCTGGCCATCCGGTTCACCATCGCCGGCGTGCTGATGCTGCTGGTGTTCCAGCGGGCGGTCCGCGGCCTGACCCGGCAGTCCCTGGTCCGCGGGGCGATCCTCGGTGTCACGTACGGCATCGCGCAGATCGTCCAGACCACCGGCCTGGCCCACACGTCGGCCAGTGTCAGCGGGTTCATCACCGGCATGTACGTGGTGCTCACCCCGATCTGCGCGGCCGTCCTGCTGCACACCGCGATCGGCCGTCGGGTCTGGCTCGGCGCGGTGCTGGCGAGCGCCGGCCTGGCCATCCTGGCGCTGACCGGATTCCATCTCGGCTTCGGCGAGGCGATCACGCTCGTCTCGGCGGTGATCTACGCCCTGCACATCGTCGGTCTCGGCGCCTGGTCGACCGCCCGGACCGCTCTCGGTCTCGCCGTGGTCCAGATCGTCTGCGTGGGGCTCGTCAGCCTGGTCGCGGCGACCATCGCCGATCCGGGCGGCCTGACGCTCCCCGGCGACGCCTTCGACTGGACGGCCCTGCTCTACATGGCCGTGATCTCCGGGGCGATCGCGATGATCGTCCAGTCGTGGGCGCAGGCGCATCTGGCCGCCTCGCGCGCCGCCATCATCATGTCGACCGAGCCCGGCTGGGCGGCGTTGTTCTCGATCACCTTCCTGCACGAACCGCTGACCTGGCGGATCGCGGTCGGTGGCGGATTGATGCTGGTGGCCATGGTCGTCGTGGAGACCGGACCGCGCCGCCCGGGCGAGGCGCCGCATCCGGACGAGGTGCCCAAGCTGGCGGCCTGAAAGCGTTGCCGACGAGCGCAGGACCAACTTGCCCGTGCGGCGGGTGCGCAGATGCGGCGGGTGCGCAGACCGGGCCCCCGGTAGCGTGCAACGGGTGTGGACCCTGGCGCTGATCGGACTCGTCGGCGGTCTGATCACCGGTATCTCGCCGTGCGTCCTGCCGGTGCTGCCCGCGGTGTTCATGGCCGGTTCGAACAGTCGGCGGCCCTATCCCGTGGTGCTCGGGCTGACGCTGAGCTTCAGCGTCTTCACCCTGCTCGGCACCCTGGTCCTGAGCGCGCTGCACCTGCCGCAGGGCGTCATCCGCTGGGCCGGACTGATCATGCTGGTGCTGCTCGGCCTCGGGATGATCGTGCCGGGGTTCGAGGCTCTGCTGGAGAGGCCGTTCGCCCGGATCCCCGCGCTGAACCTCAGTCGGAACGGCGGCGGGTTCGTGCTCGGTCTGGCCCTCGGTGCGGTCTACGTGCCCTGCGCCGGGCCGGTACTGGCGGCCATCACGGTGGCCGGCGCGACCGGGCACATCGGCCTCCGCACGGTGGCGCTGACGTTTGCGTTCGCGGGCGGCACAGCCATCCCGCTGCTGGTCCTCGCGCTGGCCGGCAACAGGGTGGGCGCCAGGGTCAAGGTCTTCCAGGCCCACCAGCGCGGCATCCGGATCGGTGCCGGCCTGGTCGTTCTCGCTCTGGCCGTCGCCCTGACGTTCAACGTCACCGACTTCCTGCAACGGGCCGTCCCCGACTACACGACCGGTCTGGACACCGCCATCGGTGCGTCCGCGGTACCGCAGGTCGGGGAAGCGCCGCCGAACGACGCCGCCCTGGCCATCTGCGGGCAGGACCTCCGGGCCACGCTGCTGGGATGCGGCCCGGCGCCGCAGATCGCCGGGATCTCGCAGTGGCTCAACACCCCGGGCGGCGCTCCGGTCGACCTCGCCGCCCTGAAGGGGAAGGTGGTGCTGGTCGATTTCTGGGCGTACTCGTGTATCAACTGCCAGCGCGCCGTCCCGCACCTGAACGCCTGGTACTCCGCCTACGCCGCCGACGGTCTGGAAGTGATCGGCGTGCACACGCCGGAGTACGCGTTCGAGCACGTGGCGGGCAACGTCGAGGCGGGCGTGCGGCGGCTCGGGGTCCGGTACCCGGTGGCCCTGGACGACGACTACACGACCTGGAACAACTTCGGCAACCAGAACTGGCCGACGGAGTACCTGATCGATTCGACGGGTCAGGTCCGGCACGTGTCCATCGGCGAAGGCCGGTACGGCGCGACGGAGGGCCTGATCCGCAAGCTGCTGCAGACGGCCACACCGGGAGTGGAGCTTCCGAGCGCCACCATCGTCGACGACAACACCCCGACGTCCACGGATCTCACCGCCGAGACCTATCTGGGCGCGAAGCTTGCGCAGAACTACACGGGCAGCCCGGCGCTGGCCGCCGGCACCCGCACGTACCGCTCCCCGATCACCCTCGCCGACGACTCGTTCGCGCTGTCCGGCGGCTGGACCGCCGACGACGAATCGATCACGGCGACGTCAGGGGCCGTCATCCGACTCAACTGCCTGGCGAGCGCGGTCTTCCTGGATGTCGGAGGGACCGGGACGATCACCGCGACCGTCGACGGGCGTACCACGACGTATCCTGTCTCCGGGGCACCCGACATCCATTCACTCCTGCCGGCCGTGTCGGCCGGGGGCGCGGCCGACGAGAACATCGCCGGCGCAGCGGTGCAGAAGCGGCGGACCATGGAGATCACGCTCTCACCCGGTCTGCGCGCGTACTCCTTCACCTTCGGGTGACGATGCCGGACTCTGTGCAAGGCCCGGCCCGGGGAGGAAGGCCACACCCGGTACCGGGAGCTTCGGTGGTGCCTGCGGTGCCTGCAGTGGCTGGGCCGACTGCCACTGCGGCTGGGCGAGCCTGCGCACCCGGTGCTCGGACACCACCCTGGCGATCCGACCTCCGGACCGGCACAGCAACAGCGAGTCGACGCCCCTCCTGCGCATGTCGTCCGCCACGGCGACCAGATCACCGTCCGGCTTCAGTCGACGTAGCTCGGAGCGTACCGATTCGTTCGAATCCAGATCCATGCGTGATCTCACCGTCCCTGGTGGATTACCCCGAAGGTAGTCAACCACTGCACAGCAAGCTCTACAACGAAGTGTGTGATAGGCGACGAATCATTTGGCGTGCAATCGATTCGACCACACCCGGACTACTGGGCGGGAGTGGCCCGCACCACATCGGGGGCGACGCAATCGGTCTTGCCCGCCGACCGCGGACGCTCGGAGATGATCTCCGCGATGATCGCCACGGCGATCTCACCGGGCAGCCGGGAACCGATGTCCAGCCCGGCCGGCGTGTGCACGAGAGCACGTAGTTCCGGGGAGACCTGGAGCGCGGCGAGCACGTCCCGGCCCCGACCACGATTGGCGATCAGGCCGACGTAGGGAACGCCGGCCGCCAGCGCGGCGGTGAGCACCGGGATCTCGTCGGGTAGATGGGAGGCCACGACGACGGCCGAGGCCGAGGCGGTCAGAGCGACCGCCTCGGCCTCGTTCACCACTTCGACCCGCATGCCGGCACCGGTGCCGACGGCGATCAGACCGTCGGCGATCGAACCACTGGCCAGCACGACGATCAGCGGGGCACCCGTCATCTGCTGATCGCTCATGCGGAGAGCGGCACCACCCAGAGCGGCTTCGTGGTCGGCTTGGCGGAACCGTTCGGACCAGGCTCGACGGTCACCCCGACGGCGGTGTCCCCGGCATGCACGTTCGCGGGGATCGCGCCGTAGGTGCCGTCGGCGCTCTTGTTCAGCACCCCGACCGACGTGGTGGAGGCCGTCGAGCCGGCGCCCCGGATGACCCAGAGTTGGTAGACCTTGCCACTGGGGGCGTCCGGCAGCGACGGCACCTTCACCAGTGCGGTGTCACAGGCCGGAGCCAGCGTGACGACGCCGCCCGTGCCCACGGTCGGACCCAGAGTCGACTTGATCGTGGCGGCGGCGACGCAGGCCGGACCACTGGCCACCGAGGGCGTGCTGCTGGACTGCTGGGACACCACCAGGGCGGTGCCACCACCGATCACCAGCACGGCGACGGCAGCGGCGAGCAACGCCTGCGGACGCCGGTACCAGGCGCGACGCATCGGGATGACGTCTGCCAGCTTCCCGGAGCCCCGGGTCCGGGCGGTGTCACCCGTCAGGTCGGGAGAAGCTGCGGCGATCATCGCCGCGTCCTCGGCGGCCTGGCGATGACGGCCGAGCGCGGTCCCGTTGACGGTCAGCGGCGGAAGCTGCGGCGTCTGGGCGATCGCCGCCATCACCGAGCGGCGAAGACTCGCCGGTGGCGTCTGGGCGACGGATCCGCCGAGGGCGGCCGCCGTCTCCTGGAAACCCGTCAGCTCGGACGTGCACTCGGGGCAGGTCTCCAGGTGGTCGACGAAGAGCACAGCCTCCTCTTCGGGGAGTGCACCCAGCGCCATGGCGCCGGTGTTCAGATGCTGGTCGGTGATCATGCCTCTACTCCCAAGCAGTCACGAAGACGGATCATGCCGTCCCGTAGCCGGGTCTTGATGGTCGGAAGTGGCGTGGTGAGCAGTTCGGCTACCTCACGGTAGGTGTATCCGCTGTAGTACGCCAGTGTGATGGATTCACGTTGTAGATCGGTGAGCGTGGTCAGGCACTTCTGGACTGCTTTTCGTTCGAAACTCGACTCGACGGCCTCGACCACCGAATCGATCTCCACCTCGTGCGAGGCGTAGGCGACCTTCAGCTCGCGATCGGCAGAGGCCTGAGCCGATCGGACCCGATCGACCGACCGGGCATGCGTGAGCGTCATCACCCATGATGTCGCCGAACCCCGCGCCGCGTCGAAGCGACTGGCCCTCCGCCAGATCTCCAGGAAGACCTCCTGGGCCACTTCCTCGGCCTGGCTCGGATTGCGGACGATCCGGCGGGCGAGCCCGAAGACACGGCCGGCGAAGGAGTCGTACAACATCTCGAAGGCACGCTCGTCGCCGAGCGCGATGCGCCGCAGGAGTTCATCGGGTGCAGGACTGGCTGTGGCGCCGTTGGGCACGTCCCGTTGGTCCGGCAACGATGGCACTGCCGTCAATCCCCGCAGTACGGGGCCGGTAGCTGACATGTGGACGAACCTTCGTTTCGCGATGGTGAGCATGCGTTGGTGGTCGAACAGTCATTCGGCGCCGAGGCGCGCGTGGATGGCCCGGGGGCGAAGTCGTGGACACGCGACGACGCCGAAGTCTTACCGGTGTCTTACTGATCCACTTCCAGCCGCTGTGCGACTGCCGGCCGGCCGCCATCTGGTCCACACTCGGCTGGGTGGTCCCGCCCGTGGCGGATCCGCCGCTCGAACCCTCCTGCAGTCCCCTGCAAGGCGCTTCACACCTCTCCCACAAGGCCCGTTGTCCCATCCAACGGGCCTTTCGCAGCGAAGGACAGGCATGACCACCACATCACGGCCGACCCCCACCCCGGGTCCCGCCAGCACTGGCTCTGGCCGCCGACCGTGGCAGCCGGGCATCGCCGTTTCCGCACTCGTCGGCGTTGTCGCCATGGGCCTGGCCATCGCCATCGCCGAACTGATCTCCGCGCTGGGTGTCTGGCTCGGCTGGCTCTCCAGTGCCTCCTCCGCGATCACCTCCCTGGGCAACAGCTTCATCAAGCTGACGCCCGAATGGCTCAAGGAGTATGCGATCCGCACCTTCGGATCGCACGACAAGGACGCCCTGCGCGTCGGGATGTACGTCACCCTCCTGATCGTCGCGCTGATCATCGGCATCGTCGCCCGGCTGAGCCCCCGCATCGCCGCCGGCATCACGGTGCTGCTGATCGTGGTGACGCTCGTCGCCATCTTCACCACCACCGGCGTCGTCGCATTCGACGCCCTCCCGATCATCGTCGGCGGGGCGGTCGGCATCTACCTGCTGGTCACGGTCTTCCGCCGGACCGTCGATCCCTCGGTGCTGGCCCTGTCCGGGCCGGCCGGCAAGTCCTCCGTCGGGAGCACCTCCCGGACTTCCGTCACGAGTTCGGCCGCTCCCGCCCTCGAAACCATCGACACGACCGCCGACAGCGACGTCTACGACTCCAAGCCGGGGTCCTCGGGTGACCAGCATCCGATGGCACTGGCCGGCCGGGGCACCGGCGCGACCACCCCGGCACGCTCCGGGCTCGACCGTCGTCAGTTCTTCCGGCTGGCCGCCATCGGTGCGGTCGTCGCCGTCGCCGCGGGCGCCATCTCCCGCTGGATCCCGAGCTCCGCTGCGGTCACCGCCAGCCGGGCCAAGGCCATCGTGCCGGTGCCCTCCTCCCGGCAGGCCGTGCCGGCCGGTGTCGACCTCAAGATCGACGGCATCACCCCGTACATCACTCCGCTGACCGGAGCCGACGACGTCAAGTTCTACCGCGTCGACACCGCGTTCGTGCCCCCGAACGTGACCTCCGAGGAGTGGGGCCTGAAGATCCACGGCATGGTCGACAAGGAGATCAGCATCAACTACGGCGACCTGATCGCCCGTCCGCAGATCGAGCGGACCATCACGCTGACCTGCGTGTCCAACCCGGTCGGTGGCCACTACGCCGGTAACGCGACCTGGATCGGTGCCCGGATCGACGACCTCCTCAAGGAGGCCGGACCCAATGGGGGCGCCGACTGCGTGCTCTGCACCAGCAAGGACGGGTTCACCCTCACCGCTCCGCTGGACGCGTTGCTGGACGGCCGCGACGCCATGCTGGCCGTGGCGATGAACGGTGAGGTACTGCCGATCGAACATGGTTTCCCGGTGCGCATGGTGGTCCCCGGCCTGTACGGCTACGTGTCTGCGACCAAATGGGTGGTCGACATGAAACTGTCCAAGTTCTCGCAGGAGAGCGCCTACTGGACTCAGCGCGGCTGGGCCGACCACGGCCCGATCAAGACCGCGACCCGCATCGACGTCCCGAAGGCCTTCGCCCAGTTCCCGGCCGGCGACGTCACCATCGGTGGTGTCGCCTGGGCCCAGCACCGCGGGATCAACAAGGTCGAGGTCCAGATCGACGGCGGCCCGTGGCTGGCCGCCGAGCTGGCCGGCGACGCCTCGATCGACACCTGGAGGCAGTGGAAGTACACCTGGAAGGCCACCAAGGGCACCCACTCGGTGCAGGCCAGGGCCACCGACGGCACCGGAGCGGTGCAGACTGCGACCGTCGCAGACGTCCTGCCCAACGGCGCCAGTGGCTACGACTCGCGGAGCATCGTCATCAACTGACGGAATCCCCCCCCGCAGACCCCCCGCCCGCGCATACAAAAGCCCTTGGCGCATACAAAAGCGCCCGGCGCGTCTCGAAGTGCCCGAAATCCCCTCCTAGGAGGCCGATTTCGGGCACTTTCGTCTGCGCGAGCCGCGCCTGGACGCGCAGGACCGCCGCAGGTCGCACAGAATTCGCCTGGCAGGATCTGGTCCCATGATCAAGTGGGTGGTGTTCGACCTCGGCGACGTCGTGCTGCGCAGTACGAGCGCGCTACCGGAACTGGCGGCCCTGCTGGGCGTCGCCCCGGACCGGTTCGACGAGGCCTACTTCGCCCACCGCCGCCAGTACGACCTGCACACCGATCCGGCGCAGTTCTGGACGGCGGTCGCGGTCGACTCGGGTGCCACCGCACCCGGCGGGGCTCTGATCGAGGAACTCGTCAGGGCCGACGACCTCGGGTGGAGCACCACCGATCCGGACACGATGACGTTGATCGACGATCTGGGCCGCTCCCCGGGAACCTTGCTGGCCGTGCTCTCCAACGCCCCGTCGTCGATGGGCCGGCTGATCCGGACGCAGGCCTGGTCCAGCCGTTTCCAGCACCTGCTGTTCTCCGGCGATCTGGGCCTGGTCAAGCCGGATCCGAGGATCTACCGGGCCTTGGTCGACCAGCTGGCCGGTGCCCCGGACGGGCCGGTCGAGCCGGTCGAGGTGGCCTTCCTGGACGACCGCGCCGACAACATCGCGGGTGCCATCGAGGTCGGCATCCACGGATTCGTGTTCACCGGCGCCGCGCAGGCCCGGGCCGACCTGCGCACGCTGGGGCTGCGCGTCTGACCGGCACGCCGACTGCGCTCAGCGGCGGTTGCTGATCGACTTGCGGTTGCGGCCGGCAATCGCGCCGACGGCGAGCACGCCGCCCGCGATCAACGCGATCCACAGCACGGTGTGCACCAGGAAGCCGAGCACGGCGCCCACCAGGCTGAAGGCGATCCAGATGACGATGATCGCGCCGACGACTTTCAGGACCTTGTCCATGACATTCTCCGAGTTTGGCTGCCGAATCGTGCGGACCGGTTGGTACGCGCTGATATCAGGATGCGCCGATCACTCCGGTGTACACCTCCGGGACCGACCCTGATCTTTTTATCGGGGTGGACCCTGATGGGAACCTGCTGTGACCTCCGGCGGTGACCCCCAGCCGGAGTAGGCGGCCGCGGCCTGACCATGACGCCGCTGGAACGACGTCGACCGGCAACCACCCATTCCGCGACTACCTAAACTGGGTCGGTGACCGAGCCTTCCCTGCCCATGACGGCGCCCGCCGGCCGAACCTTCGACGCGGTGCTTTTCGACATGGACGGAACCTTGATCGATTCCACGCCGGCGGTCGAGAGATCATGGGCCACTTGGGGTGTGGAGTACGGCCTGGTCCGCCCGGCGCTCGAGGCCGGCCACGGCCAACCCGCATCGCAGTTGGTCAGAGCGCTGTTGGGACCCGACCGGGTGGACGCGGGCCTGCTGCGCATCGCCGAGCTGGAGATGGGTGACCTGCTCGACATCACCGTCCTGCCCGGTGCCGTCGAGCTGCTGGCGTCCGTGCCCTGGGACCGGGTCGCCATCGTCACCTCCGCCACCAGGCCGCTGGCGATCGCCCGGATCAGCGCTGCCGGCCTGACCGCGCCGGCCGTCGTCGTCACCTTCGACGACGTGGCCAAGGGCAAGCCGGACCCGGAACCGTTCCTGACCGGGGCCGCCCGCCTCGGTATCGATCCGACCCGGTGCCTCGTCGTGGAAGACGCCCCGGCCGGTGTCGCGTCCGGGCGCGCGGCGGGGTGCGCGACGCTCGCCGTCACCACCACCAGCACCCGTGCGGAACTGGATGCCGATCTGGTCGTCGACAGCCTGACGGAGGTCTCGATCGTCCGGGTCGCCGACGGTTTCTCGCTGGTGCTGCGCTGACGTTCAGCCGCGGTGGAGGAACTCCCCCAGTGCGTGCAGGCCGCCGGTGATGGTCGAGGTCGCCCCCGCGAAGGACATCCGCAGCGATCGCGGACCGTCGATCTGGTCGAAGTCGATCCCCGGCGCGACTGCGACGCCGGTCTCGTCCAGCAGCCGGCCGCAGAAGGTCTGGGTGTCGTCCGTCAGGTGGGCGACGTTCGCGTAGACGTAGAACGCGCCGTCCGCGGGGGCCAGTTCGGTGATGCCGAGCGCGCGGAGCCCGTCGAGCAGCAGTCCCCGGTTGACGGCATACCGCGCGACATGGCCGTCGCATTCGTCATAGGCATCGAACGCGCTGACGGCCGCGTACTGGGCCAGGGCCGGCGGGCAGATCGCCATGTTGCCGGCCAGTGCGTCCACCGGGTCGGCCAGATCGTCTGGCACCAGCATCCAGCCGATCCGCCAGCCCGTCATGGAGAAGTACTTGGAGAAGGAGTTGATCACGAAACCGGAGCGGTCGGTGGACCAGCTGCAGCTCGGCTGCCCGGTGTAGTCGATGCCGTGATAGATCTCGTCGGAAATCAACCGGATACCCTGCGCTGCACAGTGTCCAGCCAGTGCAGCCAGCTCCGCCGGGTCGAGCATGGTGCCGGTCGGATTGGCCGGCGAGGCGACGACCAGCCCGTCCAGATCCAGGTCGACGATCATGTCGATCGTTGGCTGGTAACGGGTCTCGGGCCCGCAAGGTAGGTCGATGACCTGACAACCCAATGCCTGCAGGATGTTCCGATAGGCGGGATAGCCGGGCCGGGCCAGGCCGACACGGTCACCGACGTCGAAGGCGGACAGGAACGCCAGCAGGAACGCGCCGGAGGAACCGGTGGTGACGTAGACCTGGGACGGATCGACCTCGAGCCCGTAGCGGTGTCGGTAGTGCCCGGCGATCGCGGTTCGCAACGGCACGATCCCCGGCGCCTCCGTATAGCCGAGAACCTGGTCCTCCAGGGCCCGGCGAGCGGCCGCGAGGACCGGTGCCGGGGCCGGTGTCGACGGCTGACCCGCGGTCAGGTCGAACACCGGAGCACCGGTTTCCGCGCGCCGGGCCGCAGCGGCCAGCACCCGCATCACGTGGAAGGGGGCGACTGCTGCGCGATCGGACGGGGCGAAGCTCATGGCACCCGCACCAGACCGGCCGCAGCCGCCTCGGCGATGTCGGTGCGATGCTGCGAGCCGCGGAGGGAGACCGCGTCCACCAGCGCATAGGCGGCTGTCCTGGCCGCGGCCAGATCCGTTCCGGCCGCCGTCGCGGACAGCACCCGTCCCCCGGCGGAGACCACCACGCCATCCCGGACAGCGGTGCCTGCGTGCAGGATGCCGTCCTGGTCTGCGCCGGTGATCGGGTCGCCGGTGACGGGTATTCCCGGGTAGTTCTCGGCGGCGATGACGACCGTCACGGCGGAGCCCGCTTTCCACACCGGGGCCGGGACGCGGGTCAGGTCGCCGTCCGCAGCGGCGGCCAGCAGCGCCCCGAGCGGCGAGTCCAGCAACTCCAGCACCACCTGCGTCTCCGGATCACCGAACCGGCAGTTGAACTCGATCACCTTCGGGCCGTCCTCGGTGAGGACGAGCCCGGCGTACAGCAACCCCGAGAAGGCAGCGCCCCTGGCGGCCATTTCCGCCAGTACCGGGTCGAGGACGTCGCGTTGCACCTGCGGCACGAGGCCGGCCGGGGTCCAGTCCAGGGGCGCATAGGCCCCCATTCCGCCGGTGTTGGGCCCGGTGTCGCCGTCGCCGAGACGCTTGAAGTCCTGCGCGGGCAGCAGCGGAACGGCGCGGGTGCCATCGCAGACCGCGAACAACGACACCTCCGGCCCGGCCAGGAATTCCTCGACCAGCACGGGGTGCCCCGCCTCCAGCACCGCGAGCGCGTGGGCGACCGCGACCTCCCGGTCCTGCGTGACGACCACCCCCTTGCCGGCGGCCAGCCCGTCGTCCTTCACCACGTACGGCGAGCCGCACTCGGTCAGGGCCGCCTCGATCTCGCCCGGCCAGGTCACCGTGACGGCGGTCGAGGTCGGCACCCCGGCGACGTTCATGACGTCCTTCGCGAACGCCTTCGAGCCCTCGATCTGCGCGGCGTCGGCGGAGGGGCCGAACACCGGGATGCCGCGCGCGGCCACCGCGTCGGCCGCGCCGTTCACCAGCGGCACCTCCGGACCGATCACCACCAGATCGACGGCGAGCGAGGCGGCCAGCCCGGCCACCGACTCCGGGTCGGCGATGTCCACCGGACAGGTCTGCGCCAGCGAGGCGGTACCGGCGTTGCCAGGGGCGACGAACAGATCGGTGACGGCCGGATCGCGCCGGAGCGCCCGCAGCAGGGCGTGCTCACGAGCTCCGGAACCGATGACGAGGATGCGCACGGGCATGAGGATATCGGCCGGACCGCTGCCGCCCGACGGACGTCATCCCCCTTCCCCCTCGCGGACGTCCTGCAAGGTGAGGGCTATTACCCGCACTTTGCAGGACGTCCGGGGAGGGGAGGGAGGACGCCGGGGAGGGGAGGAGGGACGCCGGGGAGGGGAGGAGGGACGTCCGGAGAGGGACTTCTGGCGTCGGTCAGCCGGCCAGGACGTCGTGCAGGACGATCGTCTGCTCTCGGCCCGGTCCGACGCCGATGGCGGAGACCCTGGCCTGGGCCAGTTCCTCGACCCGGCGGACGTAGTCCTGCGCCGTCGCCGGTAGCTCCGAGAAACTCCGGCAGTGCGAGATGTCCTCGAACCAGCCCGGCATGTTCTCGTAGATCGGTGTGGCGTGGTGGAAGTCGGTCTGCGTCAGGGGCATCTCGTCGTGCCGGACGCCGTCGACGTCGTAGGCGACGCAGATCGGCACCTGTTCCAGCGAGGAGAGCACGTCGAGTTTCGTCAGGAAGAAGTCGGTGATGCCGTTGACCCGGGTGGCGTACCGGGCGATGACGGCGTCGAACCAGCCGCAGCGGCGGGGGCGGCCGGTGTTGACGCCGATCTCCCCGCCGGTCTTGCGCAGGTACTCGCCCCATTGATCATGCAGTTCGGTCGGGAACGGACCGGATCCGACGCGGGTGGTGTAGGCCTTCAGGATGCCCATCACGGTGGTGATCTTGCCCGGGCCGATGCCGGTCCCCACCGCAGCACCGCCGGCCGTCGGGTTCGAGGAGGTGACGTACGGGTAGGTGCCGTGGTCGACGTCCAGCAGGGTGCCCTGCGACCCCTCCATCAGCACGTGCTCGCCGCGCCGGATGGCCTGGTCCAGCAGCAGCCGGGTGTCGGCGATCCGGTGCTTGAAGCTCTCGACCATCTCCAGCGCGTCCTCGACGATCTTGACCGCATCCAGGGCCTTGCGGTTGTAGACCTTGACCAGGATCTGATTCTTGAAATCCAGTGCGGCCTCGACCTTCTGGGTCAGGATCGACGGGTCGAGCAGGTCCTGCACCCGCACGCCGAGGCGTGCGGCCTTGTCCTGGTACGCCGGCCCGATGCCGCGTCCCGTTGTGCCGATCTTGGCCTTGCCGAGGTAGCGCTCGGAGACCTTGTCGATGGCGATGTGATAAGGCATCACGAGGTGCGCGTCGGCCGAGATGTACAGGCCGGAGGTGTCGACACCGCGCTCCTCCAGGCCGCTGAGTTCCTCCAGCAGCGCCTCCGGGTTGACCACGACGCCGTTGCCGATGACGTTCTTGATGCCGGGCGTCAGGATTCCAGACGGGATCAGCCGGATCGCGAACTTCTGCCCGTCGGGAAGGACCACCGTGTGGCCGGCGTTGTTGCCACCCTGGTATCGCACGACCCACTGGACGCGCTCGCCGTAGAGGTCGGTCGCCTTACCTTTGCCCTCATCGCCCCACTGGGCTCCGATCAGCACGATCACCGACATGGCAGACTCCCTGAGATCTCATCGCCGTGGCTGCGATGGCAGCCGCCAGGGGAAGGGTAGTGGGTGATTTCGACAACGGTGATCTGCTGCCGTCCGGATCGGGAGTCGGCCGAGGCCGACCCGACCGTCCGTGCGGCCCTCGCGCGCTGCGGGCCGTTGGAGATCGCGTTCGTCGGGAGACGGCCCGGAAAGGAGATCGATCCCCTGCTCGACGGCCGCTTGCTGGTCCTGGGCGAGGATTCCGATCTCGCTGCGGTGGTGCTCCGGCTGATGCGTGCCGAGCGGCTCAAGTCGGTGGTGGTGGGGTTCGCGAGCGACGTTTCGACGGCCGTCACCGACCTCTGGTCACTGCCGCTGGGCGCCGCCGCCGTCGATCTCGCGCTCGGCGGGGACCCGGACCTGGTGCCGATCGTGCGCGACGACGTCGGCGGTGTACTGGTCGGCATCGCCTCGCTGTCCCGGATCCAGGGCACCGTCTACGTCGACGAGAACCGGGTGCTCTCCGGGAGTGCCGCGCACCTCCTGGTCGAGCCGGACACCGAGAAGGGTCTTGCCGTCACCGTGGTCCCGCGGCGGATCCTCGCCTTCGGCCGCCGCTCCCGGACCTTCCGGGGACGCGCCGTGCAGATCGGGACCGTCCCGACCACGGTGATCAGGGACGGCCGGCCGTTCGACCGCGCGATGGACCGCTGGACGTTCTACAAGCACACCGAACCGCTGCGACTGGTCCGCGGCGTCCTGTAACGGCGCAAGCATGTCCTCGACCGGACCGTCGAGTGTGCGCCGGACAGTCAAAATCGCCTGGTGAGCGCACCCTCGCGGCAAATGCCTGTCAGGGCAGCATGTTCGACGGGATGTGCGGATCCGCGTCCAGCAGGAACGCGGTGATCCGGGCGACCTCCTCCCGCTCCTCGAACAACGCCGCAGCCTGACCGAGCGCGGACAGGGCGCGCAGGAATCCGCGGTTGGACCCGTGGGACCACGGCACCGGGCCGGCCCCCTTCCAACCGTTGCGGCGCAGCTGATCCAGGCCGCGGTGATAACCCACCCTGGCGAAGGCGTAGCCGGCGACGTCATCACCGCGGTCCAGTGCCGCCTCGGCCAACTCGGCCCAGACGAGGCTCGAAGTGGGATGACGGCGGGCGACCGACTCGGCGGAGTCACCGGCGGCCAGTTCGGCCTCCGCAGGGTCGACGGGCAGGGTGACCGGAGGCGGTCTCAACAGGTTCGGTCCATTCATGGTGCTCATCCTGCCCGTACCGACCGGCAGACCCGTACCAAGCTGCCGGCCCGAGCCGCCCCTACCGGTCGGCGAGGACTCCTGGACAGGGCCTGCGCGGCGCCTCGGACGCAGACCCGTGCTGATCCCGGGCTACACCGGGAACTGCGCCGCCAGCGCCCGGTCCACCTGCTGGTAGTGGGTCCGAGCGTCGCCGACCGCCTGGGCCAGCGAGCGCAGGACCAGCTGACGATCGGCGGCGGCGGTGTCCCACCTGGCCTTGATCATCCGGAAGGCGGCCAGGGCCTCGGCGCTCATGTCGGCCGTCGAGGCCACCGTGGAGTCGAGCCGGTCGAGATGCGACTCGATCCGACCCCAGGTGGCCACCAGCCCGTCGTGCCCGGCGGACATGACGCCATAGTTCGCCCTGATGGTGGTCATGGATGCGCACCTCCCATCGACTGGGTCAGGCTCTGCTCGGCCTCGTCGAACCGGCGTCCCGTGGTCAGCAGAGTCGCCCCTTGGCCGAGCAGCGCATCCTTGAGCTGCCGGGCCTGGTCCAGATAGCCCTCCATGACGGCGGCGAACCGCGGCGCCGCCGAGTCGGACTGCCAGCCCGACCTGATCGCGGCGAGCAGATCGTCCATCACACCGATCTCCCTCAGGAGCAACGTCGCCACCTCCGTGACGCCTGCCCCCGCCGTGGCGATGCGGTCCGTGCTGATGGTGATGCCGTCCATGCCGTTCCTCCCCTTGCTCGGTCGCACTCCCCGTCCTGCCTGCGTCGATGATCCCCGGCTCCCGAGCGTCGACGACGATGGAAGTCACAGTTGTGGATGGTTTGGAGCATGGGGACAACCGGTAACTCTGCAATTGCTGGCCGCAGTCCTTCGATCTGCAGCGATCCCGATCGACACCAGGCACGATGGGGTACGGAACGACCCGCTCGACGCAGGTCGGCGCGGCCCGGTCCGGTCAGCCGGAGAGAAGAGGACACGCATGGGGTTACGAGTTCTTGTCACCGGAGCATCAGGATTCGTCGGGTCCCGGCTCTGTCCGGCGTTGATCGACGCCGGACATCAGGTCAGGGCCATGACCAGATCCCCGCAGGACTACACCGGCCAGGGCGAGGCGGTCGGTGGGGACGTCTCGATCCCGGACACCCTGCCCGCTGCCCTCGCGGACATCGACGTCGCCTACTACCTCGTCCACTCGCTGGACTCCGGCGACTTCGTGCAACGCGACGCCGACGCGGCGCGGGCGTTCGGTGCAGCGGCCGCCGCTGCCGGCGTCGAACGGATCATCTACCTGGGCGGTCTCGGCGCCGACGACGAGAAGCTCTCGGACCACCTCAAGTCGCGCCGGGAGGTGGAGGATCTGCTGGGCGAGGCCGGGGTCCCGGTCACCGTCCTGCGGGCCGCGATCGTCGTCGGGCACGGCGGCATCTCCTGGGAGATCACCCGCCAACTCGTGAAGCACCTCCCGATCATGGTGGCCCCCCGCTGGGTGAACACCCGGACGCAGCCGATCGCCCTGCCGGATGTCATCCGGTACCTGGTCGGCGTCCTGGAGGCCCCGGAGGCACGGGGCGCGACGTATGACGTCGGCGGCCCGGAGGTCCTGCGGTACGTGGACATGCTCAAGCGTGCCGCAGTCATCCAGAACAAGCGGACCCTGCCCCTGTTCATCATTCCGCTGCTGACCCCGCGGCTCTCCTCCGGTTGGCTCACGCTGGTCACCGACGTGGACTTCGAGACCGCCCGCAACCTGATCGACTCGATGTCCAACGAGGTGATCTGCCACGAGGACTCGATCACCAAGGTGGTGCCCGGTGAATTGATGGGCTACGACGATGCGGTCCGCCTGGCCCTCGCAGAGCGCGCCGCAGAACTCGAAGAGCAGGACGCCGCCAAGACGCCCGAGAACGAGGGGGATGAGCACTCCCGCCGGAGTCCCGCGAAATGAGCGGGCGCGCATGAACCTCGCCGACACGCGGCTCGGTCGCCTGGTGCGACCGACGCTGATCGACCGCGTCAACCGGGACCACCACCAGAGCGATGCCGCCTTCCGTCGTCGACGCATCGTGGTCGCCTTCACCACCGTGATCGGCGCCACCCTGCTGGGGATCTCGTTGGCCGTGCGACCCGCGGACCCGGCCTTCTACCCCCTGACGATCGGGCTGGCCGCCGTCTGGGTGGCCGGCGGACTGCTCTCCGGCCCGCTGCACCTGGGATGGGCCGACTCGCCGAAGGGAATGCGCCGGCCCATCATCACCCCGGTGCTGATCGGTGTGGCCGTCGGCGTCGTCTTCGTCCTCGGGGCCCTGGCGGTGCGCGAGATTCCTCCGCTGCACCGGGTGGTCGACTCGGTGCTGGCCCACGCCAGGTTCGGGTCACTCCCCCTCGTGGCCCTGGTGACGTTGCTGAACGGCATCGCGGAGGAGGTCTTCTTCCGCGGTGCAATGTTCGCGGCCATCGGCGTCAAGCGGCCGGTGCTGATCTCGACGCTCGTCTACGGCGTGGCCACCATCGCCACGGCTAACTACATGCTGGTCTTCTCCGCCCTCGTCCTGGGTGTCGTCCTGGGCCTTGAACGCAGAGCCACCGGGGGTGTGCTGGCCGGGATCCTGACCCACGTGACATGGTCGACGATCATGCTGTTCGTCCTGCCGCCGTTGTTCGCCTGAGCCTCCGCCTTCCGGAGGGTCGTCCCGAGGGAGTCGTCGATGAAGATCTCCAGTGCGGTGCTGCGCGCCACCGGCGTCGATCGTCCCTACGACGCCACCCGGCCCCTGACGGTCGAGGAACTGGAGTTGGACGGTCCCGGACCCGGCGAGCTCGCGGTCCGCATCGAATCGGCCGGCGTCTGCCATTCCGATCTGTCCGTGCTGACCGGGCAACGGCCGCGTCCGCTGCCGATGGCGCTCGGGCACGAGGCGGCCGGTGTGGTCAGCGCGGTGGGTGTCGGTGTCGACGACGTGCACGTCGGCGATCACGTGGTGCTGGTCTTCGTCCCCAGCTGTGGCGTCTGCGAGTACTGCCGCAGCGAGCGGCCGGCACTGTGTCCGGTGGGCGGCGCGGCGAACGGCCGGGGTGAGCTGATCGGCGGTGGACGCCGGCTGAGTGACGCCGCCGGCCCGATCCAACATCACCTCGGCGTCTCCGCGTTCGCCCAGTACGCCGTCGTCGACCTGTCGTCGGCAGTGGTGATCGATGACGACGTCCCCTTCGACGTGGCCGCCGTCCTGGGCTGCGCGATGCTGACCGGCTTCGGTGCCGTGCACAACACGGCCGGGGTCGCCGCGGGTGAATCGGTCACCGTGATCGGTCTCGGCGGTGTGGGCCAGGCGGCGATCCTGGGCGCCGTCGCCGCGGGCGCATCCCCCGTGGTGGCCGTCGACCCGGTCGGGCACAAGCGTGACCTCGCAATCGGCCTCGGAGCCACCCACGCCTGCGCACCCCAGGACGCCGCCGATCTGCTGGCCGACCTGACCGGCGGCGGAACCCGTTGGGTCTTCGAGGCCGTCGGGTCCGCTGCCGTCATGGAGCAGGCCTTCGCGCTGACCGGCCGCGGCGGGACCACGGTCTCGGTCGGGTTGCCGGCACCTGATGCGGTGCTCCATCTGCCGGCCCTGGCGTTCGTGGGGGAGGCGAAGACGCTGACCGGTTCCTACATGGGATCCTCGGTGCCGCAGCGCGACATACCGAAGATGGTGCGGCTCTGGCGGTCCGGCCGGCTGCCGGTGGAGCGGCTGATCAGCGACGTGCTGCCGTTGGGCGACATCAACGTCGCCTTCGAGCGTCTCGCCGATGCACAGGCGGTCCGGCAGTTGATCCATCCGCACGCCTGATCGGTCCCGCACGGGTCGATCTGCAACGATCAAAAGGACCGTCCGCACCCGATCGGCGGGGAACCGTACGGGATCGTTCGCCGTCGTAGCATTCAGGTGGCCCGGTACCGGGCCATGGAAACGTCACGTCTTCACACGGGGGTCCTCATGACTGCGCCTACAGCCGGCTGGTACAGCGATCCGAACGGAGCGCCGACGTTGCGGTACTGGAACGGAACAGCCTGGACCGACGCGACCCAGCAGGCCCCGTCCCCGGCCGTCCAGTCGCCGTACGGGCAGGCAGGCCCCTATGGCCAGACGGGCACCTACCCGGGGGCTTTCCCGGCGGGCCCGAATCCGTCGTACGCCTACCCGCCCGCTCCGACACCACCACCCGGCGGTGGTGCCGCGGCCGGCCTCTGGGCCCAGAACAAGACGTCCTTCATCACGGTCGCGATCTGCATCGTCTACCTCGTGATCGCCGGTTTCTCGCATCTGGTGTTCTTCGGGATCCTGCCGGTCCTCTACACGGTGAGGTCGTTCCAGGCGAAGGAATCGCTGGCCTGGTTGGCCGCTGCCGTCACCGTGGTCACCATCGGATTCTCGATCTGGCGCACCACCCACTGATCAGGCGTGCTCTACGGAACGTAGTCAGGTCCGGTGTCAGTCCACCATTTGCCCCGGACGCCAGAGAGGCCCAAGTCGGCATGACTTGGGCCTCTCGGGCACCGATCCCATCCCGGGCATCGGGAGGAGATCGGGCGTCTGGTGCGCCCGTTGGACGCTCACTACTGGTTCGTCGCCCTGGCTCCAAAAGATGTTACGGATTCAAAGAAAGTTTCTGGCGCAATCTCAGAATTTGTTGATCGGCCTACTCCTATCACCGTCAGTGACGGCGCCGAGGTCCGATCACGCCTTCGCCTTTCCCTGCCAGGCCGCCTTCCACGTCCTCGGACCGATCAGGCCCGATCCGGCGAGACCGTTGCGGAGCTGGATGTCCCTCGCGGCCCTCGCGGTGTTGCTGCCGTAGTAGCCCGAACCCACCAGGTCGTAGCCGCGGTGGCCCATCTGCATCTGCCAGCAGGCGAGAGCCTGATCGTAGGAGCCGGCGGTGAACGACTCCTGTGGCCAGGCCGGTGCGTTCTTCGCGCCCACGTGGCACGCGGCTGCCGTCAGCCCGGGCCAGATGTCGCCTGCCGGCGCCGGGGTGGGGACGGGAGCCGGTTGCGGCTTCGGTGTCGGCTTCGGTTGCGGCTTCGGTGTCGGCTTCGGGGTCGGTGTGGGCGTCGGCTTCGGCGCGGTGGCACCCCAGGCTGCTGCCCAGGTGGCGGCGTCGATGACGTCGCTCTGGCGGAGACCCGACCTGCTCTGCAGGTCGTGCACCGCGGCGAGCGTCTTGGCCCCGAAGTAGCCGGTGCCGGTGAAACCGTAGCCGCGGGACGCCATCTGCTTCTGCCAGCAGACCAGAGCGCGGTAGGTGGTGCCCTGGACGAAGGTCGTGCCGCCCCAGGCGGGAGCGGTCGAACTCCCGACGTCACAGGTGCTCGTCGGAACCGGCGTATAGGTGCCGGTGCCACCACCGGAGATGTAGGCACTGTCGGCCATCGAGGGAACCACCCCGGAGGCACCCATGGAGTCCTGCTGGAGCCCGGCCAGCGAGGCGCAGGTCCACGGACTCCATCCGCGCATGCGGTACAGGTACAGGGCGCGGTAGTCCTGCTCGGTCGGACCCGCGTTCGCGGGGGACCCGGAACCGCCCACCGACTGCCAGGTACTCAGGTCGAACTGATAGGCGCCGTAGTAGCCGTTCCCGGTGTCGATGCTGTAGTTGCCACTGGACTCGCACTGGCGCAATGACGCCCAGTCCGATGCCGACGGGTCGGCGGAGGCCGATGACGTGACGAAGACGGTGATTCCGGCGAACAACGCCGCGATGGTGGTGCCTAGTGCCAGCGCTCTGCGCACGGGCGGTCCCTTCCGGCCGCCCGACGCATCGTCATGAGAGCAAACGAGCAGGCCGCAGCCGACCGGCAGATGGGGGGACCCCAGCGCACGGGCGGGCCACCAAGACCCTCACGTTCGCATCGCGGCGATGCCTCTTCCCCTTGCACGACACCGCCTCGACCGCGCCCCCGCTCGACCAATCATGTAGCGCAGAACCCGACACCGGGGTGTGCGGAGCGGGGAGCCACGACCACCGGTCGGCGCCCTGGACGGGCACCGCACCTACCGTAGATCACCAGTCACACAAGTCACAAGACTCCCATAAAACACATCCTGCCCTCTGGATATCATTCATCCCACTTGCGACACGCCGTTCACAGTGTGAATCACAAAGATGTCATTTACGGCCGATCGTGGCTCGGTCTCGAGCTCGAACGTGGGATACAGCGGAAAACTATTAGCCACACCGGCGAATTCTCGGTAGATATACTGCCTATCCGACGGACCGGCGGTCAACTAGGCTGATTACTCCGGTCGCCCAACACGAGAGCTGGCACGATGACACGGCGTGGTTGGATCCTGTTCGCGTCGCTGAGCCTGATCTGGGGTATCCCCTATCTGTTGATCAAGGTGGCGGTGGCAGAGGTCGATCCGGTCGTGGTCGCCTTCGGTCGGACCTTCATCGGCGCTCTTCTGCTGCTCCCGATCGCGATCAGGCAGAAGGCGTTGAGACCGGTCGTCGCCCGCTGGAGATGGCTGCTGCTCTACACGGGGGTCGAGATCGTCGGCCCCTGGTGGCTGCTGGGCCACGCCGAGACCAGGCTCACCAGTTCAACTGCCGGCCTGCTGCTGGCGGTCGTACCGCTGATCGCGGCCGTCCTGCTCGTCAGCCTCGGTCACGACCGATTCGACGGCCGCCGACTGCTCGGCCTCGGCATCGGGCTGGCCGGAGTGGTCACCCTGGTCGGGCTGGACGTCCACCTCGACGACCTGTTCTCGGTCGGAGCCGTGATGATCACCGCTGTCGGGTACGCCACCGGGCCGATCATCATCAACCGGAAGTTGTCCGATCTGCCACCGATGGGCGTCATCACGGCGTCCCTTCTCGGGGCGGCGCTGATCTTCGCGCCGTTCGCGATCTGGCTGCGGCCGGAGCGCATCACCGCGGCCGCCGGCTGGTCGGTGATCGGACTGGCGACGCTGTGCACCGCCGTGGCGTTCCTGGTCTTCTTCGCGCTGATCGCCGAGGCCGGACCGGCCCGCGCCACGGTCATCACCTACATCAACCCGGCGGTGGCCATCCTCCTGGGCGTGCTGGTCCTGCACGAGCGGTTCACGGTCGGGATCGCCATCGGCTTCCCGCTCGTCATCGCCGGCTCGTTCCTGGCCACCGCCAAATCACGCCGCAAGCCCGCCACCACGGATCCGCTGGAGGAACCGGTAGCGGCCTGCTGACACGTACGGACCCACCCTGCATGGATCAACTTCGCTCTTATGGGACTGGAGTGACAGAAGTCATCACTTTCGTCCATGCCTGCGAAGTTGATCCACGCCTGCGAAGTTGATCCACGCCCAGAGGGGGGCTACTTCTTGGCGCCCGGGGAGGTACCGGCGGAGCCCAACTGCTGGCAGGCCTCGACCACGCGGGCAGCGAGTCCGGCCTCGCCGAGCTTGAGGTAGGAGCGCGGGTCGTAGGCCTTCTTGTTGCCGACCTCGCCGTCGATCTTCAGCACTCCGTCGTAGTTCTGGAAGAAGTGACCGACCAGCGGGCGGGTGAAGGCGTACTGGGTGTCGGTGTCGATGTTCATCTTGACCACGCCGTAGGACACCGCCTCGGCGATCTCCTCCGCCGACGAGCCGGACCCACCGTGGAAGACCAGGGCGAACGGCTTCGATCCGGCGGGCAGGCCGAGGTGTGCGGCGAGCGCGTCCTGGCCCTCCTTGAGCACGGAGGGGCGCAGCTTGACGCCACCGGGCTTGTAGACGCCGTGCACGTTGCCGAAGGTGGCGGCCACGATGTAGTTGTTGGCCTCCGGTACGCCGAGGGCCTCGACGGTCGCGATGAAGTCCCCGGGAGAGGTGTACAGCTTGTCGTTGATCTCGTGCGCGACGCCGTCCTCCTCGCCGCCGACGACCCCGACCTCGATCTCGAGGATGACGTTGGCGGCCTTGGTCAGGGCCAGCAACTCCTTGGCGATGACCAGGTTCTCGTCCAGCGGCACCGCGGAGCCGTCCCACATGTGCGACTGGAACAGCGGCAGTCCACCGTTGCGAACACGCTCGGCGGAGAGCTCCAGCAGCGGCCTGACGAACTCGTCCAGCTTGTCCTTCGGGCAGTGATCGGTGTGCAGAGCAACCGTGATGTCGTAGCGTGCGGCCACCACCGCGGCGAACTCGGCCAGCCCGACGGCCCCGACCACCATGTCCTTGACCGAGGTGCCCGAGGCGAACTCGCCGCCCCCGGTGGAGACCTGGATGATGCCGTCGCTGCCGGCGTCGGCGAAGCCCTTGATGGCTCCGTTGATGGTCTCGGAGGAGGTGATGTTGATGGCCGGGTAGGCGAAGCCACCGTCCTTGGCCCGTTCGAGCATCGCGGCGTACGTCTCAGGAGTTGCGAGGGGCATGGGGATCCTTTCAGGGGGCCGCGACGGGCGGCCGTTCCTTGAAGTCGCTGACGTCGGGAGCCGACGGGTCGCGGATCATTATCGCGCACGCCACGAGACCGGTGCGCACCCCTGATCGAAACGATTCGACAAGATGCTTCGACAGGCGCACAATCGAGGACGACGCAGTGCCGGACATCGGGGTCCCGCCATCCGCACCACGGACGGCGAGCAGCAACTCCCCACCACCAGCGCCCCACCCAGCTCCAGGAGACCGGCAATGCCCCGCGCCCTGATCGCCCTCGCCATCGGTGCCTTCGCCATCGGCAGCACCGAATTCATCGTCATCGGCCTGCTTCCGCAGATCGCCGCCGGTGTGGGCGCGACCGTCCCGGCGATGGGACTGCTGATCACCGGCTACGCGATCGGCGTCGTGATCGGGGCCCCGACCCTGACGGCCCTGTCGAGCGTGCTGAGCACCCGGCAGACCCTGATGGCGTTGATGGGCGTGTTCGTCGTCGGCAACACGCTGTCCGCCCTCGCCCCCAGCTACTCCGTGCTGATGGCCGCCAGGGTGCTGACCGCGCTCGCGCACGGTTCCTTCTTCGGGGTCGGCGCAATCGCGGCCCGGCGGGCGGTCGCACCGGAGAAGGCCACCAGGGCCATCTCGATGATGTTCCTGGGCCTGACCATCTCCAACGTGATCGGCGTGCCCGCCGCGACCTGGCTGGGCCAGCACATCGGTTGGCGCTCCATCTTCGCCGGGATCGCCGGCCTCGGCATCGTCACCGCGGTCGCCCTGCACCGGTGGCTGCCCGACGATGACATCCGCATCGACCTCCGCTCCGAACTCGGCGCGTTCCGGCGCAAGCAGGTCTGGTTCGGTCTCGGCATCACCACCGTCGGGTTCGGCTCGCTGTTCGCGGTCTACAGCTACATCAGCCCGATCCTGACGACCCTGGCCGGCGTCCCCCAAGGGGGCGTGACGATCGTGCTGGTGCTGTTCGGTCTCGGTACCACCGCCGGAGCGCTGGCCGGGGGCTGGCTCGGCGATCGCTGGGGGATGAAAGCCGTTGCGGGAGGCCTGTTCGTGATCGCCCTGTTGATGGCAGCGTTCACCGTCACCTCCCACCACGCCGTCACCGCGACCCTCACCCTGGTGCTGTTCGGCCTGGTCGGCTTCGCGCTCGGGCCGATCGTGCAGAACCGCATCATCGAGGCGGCCGGCGCCGGCGGCAGCCTGGTCTCTGCCGCCAACCAGGGTGCCTTCAACGTGGCGAACGCCATCGGGGCGGCCGGTGGCGCCTACGTGATCAAGGTCGGATACGGATACGCCGGCACCATGTGGGTCGCGGCGGGCCTTGCCGCCGCCGGTTGCCTGATGGTGCTGTACTCGCTGACGCTCGTCGGACGTCGGGTGACGAAGACCGCCATCGCCGACCGGGTGCTGGTCGACAACCGAGCTGGTTGACAGTCGAGCTGACCGGCCGGCCGACCCGGCCGGCCGACCCCGTCATCAGGCCCGGTCGTCAGACTCCGGTCGGCAGACCCCGGGCATCGACGCGCGGCGCACAGGTCGTCCGCCGCGTGATCAGTCCGGGGTTCATCCGGACCACCTCCGGCGCGGCCGGTTCGTTGATGCGCACGTGGTCCAGCAGCATCCGCGCGGCGATCCGGCCCTGGTCCCGCACCGGCTGTCCGATGGTGGTCAGTTCGAAGAGGTAGGACATGTCGTGGTTGTCGACCCCGATGACCGAGATGTCCTGCGGCACCCGGAGTCCGTTCTGCCGGGCCGCGTAGATGATGCCGAAGGCGACCTCGTCGGACACGGCGAACACCGCCGTCGGCATGAGTTCCACCCTCTTGCCGGTCTGCTCCCAGAGGTTGATCAGTGCTTTCGACCCGCCCTCGATGGAGAACCCGGTCATCCCGACCAGACCCGGATCGACGGGAATTCTGTTCTCCTGCAGGGCTTTTTCGAATCCGCGCTCGCGGTCGGCAGCCACCGTGAACCCATACAGGCCGTCCGGATCGTGTCCGAGGAATGCGATGCGCCGGTGGCCGAGTCGAATCAGATGGCAGGTCGCGGAATAGCCGACCTCGATGTCGTCGACCAGCACCCCGGAGACGCCCGGGATGATGGAACCGACGGTGACCAGCGGGATCCGCAGATTAACCAGCGAGGACGGCTGCAGTCCCAGCGGGACGTTGAGCCCGAGGATGCCGTCGACCCGCTTGTGCAGGGCCCGGGTGTCGATCACGCCCACGGCGTTCGGCGCGGCGTTGGCGCCGAGCGGGTAGAGCAGGGTGTCGTAGCCCTGCTCCCCGACCACTTCCTGGGCACCCTCGATGACGGCACTGAAGAACCAACGGGAGATCCACGGCGCCATCACACCGATGGCGCGGGTGCGGCCGGTCGTGAGGGCCGCCGCCGAGGGCGAGGCGTAGTAGCCCAGCGAGGCGGCGGCCTTCTCGACGTTCTGCCTGGTGCCCGCGGACACTCCGGGAAGCCCCCGGAGTGCCCGCGAAACCGTTGCCGGCGAGACGCCGGCCAGTGCTGCGACTTCGACGATGCCGATCATCGGGGCGAACCCGTTGTCGGCCATCAGATCAGCCCTTGACGCTGCCGGCGAGCAGACCGCGGACGAAGAAGCGCTGCAACGAGAGAAACACTGCGAGCGGGACCAGCATGGCGATGATGGCGGCGGCCGGGATGACATCGGCTGCCGACTGGAACTGCGTCGTCAGGTTCTGGATGCCGGCCGTGATCGGCCTGGTGTTGTCACCGGAGAAGGTCAGCGCGACCAGGAGATCGTTCCAGACCCACAGGAACTGGAAGATGCCGAACGAGGCGATGGCCGGCACCAGCAGCGGCATCAGGACCTGGAGGAAGATCTTGACGTGGCCGGCGCCGTCGACGCGCGCCGCCTCCACCAGCGACGGTGGGATCTCCTTCATGAAGTTGTGCAGCAGGAAGATCGCCAGCGGGAGACCGAAGATGGTATGGGACAACCAGATCGACCAGAACGACTCGTTGAGACCGAACTTGATGTAGATCGTGTTGAGCGGGATCAATGCCACCTGGATCGGCACGATCTGCAGGGCGAAGATCGCCACGAACAAAAAGTTCTTGCCCTTGAAATCGATCCAGGCGAACGCGTACGCGGCGAGCAGGGCGAGTGCGATCGGGATGACCACGGCCGGCAGCGTCACCACGATGCTGTTGAGCAGGTAGCTCGACAGCGGCGAGGTGTTGCCATTGCCGGTCCAGGCGTGGGTGTAGTTCGAGAAGGTGAACCCGTTGCCCGCGAAGAAGTGCCACCAACCGCTGGTGATGCTGGCGGCCGCCGGGTTGCCGTTGACCGTGATCGGACCACGGACCGAGTTGACCAGCAGGCCGATCGTCGGGACCGTCCACGCAACGGCAATGAGGATCGCGAGGCCGGACGCCCACGGCGACGTGAGCTTGGTCTTCGCGTCGGCGGCCCGCATCTGAGCCTTGAGCTTGCGCCCGGACAGCACGGGTTCGGGAAGGACGACCAACGGAGGATTGGTGGTAGTCATCGGTTTGCGTCCGCCTTCTTCATCTGTCGTACGTTGAACACGATCACCGGCGAGACGATGATGAAGATCATCACGGCCAGGGCACCGGCCAGGCCGGGCTGACTGCTGGCATTGTTCGAGTAGAACGCACTGGCCAGGATGTCGTTCTTGGTGATGCCGTTGCCGAGGACAAGGACCAGGTCGAAGGTCTTCAGCGAACTGATCGCGATGGTCGTGATGACCACCACCAACGTGGGCCGGATGGTCGGGATGGTGATGCTGCGGAACAGCCGTATGCCGGTTGCCCCGTCGATCTGGGCGGCCTCCACGATGTCGTCTGGCACGGCCTTGATGGCCGCCGACAACAAGGTCATCGCCAGGCCCGCCTGGATCCAGATCATCACCACGATCATCGCCAGGGTGCTGACCGGCGACTTGATCAACCAGTTCTGCGGAGTACCCCCGAAGGCGGTGAACAACGCGTTGCCCAGTCCGACCTGACCATGCCCCTGATCGGAGGGCTGGTAGTAGATGTATCGCCACATCACGGCGGCAGCCACCAACGAGATCGCGGTGGGCAGGAAGACCAACGCCTTGGCCGCAGCTTCCAACCGGATCCGGTCCACCAACACTGCATAGACCAGGCCGAAGGCGGTGGCGAAGATCGGCACCAGGAAGATCCAGGCAATGGTGTTGTAGAAGATCGGCGCGTTGGCAGCATTGAAGAAGTGGGTGTAGTTGGTGAACCCGGTCCATCCACTCGAGTCACCGGCGCCGTTCACCTTCTGGAACGAGGCGATGATCGTCCGGACGGCCGGGTAGAGCAGGCCACCGGCAAGTGCGATGACCACCGGGCCAAGGAACCCGGCGACGACGGTGCCGTTGGGTACCCGTCGGTGGTCCACGAGCCACAGGATCAGACCCATGACGGCCACGAACAACGCGATCACGACGATCATCACGACGATCTTCTGGATCGCGGTCGTCGGGTCGAACAGCGTCCTGGCCACCCACCCGTGGGTGAATGCCTGGCCAGTGTTGTAGAGGAAGCCCTTGCCGTCCGAGCTGGTACTGCTGCTGCCGGAGTAGACGATGAAGCCGACGATGAAGGCGACGACGAACCAGACGACCGGGGTCAGCCAGCCGATCGTCTTGTCCGGCCGGTTCCGCTCCGGCATCGTTGCCGGCGGTGGACCTTCGGTCCGAGTGGGTGTGGTGGTGCTCAAGGGTCCCTCCAATCAAAGAATCCACGTGCGGTACGGGGTCTCACTGCGATGCGGGGGCCGTAACCCCAGGCAGGCGCACCCCAGAGGTTCTCGGGTGCGCCTGCCTGCCGGGCACTAGCTGTTCACTGCGACGACCGGCGTCAGCTGGTCGGCCATGCGGCGTCGATCTGGGAGAGCACGCTGGCATCGTCCTGACCGGTGATCCAGTTCGTCAGCTGCTTCCACTCCGCACCCGAACCGACGGCCGCCGGCATCAGGTCGGAAGCGTCGAAGCGGGAGACGGCCTTCGGGTCCTGCAGGATCGTCACGGACAGCTTGTTGATCGGATCCGCGACGTTCTTGATGTCCAGGCCCTTGTTGGCCGAGATGCGGGACTTCGAGTTCTTCGACTGGTTGTTCGCCCAGTGCGAGGTCGTCAGGTACCACTGGAAGGCCTGGACCTCGGGGTTGCTGGAGAAGGCGGCGACGAACTCACCGGCCACCTCGACCGGCTTGCCGAAGGTGTCGCCCATGGTCGGCTCGTAGAAGGCGTAGATGTCGCCGGTCGGAGAGACCACGGGAGTGCCCTTGAAGTTGGTCTCGTAGAACGAGGCCTGCTGGTGCATGTAGCACTTGCCCGACTGGATCGGCAGACCGCCGTCGGCGAAGGCGGTGGTGGCGATGGAGGCGACGTCACCGATACCGGCGTTGACGTACTTCGGGTTCTTCCAGATCGAGGCGACCGTGGCCAGCGCCTTGGCGATCTGCGGATCGGAGAACTTCACCTTGTGGGCGACCCACTGGTCGTAGACGTCGGGGCCGGCCTGACGCAGGACGACCTCTTCGAGCCAGTCGGTAGCGGTCCAACCGGTGGCGGAACCGGACTCGACACCGGCACACCACGGCTTCACACCGGACGAGTCAGCGGCGATCTTGTCGGACAGCGCGATCATCTGGTCCCAGGTGGTCGGAACCTGATATCCCTTGGCCGCGAACATCTTCGGCGAGTACCAGACCAGCGACTTGACGTTGGCGCCCAGGGGGGCGGCGTAGAACTTGCCACCGATGGTGCCGTAGGTCTTCCAGCCCTTGTCCCAGTACTTGTCGACGTTGGCGGCGACCGCGGCCGGAGCGGCGACGACCTTGCCGGTGGCGACGAGGGTGGCCAGCAGGCCGGGCTGCGGGACGAACGCCAGGTTGGCCGCGTTGCCGGACTTCGCCTGGACGACGATCTGCTGCTCGAAGTTCTTGTCCGAGGTGTACTTGACCGTGGCGCCGGTGCAGGCGGTGAAGTCTGCCCAGGACGACTCGAGCTGCTTGCCCTCGTCACCGGTGATGCCGGCGTAGACGGTGATCTGCTTGCCCGAGATGTTCGGCCAGGTCGCCTTGAGGTACGGGCAGTAGGTTGCGTCGTCGCTCAGCGCCGTCGCGTTGCCGGAGCCAGAGGTGGAGACCCCGGACGTGGCAGGGGAACCCGAGGTGGCAGGGGAACCCGAGGTCGCGACCGAAGCCGACGACGGGGCAGCCGAAGCAGCCGAGGACGGGGCAGCGGCCGACGACGAAGCGGCGGAACTGCCGCTGGTGCTGGCGCCCGCGCTCGCGCTGGAACTGCTGCTGCATGCGGACAGGACCAGCGCCACTGCGCCGATCCCTGCGATGGTGGCCATCGCCTTACTAGCCGACGTACGAGACACTCGGCCGCCTCCGTTTCTTGGGGAAAAAGTCGTGTGAGGGTGCTCACAACAAGGGCAATGAAAGCGTTTTCAACGCCACTTGGCAAGTCCAGAACGGTGATCCTCCCGTAACGATTGCGTAACCCAACCGGCGTTCTTGTCACAGTTGGATCGCGGACGGCCCCCTCCGGAGGATCAGATCGGGCATGAATCTTCTATGAATCAGACCTGGATCGGGGCCCCTGACCTGCAGGGACCTGGCTGCGCGTGGCGGGTCGGGGCTGACCTGCGGCGAACCACCCCTGTCCGGCCCGGACTCGTGTCAGGATCGTCGTGGAAATCTCGAAAAAAAGCGACGAGTCGGGAGAGGGGCAGCGAGGCGATGACCATCGATGGCCCCTGGGTCGAATCCGTCGAGTCTGCGGTCGAGCGGACCCTGGGCACCCTGTCCCAGCTGAATCCCGACTACGCACGCCACACCGCGATGGTCGACGGGGGAGCTCCCACCTCGACCCTTCCGGGAACGACGGCCACCCCCGCCGTCCCCGGTGCCGTCCCGTCCGTCAGCCCGGCCGTGGTCCCGGTCGTCAGGGCGGCCGTGACGATCGACGACATCTACCGCACCCACCGGATGGGAATGGTCCGGCTGGCCATCCTGCTGGTCGACGACCAGGCCAGCGCCGAGGACGTCGTGCAGGAGGCCTTCGCGGGTCTGTTCCGCAACTGGGGCGGGCTCCGCGACAACGCCGCAGCGATCGGCTACCTCCGCACGGCCGTGGTGAACGGGTCACGATCGATGCTGCGGCGCCGGCGCACCGCGCGCGCCTACGTGCCGCCCCATCCGGGCACCGAGCGGTCCGCCGAGTCGCTGGCGCTGTTGACGGCCGAACACCAGGCGGTCGTCACCGCGCTCGGCGATCTTGCACCCCGTCAGCGCGAGGTACTGGTCCTGCGCTACTACGGCGGGCTGTCCGAGGCGGAGATCGCCGAGGCCACCGGGCTGTCGAAGGGAACCGTCAAGTCCACCGCGAGCCGGGCGGTCGCCAAGCTCGGCGACATCATGCGCGCCCGGTGACCCTGCCAGGTCAGCCTCCCGGTCCGCGTCCGGGCGACCCCGGTGCGGAGCGGATCCTGGCCCAGGCGTTGCGGGCGATGGCCGGTGACGGCCGGCAGCCCCGGGCGCCGGACGAGGCGCAGACCGGCGGTCACCTCCGGCTGACCCGGCTGCAGATCCTGCTGATCGCCGTCATCGCCGGGTTGCTCATCGGGATCACCATCGGCCTGCTCAGCCTGCTCTCCTGACGCGCCCGCGTCGATCTCCCGGTCTGTCCAGCCTGCTCGGTCTGCTCGGTCTGCCCAGCCTGCTCGGTCTGCCCAGCCTGCTCGGTCTGCCCAGCCTGCTCGGTCTGCCCAGCCTGCTCGTATGACCGGCGACCCGGCGGTATGACGCTCAAGTGTCCTACCGGATCGTTGCAGGTCATACGACAGGGCGGCGGTCCTACCGGACGGCCCAGGTCCTACGGCACGCCGACTCCCCTACGAGACAGCGCAGGCCAGGCAAGGCGGCGCAGGCCAGACGAGACGGCCACGGGCTCGCACAAGATCCGGCCGGGTCGTCACTGCATCGCGAACATCGACCCCGGGTTGAAGAGTCCGCCCGGGTCCAGGGCGTTCTTGATCCTCCGGTGGACGTCGATGCCGATCTCGCCGATCTCCGTGGCCAGGAAGTCCTGCTTGATGCGTCCGACGCCGTGTTCGCCCGTGACGGTGCCACCCAACGCCCGGCCGGCGTCCAGCATCAGCCCGAACGCCAACTCCGCCGCCTTCGTCTGGGCCTCGTCGGACGCGTCGTAGACGATCGTCGGGTGCATGTTGCCGTCGCCGGCGTGACCGACCACACCGATGGTCAGGCCGACCTGGGCGGAGATCTTCTCGCAGGCGGAGATCAGAGCCGCGATCGCGGTGCGCGGCACGCTGACATCGTCGGTGAGCCACGTCCCGTAGAGCTCTAAGGAGTTGAGCACGTCCCGCCGGGCCTGCAGCAGCATCCGACCCTCGGCGAGATCGTCGGTCACGTAGGCGAACGTCGCGCCGGCGTCCACGCACACCCGCTCGAGATGCTCCATCTCGAGCCGGCCGAGCGCGCCACCGGAGTCTGACTGGCCCAGGAGCAGGGCCGCCGGCGTCTCTCCGTCACCCAGCAGCTTGGCTCCGTTCTTCGCCTCCACCGCCCTGATGCAGGTCGCGTCCATGATTTCGAGGAGCGAGGGCACCAGCCCGGCCCGGATGGCCCCGGAGACCGCCTCGCCCGCATCCTCCGGCGAACCGAAGGCCGCGACCAGCGTCACCGGAGCGGCCGGCGTCGGCCGCAGGGCGAGGGTGGCCTCGGTGATCACGCAGAGCGTGCCCTCGGAACCCACGAAGAGCTTCGTCAGGTCGTAGCCGGCGACGCCCTTCACCGTCCGCCGGCCGGTCCGCAGGATCTCACCGGACGCCAGGACCACTTCAAGGCCCAGGACCGCGTCGGTGGTGACGCCGTACTTAACGCAGCACAGGCCGCCCGCGTTGGTGGACAGGTTGCCGCCGATGGTGCACCAGTCGTAGGAGGAGGGGTCTGGAGCGTAGAAAAGACCCTTGGCCTCGACCGCCCTGCGGAAGTCCAGATTGACGACACCGGGTTGCACGACCGCGAGCCGATTGCCCTCGTCGATCTCCAGGATGGCCTTCATCCTGGTCATCACCATGGTAATCGCGCCGTCGACCGCGTTGGCGGCGCCGGTCAGCCCGGAACCGGCTCCGCGCGGGACGATCGGCACACCGGCCGCCCCACACAGCCGGACCACAGCCGACACCTGCGCCGTGTCGACCGGCATGACCACGGCCAGCGGCCGGCCGCTGGGTGCCAGCGGCATCATGTCGCGGCTGTAGGCCGAGGTCACGTCGGGATCGAGGATCACGCCGTCCGGGCCGAGAACCGCTTGCAGGTCACCGAGCAGGTCTGAGCTGATCTCCATCCCGAAACGGTAGCCGAACGGGCGGCCGGCGGCCGGTCGGGCGTCACCCGCTGCTGCGCTGGCACCTCCGGCAGTGCTGCTCACCTGCGGTGTTCCTCACGTCCGCGGTACGGCGATCTCAGCGGATTGTCAGAGTTCCCCCGGTATCGTCTCCGGTGTGAACCCCACCCACCTCGCCGGCATCCTTCCGTCCTGGCTCAACGCCCAGGGCCTCGTCGACTCGATGGGTTCCTGGGCCCTGCTGGTCATCGCACTCATCACCTTCGCCGAATGCGGAATCCTGATCGGGTTCTTCCTGCCCGGCGACACGCTGTTGTTCATCTCGGGTCTCCTGGTCGCCACCCACAAGTTCCACGTGAACCTGTTCCTGACCATCGTCATCCTGGCCGTCGCCGCGTTCGTCGGGAACCTGGTCGGCTACGCGATCGGCTACAAGGCCGGGCCGCTGATCTTCGACAAGCCGAACGCCAGGTTCTTCAAGAAGGAGTACGTCGAGAAGTCCAGTGCCTTCTTCGACAAGTACGGCAAGGTCGCGGTGATCCTGGCCCGCTTCGTGCCGATCGTCCGCACCGTGGCCACCGTGATGGCCGGTGTCTCGAAGATGAACGTCCGGCTCTACACCCTGTACTCGGCCATCGGCGGGGTCATCTGGGTGGCCGGCGTGACCGTGGCCGGCTACTTCCTCGGCCAGATCAAGTTCATCGCCGACCACGTCGACGTCATCCTGGTCGGGGCCGTCGTGGTGGTCGTGCTCATCTCCGCCGTCCCCGCGTTCCTGCACCTACGCCAGCGCAAGCGCGCCCAGGACGTCACCGGCGCCAGCTGATCCTCCCGTTTGGCGTGGATCAACTTCTCGGGCATGGACCAACTTCTCGGGCATGGACGAACTTGACGACTTCTGCCCCTCCCGTACCAAATCATCAACTTTGATCCATGCCTGGCAAGTTGATCCACGCCGGTCCCGGCCTCAGGGAGCCGGGCGATACTTGGCGCACAGAGCGGCCGGCCCTGAAAGCGGAACGCCGAAGTAGCTGATCCCGCCGTTGCACAGCGGCTCCGGGTCGTCGGTGGAGATCGAAGAGATCTGATGACGCACCGCGAACACCACGATCAGCAGCAGCGCCGCGATTCCGACGACCAGGATGCGGCCGGCCCACCGGCGGATCATCACCAGCAGCACGACGGCGACGGCCCCGAGCCCGGCCAGCAACCAGGTCAGCCAGGTGACGGCCGAGTCGACGTTCACCGGTCTACTTGCAGGTCGGGTAGGTCACATCGATGCCGAAGAACTTCGGATGCGATGCGCAGGTCGAACTGTGGACGTTGTTGGCGAAATCGACGACCCTGGACCGCTGCTGCCAGCCGAAGAAGACGATCAGGGCTGCGAGCACCAGGGTGATGATCTTGCCGACGATCTTCTTGATGATGATGGCCAGGACGAGGCCGACGACCGCCACCGCGATCAGCACCCACGTCGCGGTGCTCTTGATGGTCTGCACGTCGAGGTTCACCGGGGAAATCTACCGTCCCGGACCCTGTTGCGAGTGTGAGTTCGAGCCGGCCGCACGGGGGTCGGTCACGACCCCGGCCCTCACCACGACCCGGCCAGATCGGCGTGCTGCCGGATCCACGCATGCATGGCGATGCCGGCCGCGACCCCGGCGTTGATCGAGCGGGTCGATCCGAACTGGGCTATCGACACCGTCATCGCCGCCGCCGCTTTCGCCTCGGGAGTCAATCCCTGGGACTCCGAGCCGAACAGCAGCAGAGCGTCGCGCGGAAGAACGGCCGTCTCGATCCGGACGGATCCCGGAACGTTGTCCACCGCAACGACGATCAGTCCCTGCTGTTGCGCATGACGGACCAGCGAGTCGACGTCGGCATGGTGGTCCAGATGCTGGTAGCGGTCCGTCACCATCGCACCACGGCGGTTCCACCGACGCCGACCGACGATGTGGACGCGGGCCGCGGCAAAGGCATTCGCCGTGCGCACCACGGTGCCGATGTTGTGATCGTGGCCGAAATTCTCGATGGCCACCTCGAACGGGTACCGGCGCAGGTCCAGATCAGCGACGATCGCCTCTCGGCGCCAGTACCGGTACGCGTCGACGACGTTGCGACGGTCGCCGCCGGCCAGCAGTTCCGGATCGAGCCTTGGATCCTCGGGCCAAGGGTGCGGAGCCGGACCGACGCCGACCTCAGGCATCGCGGTCCACTCGGTAGGTCCACGCCCGTCCACGCCCGGCCCGTCCGGCCCGTCCGGCCCGTCCGGTAGGTCCACGCCCGGCGCCGGGCGGATCAGCCCAACCCCAGATCGGCCAGACCCAGCAGGTACCGGTAGCTCAGGCCCTGGGCGGCCAGCACCTGATCGGCCCCGGTGTCCCGGTCGACGATGGTCGCGACACCGACGACCTCGGCACCGATCTCGCGAAGCGCCTGGACCGCCTGCAGTGGTGAGGCACCGGTCGTCGTGGTGTCCTCGACCACCAGCACGCGCCTGCCCACGACGTCAGGACCCTCGATCTGTCGTTGCATGCCATGGGATTTCGCTGCCTTGCGAACGACGAAGGAATCGATCGGACGGCCCGGGGCGTGCATGATCGCCGTCGCCACCGGATCGGCGCCCAGGGTCAGCCCGCCGACCGCGGCGAAGTCCCAGTCTGCGGTCAGCTGTCGGAGCAACACCCCGATCAGCGGACCCGCTTCGTGCTGCAGAGTCGCCCGGCGTAGATCGACGTAGTAGTCGGCCTCCCGACCGGAGGACAACGTGACGCGGCCGTACACGACGGCCAGGCGGGAAACCAGCTCGGCCAGTCGGGCCTTGGCGGCGGCGTCCGGAACAGGGGCCTGCGCAGCGGCTGAGGATTCGGCGGTCACTGCCCAAGCCTGACACATCGAGTCGCCGGCGACCTGGTCAGGCGTCCGACCCGAACCGCGGCCCCGGCGCGCGGAATTTGCGTCCGACCCGGCCGCCGCCGGCCACCCCGGAGCAGCCTGGTTGGATCGGGGCGACCCGATTTGCGTTGGAGGACTACATGGCCGAGTACCCGAACATCGCCGTGAACATGGTCGCCACCCCGGAACTGGCGGTGTGCGTCCGCGAGGTGGCGAATCGGATGGACGGGCGGCCCGTGATCTTCGTCCACGGCAACGTGTCCTCCTCGGTGTTCTTCTTCCCCGTGATGGCCGGCCTCCCCCACCACGTCCGGCCGATCGCCATCGATCTGCGTGGTTTCGGCGGCACCGACACGCGCCCGGTGCACGCCACCAGAGGGCTGTCCGATTTCGCGGACGACGTCTGGGCGACCATCGATGCCCTCGGCCTGCCCGAGGTGGACCTCGTCGGCTGGTCGATGGGCGGCGGCGTGGTGATGCAGATGATCCTCGACCGTCCGGCGGCGGTGAGGACGGCGACCCTGATCAACCCGGTGTCGCCCTTCGGATTCGGCGGCACCACCGGCCTCGACGGTGCGCTGATCTCACCCGACGGGGCCGGAAGTGGCGGCGGCACGGTCAATCCCGACTTCGTCAGGGCACTCCAGGAAGGAGACGAGAGCGACGCGCCCGGAGCTCCACTGCACGTTCTGCGATCGTTCTACGTCGCTCCGGGTTGGGATCAGAAGGACGAGGAGCTCTACCTGCGATCGATGCTCGCCACCAGCCTCGGCGACGACAACTACCCGGGCGACGCGGTGGCGAGCGACAGCTGGCCCGGCACCGCGCCCGGTACCCGCGGTGTGCTGAACACCATGTCACCCACGTATCTGGACCTGTCCGGCATCGTCGACGTGGACCCGAAACCGCCGATCCTCTGGATCCGCGGCGAAGCGGACCAGATCGTCTCCGACGCCTCGCTGTTCGACCTCGCGCAGCTCGGAGCACTCGGCGCCGTGCCGGACTACCCCGGCGTCGAGACCGTTCCGCCGCAGCCGATGGTCGGCCAGACCCGGTCGGTCCTGGACGGCTACCGCTCGGCCGGTGGCGACTACACCGAGGTCGTGGTCCCGCAGACCGGGCACTCGCCGCACATCGAGAAGCCCGACATCGTGCTCGCCGCACTCCGCGTGCATCTGGGAGCCTGACGGCCGCGCTCACGAACGGGTCGACTCGCGTCCCATCCGTCCCAGAACCGCGAAGTTGATCAGCGCCGGCGAAGTTGATCAGCGCGGTCAGGTCCGCTGGCTGTTGTTGACCTTCGAGGCCACCCTCCTGACGACGCCGCGCGGCAGCAGGCGCACCAGGACGGCCATCAGGGCGTAGAGCCGGCCGGGCACCGACAGGATCCGGTTGGCGCGCAGATCCGCCAGCGAGGTCACCACCAGGTTGTCGATGTCGACGTACCGACCGGGACTGGTGCCGGACATGTCGATCGAGGCCCGTTCGTGGAACTCGGTCCTGACGAACCCCGGGCACAGCGCCTGCACCCGCACACCGGTGCCGGCCAGCGACATGGCCAGCCCCTCGCTCAGGCTGATGACGAAGGCCTTCGACCCGGCGTAGGTGGTGCCGCGGCCGGGGACCAGCCCGGCGACGGACGCCACGTTGATCACAGCGCCGTGGCCGCGCGCCACCATGCCGGGGAGTGCCGCGCGGGCCAGCATCGTCACCGCCGTGACGTTGATGTCGATCTGGCCCTGCAATTCGGCCTCGGTGGCATGCAGGAAGTCCTTGCCGAGTCCGACACCGGCGTTGTTTACCAGCAGGTCGACCGGCTCCGCCGTCAGCCGGGCCACCACCGCGGCGCGCTGTTCGGCGACCGTCAGGTCGGCGGAGATCACCTCGACCTCCGGGGCCCCGAACGAGAGCAGCGCCGCACGGCTCGTCTCCAACCGGGCCGCATCACGGGCCACGATCACCAACCGGTAGCCGGAGGCGGCAAGGTGACGACTGAATGCGGCTCCGATGCCGGCGGTGGCGCCGGTGACCATGGCGGTGGGCATGACCCAAGGTATCCGAGCAGCCGACCGCGCGGTCCGAGAACTCCGCGTCCGCGAGCTCCGCGTCCGCGAGCTCAGGCGGCCTGACGTTCCCGCAGGAACTTCAGGGCGCCGTCGGCGTGGGAGGCCATCGACATCTCGCTGGCGATCACCTTGAGGATCTTCCGGTCGGTGCCGATCACCAACGTCACGCGCTTGACGGGCGTGATGAAGCGGCGCTTGACCCCGAGCGAGGTGGCCACCGCACCGTCCTCGTCGGAGAGCAACGGATAGCCGAGCGAGTTGACCTTGTCGAACTCGGCCTGCTTGGCCACCGGGTCGGTGCTGATCCCGATCCGCTGCGCCCCTGATGCGGCGAACTCGGCAGCGAGATCCCGGAAATGGCAACTCTCGGCGGTGCAGCCACTCGTCATCGCGGCGGGATAGAAGAACAGCACCACCGGCCCGGCCTGCAGGAGATCGGAAAGCCGGCGAGGTGAGCCGGTCTGGTCGGGCAATTCGAAATCTGGTGCGACGGCGCCTTCTTCGATGGTCTTCACGCGTTCACCGTTCCGTTCTCGGATTTTTCTGCGGAGGATTTCTTCGGGGGCAAGGGGAAGAATCCGGAGGTGGTGGCGACGTACTCGGCATACCCCGGTTTGGACTTGGCCATGCGCTTCTCGGTGAGCGCCTTGCCGGACTTCGCCACCAGGAGGTAGGTCATGACGACAGGCGAAAGAATCGTCAGCCACCCGATCCAGGTCCAGGCCACCATCACGAAAAGTCCCCACCAGACGGCGGAATCGCCGAAGTAGTTGGGGTGACGGGTAAATCGCCACAGTCCGTATTTCATCAGCTGACCCTTGTGGGCCGGATCGGACTTGAATTTCGCCAGCTGGGCATCTCCGATGGATTCGAAGCCGATGCCGATCAGCCAGATCACCGCGCCGATCCAGACCAGCCAGTGGGCCGGCGACTTCAGCAGCATCGCCACCTGGACCGGGATGGAGACGAACCACATGAGCAGACCCTGCGGGACCTGCACCTTGCCCACGATGCGGAGCTTGCTGTGACCCTCCAGCATCTTCACGTACCGCGGATCCTCGGGCAATCCGTGGTTGCGCAGCAGGATGTAACCGCCGAGTCGCAGACCCCAGAGCGCCACCGCGACCAGGGCGATCCACCGTAGGGTCGGGTCACCGTATTTCCCGGAACCCATCGACACCAGGAACGACACCAGCGCGATCACCACGAAACCGGGACCCCAGACGGCGTCGATGATGGAGTACTTGCCGGTGGCCGCCCCGATGGCGAACGACACCGCCATCAGCACCGCGACCGCCAGCAGGCTGGTGCCCAACCCGAGGAACAACTGCGCTACCGGAAAGCTCACGTTTCCCAGACCCTTCGCGACGGCTCCATCGAAGCCGTTCCGGCGGCGTCCGGACGGACGGCCAATATCTGGTCTACACCCATCCGGTTCTCGGCGAAGGCGAGCGCCCCGCCGACCAGGTAGAGACGCCAGACCCGCGCGCCGACCTCACCGATCATCTCGACCACCTCGGTCCAGTGCTCCTCCAGGGTGTCGGCCCAGGCCCGCACCGTCCAGTCGTAGTGCTCTCGCAGCGCGTGCACGTCCCTGACCTCCAGTCCGGCTCCGCCGAGCAGCGAAACCGTGGTGCCCAGGGGCTTCATGTGCATGTCCGGAGCGATGTAGGTCTCGATGAAAGCGCCACCACCCGGGGCGTTCTCGCCGCGAGACATCTGTTGGACCAGGGCGCGGCCGCCGGGCCGCAGGACCCGGTGCAGGATGCCGGCGAAAGCCGGGTACTCCGCATCGCCGACGTGTTCGCCCATCTCGATGGTCGATACGGCGTCGTACTGCCCGTCGTCCAGACCGTTGTCGAGCTCGCGGTAGTCGGCGAGCCGAACCTGCACGCGATCGGCCAGACCGGCGTCGGCCACCCGCTTCGTCACGAACTCGAACTGCTGGCGGGACAGCGTGACGCCGGTGGAGTAGGTGCCGTAGTGCTCGGCGGCATAGCAGATCAGCGAGCCCCAGCCACATCCGACATCGAGGTGCTTCCGTCCGGCCGAGAGGCCCAGCTTGCGGCAGACCAGATCGAGCTTCGCATCCTGCGCAGCACCTAGATCACCGCCGGGACCATCCACGTAGTACGCGCAGGAGTAGGCCATCGACTTGTCCAGCAGCAACTCGTAGAACTCGTTCGACAGGTCGTAGTGGTGGGCGATCGCGGCGCGGTCCCGGTCGCGGGAATGCCGGCGGCCCTTCAGCGACGCGGCCTGGCCGGGGCCCGGCGGACGGAGCCCGATGACGCCCAGCCTTGCGGCCTCCAGGGCCAGCCGCGGCCACTGCGTCGGCTTCACCTTGGGCCGGGTGACCTTGCCGTCCTTCGCCGCGTTCCAGACGGTCGAGAGTCCCTGCGCCAGATCACCTTCGACGTCGACGTCACCGGAGATGTACGCCTCCGCGAGGCCCAGTTCGCCCGGTGACCAGAGCAGCCTGCGCAGCGCGCGACGGGAGTTCAGCACCAGCACCGGACCCGTCGCCGGTCCTGCCTCGCTCCCGTCCCAGGCGCGGATCCGGATCGGCAGCGACCCGCCGATCACGGTTCCGGCCAGTTCCGCCAGTCGGGCGGCCGCGGTGGTGGCGCTCTCCGTCATGAAGTCCTCTTTCGTCGCAGGCACGAACCAAGTATGCCGATCAGTCGGTCGCGGCCCCGGCGCCCCGACCGGCAGGGGCACTGCGGTCGGGGTCGCGGCCCTGCCGCCGAATCGGAGGCGCCGGGTTCAGGTGGTTCGGTGCCATCCTGATCAGGGATGGCATCGGTGGCACATCCGGGGCCCGACCCGTGGCGGCAACCGTTCAGACCTGATGCACCGACCCGACCTGGAGACCTGCAGCGCCCTCCACCGCATCCACCTGCACCGTGTCACCGTCGCGGACGCTGCCGGCCAGCAGGGCGCGGGCGAGCTGGTCGCCGATCGCGGACTGGATCAGCCGGCGGAGCGGCCGCGCACCGTAGAGCGGGTCGAAACCTTCGATGGCCAGCCATTCCCGCGCACTGTCGGTCACCTCCAGCACGAGCCGACGGGACGACAGTCGGGCGGCAAGTGCCCCGACCTGGATGTCGACAATGGAACCGATCTGCTCGATGCCCAGCGCGTTGAAGAACACGATGTCGTCCAGCCGGTTGAGGAACTCCGGCTTGAAGGCACTGCGGACCCGCGTCATGACGGCGTCATGACGCTGCTTCTCGTCGAGCGAGGCATCCACGATGAACTGGCTGCCAAGGTTGGACGTCAGGATCAGCACCACGTTGCGGAAGTCGACGGTGCGGCCCTGACCGTCGGTCAGCCGCCCGTCGTCCAGGACCTGCAACAACACGTCGAAGACATCGGGGTGGGCCTTCTCGACCTCGTCCAACAGCACGACGGTGTACGGCCGGCGGCGCACCGCCTCGGTCAGCTGACCGCCCTGATCATATCCGACGTACCCGGGAGGGGCGCCGACAAGCCTTGCCACCGAATGCTTCTCGGAGTACTCGCTCATGTCGATACGCACCATCGCCCTGGCGTCGTCGAACAGGAAGTCGGCCAGCGCCTTGGCCAGTTCGGTCTTGCCGACGCCGGTCGGGCCGAGGAACAGCCAGGAGCCGGTCGGCCGGTCGGGGTCCGAGATCCCGGCCCTGGCCCGACGGACGGCGTCGGAGACGGCCCGCACCGCGGCGGCCTGTCCGACCACCCGGCGGGACAGTTCCTCTTCCATCCGGAGCAGTTTCGCGGTCTCGCCCTCGAGCAGACGCCCGGCCGGGATGCCGGTCCACGCCGCGATCACGGTGGCGATGTCGTCCGGTCCGACCTCCTCGGACACCATCGGCGGCAGCGACGCTTCACCGGACCCCGCGTGGGCGGAGGACGCAGCCTCTTCCGACAATTCCTTCTCCAGCGCCGGGATCCTGCCGTAGAGCAGCTCGGAAGCTTTGGCCAGATCTCCTTCTCGCTGGGCCCTCTCGGCCAGCATGCGGAGTTCGTCCAACGATTTCTTCAGTTCACCGACCCGGTTCAGGCCGGACTTCTCGGCCTCCCAGCGGGTGGTGAGTGCCGCCAGCGACTCGTTGCGATCGGCCAGGTCACGCCGCAGGCGTACCAGCCGATCACCGGATGCGGCATCGGACTCCCGCGCCAGGGCAAGTTCTTCCATCTTCAACCGGTCGACGGACCTTTGCAGCTCGTCGATCTCGACCGGCTTGGAGTCGATCTCCATGCGCAGCCGGGAGGCTGCCTCGTCGATCAGGTCGATGGCCTTGTCCGGCAGGAATCTTGCGGTGATGTAGCGGTCGGAGAGGGTGGCTGCCGCCACCAGGGCGGCATCGGTGATCCGGACGCCGTGGTGCGCCTCGTAACGCTCCTTGAGGCCGCGCAGGATGGCCACCGTGTCCTCGACGCTGGGCTCGCCGACCAGCACCTGCTGGAACCGGCGCTCCAGCGCCGGGTCCTTCTCGATGTGGGTGCGGTACTCGTCCAGCGTGGTGGCGCCGACCATCCGGAGTTCGCCGCGGGCGAGCATCGGCTTGAGCATGTTGCCCGCATCCATCGCCCCCTCGCCGGTGGCGCCGGCCCCGACCACGGTGTGCAATTCGTCGATGAAGGTGATCACCTGGCCGTTGGACCCCTTGATCTCGTCCAGGACCGCCTTCAGCCTCTCCTCGAACTCGCCGCGGTACTTCGCGCCCGCGATCATCGCGCCGAGGTCGAGCGAGATCAACCGCTTGTTGCGCAACGACTCCGGTACATCGCCGGCCACGATCCGCTGGGCCAGGCCCTCGACCACCGCGGTCTTGCCGACGCCTGGCTCACCGATCAGCACCGGATTGTTCTTGGTCCGCCGGGACAGCACCTGGACCACCCGGCGGATCTCGGCGTCCCGACCGATGACCGGGTCGATGGCACCTTCCCTGGCTCGCTCGGTGAGATCGACGCCGTACTTCTCCAGGGCCTTGAACGAGCCCTCCGGGTCGGCCGACGTCACCTTGCGGTCACCGCCGCGCACCACCGGGAACGCCTCGACCACTGCATCGGAGGTCGCCCCGGCGGCGACCAGCAGCTCGCCGACATCGGTACCGGGTTTCGCCAGGGCGGTCAGCAGGTGCTCGGTGGACAGGAACTCGTCACCGCCCGCCCGCATGATCTGCTCGGCCGCCGTGACCACGTTCGTCACGGCGCGCGACATCTGCGGCTGACCGAGCGTCGCGCCCTTCGCGGAGGGCAGCTTGGCCAGGATCGCCGCAGTCCTGTTCTCGATGACCGTCGAATCCGCGCCGACTGCGCGCAGCAGGCCCGGCGCCGTCGAGCCCTCGGTGGCCAGCAGGGCCCCGAGGAGGTGCGCCGGCTCGACCGTGGCATTGCCCGCAGTCGTCGCCGCGGTGATGGCGGCGGCCAGGACCTCGCGACTCTTCGTGGTCAGGATCTCGGTGTTCATGTCGGTCTTCCTACTGCCTTCCGATGCTCGATTGCCCGTGACCCGGGTCTGCGCCCTCGCCCGAACCGGCCCTGTACCACGGTCTATCAGTTACAACGCACTAAAGTTGAGTTTAGTCCGCTCAACCTTTGCTGTCGATCCCTGATCGGGTGACCGGTCCAGTCGATCACCACAGAGCGGCCCGGTCACGGGCAGGTGTTCATTTGTCGATCGGTGCCCGGTGCGGTAACACCGACACATGGCATCCCGGCAGCGCAGGTCGTCCACGCAGCACGCCGCGATCGAAACCCCGTCGGGCGTGCAGACCGCACCACCCGTCACACTCCCTCCGGGTGGCACCGCGACCGCGCTCGCGGGGACGGCCGCCGCCGTTCCGACCCGACACCTGGAGATCGAGACGAAGCTCGAGATCGGCCCAGAGGCATCGTTGCCGGAGCTTGCCGGCCGTCGGAGCCTGACCAGCGTCGGCCTGAAGGCTGTCGCCGACCCGGTCGTGCACGAACTGGACGCGGTCTACTTCGACACCCCGGAGCTCGATCTCCTCCGGGCCAAGTTGACGCTGCGCCATCGGACCGGCGGGGACGACGCCGGTTGGCACCTGAAACTACCGGCCGTCGCGGGCGCCCGGACCGAGGTCGGCCTGCCGCTGGAATCCGGTGAGCACGATCCACTGGCCGCACAGGTCCCGGCGGCACTGGCCGACCTGGTGCTGGGCACCGCACGAGGTCGATCGTTGCGTCCGGTGGCCCGCATCCGGAACCGCCGAACGGTCCGCAGGCTCCTCGATCCCTTGGGAACACCGATGGTGGAGGTCGCCGACGATCAGGTCACCTCCACCAGACTCGTCGGTTCGGACACGGCTGAATCGGGATTTGCCGAGTCCCCACCGACCCGGTGGCGCGAACTCGAGGTCGAGGTGCTCGCCGGCGACCGGGACCAGTTGGCGGCGGTGGTCGCGCTGTTGCAGGCGGCCGGTGCCCAGCGTGCGTCCAGTGCCTCGAAACTGGCCAGGGCCATGGCGGACGCAACCCCGGCGGACCCGGCGTCTGCACCACCGTGCAAGCCCAAGGCCGCAGGCGCCGCGGTGATCGTGGCCCTGTTCAGACTCCGCGGAACGCTCATCGGCACCGACCGCGCGCTGCGGGAGGGCCACGGGAACGCCCTGCACGACGCACGGGCCTGCGCTCGCCGCATCCGCTCCGTGCTCGCCGTCTTCTCGTCGCTGTTCGCCGCCGGCGCGACCCGACATCTACGCGGTGAGCTCCAGCACTTCGGCGCCGTACTGAGCAGTGCCCGTGATCTCGAGGTCCTCCACCGCCGCCTGACGGGTCAGCTCAACGACGAACCGTCCGAGTACGCCGGGCGGGCCGGCCGACGCATCGACGAGGAGATGGCCCGCCTGGTGCCAGCGGCATTGGCCGAGGTGTCAGAGCTGATCCGCTCGGAGCGCTACCTGGCGATGCTGCGCGAGCTGGATTCGTTCCTCTCCGCGCCGCCGCTGTCGCGCCGCGCGGCCAAGCAGGCCTCCTCGGAACTGTCGACGCTGCTGGCCGCCTCGTGGCGACAGCTCGGAGAGCTGGTCGACCAGGCGCTGGCCGATCCGCTGGACAATCCGGTGTTCCACGAGGTGCGCAAGGGCGCCAAAGCGCTTCGCTACGCCGCCGAGGCCGCGTCGGCCACCCTGGGCGAGAACACCGTGGTCTTCGCGGCGGCGATCGAGGAGATCCAGGAGGTGCTCGGTGAGCACCAGGACGCCCTCACGTCGGCGGCGTGGCTGGCCGACCTGGCCCTGCAGCCGGAGACCGACGGAGTCTCCGGCTTCGTCTTCGGGAGGTTGCACGCCTTCGAGCAGGCGGTCGCCGCCGGAACCCTCGACGACTTCTCCGACGCCTGGGACCGGGTGGAGGACGGCGAACTGCTGGAAGCTGCCTTCGGCCGCTGACCGCCGGGGACGTCGGCGAAATTCACGAAAACTACTTCGTCCTCCTCTGTATTCAAACGCTTTACCCTGCCTCCTATGCTCCGGGCCCGTCCGTCAAAGTGCAACCGCACTGATCCGGGCCCCGGTCGTCGCGACGACCGACCGAACCCGGAGGTCTGGCAATGAAGAGTTGGTTTCGACTCGGCACCATCGTCATCGGCACGCTCACCGCGGCGGCCCTGACGTTCTCCGCCGCCTCGGCGGCACCACCCGGCACCCCAGACCACCCGTCCCCGGCCGGACAGACCTCGACGGCCAAGCTGGTCCCGATGACGCCGCGGCCGCCGTTGGTCTCCGAAGCCCTGTACGTCCCGATCCTCCCGTGTCGGATCGCCGACACCCGACATGCTGCCGCCGGAATTCTGACCGACGGTGAAACTCGCCCCTTCTACGTCCGCGGCACCACCCACTTCCTCGAGCAGGGCGGCAAGGCGGGAGGTTGCGGCATTCCCAACGGCGCGACCGGGGTGACCACCAACGTGACCAGCACCGCGCAGACGGCCGTCGGATACGTGACCGGCTTCCCGAGCGGTACACAACAGCCGTCGACGAACTTCATCAGCTACCGGGTCAACACCACGGTCACGGCCAACCCGACCTTCGCGCTCAGCAAGTGGACCAATCCCCTCACCTTGTCGGCACACGGCGGACGCACCCAGGCCATCATCGACGTCACCGGCTACTACATCCCCCAGCTCGAGGGCCTCGTCAACATCGTCGGCAACACCTACGCCGGAACGGACCGGATGGTCACCTCTGCCCAGCTCGGTACCGGGACCTTCCGGATCACCTGGGACTCCGACGTCACGAACTGCGCACCCACGGTGAGCGTGTACGGCTCGACCCCGGGATACGCCACCGCCCAGAACCTGAACGGCGCCTACACCGACGTGCACACTTTCAACACGGCCGGTGCGCTGACGAACTACGCCTTCCACGTCGCAGTGGGCTGCTGACGCCCTTCGGCGGTGTCGACATCGACGACTGAAGACGGCGGCGGTACCGAGCGCTTCGGTACCGCCGCCTTCACGTCAGGTGGGAGACGTCAGCGGCGCCGCGCCGGGCGCCAGGTGACCATCGCGGTGGTGGTGTTCTGCCACGGCACCACGTCCCGCCGTAGCCCGGCAATCGCATTGGCGGCGGCGTTCGCTGCGTCGGCCTGCGACTGGTGAAGCGAGCGGTTCAGGGCGCGGACCTCGTCGGCCAGTTCCTCGGCCCGTGCGCGAAGCGCGTCGACCTGGGCCTCGAGTTCGATGATGCGCCGGATCCCGGCGCGATTGACACCGTCGTCCTGGCTGAGCTTCTGGACCTCGCGGAGCAGTTCGATGTCGCGTCGCGAGTAGCGGCGCCCACCGCCGGAGGTGCGGCCGGGCGACACCAGCCCCTCACGGTCGTAGGAGCGCAACGTCTGGGCGTGCATGCCGGCCAGTTGGGCCGCCACCGAGATGACGAACAACGGCGCGTCGATCTCGAATCCGGCGGAGTCGAAGACCTGGTAGACCCCTGCCGGGAGTTCGGGCCCCGGAGCAGATGGTCCGTCGTGAACACCGGGCGCGGTACCCGGAACTCGCCGGGGGCTCATGACGAATCCTGCGTGACACCCAACGCCCTGGTGATCGCCGGCCGGGGATCCTCGGTCTGGGCGGCCGCGAAGGCTTCCATCGCCGCCGCCGCCTCGGTGGAGAGCTTCTGCGGCACAGCTACTTCCACGGTGACGATGAGGTCGCCGGTGACATCCTTGCGCTTCACCCCGGCACCCTTCACGCGCAGTTTGCGGCCCGAAGCCGTCCCGGGGGCCACCCGCAGCCGTACCGAACCGGTCAGCGTGGGCACCGTCAGATCCGTACCGAGCACCAGTTCCGGGAAGGTGACCGGGACCGTCAGGGTGAGGTTGTCGCCGCTGCGACCGAACAGTTCGTGGCCGCTGACGTGCACCACCACGAACAGGTCACCGTGCGGGCCACCGCCGCTACCGGCATCGCCCTTTCCTGCCAGCCGGATGCGCTGGCCGTCGGACACGCCGGCCGGAATGCGGGTGGACAGGGTGCGCGACTGCAGGACGGTGCGCTCGCCGTGGCAGGTGGGGCACGGGTCGTCGATGATCGATCCGGACCCGTGGCAGTTGGTGCAGGGCTCGGAGAATGCGAAGGAACCCTGATTGCGGGTGGTCAGGCCGGTCCCGTTGCAGACCGGGCAGTCGTGCGCCGACGTACCTGGCTTCGCACCGGTGCCCAGACACGTCGGGCAGGTGCCGCGCTCGGCGAGCCGGATCGGGATGGTGACACCGGAAACGGACTCGGTGAAGGAGATCCGCACCTCGGTCTCGACATCGCCGCCGCGCTTGGCCCTGGCCGCCCTGGTGTTGGTGGCGCCGCGGTTGAACAGGCCACCGAAGATGTCGCCCAGACCGCCGGCGCCGCCCCCGCCCTGATTGCGCAGCAGATCGTTGATGTCGAATCCACCCGCAGCCCCGCCACCGCCGCGCTGACCGCCGAAGCCACCGAACCCGCCGGTACCGACCAGCTGTCGGGCCTCGTCGTACTCCTTGCGCTTCGTGTCGTCGGACAGTACGTCGTACGCCTCGGAGACGGTCTTGAACTTCTCCTCGGCCTGCTTGTTGTTCGGGTTCTTGTCCGGATGGAGATCCCTGGCGAGCTTCCGGTAGGCCTTCTTGATCTCGGCCGCAGTTGCCGTCTTGCTCACGCCCAACGCGGCGTAGAAGTCCTTCTCGTAGTAATCCTTGGCACTCACCAGGAACCTCCTTTCCGTTGTCGAAGTGAGCGAACGTCCTGCAAAGTGCGCGCAATAGGCACCACTTTGCAGGACGTCGTCGTTCGGGGTGCCGCTACTCGACGATTTCCGCGTCGACGACGTCCTCGTCGGAGCCGACCTCGGCGTCTGGGGCTGCGGGTGCGTCGTCCTCGCCGGGGCCGGTGACGCCGACGACGGCCGGCCGGACGAGCCGGTCGCCGAGCGAGTAACCGTGGCGCATCACCGTTGTCACGGTCTGCACCGCGACGTCGGCCGAGGTGGCGAACTGCACCGCCTCGTGCAGCGCAGGATCGAACTCGTCACCGACGGCGCCGAACTGGGTCAGCCCGGCCTTGGTCAGCACGCCGGTCAGACGGTCGGCGACCGCCTTGAACGCTCCGGTGAGATCGCCGTGCCGGTCGGCGTTGTCGATGTCGTCCATCACCGTCAGCATCTCCGTCAGGACGGAGGCCCTCGCGTTCTTGACGACCAGCTCCCGGTCGCGGTCGACCCGCTTGCGGTAGTTGGCGTACTCCGCCGTCACCCGCTGCAGGTCGGAGGTGCGCTCCGCAGCTTCCTGCTGGGCGGCCTCCAGAGCGAGTTCCTCGTCCGTCTGCACCGAGATCGGCTGCAAGGCCTCCTCCGGATTGCCCGGGTCGGACTTGCGCCCGAACGGTGAGGAGAAGAACCCGCCAGAACTGCGCACCTCCCCCGTCTCGGGATCGATGCGACGGTTGTCGTTGATCACGACCGGTTCTTCACCTCCCGCGCGTGGCCCGTGGCTGTCTTCCGAGGAGCTCATTTCTTCATATCCGGCTTCGGGTCGTCCACGATCTCGGCGTCGACGATCTCCTCCTCGTGCGGTCCGGCGGCACCGTCGGCGGACGGGCCACCCTGAGCACCTTCTGCCCCTTCGCCGCCGGTCTGCGAGTACATCGCCGCACCCAGCTGCTGGGACTCGTTCGCCAGGGTCTCGACCGCGGTCTTGATGGCCGCGATGTCCGAACCCTTGAGCGCCTCGGTGACGGCGGTGATCCCCTCGCCGACGCGCTGCTTCGGCTCCTCGGGGAGCTTCTCGGCGTTGTCCTTGATGAACTTCTCGGTCTGGAAGACGAGAGCTTCGGCCTGGTTGCGGACCTCGGCCTCCTCGCGGCGGACCTTGTCCTCCTCGGCGTGCGCCTCGGCGTCCTTCATCATCCGGTCGATCTCGTCCTTGGACAGCGCGGAGCCGCCCGTCAGCTTGATCGACTGCTCCTTGCCGGTCCCGAGGTCCTTGGCCGTGACGTGCACGATGCCGTTGGCGTCGATGTCGAAGGTGACCTCGATCTGGGGCACGTTGCGGGGTGCCGGCGGAAGGCCGGTCAGCTCGAACATGGCCAGCTTCTTGTTGTAGGCGGCCACTTCCCGCTCACCCTGGAAGACCTGGATCTGGACCGAGGGCTGGTTGTCCTCGGCCGTGGTGAAGATCTCCGAGCGCTTGGTCGGGATGGTGGTGTTCCGCTCGATCAGCTTCGTCATGATCCCGCCCTTGGTCTCGATGCCCAGGGACAGCGGGGTGACGTCCAGCAACAGCACGTCCTTGACCTCGCCGCGGAGCACGCCGGCCTGCAACGCCGCTCCGACAGCCACCACTTCGTCGGGGTTGACGCCCTTGTTGGGCTCCTTGCCGCCGGTCAGTTCCTTGACCAGTTCGGTGACCGCGGGCATCCGGGTGGAGCCGCCGACCATCACGACGTGGTCGATGTCGCCGACCTTGACGCCGGCGTCCTTGATCACCTGGTGGAACGGGGTGCGGGTGCGGTCGAGCAGGTCGGAGGTGATCCGCTGGAACTCGCTGCGGGTCAGGCTCTCGTCCATGAACAGCGGGTTCTTGTCCGCGTCGACCGTGATGTACGGCAGGTTGATGGAGGTGGACTGGCTCGAGGACAGCTCGATCTTGGCCTTCTCCGCGTTCTCGCGGATGCGCTGCATGGCCATCTTGTCCTTGGTCAGGTCGATGCCGTTGGCGGCCTTGAACTTGTCGACCAACCAGTTGACGACCCGTTCGTCCCAGTCGTCTCCACCGAGCTTGTTGTCGCCGGCGGTGGCCTTGACCTCGACCACGCCGTCGCCGATCTCCAGCAAGGACACGTCGAACGTGCCGCCGCCGAGGTCGAAGACCAGGATGGTCTGTTCCTTGTCGCCCTTGTCCAGTCCGTACGCCAGAGCGGCGGCGGTCGGCTCGTTGACGATGCGCAGGACGTTCAGCCCGGCGATCTCGCCGGCCTCCTTGGTCGCCTGGCGCTGCGAGTCGTTGAAGTACGCGGGCACCGTGATGACGGCGTCGACGACGGGCTCGCCCAGGTAGGACTCGGCGTCACGCTTGAGCTTGCCGAGCACCCGCGCGCTGATCTCCTGCGGGGTGTAGGACTTGCCGTCGATATCGACGTTCCAGTTGGTGCCGATGTGACGCTTGACGGACCGGATCGTGCGGTCCACGTTGGTGACGCCCTGACGCTTGGCGACTTCGCCGACCAGCACTTCGCCGTTCTTGGCGAAGGCGACGATCGACGGGGTGGTGCGGGCACCTTCGGCGTTGGCGATGACGGTGGGCTCCCCGCCCTCCAGTACAGCGACGACCGAGTTGGTGGTACCGAGATCGATACCGACGGCACGCGACATGCGTTCCTCCTGCGATGAGTTCCTGGTGGGCCCGCGCCGACCGGCACGCGCCCGTTGGCTGGATGCTTCCGGGCTGGTTGAGCGTTGGACGCTCAAGGCTTCCTCCAGCATGCCCAGCCTTCGGGCCGCTGTCAAACCACCTTGAGCGGATCACGCTCAACTTTGCTGATCGTTCCAACTGACGGGTGCCCGGGATTGTTCCCGGCAGGCCTCACCTGTTGACGATGTAGCCCTGGTAGCCGCCGCCGTTGCGCAGGGAGACCAGCCCGGGGACGTTGTGGATCGACCCGTAGGTGTTGATCGCGTAGTTCAGGCCGGCGTAGAGGTTCGCCGCCGGATTGAACAGGTCGTTAGGGAGTTGGGAGGATCGGTAGGTGTCGAAGGTCGGTCTGATGACCTGGATCAGACCCTCGGACGGATGGCCCTGCTGGGCGTTGATGTCGTAGTTGTTGATGGCGTTCGGGTCGCCGCTGGATTCGTACTGGATCATGATGTCCACGTCCCCCACCTCGGACGATGGCTGGTTCAGCACGGACAGCACGCAGTACACCACCGGGTTCCACTGCGTGATCGAATCACCGGACGGGTCCGTCCTGGCGAGGTTGCAGCGGGCCGCGCCGGTGCCGTCGAGGAAGACACCGAGCACGTCGACCTGGATGTCGGCGCTTCCCACCCCGGCATTGAACAGCACCACCTTGCCGTCGGACCTGACCGGCAGGATGACGAGGTTCGAGACCGCGGCGCCCGGCACGTAGTTGATGTTCGAGGTCGTCGGCTGCGCCACGCCCGTCGGATAGACCGACAGGTAGCCCCCGCCGGTCGGCTTCACCGTGACGTTGAGGGCGATCGAAGTCGTTCCGGGACCTGGGATCTCGCCCAGCCCGCCGACCTGCACGGTGATGCTTCCGTGCGGCGCGACGGGCCCGGCGGCGCCGAGCCCGGTGGTCGTGTCCACCACGCGGGCCGCCGTGAACGTCAGGAACGAGCCGAAGACCGCCGGATAACCGCCCAGATAGTAACCGAGCATGTCGACGACCGTGTTGACCGGGCGGGTGGAGCCGTTGAACAGCGACACCTGCCCGGCCGGGGAAACCGGCACGATCGTCAGGCCGGACCGGGCCTGACCGGCGATAAAGCTCACGTTGGAGGTCCCGGGCCTCGGGCCGGATCGCGGGAAGACCGTCACCGAGCCGTTGGCCGTCGCGCCGAAGACACCCACGTTGAGCACCACCGCCCGCGCGCCGGCCGGGACTCCGCCCACCCCGCCGACGGTGAGCACCCTGGTCGCCGTCGCACCAAGGGAGGCTCGCGCGCCGCCCAGTCCGCTGCGGGTGTCCATGATGCGCTGCGCCGCCACCACCTGGAAGGCGCCGGAGTCGGTCGGCGTTCCGGACGTGTAGTAGCCGGCCGTGTCCGCGACCAACTGCACCGAGCCGGTTCCGGCGCCGTAGAACAGCCGGATGCGACCACCGGCCCCGACCCGCACGACGACGGTGTTCGCGATGGTCTGCCCGGCGGCGAAGTCGATGTTCGAGGTGGCCGGACGGGCGAAACCGTCTGGGTAGACGGTGAGGTAGCCGGCCAACGTCGGATTGGTCACCGTCAGGGTCAGCACGATGGACGCTGCGCCGGTGGGCGGGATGCCACCCTTTGCCGTCACCGACAGCAGGATCTCGTGGTTGCCGGCCAGCGGCCCGCCGGCCCCGAGCCCCGACCGGGTGTCCAGGATGCGGGCGGACGAGACCGGGACGTAGGAACCGGCCGGCCGGCCGGCTGCGGCCGACGATGCTGCTCCGAGGGCCTGGACCGCCGCCTGGTGACCCGCCGCCTGGTGAACGACGGCCTGGTCAACGACCGCCTGGTGAACGACGGCCTGGTGCCCGACGGCCTGGGCCGGAACGACACCCAGGCCGAGGCCCACCACGGCCACCCACCCCAGGATGAAAGCCCTTGCCGTGGTTCGATTGACAGCGGTCATCGTTTTCTCCGATTTTTCTCAGAAACTCATCGGCCATTGCCCGGTGGATCGATCAGGTCAGGGCGCAACCAAATTCACTGTGTGTGTCGTGCAAGTGACCCCTCGTGGTCGAAGCGTAACTGCCGGCAGAGGAATTGCGGATATTTCTTTCCGGCCACCCTGGCGACAGGAGGTGCCGAAAACCGGCAGGATATGTCCCGTGACCGACAAAACCATCCACACCATCGTCGACATCATGCGAGATCGCGCGTCCATGCCACTGCCTGCGCTCCTGTCGGAGCTCCGGCGGCGGCACCTGCCGTTGACGCGCGACGAATTCGATGTGACCTGGGAGGACGAGGGCCTGCAATTGCTGGCCAGGGTGGAGTTGACCGACCCGGAAGTCCTCATCAACCTGCCTCTGGCGCTCGCCGGCCGGACCTTCACGCACCGGCTCACGGACGAGGAGGTGGAGCGCGATCTGCTCGTCACCGCTCCGGACTTCACCGCCATCTGGCCCCTGCTGGACCTCAGTCCCTACGACCGACTCGACGGCCGGACGATCGGGGACGATTTCGACGAAGAGTCACTGCAGGCGGTCATCCGGCTGCCGGAGGGGACCCTGGCGGGCCACCAGGCGGGATCGATGGTCTGCATCTCGGTGGCTGCAGACGGCCTGCATCTGGCGCCGGCCCCCGAGCCGGAGCCGCACGAGTCGGCCCGCCTGGTCTCGGTGCTCGTGGAGGACTACCTCGAGGTCTTCGGCGGGGATCTCGTCAGGGCCGACCAGGAGGACATCGAGGACGAGGCGGAGCTGCTCGCGGACACCCCGGAGGCGCGCGGACCCGTCGCCCTCGAGGAGTTCATGGCCATGGTGATCGCCCGTCACGATCAGATCTTCACCGCTCCGGGTCCCCCGATCACCGACGTGCTGGAGCAACTCGGGCTGGACCACGATCATGGCGCCATCGCAGTGGCCGGGTTCGACTTCGCGGCCGAGGACGAAGCGCGCAGCGAAGCCGAAGAACTCGAGATGCTCATCGAAACCTACGATCTCGACCGCCCGCAGGCCGAAGTCGTGCTGGCGTTCGCAGCGAAGATCGACGAACTGCACGACGCCGTCCACGATTGGACCGACGACGGGAACGACGAGGACGCCCTCCCGGACCTCGGCATCGACGACCTGGTTCCACTGCTTCCGGTGCTGTCGGATCCGATGGTGGTGGTCGCCATCGCCGAGGAGACTCTGGCCGGCGATCCCCATCTCGGCGTGATCCTGACGATGATGCTCGGCGCGCTCGACGAGCAGGTGCCCCGTCGCGCCCTGGCCGGGTTCATCTGGCTGCAGGGGCGTTGTGCCGATGTCCTCGGTGACGTCCTGGTGGCGGAGGCCGCCTACACCCGCGCCCTGGACCTTGATTCCGATCATTTCCCGGCCATGCGTGAACTCGCCCGCATCGCCTCCCTTCGCGGTGACGCCGGCAGGGCCGTCTCGCTCCTGTTGCGTGCCGGAGTGTCGCCCCAGGACCCGGAGCTGGCCATCATCTCTCCGTTCGCCGGTGAACAGCGGCGCGACGTCGGCCGCAACGACGACTGCTGGTGCGGATCCGGTCGGAAGTACAAGAAATGCCATCTGGGGAAGTCGGATCACTCCCTCGCGTCCCGCTGGGAGTGGCTCTACCACAAGGCATCGCACTGGGTGCGCAGCGGGCGCGGGCGGGACCTGCTGGTCGAGCTCGCCGCCACCAGAGCCCATCCGGACACCGACCCGGCGGCTCTGATCGCCGCGGTCAACGATCCGCTGGTGATGGACGTGACGCTGTTCGAGGGCGGATTGCTGGCCGAGTTCCTCGACGAGCGAGGAGGCCTGCTGCCGTCGGACGAGCTCGAGCTCGCGACCACCTGGCTGCGCTCCACCCGGGGGTTGTTCCAGGTCGAGAACGTGAGTCGCGCAACGGGTCTCCGGGTCAAGAACGTGGTCACCGGTGACACCGCGGAAGTGCCGTCCCCACCGGGCAAGGTCAAGGTCGGTGGACTGGTCTGCCTTCGTCTGCTGCCCACCGGCTCCTCGTGGGTGGTCGGCGGCGGCGTGCAGACGGTGAGCCCGGGCGCGCGCGAGATGGTCCTGGCGATGCTCGATCTGCAGGACGACGACGATGTCGACCCGGAGCGGGTGGTCAGCGTCCTGAGCGCGCAGCCGGTGAACGCAGCCTCCTGACGGGGCCCTACGCTGCTGTTTCGTGAACTCCGTCCTGCATTCCGCGGCCGCCGTCGCGGGTCTGGCACTGGTCGTCGCGGTCTGGAGAGCGGCGATCCTGGCCCTGGCGGTCGCTCGCCCGACTCGCAGCGTGCTGCTGTACCGGGCCTGGATCGCTCTGGTCAGAGCGCCGGTCGATGCCATCGCCAAGCGGGTCTCCTACGCTCGCCGTGACGCCCTGCTGGCGCCGATCGGTTCGTTGGTGATGATCTCGCTGGTGCCGTTCTGGCTGGCGCTCTTCGGTGTCGGATACGGGCTGATCTTCTACGGCGTCGGCGGACTCTCGATGTCCGGAGCCCTCCGCGAATCCGGGTCCAGCTTGTTCACCCTGGGTTTCTCGTCACCCAGAGGTGGTGTCGCGACGATTGTCTCGTTCCTCGCCGCCATCACCGGACCATTGTTGATCGCCCTGCTGATCGGCTACCTGCCGACGCTCTACGGAGCGTTCAACCGTCGCGAGACCGAGGTCAGCCTGCTGGCCGGCCGCGGCGGGGATCCGGCCTGGGGCCCGGTGATCCTGGTCCGCTACCAATTGGCCGACGTCGTCGGTCAGCTGGCCGATCTGTTCGCGAGCTGGGAGCGGCTCGTCGCCGACATCGCCGAGAGTCACACGTCCTACCCGACCCTGGCCTTCTTCCGCTCGCCCGACCTGCGGCGCAGCTGGTTGACGTCCCTGATGGCAGTGATGGATGCCGCGGCCATCCAACTGGCGCGGACACCGTCGGCAGCCTCGGCGTCGTCTCGGTTGGTCATCACCGGCGGCATCTCGGCCCTGAAGTCGATCAATGCAGCGCAGCGCCTCCCGGTGATCGACGACCCGTTGCCCAACGACCCGATCAGCCTGACCTACGAGGAGTTCCACGAGGCCTGGCTGATGCTGGATCGGGTCGGCTACCCGTCGGAGACCCAGCCCGAACAGGCATGGAAGGATTTCAAGGGGTGGCGGGTGAACTGGGAGCAGAACGCATTCTTGCTGGCCCGGAAGATCGACTCGCCACCGCTGGACTGGTCGGGCCCCCGCAACGGCAACATTCCCCGGCTGGTCCGGGATCGCCCGCGCAACCGACGCCACGACGATCTGGACGGCCTGAACGTCTCGCTCCGCCTGCGCCCGGCGACCGAGCCTGATCAGCCACCCCCGGCCTGATCCGCGTCGCCGGGTCGAGGGGTCCGGCTCGAAGTCGGCGGGCGGGCCTGCACAGACCTGACGCGTCCGGCTCGTTCCGGACGCACCATAATCAGCCGGTGACTCTCACCGATCGCTCGTCGATCATCGGCGGCCCGCGGTCCGATCTCGGATATTGGCAACTGTCCGCCGGCCCCGGCGAACAGCACACCTCCCGGAACGAGTACCTGCCGACCGGACGACTTCCGGTGGAGAGCAGACCACTGCTGACGGTGGCGCACCTGTCCGATCTGCATCTGTGCGACACCCAGTCCCCGGCCCGCGGCGAGTTCCTGGACCGTTGGTCGGATCCGGATTCTCCGCTGCGGCCGGTGCTGGGCATCATCGGGGCCTACCGAGCGCAGGACTGTCTCACCATCCAGGTCGGTGCCGCGATGGTCCGGGCCATCAATGCCGTCCGGCGCGGCCCGGTGGGCGGAGCCGAGATCGACTGGGCCATCACCACCGGCGACGTCGTCGACAGCGCCCAGACCAACGAGTTGGGTTGGTACATCAACCTTCTCGACGGCGGGCGAATCATCCCGGACTCGGGATCGACGGAGCGCTACGAGGGCGTCGCCGATCACGACTTCTGGCACGAGGCGTTCTGGCATCCGGACCCGGCCCGGAACGCCGACGGGTCCGCAAGACCGGACCGCCCGAGGCGGCTCTTCGGTTTCCCTGACGCAGCAGGCCTTCTCGACACTCTCCGGGAGCCGTTCGATTCACCCGGGTTGAGCATGCCATGGCTGGCGGTCCACGGCAACCACGACCAACTCGTGCAGGGCAACATCCCGGCCATCGGAGAATTCGCGCACGCGTCGATGGCCGACCGGAAGGCCATCGACCTCCCCGCGCACTGGACGATCGAGGAGATCGCGCAATTCTGCGGTGCGGTCGACTCGACCGAGCAGGACGGCCTGGACCGCTGGGGCGAGATGCTCACCCGGCAGATCACGCCGGATCCGGCCCGCCGCACGATCAGTCGCGCCGAATTCGTCGCCGCACATTTCCGCCCCGCTGCACGACCGGCCGGACACGGGCTACCGGACCGGCAGGGCTCGCAGTGCTACTACCGTCACGACCACCGGCCGGCCCAGGTCCGGGACCGCGTGGTGACCGTCCTGGTGCTGGACGCGGTGAACGAGCACGGCGGTTACCAGGGCAGTCTGGACGCTCCCCAGTTGGCGTGGCTCGAGGACGAGCTGACGGCGGCCGATCGCGAGAAGCGTTACGTGGTGCTGGCTTCCCATCACACCCTGGCCGACCTGGTGAACGACCGGCGCGAGCCGGGCTCGTCACGTCGGGTGCTGACCGCCGAACTGGCCCAGGTGCTGGACGCCCACCCCAGTGTGGTGCTGTGGATCAACGGTCACACCCACATCACCAGGGTGACACCGCACGGTGATCAGGCCGACCGGACAGCTCATGCCTGGTGGGAGGTCACCGCGCCCTCGCTGATCGACTTCCCGCAGCAGGGCCGCATCGTGGAACTCCTCCGGTCGGCGAACGGCACCCTGACCATCGCCGTTACAATGGTCGATCACAGCGGCGAATTACCGTGGTCGGGCCGCGTCGATTCGATCAACGCGATCGCCGGTCTCTCCCGCCAACTGGCCGCGAACGACTGGCAGTTCCGACCTGACGACTTCGGCGCTCATCCGCTGACCGGCACGCCGTTGGATCGAAATGTCCTGCTCCACCTGCCAGATCCCTTCCCCGCCTGAACTCACCGGTTCCTGAGAACAATCTGAGACCCGGCCGCCATTCTGGCCGGGTGAAGACATCGATCCCGCTCTCGGAGCTGCTGGCGAAAGCGCCCTGGATCTCCGCGCCCTCGAACGTCCAGGCCGAGGACGCAGGATCGCTGACCACGACACCCGCACGCGGGACCGTGGGCAACACCCGACTGACCTCGGCGACCGGGGTCGTCCTGATCGGGTTGCTGCTGGTCGAGGGCGTCACCATCCTGAGCATCCGCCAGATGATCACGCTGCACATCTTCGTCGGCGTGCTGCTGCTGGGCCCGGTGCTGCTGAAGACCGGCAGCACGATGTTCCGCTTCGTGCGCTACTACCGCGGCGCGCCCGCCTACCGGAAGAAGGGACCGCCGCACCCCGTCCTGCGGGTCCTGGGGCCGTTCGTGATCCTCTCCAGCCTGGCTCTGCTCGGAACAGGGGTGGCGCTGATCTTCGCCGGCGATCACCGGTCCGACTGGTTGCTGACCGCGCACCAGACCAGCTTCTGGATCTGGGTCGCCCTGATGACGGTCCACGTCGTCGGGCACCTCTGGGAAGCGCTCGTGGTCTCCCGGGCGGAACTGCGCGGTGCACTGCGAGGACCTCAGGCGGGCCGGAGCCGTTGGCGGCTGATCGTCATCGCTGCCGCTCTGGTGATCGGCGTGGGTACGGCGATGATCCTGCTACCGCATGCGACCTCCTGGACGACGCGCACCGCGGGCCGACACGAGGCGCCGGCTGCCGCTACGCCCTGACCCGGGCCGCCGCCCCCAGTGCGCCGTACCTTCCCCACCTGCTCACCGGGCCGCCCGCCGACCGGCTGCGTCGGGATCCGATGCTGCCGACCAGGCTGAGTCGGCACCCGACTCGGACCGGGCCCGACTCTCCAGACCGGACCCGTCTCAGGAGCCGCCCGAACCACCGTTGGAGGAACCCGCCGCAGGTGTCGGGGCTGCGGCGGGTGGCACGATCGCCGCAGGCGGCGTCGGGGCGGCGGTGGTCCGCACCGGCGCCGCAGCGCTCGTCGCGGGCGCGGTCGTGGTCGTCACCGCGGCGGAGGTCGGCGTGGACGAGGGACGCCTGGTCGTGGGCGCGTGCACCTTTGGGGCCGCAGCACCGACGGTGCCCGTCTGGCCGGCGGTGCCGGTCGTTGCAGCGGGGCCGGTCTTTCCAGCGGTGCCGGTCCTGCCGGCGGCGGGCGTCCGGCCGACCGTCCCACTCGACCGGCCCGTGGTGGTGGTTTCGGCCGGGGCATCCACCCGGGCGGTCGTCGTGGTCGGCGGGGTCCCGACCGCAGCGGAGCGGGAGGCGGCGGGGTGTCCGGCGTCCACCCGATGGGTGGACACCGCAGCGGTATGGGGAGCAGCCAGCGCCATCGTGGCGAGGACGGAGGTCAGTCCAGCCGCCCCGGCCACTCCGGCGGTCAACCCTCTGACCCGACGGCGCATGGTCAGATATTCGAGCCCACGGGAATGGTGTGACATTCTTCACCTACTCTTCCTCGATAACATGTTTATGTCTAAAAGGCCCGGTGAGGCTCTGCAGATCGATCATTTCCGTCGCGCCCGAACCTATACCATTCTTATTTCTTGCTGATATTTCGGCGCATTTTACGCGAAATCCGTTCTGCAGTCAGAGATTTCTAAGGATGACCTTGCTTGACGACCTCACCCGGTCCAAGTATCCATGAATCAGTCGCATCGTTGCGCATCTTCCTTCCGACCATCGCAGAATATGTCCGATTTGCGCAGGCGGATCGATCCCTCCACCGATTGGACTAACGCCATGACCGAATCCGTTACCCGCAGCAACACCACCAGGACTTCGCAGACCCCGGCTCGTCCCCAGGACGGCAAGATCTTCGCGATACTGACCGGAATCACCTCGCTGGTGGTGCTTCTGCAGGCCGTCTGGGCCGGCGTCTTCCTGGAGCACGATGGTGAACGGGACGCATCATCCGCCTGGATCGAGATGCACGCCCGCGGCGCCGAGCTGGCGATCGTGCTCGCCCTTGCGACCACCGTCTTCGCGTTCGTCCGGATGCGGCCGCGCAAGGATCTGTGGCTCGGGAGTCTGGCCCTGACGATGCTTCTCGTCCTCGAGTCCTACCTCGGCGGTCTCATCAAGGACGCCGGCAAGGACACCCTGACCGCGGTGCACGTCCCACTGGGCATGGCCATCATGGCGCTCGTCGTGTGGATTCCGTTGCGGGCCCGCCAGTCCCGCGCCGTCAGCGCCGCCTGAGGCGCCTCAGCCGTCCACCAGCAGGCCACGCGCCGGACCGGCCAACCGTTCGGAGCGCCGGGAGACCGCAGGCAGCGTCATCACTCTCCGGTTCTGCGGGCGGCCCGTCCGGGTGCGGGCCAGCTGTTCCTCCGCGACCGGCTTCCAGTAGCGGTCGATGACGTTCGTGGGGTCGCCGTCGATCACGTCCATCCCCAGCTCGAGATGTTCGGCCCACAGGCGGAGTCTCGTCCGGCGGGCCAACGTGGGGTCCAGGGTCAGCACGTTGACCTCGGTGTCGTTGAAGAGCGAATGCTCGTTGAGGTTCGCCGAACCGATGGTCAGCCATCGATCGTCGACGACCGCCACCTTTGCGTGGACGTACAGCGGGTCGATGGTGCCGTCCGCATGGGCATTCACCGTGGCGGCCAGCAGACGTCCGGCTCCGTTGTCGGCCGCGACCAGCCGTCCCAGCTGCCCGCGTGTGGTGTCGGCACCGTTGCTGGGCCTGGCGGGAAGCACGATCACGATCCGGAAATCAGGTGCTGGTGGATTTCTGAGCTTTTCGATCAGCAGCTCGGCGATTTCGGCGGACCAGAGGAACTGGTTCTCCAGATAGATGAACCTGCGGGCCGACGCAAGGCCGTGCAGGTAGGCATCCGCGATGGAGAACTCACCCCGTCGGGCGAACCCGTAGGTCCGTTCGGGAACCGTTCGGAGTAGCTGCACCGCAACGGATCCCGCCTCCGGTTGCCGTACCGGTGCGGGTAGTCGCTCGTGTGCGACCTCCTGCCAGCGGTCACGGAAGTGGTCGGCCACATCGGCCACCACCGGCCCCCGGAGGCGGGTCGACACGTCATGCCAGCCGGTGGCGCCCCTGGGCGGGTGAGCCGATAGATCCCAGCGATCACCGCTGAGATCGGACAGATCGATTCCCCCGACGAAGGCGAGTTCGTCGTCGATCACGATGACCTTCTCGTGATGGCAGTGCATCGTTCTCTCGCGTGCATCCAGTTCACACCGGACCGAGGACCCCCTGGTCAACTCCTGCTGCACCTGTTTCATCATCGACCGGGTCGGCTGGAAGATCGGGAGGGGCGGCCCGGCCCACAGCAGCACCCGCACGTCCACCCGCTGCGCGAGGTCCACGAGAATCTCGCGCAGGGTCGGTGTCCCGGGCTCGCGGCGCAGCCAGAAAACTGTGGTCAGGTGCCAGCCGGCGATGTGGACGTGGGAGTGGGCCGCTCGCAGGGCGTCGTAGATCGAGGCGAACGCCGCCTCTCCGTCGATCAACACCTCCACGTCGTTGCCGGTCGTGGCGGCCCTGGCCCCCGGAACCCACGTCCGGGAGTCGTCGGCCGAGAACACGTCTGCATGGCCCAGCTTCGAGAGTCGGTTGCGGTGATGCCGGCGCACCGACTTCTCCAGGGCGCCTCCGACCACGTCGTCGATCCGGCCCATCATGATCTCCCGCCACTCTCGGACTGCCACAGGTCACCGTCGGCGGATGTTGCGCGTCGGGCTCCGTGGACGCTGATCCGGGAATGTACCCCGGCCGGGCCGACGCCGATGGGCTGACGTCGGCCCGGCCGGTGGGCCTGTGCGCGGTGGGCCTGTGTTCGGTGGGCCTGTGCGCGGCGGCGGTCAGGCCAGAGGGGTGGCCGCCTTGACGAACTCGTCGGTGAAGGTCTTGCTCAGGTCGATGGTCTTGCCCTTGACCGCCGGGTTGAACGCCGAGAGCACGTTCAGGATGGTGGTGGGTCCGGTGGCCGGCATCATGCCGGTCGGGTTGAAGATGCCCTTCTCGCTGTCCAGTGCCTTGGCGTAGGCGGTCTTCCCGACGCCGGCGTAGTACGACGCCGGCATCACATCGGCGATCTGGGTGCCGTTGTGCGCCTGGATCCACTTCAGCGTCGCGACATAGGCGTTGACCAGCTTCTGCACCGTGTCCTTGTGCGAGTTGACGTAGTCGGTGGGCATGTACAGCGAGGTCGCCGGGTATTCACCGCCGAGCACCGACTGCGCTCCGGCCGAGGTCCGCATGTCGAGCAGGATGAAGGCGATACCGGTGGACAACGCCTGCGAGACGGTCGGTTCGGTCGTCATGCCGCAGTCGATTGCCTTCTGCTTCATCGCCGCCAGAAAAGTCTGCCCCGCACCTACTCCCCTCCGGGTGGTGGCGGCCGGGTCGACCCCGGCCTTGTGGGTGATGTACTGCGTCAGGAAATCGGTGGAGGAGCCGGTATCGGTGATGCCGAGCGACCGGCCCTTGAAGTCGGCCGGGGAATTGATCTGACCCTTCAGATCGCTTCGGCACAGTTCCACCTCCCCCGGGTTCTGCAGCATCGAGACCACCGACTCGGCGGCCTTTCCCCTGCCCTGCAACACAATGGTGTGGTCGTAGAACCCGCCGACACCCTGCACCTGTCCGGCCAGCATGTTGGTGGTCGCGTCGCCACCGGCCGGCTCGTCGATCAGGGTGAGGTTCAGGCCGGCCTTCTGGTAGTACCCGAGCTGTTTGGCGAGCATGTAGGGCAGGTAGATCTGCTTGGACATACCGCCGACCATGATGGTCAGACCGGCGTCCGAACCGGACGCAGCGGGCGCGGATCCGGCCGCTGCGGGTGCCGATCCGGCCGCACTCGAGGTGGATGCCGCCGTGGTGTTCCCGGTCGCGTTGTTCGCGCATCCGGCCAGGGACAGAGAGCCGACGGTCGCGATGATCGCGACCTTCTTCCATCGTGGGGAGTACATCATTGTTTCCTTCCGATCAGGGTTGATGGGGGTTGATCCCGGGTGGGGGTTGATCCGGGTGGGGGTTGATCCGGGTGGGGGTCGATCCGGGTGGGGGTCGATCAGGATTGATCCGGGCTGTCGTCGGAGTTCAGACGGCGGTCATGTCGGCGGTCGCCGAGGGCGGCCGCCACCGCAGGATCCGCTTTTCCAGCAGGGTGATGACCAATTCGGCGAGCAGGGCGATGATCGCGACCACCACCATGCCGCCGAGCACGCCGTTCATGTCGAAGTTGTTCTGCGAGCTGCGGATCAGCAGCCCGAGACCCTTGTCTGCGCCGAGGATCTCGCCGACCAGCGCGCCGATCAACGCGAACCCGAAGCTGACGTGCAGGCTGGCCAGGATCCAGGTGAAGGCCGAGGGGATGACCACCTGACGAGTGACCTGGAGCCGTGACGCCCCGAGAATCCTCGCGTTGGCCATCAGGTTGCGGTCCACTTCGCGGGTGCCCTGGAAGGCATTGAAGAAGACCCCGAAGAAGACCAGCACCGCCGAGAGCACGATCTTGGACTCGATGCCGAATCCGAAGGCCACCGTGAAGATCGATCCGAGGATGATGCGCGGAATGGAGTTGGCCACCTTGATGAACGGTGACAACAGGTCCGCCAGCAGGCGACTGCTGCCCAGTGCGATGCCGCCGACGATGCCCAGCACCACGCCGATGACGAACCCGTAGACCGTTTCCTGGAGGGTGACGCCCACCTGCTCGGCGAGCGAACCCTGCGGGGTGCCCACCGTGATCCAGCCTTTCAGCGTCGCCCACACCTGGCTGGGCTGCCCCCAGAAGAACGGGTCGATGTGCTTGGCGTTCACCCCCCACTCCCACGCGTACAGCAGGCCGCCCACCAGCACCAACCTGGCCGCGTTCATCAACAGCCGTCTGCGCAGCCGCAGACTGCGGGCCGATGGGGGGGTGCGGATGTTCAGGGTCGTCGTCGTTCCACCGATACCGGCGAACGCGCCCGAGACCTCGGCGCCCGCCACGTCGTTCACGACGCCACCTGCGTGGTGCGCGCGTAGGCCGTTTCGACCTCGGAACGCAGGGCTTCCCAGATCTTCTCGTAGATGGCGACGAACTCGGGCTCGAAGCGGATCTCCTGCGTCCGCCGTGGTCGCGGAAGATCGACCGGGAAGACCTCCTTGATGGTGCCGGGACCCGCGGTCAGGACCACCACCTTGTCGGCCAGGGCGATCGCCTCCTCGAGATCGTGCGTGACGAAGATGACCGCCGGGCGGGTCAGCTCCCAGAGCCCCAGCAACTCGTCCGACATGATCGATCTGGTCTGCACGTCCAATGCCGAGAACGGCTCGTCCATCAACAGCACCTCGGGCTCGTTGATCAAACTCTGGGCCAGTGCCACCCGCTTGCGCATCCCACCGGACAACTGATGGGGATACCGGTCCTCGAAGCCGGCCAGACCGACCCGGCGCACCCAGTCGCGCGCCGCGGTGTTCGCCTTCGTCCGGGACAGACCGCGGAATCTGGGACCGGCCGCGACGTTGTCCAGCACGCTCTTCCATGGGAACACCGCGTCCTGCTGGAACATGAAGCCGACACCCGGGGTGATGCCGGACACCGCGCGGCCGGCCACGGTGACCGAACCGGCCGACGGCCGCTCCAGCCCTGACACCAGCGTCAGCGTGGTGGATTTTCCGCACCCGGTCGGCCCGACCACGGCACAGAACTCGCCGGGCGCGATGGTGAGGTCGAAATCGCGGAGCGCCGTGAAGATCCCGCCCTTGGGTGTACGGAATCGTTTGGTCACATTTTCCAGAACGATTGCCGGCACATCGGATTGAATGTGTCTCGATGGCGTCATTGTCACCAGTGGGTCTCCTTTTTGGTCCGTTGAGGCAGAAGACTGCCCGCACCATCGGAGCATGCAAAGCATTCGCGCCGAACTCACCGAAAAGCTTCATTGCACACATATTCGATCTTTTCTGGATACGTGGCGCAACTTCCGGCAGGTTTGGTGCATTTTGCTCATCACCGCTTCCGTCGGAGCAGCGCCTGTGCTTGACTTCGGTGGACGCAGCGAGATCGGGACCATGCGCGTCGAGCCACCAGAGTCACACCAACGGAGGTGCTGATCGCCCATGCGCTCCCTGGCATCCTGGTTGCTGTGGTCGGTCGTGGGCATCCTGGTCGGCACGGCGGCCGTCGGCGGTCTCCTGCAGATTCGGCAGACGAGCGCGGTTCTCGATCAGCAGTTCCAGGAGCGGGCGAGAGCCGAAGCCAGCGCCGTCGCCGACATTCCGCAGGTCCGCGCGGCTCTCATCGCCCACGATCCCGACCGGACGCTGCAGCCGCTGACCGCCAGGGTGCAGCGCGACACCGGCGCCGCGTACGTCGTCATCACCGACCGGTTCGGGATGCGTTACACCCACCCGACCGCAGCACTGATCGGGCGGCGGCTCGAGGAGCCGGTCGAGGTGCTCGATGGCCGGACGCACGTCGGCATCGACAACGGCAGCCTGGGCCGCTCGGCCAACGGCAAGGCGCCGATCTTCGCGCCGTCCGGCGAGGTGATCGGCCAGGTGTCGGTGGGCATCCTGGAGACCACCGTGGCCTCCCAGTTGTCGTCCCAGATCTGGGGAATCGGACTCTACCTGGCGATAGCGCTCGCGGTCGGGGTGTTGGTGGCCCTGATGATGGCCCGGTCGATGAAGCGCAAGACCTTCGGGCTGGAACTGGGTGAGATCAGCTCCCTGCTCCAGGAGCGGGAGGCGATGCTGCACGGGATCCGCGAGGGCGTCATCGGATTCGATGCCCGACAACGGGTTTCGCTGATCAACGACGAGGCCCGGCGCCTGCTCGGACTGTCCGACCAGAAGGTCGGTGAACCGCTCACCCGGTCCCTCCCGCCCGGTCGTCTGCTGGACGTGTTGACCGGCGGTTCGACCGGAGCAGATCAGGTGGTCCTGACCGACGACTCGTTGCTGGTGGTGAATCGGCGCACCGTGGTGATCGGCGGCAGGTCTGCGGGCAGCGTCGTCACCCTGCGGGATCGGACCGAGATGGAGGGACTCATCAGAGAACTGGATTCGGCGACCGGTCTCGCCCATGCGCTGCGCGCGCAGGAGCATGAATTCGCCAATCGCCTGCACGTCATCGGTGGGCTGCTGGATCTGGAGGAAATCGCCGAGGCCCGAAGGTACGTGGATATCGTCGGCGCCGGGCACACCGGCTCCGCGGAGGACCTGCGCGCCCAGATCTCGCCGCCGTTGATCGCCGGACTGCTACTGGCCAAGCAGACCATCGCCGCCGAGCGGGACATCGATCTGGTCCTGACCGAGGACTCGCACCTCCACCTGCCGAACGGGCCGACGGCCCAGAACGTCATGACCATTCTCGGGAACCTGATCGACAATGCGCTGGATTCGGTCGGAGACCGACCAGCGCCCCGGGAGGTGGTGGTGGCCATCGCCGGTGACGCGGTCCTGTCCATCGTCGTCAGCGACAACGGGCCGGGGGTGGACCCGGAGAACATCGAGCGCATCTTCGCCGACGGTTTCTCCACGAAACCGACGAGGGCCGACCGCCGTCGCGGGATGGGACTGGCCCTGGTCCAACGACTCGTCCGCAGATCCGGCGGCAGCATCACGGTCGATCCGGGTCCGGGCGGCCGTTTCGAGGTCGTCATGCCTGCGACTGCGGAACTGCCCGCATGATCCGCACGCTGGTCGTCGACGACGATTTCCGGGTCGCCCACATCCACGCGGCCGGGGTGGCCAAGGTGGACGGCTTCTCCTGCATCGGACAGGCGCACACCGCCGCGACCGCCCGTCTTGCCATCGACCAGCATCATCCCGATCTGCTGATCCTGGACATCTACCTCCCGGACGAGGACGGGCTGAGCCTGCTGCGGTCGTTGGCCGGTGCGGGCACCGCCCCTGACACGATCTTCATCACCGCTGCACGCGATGTCGATTCGGTCCGGGCTGCGATGGGGCTCGGCGCGATCTACTACCTGGTCAAGCCGTTCGGCTTCGCCCAGTTCCGCCAGCAACTCGACGCCTACCGGGGGTGGCGCGAGCAACTGATCACCGAGGCCGGTGAACAGACCGACCAGGCAACCATCGATTCCCTGTTCAGCACCCTGCGGCGCCCTGTCCCTTCCGCGGAGCAGACACGCCTTCCCCCGACCATGGCCAAGATCCTGCGCACCGTCGGCGAGTCACCGGAAGCCATCGGGGCCAGCACCACCGCCCGCGCACTCGGGATGAGCCGTCCGACCGCCCAGCGGTACCTCTCGGAATTACAGCGAAAGGGACTCCTCGAGCTGGAGTTGTCCTACGGATCCACCGGGCGACCGGTCCATCGCTACCGGCTCAGCAATCCGCGTTGAGGGGATTTGTCCCCCGGGAGGGCATCGGCCGCCGTCAATGCCTGACGGTGAAGGCGCCCACGAAAACTGCCAGCGCGGCCAGTACCGCAATACCCATCCAGACGGTCAAGATCGTGTTCATGTACGGCCTTCTTCGTGCTGCCTTCTTCAACGCCTGCTGCGTCTTCGCATGTACCTTTCATCAATCAACTCCGCCGCCCGGCGGCCTTCAAGGGTCAACTTATGCAACAGATCTCGGCCTCCGATCGTCATGCGACTTCGGTCACCATTTCCGAGAAATTCCGTTCGGTCGGCCGATATCTTCTGAGATTCTTCTGACGACGACGGAATGGACGGACGACCGGCGGACCAACAGTCTGCTGTCGGCGCCATGCCTGGAACCCATTTCTGTGAGCAGGCGTACATCGGGTATGGACGTCGGATGTCGGTCGGTTGTCGGAGAAGTGCACGATCAACGCCACGTACGCCGTACGGTTCAGCCTCAAAGGCTATCTACTATCTCGTGTGTAGTATCCCGTTCATGGCGATAGAAGCAATCCCCTCGACCCGGCCGCAAGTGCTCCCGCTCCGGAACGGGCCGCTGCTCCCGGCCGAGCGCGCCGTGCGCGCCACCGAGCCTGCCGCGCTGGCATCCGAGCCTGCTGTGCGCCCGCGGTTCAGCATCGTCATCCCCGCTCTGGACGAGGAACTGTTCATCGCCGACTGCCTGAGATCGATCGCTGCACAGGACTTCCCGGGTGAGGTCGAGGTCATCGTGGTGGACAACAACTGCGTCGACCGCACAGCCGACATCGCCCGGTCCCTCGGAGCCGTGGTCGTCACGGAGTCCCGGCCGGGCGTCTGCTGGGCGCGGCAGGGCGGCACCTCGGTGGCCAACGGGGAAATCATCGTCTCGACCGACGCCGACACCACGTTCCCGGTCAGCTGGCTGTCCACCATCGACCGGTCCTTCCGCGCCGACGGAACCCTGGTCGCGGTGGCCGGCCCGTGCGAATTCGTCGCCGCACCGAAGTGGGGAGCCGCCTACCCGAAGGTGCTCTTCGGACTGGTGCACCTGGCCAAGCGCATGACGGGCCGCGTCTTCTACGTCTCGGCCACCAACATCGCGTTCCGCCGGGAGGCCTGGACCGGATACAACACCCAACTCACCCAGGGCGGGGACGAACTGGATCTGCTGCGGCGACTGCAGGCACAGGGACCGGTCGCCTTCGACCGCGGCAACGCGAGCCTCACGTCCTCGCGGCGACTGGAGGAGGGTTTCCTCTACAACGTCACGGTCACCTTCCTCTACTACTACGTCCTCGGCTACTGGTTGAACCGCTTGTTCCGTCGGCCGGTGTTGGGGATGGCCCCCGCGTTCCGCCGGCGATGACCGGTCACCGGCGCAGGCGAACAGGTCTCCTGCTCGGCGGCGGCGCCGTGGTGGGAGCCTCCGCCTACTGGTCGATGATGTCGCCGTTCTCCCGGATCCTCGGCAGATACCCGTTCCGGGGGTCCAGGACCGAGAGAGTGGTGGCGTTGACGTTCGACGACGGGCCGAACGAGCCGTACACCTCCCGGATCGCGGACGTGCTGGCGGCAGAGCAGGTGCGGGCCACCTTCTTCCAGGTCGGCCTCTGCGTGCAGCGGCACCCCGAGGTGACCGCCCGACTGGTGGCCGACGGACACGTGATCGGCAACCACAGCTACTCGCACCGGTTCACCCGCTGTCTGCGCCCGGCGGTCCTGCGCGCCGAGATCACCGCGACCCAGGACCTCGTCGTCCATCATGCCGGTGTGCGGCCTGCCCTCTACCGCCCGCCGTGGCTCATGAGAATCCCTGCACTGCAGAGCATTCTGGGGGATCTGTCCCTGCAGCCGGTGCTCGGCCAGTTCGGTCATGCCTTCGAGGTCTTCCAGCCGTCGCCCCGCCGCATCGCGCGCCGGGCAGCGGCCAAGGCCCGACCGGGATCGATCCTGATCTTCCACGACGGGTTCGACGGCCGCGGCGGTGACCGGGCCAACACGGCCGCTTCGGTGAAGTTGGTCATCGATCGACTGAGGGACAGTGGGTACCGGTTCGTCACGCTCGACGAGATGCTGGGGGTCCCGGCCTACCAGTGACCACGGTCCGAGCAGCGGGAGCAGCGCGCCGACCATCGTTGCAGTAGTTCAGTGCCTGTAGTCGGGCACCGAACTACTGCAACGACGGCCGAATCCTCAGACCCGGCCCAGCAACCTGCGGTCGCCGATGCGGTCGCCGATGCGGTCGCCGATCCCGTTCGCCGATCCGGTCGCCGCTCGGGTGGCTGCTCGGGTCGCGGCGCGGGCAGGACGAGCAGACGCGGGCGGCGTGCGTCCGCAGGCTGGCAACTGGCGCCGGAGTCGTCCCGGTCGATCGCAGGTGGTCGGGGGGCCGTGCGGGCACCGGGCGCCGATAGGCTGCGGGGCATGTCGTTGCCACTGGATAGACCGAGAAGTTCGGGGTCGAGGATTCGCTCGGCCGTCATCGTGCTGCTGGCTCTGTGTGCCCTGGCACTGGGGCCGGGGGTGGCAGCGGCCGACGCCCCGTTCAACATCCCGAACCAGATCACCGACCGTAGCTCCGCTCTGGGCGGGAACACGACCAGCGTCAAGAACGCGATCGACACGTTGTACAGCCAGGACAAGGTCCAGCTCTGGGTGGTCTACGTCAGCAGCTTCGACGGGCAGGCGGGCAACGTCTGGGCGAATGCATCCGGTGCGCTGTCGGGCTTCGACAGCCACACCATGCTGCTGGCCGTCGCCACCGTGGACAAGTCGTACGGGTACTACGTGCCCAGCGGCTTCCCACTCAGCAAGAGCCAGGTCGACACGATCGCAGCGAACGACATCGTGCCGCAACTCAAGGCGGCCAACTGGTCCGGCGCCGCGGTGGCGGCCGCCGACGGCCTGCGGTCCACGATCGGTGGATCCTCGGGGTCCGGCAGCAAGTCCTGGATCCTGTGGGTGATCCTGATCGTGATCCTGGCCGGCGGACTCATCTGGTACCTGCGGGCCAGGAAGTCCAGGGCCGCCGACCCGAACCGCCAAGGATCAGGGCACGGTTCCGGGAGCGGCGGTGACGCGCCGGCCGGCCCCGTCCCGGTGCCGCTGGAACCACTGCAGTCGGTGTCCGACCGGAGCGTGCAGCTGCTGATCGCCAGCGACAACGCCGTGCACGGCAGCGAGCAGCAGCTGATCATCGCGGAGAGCACCTTCGGCGCCGCGGCGATGGCCGAGTTCCGAGCGGCTTTCGAGAGTGCACGTACCTCGTTGGCAGCAGCCTTCCAGCTGCGGCAGCAGATCGACGACGACATCCCAGAGGACGAGAGCACCCGGCGCGCCTGGATGGAAGAGATCATCCAGCGCTGCACCGATGCCGACAATGCACTGGACGCGCAGAGCGACCGTTTCGACGCCATGCTGGACCTGAAGAACCGTCTGCCGGCCGCCGTCGCCGACATCGAGGCGGCACTCCAGGTCCAGGAGGCCAGGGTCGCCGAGGCCACCGGCACGCTGGCGCAGCTGGGCTCCGCCTACGCTCCGAGCGCGTTGAGCGCCGTCATCACGAACGCGTCGGAAGCCTCGAATCGTCTGGACTTCGCGAAGTCGTCGATCGCGACCGCCCGAGGCGAGGAGTCCGACGCCGATACCACCCCAGCGGTGGTCGCCGCCCGGAACGCTCAGGAGTCCGTCGCCCAGGCCACCACGCTGCTCGATGCCATCGACAGGCTGAGCTCCGACCTGGCCGATGCGAAGACCCGGCTACCGGGGCGATTGGCCCCGGTGCAGGCCGAACTGGCGGCGGCCAGGGCTGCCTTCGGGCAGGGCAGCACCGGCAGCGCCGGCCCGACGATCTCGGCGAGGCTGACCCAGGTCGAGACCTCGTTGGCCGCGGTGGCCGGACCGAATGGCACCAAGGACCCGATCCTGGCCACCCAGCGGGTGCGGGAGGCCGACGCGACGCTCGACGAGATCCTGGCCGCGACCAGATCAGCCCAGGACGTGCAGCAGCGGGCGCTCGCAGCTCTGCAGCAGTCCCTGGACTCGGCGCAGGCCAGGATCACCGGCGCCAACGACTTCATCAACACCCGACGCGGCGCCGTCGGCAGCGAGGCCCGCACCCGACTGGCCGAGGCCCAGCGGCACCTGGAGAACGCCGTGAACCTGAGCAACTCCGACCCGGCGGGTGCGCTGGCGGAGTCCCGGCAGGCCGAGTCGCTGGCCGACGAGGCGTCGCGGCTGGCCCAGAACGACATCGGCCGCTGGCAGGGGCCCGGTGGCGGCGGTTACGCCGGTGGCGGGTTCGGTCGCGGGGGCGGCGGCAACTTCACCGGGGCGATCCTGGGCGGCCTCCTCGGTGGGATGCTCAGCGGCGGCGGTGGTTTCGGCGGCTTCGGAGGCGGGGGCGGTGGCGGCTTCGGAGGCGGCGGCAGCTTCGGAGGCGGCGGCGGCGGCGGCGGATTCAGCGGGGGCGGCCGCTTCTGAGCGCGGAGCCCGTTACCGACGCGTCCCGATCCGACCGACCTCGGGACGGGGCAGATCCGACACCTGGAACGAGTCGAATCCGTCGGTGGCGAAGACCTCGTCGTCCTCGGTGACCGCCATCAGGTCGTACCCATCCGCGCAGCAGAGGCCGATCAGGGCCTGCGAGGGATCCAGAAGGGCCGGTCGACCCGCCGCCACCAGCGCCGTCGCCCAGATGTCCGCCCAGGTCAGCGACGGTCCGACGACGGTGACCTGACGGACGCCACCGGCCGCGGACGCCGTGTGCGGATCGATGATGTGCGCGCCGCGGTGCGCCGCACCGGAGGTCGCCACAGCGAAGTCCCGCAGACCCAGGACGGTGAGCAGACCGGAGGGCTGGAAGGGGTGTTCGATCCCGATGCGCCACGGCGCCCCGGCCGATCGGCAGACGATGTCGCCACCGGCGTTGAGGTAGCTGTCACAGCCGATGTCCGCGAGTTCGTCGCCGGCCCGCTGTGCGGCCCAGCCCTTGACCACCCCGCTGGGATCGAGTGCGCCGCTGTACCTGATGTCGAACCAGCCGTCGGTACGAACCCTGGCGCACTCGGCGATCTCCAGCACGGCGGCGAACTCGGCGGCCGCTCCGGGTGCCACCAGGCGTCCGGCCCGCACCGCCTGCAGTTCGCTGTCGGCCAGGTACGGACTGAAGATCCGGTCGCAGCGGCGCATGACGTCGAAGGCCCGATCGACCGCGGCCGCCGCCTCCGCCGCGACGACGGCGGGCCCACCGGGCCGCTCCCGCAGGTGGATGCTCACCGGCAGTCCCATGATCATCTCGGTGCGGGCCACGACGGGCGGGGCGGTCACCCGATCGACCCCCTCGCCGGGGCTCACTTGAAATGGACCTGGTCGAGGGCCGACTGCAGCGAACCGACGAACCCCTGGCTGGTGTAGGTCGCGCCGCTCACCCCAGCAACGTTGGCGCTCTGCGCGGAGAGCACCTGGGATCGCAGTTGCGGCAACGCATACTGGTTGATCTCCTGGTCACGGCCGCTCCCCTGCGGGTACACGATGGCGTTCACGTCGGTGATCCGGCCGGCCTTGATCACGACCTCGACCTGCACCGGACCGTAGGGGGTATCCGTCGAGGCGCCGTCGACGGTGACCGATCGGGCGGCGCTCGGGGTCGCCGGCGTCGACTTCCTGGACGATGACGCGGTCGATCCTGCCGCCCGGCCCGACGGGGCCGACGTCTTCGTGGACCCTCCGGCAGGCGCGCCCGGGACCGTGGTCGGCGTTGCGGCACTTGCGTTCCCGCTCGTGACCGGGTCCGGTCCGGCGGCGGAGGAGACCACCGACCCGGGTGCGGTCACCACGTGCGCCTGGCCGATCGCCACCGTCGTCGCGGTGATCGGCTGGTCCCGGCTGGTGCGGTAGCTGAAGAGCAGGACCAGCACCGCCAGGGTACTGACGATGGTGAAGGTGATGCGCCGCATGGGGTTCGCCTGCATTTCTGGGGTCGAGATGAAACGGTCACCGATGACCTGCCGGTCAGCCGGCAAAGTCCTCGGTGTGGATGACGGAGCCCGGGACGTGCAGTTCCCGCAGGGTCCGGCGGACCTCCCGGACCCAGGGTTTCGGGCCGCAGAGGTAGACCTCGCGCTCGGCCGCGTCCGGCACCAGACGTCGCAGCGCATCAGCTCCATGGACGGTGTGCGGGCCGGGGAACCACCCGCTGGACGGCCCCCGACGACCGACCAGCGGGATGACCCTGATCCCCGAACGCTTGGCCAGTTCGAGGAACTCACCGGCGAACAGAGCCATCGAGACGTCCCGGGAACGCTGGATCACCACCACCGACGGCCGTACCGCCCGGCGGGGAACCCGCTCGTTGCCGATCATCTCGGCCAGCGCACGGATCGGGGTTATTCCGACGCCGGCGCCGATCAGGAGCACGTCACGCCGACTGCGCCGATCGGCGGTCATGGTCCCGTAGGGCCCCTCGAACAACACCCTGGTACCGGGTTTCGTCCTGGCCAGCCGGTCCGAACCGTCACCCACCCGTTGCACGGTGATCCGCACCGAACGGGAGGTCGGTACCGCCGACACCGAGAACGGTTGCGCCCTCGTCCATCCGGTGCCGCTCAGGAACCGCCACTGGCAGAACTGACCGGCCTGCAGACCCATCCGATCGAGGTGGCGACCACCCATGACGACCGAGAACACCCCGGGCCCTTCGCGTCTCACCGACGTCACGGTCAGACGATGCCGGTAGCTGGAGATCAGCGGTCGCAGCAGGCGAAAGATCACCACCGCACCCATGGTCGCGCCCCATAGCGACCACCAGTACACGGTCGCCGCCTTCGATGAGAGGAAGTCCTTGCCCGTCCACAACTGGTGTGGCAGCGCCAGTCCGACCCCGAGGTAGGAGTAGAGGTGGATGAGATGCCATGACTCGTAACGCAAGGTCGGTCGAGCGCGCCGGATCGAGGTGACCACCACCGCGACCAGTGCGAGCGTGCCGGCCGCGGCCAGCAGCATGCCCGCATAGTGCAGGACCAGGTCCCAGGCCTGGGCCAGCAGGTTCACCCGACCGTCCTGCGCGTACCCGATGGTGATCAGGACGATGTGGACCCACATCAGCCAGAACGAGGTGAACCCCAGCCAACGATGCCGGCGGGCCAGATCCCCCTGACCCCAGACCTGCTCGACCCACGGGATGCGGGCCATCAGCAGCACCTGGAGCAGCAGGAAATCGGCCGAGACCAGCCCGGTGAGCCGGCCGAGGGCCGTCGCCGGTCCACCGGCGCCGTGGAGCAGGACGGTGACGTTGCCGCCGGCGAACCACAGGACCACCACGACGACGACGCTGGCGATGGTCACCGTGCCGATCGCGTCGCCGATCCACGCCAGCCTGCGGTGGCGGGACGACGGGCGCCATTCGAGCGCGGGCGCAGCGGGCAGGGCCGCCGGAACGCGTCCGCGGTTCGACAGGTTCGACACCATGTCGGCTATGTTCCGCCCGGTGTCTCAGAGCAGTCTCAGAGCCCCCCGTGACACGATCGATTCCATGAGCAACAGATTGTTTTCATGAGCGGCGACAGCGACGCCACCGCCGCGCAGGCCCAGGTGAGCGCCGACGAGGCGCCGGACCCGCGACCACGACTGCTGCTGGTCGAGGACGACCGGGCCCTGGCGCCCCTGCTGATCGAGGTCCTGCAGGACGACTACCTGGTCGATCACGCCCCCGACGGCCAGGTCGGCCTGCATCGCGCCCTGACCAGGGAGTACGAGGTGATGGTGATCGACAGGGGACTGCCGGCGATCGACGGGCTGGAACTGGTGAGCAAGCTGAGGGCACGCGGGATCATCAACCCGATCCTGTTGCTGACGGCGCGCGGCACCCTGGCCGACAAGATCGCCGGCCTGGATGCCGGGGCGGAGGACTACGTCGTCAAGCCGTTCGAGATCGACGAACTGCTGGCCAGACTCCGCGCGCTCCTGCGTCGGCATTCCGAGGCCACCCCGACCATCGGCATCGGGCGTCGGCGCTTCGAGGTGAGGTCCCGCCGGGTGGTGGGCGGCGGAGAGGCCCCGGTCGACCTCTCGGGCAAGGAATCCATCCTGTTGGAGACGCTGGCCCGACGTCCCGGCCGGGTCTTCACCCGACCGGAGCTGCTCTCGGCGGTCTTCGACTCCAACGACACCGAGGGCACCGTCGACACCTACGTCTACTACCTGCGGAGAAAGCTCGGCCGGGAAGTGGTCAGCACCGTGCACGGTCTGGGTTACCGCATCGGTAGCCTGTGAGTACCGACACCCGCCTCGAGACCGGAAGGCTGTACATGCGCAAGCACTCCGGGCTCGATACCGGCCGATCACAGGGCGAGGGCAACGTCGGCGATGAAGCCCTCATCCGTCATGCGGCCCGGCGGATCGGCGTGCAGATCGCACTGGCGAGCGCCTTCGCGGTCGCGGTCGCGGCGGCGCTGGCCTTCACCCTGCTCCATCGCCACCACGGCGACCCGGCGACCGGCACACCCCACCTCGAACCACCGACGGACAGCGACGCCCTGGTCCTCAACGCGCTGATCGTGGCGGGTTCGATCGGCGTGTTGATCGCCGGCGTGGTGGCGTTCTTCATCGCTCGACGTGCCGTTCGCCCGCTGGGGCAGGCACTTTCGCTGCAGCGCCGGTTCGTCGCCGACGCGGGTCACGAACTGCGCACTCCCCTGACGATCCTGCACACCAGGGCCCAACTGCTGGCCCGCCGGCTCCCCGTCGGGGACCCGGCCGGCCAGATCGCCGCACAGCTGCTCGACGACAGCCGGGTCCTCGGCGAGATCGTGGACGAGCTACTGCTCAGCGCCACCCTGTCCGCGCATCCGGGCCTGGCGGAGGAGATGGATCCGGCCGAGCTGTTGAACGAGGTGGCCGCCAGCATGCAGGTGCTCGCCGACGACTCCGGGGTCCGCCTCCGGACGGCTGCCCTACCGGGTCTGCACATGCGAGGATCCCGCCCGGCCCTGCGGCGGGCATTGATAGCCCTGGTGGACAACGCCATCTCGCATTCCGTCGACGGCGGCGATGTGAAATTGAGCGCGGTGGGCGCCAAGGGAATGGTCGCCCTGTCGGTCACCGATCAGGGGGAGGGATTGTCCTCCGACGGTCGCCGGGAGGAAATGTGGAATCGGTTCTCCCGCGGCAAGAGCACGAACCCGGACCACGCCACCGAGCGACCGATCGGAAATCGACGCTATGGACTCGGCCTCTCGCTGGTGCGCGAGATCGCAACGGCACACGGCGGTACGGTCTCCCTCACCGATGCTCCCCACGCCAAGGGCGCCGTCGCCACCCTCACCATTCCCTCGGCCGGAAACACCGCCACACCCTAGAACCTCCTACGACGGCCCCCCTGGATTCGCACTGAGAAATTCCTGAGCGAATGCAGATGGCAGCCTCAGGAGGCGCACAGCGAGCGCATAGCTCCATCGGTCAGTGTTGATCCCAGCCAGTCCGGCAAGAAGCCTCTGAGAAATGTCGGGAAGGCTTCGAGTACCACCTGGGCACGCAAGACCGAGAGGGAATCATCGCTATGAACTCGCCAGATCCAGGAGCAACCGGAGCACGTATGCGGCGCAGGGTCAGAATCCTGACCGCCGGGCTCGTCGGGGCCGCCGGCATCGCCTCGGTGGCCACCACTCTGGCGCTCACCACCCCCGCCGCCGCCAGTACGCCCGCCACCACGACCGGCACGACCACGACTACTGCCGGCACGACCACCACTTCCACGGCCGCCGCGGGCAGCGCCGGTGCGGTCGCCTCCACCAACTCGGCATCGGCCTCGGCGAGTACGAGCTCCACTCTCAGCACGACTGCCGCGCCCACCACCAGCTCCAGCACCCCGGCCGCCGCGTCCGGCGGTTCGTGATGATCCGGACGGCGACTCCGGCCCCCGTCAGGGTCGATTTCCAGATCTGGTCCACCACCGCGACGCTGGTGGTCACCGATCCCACGGCCCTGCGGGCCGCCAGGGTCGAGCTCGACGACGAGCTGGCCTCGATCGAGCTGGCCTGCAGCCGATTCCGTCCGGATTCGGAGATCAGCAGGCTGCTGCGGACCCCGGAGGTCGAGGTCGAATTGTCGCCCGTGCTCAACGACGCGATCTCCGCCGCCCTCCGGATCGCCTCCGCCACCGGCTATCTCGTCGATCCGACGGTGGCGGCCGCGGTGATCGCGCTGGGCTACGACCGCGACATCGGAGCGCTGCGGGAAATGCTCGACCGCAGTCTCGCGGTCTCCAGCGTCGGGACGGCGACCGCGGCGACCCGGCCGGCCCCCGGTGCGTGGCGCATCCTTCACGATCGGGAACGCAGGCTGATCACGGTCCCGGCCGGTATCGGCCTCGACCTCGGAGCCACCGCCAAGGCCCTGGCCGCCGACCGGGCGGCCGCCCGGATCGCGCTGCGGACCGGCAGTGGGGTACTCGTCGGGCTGGGCGGCGACATCGCCGTCGCCGGCGGGGCCCCCGTCGGCGGCTGGACCATCGCGATCGCCGACGACCACCGTGCGGCCGAAGCTGCTCCCCAGACCACGGTGGCCATCGCCGCGGGCGGACTGGCGACCTCCTCCACGGTGGCCAGGGCCTGGCGGACCGCCGCGGGCATGCGTCACCACCTCGTCGATCCGCGGACCGGCGACAACCCGACGCCGTACTGGCGGACGGCCTCGGTGGCCGCCGCCAGCGCACTGGACGCGAACGCCGGTACTGGGTAGCTGCTTGAGTAAAGTTCAGAACGGGACGTCCACTGCTGCAACAGGATTGCGCAGTTCAGCGAGCGGGTGTGGGTCTGTGTTCACGGCCTGCTGCAACAGTCGGTAGAACAAAAGCCCGCGACTCTTCGAGGTGCGTCGGTTGAACCGGAATGTGTATTCGTCCAGGTAGTAGGCCAGGTGCTCCTGGGAGACCGCGTAATGCAGGGTGCCGGTCAGCCAGCGTTTGAGCAGCGAGGCGACCATGTGGACGCCGGGGAGGTTGATGTGGGCGGGCTCGGCGCTGTCGGTCCCGACGAACGCGACGTGCTCGTAGCCGGCCGCGGTCAGCTTCTTCAGGTAGTTGGCGCCATCGGTTCTGACCGTTGATCCTTTGGCGATGACGCGGTCGGCGAAGCCGAGCATGCTGACCGATCGGGCTGTCTCGGCCAGCTCGATGCGGACCCTGCCCAGCTTGCGGCCGGGGATCGATTCCACTGCGATCATCGCCGCGGTGTGGTCCTTCACGCCGCCTGCGCGGCCGCGAGACTCGTTGCCGATGAACACTTCATCTAACTCCACCACACCGGAGAGCAACTCCCGCTCGGGGCGGACCATCGCCCGGCGTAGCTTCTGCAGCCACGCCCACGCTGTTTCGTAGGATCCGAAACCCAGCACCCGCTGCAGACCTTGCGCGGACATCCCGTTCTTCTGCGAGGTGATGAACCAGATCGCCGCGAACCACGTCGACAGCGGCGTCCGGAGCCGGTGGAAGATCGTGCCGGCGGTCACCGACGTCTGCCGGCCACACCTGGTGCACATCCATTTCGCCTTCGCCGTACGCCAACCGCCGGGCGCCCCGCACACCGGACACACAAACCCCTGGGGCCACCGCAGACGCTCCAGATACGCCAGACACGACGAGTCATCCGGGAACCACTCCAGCAACTCCTGAAAGGTCCGGGGGTAATCGACACCACCGACCGGGTAGGCACACACTGGCTCTGACATGGCCAAATACTACTTGACTCAAGCAGCTACCCAGTACGCCGGTGCTACCGCGGCCATCGTCCTCGGGGACCAGGCGCCCGCCTGGCTCACTGCCCGGCGCCTCCCCAGCCGACTGGTCGACGTCGACGGCGTGGCCGTCGCACTGGCCGGCTGGCCCGACGAGAAGAAGCAGGCCGCCTGATGAACACCCAGATCCTCTGGTACTCCAGCCGGGCCACCGGCGCGGTGTCCCTGGTGCTGTTCACGGCCGTGATGCTGCTCGGCATCCTCACCGCCGGACGCAAGGGATCCCGGTATCTCCCCCGGGCCGCGGTCCTGCGCCTGCACCGCACGCTGTCCATCACGTCGATGGCCTTCCTCACGATCCACATCGTCACCGCCATCGCGGACGGCTACGTGAACCTCAACTACTGGGATGTGCTGATCCCATTCAAGGCCGCCTGGGAGCCGCTCTGGATCGGTCTGGGCGCCGTCGCCGTCGACCTGATGCTGGCCGTCGGAATCACCAGCGCACTGCGCCGGCACCTGTCGGCGTTCGCGTGGAAGGCGGTCCACCTCGCCGCCTACGCCATGTGGCCCATCGCCCTCATCCACGGGTTCGGCATCTCCGGTGGGGACGGCACCAGCAAGTGGATGATCATCACCGATATCGTTTGCATCACATCGGTTCTCGTTGCACTGACTCTCCGGCTGCTGCCGGACCGCCACCCGGACAGTGTTGCCCGACAGGCTGCGGACATCACCCATCCCCGTGAAGAGATCGGATCCCGTCGATGACGACCACCCTGGACCCCGCCACCATGAGCACCCGCATCGGCGTCGCGCGCCTGCTCCCCGCCCAGCCGGCTCTCTCGTGGGCCGATCACCTCCGGCGCCTGGGCCACGTCCCCCTCCAGGTTGCATCGGAGCTGGCCGAGATGGCCTCCGCCGCCGGCCTTGTGGGTCGTGGCGGGGCTGCCTTCCCGACCGGCCGGAAGATGACCGCCGTCGCCGGGAACGCCTCGAGGCGCCGCCCGGCAGTGGTCGTCGCGAATTGTTGCGAGGGTGACCCGACCGCGTCGAAAGACGCTGTGCTGCTGGCCAACTCGCCTCACCTGGTGATCGACGGGGCGGTGCTGGCCGCGGCCGCGGTCGGAGCGGACAAGGTGATCCTCGCCGTGCATCGGGGTTCGGCCACCACCGGCGCCCTGCGCACGGCGCTGGCCGAACGTCCTGCGGAGGGGATCGAGTTCAGCATCGTCGGAGTCCCGGCACGGTTCGTGGCTTCCGAGGCCACCGCGCTCGTCCGCTACCTGAACACCGGCGACGCCCGACCGGCCGGCCGGACCTCGGTGATCTGGGAGTCCGGGGTCCAGGGCCGACCGACCTTGGTGGACAACGCGGAGACGTTGGCCCAACTGGCTTTGATCGCCCGCTTCGGCGCGTCATGGTTCCGCGCCGTCGGCACGGCCGCCGAGCCTGGCACCCTTTTGGTCACCGTCGGTGGCGCCGTGGGGGTCCCGGGAGTGGTGGAGGTCGCCGGCGGCACTCCGCTGCGCACCATCCTGACGGCAGCGCAATGGACCCCGACACGGGCAGGTGTGCCCGCGTGGGCTCTGATCGGTGGGCTCGCCGGTTGCTGGGTCGACCTCAACCGGGCCGCTGAGACAGGTTTCAGCGCCGCCGAGCTCGGTGCCATCGGTGGAACCAAGGGGGTCGCGTCGATCGTGGTGCTCCCGGCCGGCGGTTGCGTGTTGACCGAGACCGCACGAATCCTGCAGTACCTGGCGGATGCCGGGGCACGCCAGTGCGGACCGTGCATGTTCGGGCTCCCGGCGATCGCCGAGGACATGGCGGCACTGGCCGGCGGGGACCGATCGGCGGTGGCCAGACTGGGCCGCCGGCTGCCGGTGATCGACAAACGTGGCGGCTGCGGTCATCCGGACGGAGCGGTGGCACTGGCCGCCAGTGCCCTGCGGGCGCTGAGAGGTCCGGAAGCCGTGCACCTGGACGGCCACCTGCGGCACGGGCCGTGCCGCAGCCCGGCACCGGTGGTCCCACTGGGCCACGAGAACAGCCTTCGGAGTGGAACGCGATGAGCCGGAAGAATGTGCTGTTGCGGGTCGACGCCATCACCTGCCGGGCCCACGGCCTGTGCGCCGAGGAACTCCCGGAGGCGATCACCCTGGACGAATGGGGATATCCCATCCTGCCGACGGGTCCCCTGCCGGCCGGGCTCGTCGGGCGCGCGAAGGCTGCCGCCAATGCCTGCCCGGTCCTGGCGTTGCGGCTGTCAACGACCAAGTGAGGCAAGGCTTCCAATGCTGGCGGCGGCCGGAGTCATTGCCTACCTTGAGTAGGTGAGCACTTTCGAAAGCGAAAAAGAATCAGGCCTGACGGACGTCCAGGCCGACGAGCCGCATGCCGCCGGCATGTCCTCCCGACTCAATTGGTTGCGCGCCGGCGTACTCGGCGCGAACGACGGAATTGTCTCCACCGCCGGTCTGGTGGTCGGCGTGGCCGCGGCGACCACCGCGTCGGGCCCGATCCTGACGGCCGGTGTGGCCGGCCTGATCGCCGGAGCCGTCTCGATGGCCCTGGGTGAGTACGTCTCGGTCAGCACTCAACGGGATACCGAGCGCGCGCTGCTGGAGAAGGAACGACGCGAACTCGAGGAGAGCCCGGACGAGGAGCTGGCCGAACTTGCGGCCATGTACGAGCACAAGGGCCTGAGCAAGGCCACCGCCAAGATGGTCGCCCAGGAACTCACCGACCACGACGCCTTCGCCGCGCATGTCGACGTCGAGCTGAACATCGACCCAGACGACCTGACGAACCCCTGGCAGGCCGCTTTCGCCTCGGCCATCTCGTTCAGCCTCGGTGCGCTGCTGCCCCTGATCGCGATCCTGCTGCCGCCGCCCTCGGCCCGCATCCCGGTGACCTTCGTCGCGGTGCTGGTCGCGTTGGCCCTGACCGGCACGGTCAGCGCCAGGCTCGGCGGATCCGGCCAGTCACGAGCTGTTCTGCGGATCGTGGTCGGCGGGGCCCTGGCCATGATCGTCACCTACGGGATCGGCCAGCTGGTCGGTCACGTGAGCGGCGTCTAGCCCTGCGGCCCGGTCGGTCGGTCCAGTCAGCCGGTCGGTCGTCGCCGACCGCAACTCAGACGTCCCCGTCCCCTCCGGATCCATCGTTGTTCGAAGCCGCTGCGGCTGCTGCCTTCCGGGCTGCCGCAGCGGCTTCCTTTCGTTGGTCGATCTTGTGCTCGCGCATCCTGGCGATCAGGCCGATGCTGCGGAAGAAAGCCAGCAGGACGGCGCCGCCGACGAACAGCAGGAGCGTTCCGAAGCTGAACCCGGTGTCACCGGACGACTGCGCCAACGCCATCGATGTCATGGCTGTCATCACGGTCATCACCTCCCCTCGCGCTCGTCGACGGCATCGGCCGACGCCATGAAGCCGGTCAGGGTGCTGCGCAGGTGCTCGAGTTCGGGCACGGTCATCCCGAGCCGCTGGACCACCAGAGCGGGAATCGACTCCGCGGTGGCTCGGAGGGCCCGGCCGGAATCGGTCAACGTGACGGACAACTGCCGCTCGTCGGCGGAATCCCGCGCCCTGACGATCAGAGCCTGCCCCTCCAGCCGCTTGAGCAACGGGGACAGGGTGCCCGGATCGAGCTGCAGGCGGCGGCTGAGGTCCTTCACCGACGAGGGGCCGCCCTCCCACAAGGCGAGCATGACCAGGTACTGCGGATGCGTCAGCCCCATCGGTTCGAGCAGTGGTCGGTACAGGGCCACCACGCTGCGCGCGGCCACCACCAGTGCGAAGCAGACCTGACGCTCGAGTGCCAGCGGATCGTCGGCGGTCACCCGGTCCTGGACGGGGTGCTCCTGGTATGCGGGTCCTCTCATATGGTGAGTCTACCAATTATTGGTGCACCTCGTATTGTCGACCTGGCCGGACCCCGGGTCCACCGAGGAACTGCCTACGCTGTGCTGATGAACACGACCGCCGTCGCGCCGGCCAACGGCATCGAGATCGCCTACGAGACGTTCGGCGACCGGAACGACCCGACGGTGCTGCTGATCATGGGCCTGTCGACCCAGATGCTCGCGTGGCAGACCGATTTCTGCGAGGCCCTGGCGGCCCGCCGTCACTTCGTCATCCGGTTCGACAACCGGGACAGCGGCCTCTCCACCCATTTCGGCGCCTCCGGCCAGGGCAACCCCATCGGTTCGTTCCTCGGTCTGTCCACGCCCGCCTACCGGCTCGTGGACATGGCCCGTGACACGGCCGCCCTGATCACCTCCCTGGACCTGGACGGTGTCCACGTCGTCGGTGTGTCGATGGGCGGCATGATCGCGCAGAACCTCGTCCTGCTCCGCCCCGATCTGGTCCGCAGTCTCACCTCGATGTCCTCCACCACCGGCTCCCTGCTGGTCGGGAAGCCGCACCCGTCGGTGTTGCTGAAGATGATGACCGCCACGCCTGCCGCCGACCGCGAGGGGGCGATCGCCAACAGCCTGGCGATGTACCGCCGGATCCGCTCCAGTGGCTTTCCGCCGGAGGAGGACACCACCCGACAGATCGCCGGTCTGGCCTACGACCGCTGCTACGACCCGGCCGGTGGCAATCGTCAGTTCTCGGCGATCCTTGCGTGCCCGGACAGAACCAAAGCCCTGCAACGTGTCTCGATTCCGACGACGGTCATCCACGGCAACGCCGACCCGCTGGTCAACCTGAGCGGCGGGTTGGCCACCGCAGCGGCCATCCAGGGATCACGACTGGTCACCATCGCCGGCATGGGCCACGACCTCCCGCGCCCGCTCTGGCCCCGGTTCATCGACGAGATCAGCCTCAACGTCATGGCCGGCGAACAAGCAGCCCGCTGAGACGGGATGACGCCCGGCCCTCGAGCCCGCCGGGTGTGCTGACCCCGATCGGGGAATGGGTCGCCGTGGATCTGGGTATCCAGGGTGCGGAGTCGGTGAGCGCCCTTCGGTGCTTCGCCCGCACCGGCCACCACCGGTTGCGCCGGGGTGTGCCAAGCTGACAGACGTACTGAGCACCGGAAAGAGGAGATCGAAGAAATGTCACTTGCCGCGAAACTCCGCAGGGCCCCGGGACGAATCGTCACCGGCGCATTCATCCTGAACTCCGGCCTCGGGAAGCTGAAGGGTGACGAGCAGACCGCCGTCGGCATCCACGGCATGGCCAAGGGCGCCTACCCGTTCCTGTCCAAGGTCCCCCCGACGACCTTTCTGAAGCTGCTGGCCATCGGCGAGGTCGCCGTCGGCGGCGCGCTGCTGCTCCCGCTGGTCCCGGCCGGTCTGGCCGGCCTGGCCCTTACCGGTTTTGCCGGCGGAATGCTCGGCCTCTACGCCCGGACGCCAGGTATGCACGACGGCAAGCTGCGTCCGACCCAGGCCGGAACCGGCATCTCCAAGGACATCTGGATGGCCGGCATCGGGATCGGGCTCGTCATCGACGCCGCGCTCAACGAGTCACCGATCACCAAGACCGAACTCTGATCGGTCCCGGTGGGGGTGAGGCGCCCCGAACGGCGCCGGGGTGCGGCCATAGACTGCTGCCCTGATCCTCCACCGGTCAACGATTCGGAGCTCGACGATGGCGTCTACCAGTCCCGGCTACTCCGTCACCCTGCGCGTGGAGATGCCGCCCTCGGTGGGTGCCACGTCCCAGTTGACCGCCGCGGTGGCCTCCGCCGGAGGGTCGCTGACCGCACTGGACGTGGTGGAGTCGCACCCGCGCCGAATCCTGGTCGACGTCACCTGTGATGCAGTGGATGTCGAGCATTCCGACCGCATCACCCAGGCGGTGGGGGACATCCCCGGCGTCGACGTGCGCAAGGTCAGCGATCGGACCTTCCTGATCCACCTCGGCGGCAAGCTCGAGGTCAACCCCACCGTCTCGCTGAAGAATCGCGACGATCTGTCCCGCGCCTACACCCCGGGTGTCGCCCGGGTCTGCCTGGCCATCGCCGCGAACAAGGCGGACGCCCGCCGGCTCACCATCAAGCGCAATACGGTCGCAATCGTCACCGACGGGTCGGCCGTCCTGGGTCTCGGCAACATCGGCCCGGAGGCGGCCATGCCCGTGATGGAAGGAAAAGCCGCACTGTTCAAGCGCTTTGCCGGTGTCGACGCGTGGCCGGTGTGTCTGGACACCCAGGATGTGGACGAGATCGTCCGCACCGTGCAGATCATCGCCCCGACCTACGGCGGCATCAACCTCGAGGACATCTCGGCGCCGCGGTGTTTCGAGGTGGAGGCGCGCCTCCGCGAACTGCTGGACATCCCGGTCTTCCACGACGACCAGCACGGCACGGCGGTCGTCGTGCTCGCGGCTCTCACGAATGCGCTGCGGGTGGTGGACAAGAAACTGGAGGATCTGCGCATCGTGGTGTCCGGGGTCGGCGCGGCCGGCCACGCGATCATCCGGTTGCTGATGGCCCAGGGCGCGACCGACATCGTCGGTTGCGATCGCAAGGGTGCCGTCTACGCGGGCCGGGCCACCGGCGACGAGTTCCGCAAGTGGATTGCCGACCACACCAATCCCCAGGGCCTGACCGGGTCGCTGCAGGAGGTCCTGGTGGGTGCCGACGTCTTCATCGGGGTGTCGGCCCCGAACTTGCTGACCGGCGACGACATCGCCAGGATGGCGCCGCGGGCGTGCGTGTTCGCCCTGGCCAACCCGGACCCGGAGGTCGACCCACTCCAGGCCGGACTGCATGCCGCCATCGTCGCGACGGGGAGGTCCGATTTCCCCAACCAGATCAACAACGTACTGGCGTTCCCCGGATTCTTCCGCGGCATGCTCGACGCCGGTGCCCACGAGATCACCGAAGCAACGCTGCTGGCTGCCGCCAAGGCCATCGCCGACGCCGTCGCGCCCGACGAGCTCAACGAGAGCTACATCGTGCCAAGTGTTTTCGATCCCAAGGTGGCACCGGCGGTTGCTGCGGCGGTACGCGAGGCGACAGGAATGGGCAGCCCGCGCAAGTGAGGGTCCTGCTCGCACCGGACAAGTTCAAGGGCAGTCTCACCGCACATGCCGTGGCCGATCACCTGGCCCGTGGCCTGCGGCAGGCGCGCCCGGAACTGCAGCTCACCCTGCTGCCGATGGCCGATGGCGGGGACGGGACGGTGGCCGCGGCCCTGGCTGCCGGCTACCTCTCCGTGCCCACCGATGTCACCGGCCCCACCGCAGTTCCGGTGCGGGCCACCCTGGCACTGATGGGGTCAAGAGCCGTGGTGGAACTTGCCGATGCGTGCGGTTTCGAAAGATTGCCGAACGCCTTCCCCGCACCGATGACGGCCGGCACCCGCGGGCTCGGCGAGATGATCCTGGCCGCCGCCCGGGCGGGTGCGAGCAGCATCGTCGTCGGGGTCGGTGGCAGTGCCGGTACCGACGGCGGAGCCGGGATGCTGCAGGCGTTGGGCGTGGGTGTGCTCGATGCCCATGGCCGCCAGGTGGGTCCCGGTGGGGCCGGCCTGGCCGATGTCGTCTCCCTCGACGTCTCCGGGCTCGATCCGGTGCTCTCGGGGGTGCAGATCCTGCTGGCCGGTGACGTCGACAACCCGCTGCTCGGTCCGCACGGGGCGGCCGCCGTCTACGGCCCGCAGAAGGGTGCGGGCGCGGCACAGGTCGCGCGTCTGGAACAGGCGCTGCAGCACTGGTCGGAGGTGGTGGCGCGCACGGTGCCCGGCCGATTCGCGGAGTTGCCGGGTGCGGGAGCGGCGGGCGGCGTCGGGTTCGCGGCCTTGTCCGTCCTGGGGGCGCAGGCGCACTCCGGAGTCGATCTGGTGATGGAGCTGACCGGCTTCGCGGACGCCCTCCACGAGGCCGATGTGGTGATCACCGGTGAAGGCTCACTCGATGCACAGACGTTGCAGGGCAAGGGGCCGGCCGGTGTGGCCAGTGCCTCGAGGGCGGCGGGTGTACCGGTCCTGGCGGTGGCCGGCCGCGTCCTGCTGACCGCGGGCCAGCTGTCGGCGGCCGGATTCGACGCCGCCTACGCGCTGCTGGACATCGAACCTGATCCGGACCTCTGCATGGCCGGGGCCGGGCGCCTGCTCGAAGAGGTCGGCCGCCGCATCGCGCCGTCCCTGCCCTCCCGCTGACGCCTCGCCGAGGTCCCGCCGAGGTCTCCGCCGAGGTGCCGCGGAGGTGCCGCGGAGGTGCCGCGGACGTCCTGCAAAGTGAGCGCGATAGCGATCACTTTGCAGGACGCTACGCGCGGTGCCTGACCAAGGTCCTGCTCCATCCGTGACCGGTAGAAGGAAATGACGACGACGGATCCCGGTCATCGACCGGGATCCGTTGTCGTGCCAAGTGTCTCGTAGCCAGGATCAGGCGCGCGTGTCGAATACCACCCGGCCGGCGATCTGCCCGGCCAGGATCTGTTCTCCGAGCTCCGGAGCCCGGCTCAGCGGCTCGAGGGTGGTCAACGAATCGAGCAGAGCCAGCGGCAGATCCGTGGCCAGCCGTCCCCAGGCCCGGGCCCGCACGGCGGGTGGGCACTGCACCGAGTCCACGCCCAGCAGTGCGACGTTGCGCAGGATGAACGGCAGCACCGTGATCGGCAGGTCGTTCCCCCCGGCCAGACCGCAGGCGGCCACGGCACCGCGAGCCCGCGTCTGCCGGAGAACGCTGGAAAGCGTGGTGCTGCCGACGGTGTCGATGGCTGCGGTCCACCGTTCCTTCTCCAGCGGCTTGCCTCCGGCCGCGCTCAGTTCCGCGCGGTCCAGGAAGGCCGTCGCGCCGAGCGAACGGAGCAACTCGTGGGTTTCCGGTCGGCCGGTCGACGCCGTGACCTGATACCCCAGGCGGGCCAGGATCGCGACGGCGATACTGCCGACCCCGCCGGCCGCTCCGGTCACCAGTACGTCGCCGCCCTGCGCCGGGCCCAGTCCGTGATCCTCCAGCGCGAGGACGCACAGCATGGACGTCAGTCCGGCGGTACCGATCGCCATCGCCTGCGCCGCGGTGAGGCCGGCAGGGCGGCGGATCAGCCACTCCGGCTTCACCCGTTGCCGCTGCGTGTAGCCGCCGGAGTGAGTCTCGGACAGCCCCCAGCCGGTGACGATCACCTCGTCGCCGGGTGACCAGGCCGGATTCCGCGAGGCGCTGACGGTCCCGGCCAGATCGGCACCGCAGATCATCGGGAACGACCGGGCGATCCGACCCTTGTTGGTCACCGAGAGCCCGTCCTTGTAGTTCAGGCCGGAGTGAGTCACCTCGATGGTCACCGCGTCGTCCGGAAGATCGGAATCCGTCAGGTCCTGGAACTGGGCGGGCCCGTCCCCGGTGGCCACCAGGGCGCGAAACGTGTTCATCCACTCAGTCTTTCCGTCATGGTGACCAACCTACTGCCGACGCTCATCGCTCGCGCACGAAGGCCAGCACGTGTTCGGCCAGCACCGGTCCGGCATCCTCCTGGAGGAAGTGCCCGGCCTGCTCGATCACCGGATGTTCGCGTCCGGCCGTACCGCGGAGCGCCCCGAGCAGGACCGGCCGCATCGACCCGGTGATCGGGTCGGAGTCGGAGAACGCCAGCAGCACCGGAATGTCCAGGTCGGCGAGAACCCGCCAGGCGTCACGGTTCGCGGCCGAGGCAGGGTCGTCGGGCGCCGTCGGCAAGATGAGCGGCATGGCGCGCGGGCCCGCCTTGTACGACTCGTCCGGGAAGGGCGCGTCATAGGCAGCCCTGGCGACGGGCGACAACCCGCGCCGGCATCCGCTCGCCACCAGTCGACCGACGTCCAGCGTCTGTGCGGTCTCCACCGCCCGCCGAAAGGCCCACCACACCGCCGGCATCTGGGTATCGCCCGTCGGGAGGCCGGTGTTGGACGCCACCAGCTTCGCCACCAGACCGGGGTTCTCTGCCGTGATCCGCAGCCCGATCAACCCGCCCCAGTCCTGGCCGAACAGCGTCACGGCCGACAACTGCAGGACGTCCACGAGCAGCGAGCGGACCCAGCCGACGTGCCGGGCGTAACTGTGATCGGCGATCGACGCCGGTTTGTCCGACCGCCCGAACCCGATCAGGTCCGGTGCGATCACCCGGCACCCCCCGGCGGCGAGGACCGGGATCATGGATCGGTAGAGGAACGACCAGGTCGGTTCGCCGTGCAGGAGAACCACTGTCGGACCGTCGGCCGGGCCGGCCTGTACCCAGGACATCTGCGCCGTCGCCCCGTCCGGAGCGGTGACCACGGCGCGGTGCGGTGGGTACGGAAAGTCCACCAGTCCGATGAATCGATCCAGGGGCGTCTGCAGGAGGTCCATCAGGAGAATGATGCACCCGATGACGCCGACCGCCGTCCACCGTGGCCGAACCCGTCGCGACGTGACCAAGTCGTCAACGGAACCGTTGACTGCCATTGTGCAGGAGGGGCAGACTGAGGTCCGAGAACTCCGGCCGATCCACGGTCGAAGTCGAGAGATCGACCAACAAAACAGGGAGCACGTCATGCGTGATGCGGTCATCGTCGAGGCTGTCCGGACCCCCGTGGGCAAGCGCAACGGAGGACTGTCGTCGGTACACCCGACCGATCTGTCCGCCTATGTGCTCCGCGCGCTCGCAGAGCGAAGTGGCATCGACCCGGTCGTCGTCGATGACGTGATCTGGGGTTGTGTCTCCCAGATCGGCGAGCAGACCTTCGACATCGCCCGCAATGCGATCCTCGGTGCAGGTTGGCCGGAGAGCGTGCCCGGGACGACGGTCGACCGTCAGTGCGGCTCCTCCCAGCAGGCGGTGCACTTCGCCGCGGCCGGCCTGGTCGCGGGCCACTACGACGTCGTGGTCGCCGGTGGGGTCGAGTCGATGAGCCGGGTGCCGATGGGCTCCTCCCTGGCCGGCCAGGATCCGACCGGCTCGCTGTTCGCCGCTCGCTACGGTGTGTTCCCGGATCAGGGCACCGGCGCCCAGCTGATTGCCGACAAGTGGGGCATCACCCGCACCCAGCTCGACGAGTTCGCCCTGCGCTCGCACGACCGGGCCGCCACCGCGCAGGACGACGGGCGCTTCGAGGGCCAGATCGTCGGCATCGAGACCGAAGCCGGCACCATCACCAAGGACGAGGGCATCCGTCGTGGCGGCAGCATCGAGAAGATGGCCTCGATCAAGCCGGCCTTCAAGCCAGACGGCAGCATCACGGCCGGCAACGCCTCGCAGATCAGCGACGGATCGGCTGCGCTGCTCATGATGACGAGCGACAAGGCCAAGGAACTCGGCCTGACGCCCATCGCCCGGGTGCACAGTGTCGCGTTGGCCGGCGACGACCCGATCAAGATGCTGACCGCGCCGATCCCCGCCACCCGCAAGCTGCTGGCCCGCAGCGGCGTCGAGCTCGACGAGATCGGGGTCTTCGAGATCAACGAGGCCTTCGCCTCCGTGCCACTGGCCTGGCTCCAGGAGATCGGCGCGGACGAGAAGGCGCTCAACCCGCACGGCGGTGCGATCGCTCTCGGACACCCGTTGGGCGGCAGCGGCGCCCGCATCATGACGACGATGATCCACCACATGCGGGATGCCGGTCTGCGCTACGGACTGCAGAGCATGTGCGAGGGCGGCGGACAGGCCAACGCCACCCTGCTCGAACTGATCTGAGGAACGCGCCACCCCGTTTGCAGGGCGCCAACCCCTGTTGCATGGATCAACTTCCCGCTTTTGGGACGGGTGGGACAGGAGTCACCACTTTCGTCCATGCCTGGCGGGGACCTCCACGAAGTAGGGCTCGATTCATGCCAAACGGGGGGCACAGGGGGAGGCCGGGCGAACCGGGGCCTACTGGCCGAATCGAAGACGGAGGTCGGCGGCGAGGTACCCGGTCAGCTCCCGGGCCTGGCCGAGGACCTTGTCCATCCACCACAAGCCGTGCAGGCCACCGGGAATCAGGTGGACCCTGGTCGGCACCCCGGCATCCTGCAGCCGGCGGGCGTAGTCCAAACCCTCGTCCCGGAGGGGATCGAACTCGGCGACGATGACGGTGGTGGGCGGCAGTCCGTCGAAGTCTCTGGCGAGAAGTGGTGCAGCCAAGGGGTTTACGCCATCGGCCGACCCGGCGAGGTAGTGCTCCCAGAACCATTCGAGCGACCCGCGGGTCATCGAATAACCCTCTCCATTGGTCTGCAGAGAGGCGCTGGGATTGCCGCGGGTCGGCCTTAGCCTCGATCAGTGGACCTGCCTGGATGATGATCTTGCTGCGGAGGCGGACGGTCGTTCGTGTGTCGTTTTTGGGGTCGGGCGTGGTTGATCTGCTGGTCTGCTCCAGCGTGTCCAATGTGGTTCCTGTGGCGGCGTTCTCGGCCGGGTTCGGGTAGTTTCAGGCTGCGGACGATTGTTGGTGCGGCGGGCTGAACACGTTGTCCCATAGCTGTTTCCACTGACGTTGGTGGGGGTGGTGGGTGGGTAGGTGCAGGATGCGGCGGCCTTGGGGTCGGGCGATCCGGGCGGGGACGTTGATCAGCCGACGCCGCAGCGTCGCTCCTCGCGCGACGGCGTGGGCGGTGTCGATGCAGGTGCCGGCGGCGCGGAGCAGGTTGTGGGCGATAGCGCCCAGGATGGTCCAGGCGCAGTTCGCCGGAAAGTGGCCGGAGGGCTGGTGGGCCCAGGGCCCGTCGATCAGGTCGGCGAACACCGATTCGATGATGGCGTGTTGGCGGTGGGTGATGTCGGCGTCGGTCACTGTTTCGGTGCTGTTGGTGAAAAAGGGGTGGTAGCGCCAGACGGGGAACAGTTCGTCGAGGTGGTTGCGGTCTTTGACGCGGCGGACGATCAGCCGGGCGGTGGTGGCCTTTCCGGTGCCGGCCAGCAGGGTGTAGCTGATCTCGGCGACTTCGGCGTCGGAGATCCATTCTCCGGTGTCCGGGTCGATGACGGCGCCGGGATACCGTACCGGCGTCCACGCGTCGGCCGGGATGGCGCCGATGGCCCGGTTGACTGCTTTGTTCTTGGTGAGCACGAACGAGAACTTGGCGCCGGCTCGCAGGACCGCCGCGATGACATCGCTGTAGCCGTAGGCCGAATCGCCGCGGACCAGGATGGTCGCCGGCTTGGCACCAGCGGCGAGGGCCAGGTTGATCGCTTCGGTGACCATGGAGGCGGCGCCCCGCCCGGATCCGGCTTTCCCGGCCCGCAGGCGGACCCCGGCGATCACCGGTGCGGCGATCGCGGTGCTGATGGTGGTGACCAGCGGTGAGAGTCCTTTGCGCAACACCTGCCGGTTGGCGATCTTGGTGTGCCCGAAGCTGGCGCCCTGTTTGGCGTGTCCGTAGACCGGTCGTAGCAGCGAGTCGATGTCGATGAACGCCTGCACATCGATGCCGGCCAGCACCCCGGTCCGCCGGGTCAGGGCCAGCAGGTGCCGGGCCAGGACCGCCGACAATTGGCGGGTGTGTCCGTGGGTGAATTCCCGCAGGAACATCCCCAATGTCGAAGGTGCGTAGACCGCGCCGAACAGTTTCTGCGATCCGCCAGAGCGGATGATCTGCAGATCGGCGATGGAGTCGGCGCCGGTCAGCATCCCGGCGATGATCGACATGATCTTCCCGACGGGGTTCGCCGCCGCTGAGGCGATCCGTTCGGAGTCGAACCGGAGCTGCCGGCCGACCAGTTCCGGCAGCTGGGTCCGTTCGGCCAGCGCCAGCACCGGGACCAGCCCGGCCGCCGACACCAGATTCTGATCGTCGAACGTCGCTGCATCTGGTTTCCAGGCGTGCAACAATCTCACTGAAAGTGTCCTTCCGATCCGCGCCAATCAGGTTCTAGACAAACCGATTATCGCAGTTCAAGGGCACTTTCTTCAGTTTCCACGCCGGTCAGGAACCGACCAGGTCCACTGATCGAGGCTTAGCGTCGGGTAGAGCAGCACCTGACCGATCAGGGGTGAGTCACCCGCATCGCGCAGGGCCAGCGCGCAGGACGCGGCCAACGCGCCGCCTGCACTGTCGCCCATGACGACCACGCGGGAGGCATCCAGACCGTGCTGCGAGGCGTGGTCGACCACCCACCTGATTGCCGTCAGACAGTCGAAAATTGGTACTGGAAAGGGATTCTCGGGCGCCAGCCGATATTCCACCGACAACACGGCACATCCGGCCGCGATAGCGAGCGCACGGCAGGGACGGTCTGCCACGGCCACGCTGCCGGCGACGAACCCGCCCCCGTGCAGGTAGACGACCAACGGCAGCACACCGGCCGGATCCGGGTGGTAGAGACGGGCCGACATCCGGCCGGGCCCTAGATCGATGAGCACATCGCTCACCTGCTCGACATGCTCCCGGGGGCCCTGCAGCCGGGTCGCGCCGGCGACGACCGCCCGGGCCTGCAGGACACTCATCTGGTCGTACGGACGGACCCCGTCCCTGGCGAAAACCTCGAGCAGTTCACGCGACTCGGCATCCAGCACCCCGGACATCGGTGAATCGACGAGTGGGCGTCCCTCGCGAGGCGTCACCACGCCATCATGACCCTGATGATGGCGGTGGGGTTCGATCTCACCCTTGCCGCGGCGGCAGCAGGCGCCGGCGAAGTCCGAGCCGGTCGCTGACGACCGTGCCACCGACCACCGATCCGTCGCGTACCGTCAGCACCCCGGCAGCACCGAGGGTGACACCGGGACGCGGATCGGGCACGTCGTCCAGACCGCCGGTGTAGTCGCCGGTCCAGGTGGCCGCGAAGGCCACCTGCTCACCGGCGGAGAAGAGCTCCGACACCTGCACCGTCGCGATCGACACGGCCGGGGCGAACAGGCCGTCGTCGAGAAAGATCTTCTCGAACACCGGTGCGGCCAGCCACTTCCGGGCGGCGGACTCGGCCGCGGGCGACGGGTCGGCCGGCGTGGTGGTCCAGGGCGCGGCCGCAGGCGTCCGGATCAGATCCGGAGCACTGCCGGCCAATTGCCGGCGGCGGGCGTAGTAGTCCTCCTGCGTCCAGTTCTCGGTGAGTCTCGCGCCGTCCCAACGGAACAGGGCGACCCCGGCCCACGCGGCGGCGGCTCCGTTCTTCGCCGACGTCCCGTGCTCGGTGAACACCAGCGCCAAACGGTCCCCGTCGGTGATCAGGTCGTGCACGGTCAACGCCAGGCCCGGGAACTGCCGGAGCTGCCCGACCGTGCCCCCCGAATAGGCGTCCAGCCCAACGAGCTCGGTCTCGCCGATGTGCACGCGGTAGTCCGACGTCATGATCGTCGGCGGAACTGATTCGTCCGCCCGGTTGATCCAGTCGATCGCGAATCGCCTGGCCACGTCGACGAGAGGATGGAAGTCGATCGTCATCTTCAGTGGACCGCCCGTTCGTAGCCGGCCCAGTAGGGGCCCCGAAGCTGGTGTTTGAGAATCTTCCCGGATGCGTTGCGCGGCAGCACTTCGACGAAGTCGATGCTCGTCGGACACTTATAGTGCGCCAGCCGTTCTCGGGTCCAGCTGATCAGGGCGGCCTGGTCGGGCGTGGATCCGGCACGCAGCACGACGAGAGCCTTCACGGTTTCGCCCCAGCGTTCCGACGGCACGCCGATGACCGCCAGATCCCGGATGTCCGGGTGGCCGGACATCGCGTTCTCGACCTCGGCCGGGTAGACGTTCTCCCCGCCGGACACGATCATGTCCTTCAGCCGGTCGTGCATGTAGACGTACCCCTCCGCGTCGCGGTGGGCCGCATCACCGGTGCGGAGCCAGCCGCCGCCGACGAGCGCCTCCGCGGTGAGTTCGGGATTGTGCCAGTAGCCGGCCATGTTCTGGCCGGACCGGATCCAGATCTCCCCCACCTTGCCGACGAGGCTGTCGTCACCGGACAAGGGGTCGACCAACCGCATCTCCAACCACGGCAGAGGCCGACCGACGGATCGCAGGAGGTGCGCCCGCGGGCCGCCCGGGTCGTGATCGGCGGGGTCGAGGCAGACGACGGTACCGGCGGCCTCCGTCATCCCGTAGACACCCATGAACCCACAGCCGAACGCCTCGATCGCCTGCAGCAGATGCGTTTCGCCCATCGGCGCTGCGCCGTAGGCGATCCGGGTCAGACTCGTCAGGTCGGTATCGGGCAGGTCGGGGTGCTCGACCATCTGCCAGCTGCGCCGCCCGTTCCGGGCTCACCCGACCGCGGGCGACGCCGCCCTCTGCGGCCGCCGCCACCTGGCTGCGAAGCGCGTCCATCCGCGCCGGATCCGGCTCGACGACGATGGTCTCCCAGCCCGCAACGGCAAAGACGTAGGCGATCCCGACGCCCATCGTGCCGGCCCCGATCACAGCAACTCTGCTCGTCATGGAATCCCTCTCGTCGGGACGGTAGCGTCATGCGCGGATCGATCGGGCCGGAAGCGAGCCGGCCGGTCAACGACAGTGTTGACAGAACTATAGAGTGATGGTGCCCCAGTAGGAACGCAAAGGAGCGAGCCATGTCGCGCGGGATCCCGGAACTCGTCGTCGAACGCCGCGGGCGGGTACTGATCATCACCATGAACCGGCCGGAGAAGCGCAACGCGATGAACGGCGACATGGCCAGGGCACTGGCCGGGGCGGTCGACGAACTGGATGCGGACCCGGACCTGTCGGTCGGGATCCTCACAGGGGCAGGCGGTTCCTTCAGCGCCGGCATGGATCTGTCCGCTTTCCTGACGGGCGACTTTCCCGAGGTGGCCGGCCGGGGTCTCGGTGGCATCACGCTGACCCCACCCGCGACACCGCTGATCGCCGCGGTCGAGGGGTACGCACTCGCCGGCGGTCTCGAGCTCGCGTTGGCGTGCGACATGATCGTCGCCGCCGAGAACTCCCGATTCGGGCTGCCGGAGGCGAAGCGGGGCCTGGTCGCGGGATCTGGCGGCCTGCTCAGGCTTCCCCTGCGGATCCCGCCGGCGATCGCGATGGAATACGCGCTCACCGGCGACACCTTCGATGGCGCCCGAGCGGCTGCGTTCGGCCTGGTGAATTCGCTGACACCGCCCGGGGGGGCCCTGACGGGCGCGTTGGAACTGGCTGCCCGGGTCTCGGCGAACGGGCCGATGGCCACCAGGATCACGAAGGAGATCATCACCCAGGCCCCGCTCTGGGACGCCGCCGATCGCTGGGACCACCAACAACGTCTGCTGGACGAGGTGTTCGCCTCCCACGACGCGCACGAGGGAGCACAGGCGTTCATGGAGAAGCGGGCGCCGAACTGGCTGGGGCGCTAGCGCTTCGCCGCGCGGTGACGCCGCGCCGGCACGGTCGGCGGCGCGTCCAGATCCGGCAACACCGCAATCCCGGAGATCAACATCCGTGCAAAGGTCACCCCCACCGTGACCGCATCAGCCGACGACTGCTCCGGGTTGAACCACCGATTCGTCCACCCCACCATTCCGATCAGCCCGTACGCCATCACCCACGGCTCGCCCACGGCCCGGATCGTGCCCTCCGCGATACCCACCCGGATCAGCTGCTCGACGATGTCGACGTAACGCTTGTTCAGCTCCCGCATCTCGCGCGACCAATCCGACCGCCGCTCCCCCACGTGGGACAGATTCTCCTGGATGAACACATACAGGAACGGATAGTGCTCGGCATAGCTGTCCATCAATGACTTCACCAGCAGGAAGATTTTCTCCGGAGCCGACCCGGCGCCCTCCAGAATTCTTTCCGCGACCTGGACGTTCGCCCGCACCGCGCCACTCACCACATCGTCGAACAGCTCCTCCTTGCTGCCCACGTAGTAGTAGAGCGTGGCCCGGTCGATCCCCAATGCCTTTGCGATACGACCGATGCTCGTCCCCCGGAAGCCCTCCTTCTTGAACAGATCCGCAGCCGCTGTCTTGATCTCCGCCTGCCGCTCGGCGTAGGCGGCCGTGCCGTCGTCCTTGGCCGCCGCCCGTCGCCGACCCATTCCGCTGGGCGCCGCCGCCGGCACGGCATTCTCCTGTCGCGTCAGGAGGTGGTCCAGACGCCGCCGTCGACCGGGAGCACCACACCCGTGCAGTACGCACCACCCCGAGCGGACAGGAAGACCACGGCGCCGGCGATGTCGTCGTCGCGACCGAACCGGCCCAGAGGTGAGGCTGCAGCCAGTTCGTTACCGTCGGCGGCGATCATGGCGGCCGTCATCTTCGTCGGGAACAGTCCCGGCGCAATCGCATTCACCGTGATGTGCCGTGGTCCCAGCTCACCCGCGAGCACGCGGGTGAGCTGGTGCACGGCGGCCTTGCTGGCCGAGTACGAATAGGTGGGGATACCGGGCACCCGGAGGCCGTCCACGCTGCCGATGTTGATGATCCGGGCCGGATCACTGGCGGTGGCGCCCTTTTCGAGTTGGGGCAGACACGCGCGGGACAGATAGAACGGTGCCTTGAGGTTCAGGTCGAGCACCTTGTCCCACCCCGCGGCGGGAAACTCCTCGAGCGGAGCGCCCCAGGTGGCGCCCGCGTTGTTGACGAGCACGTGCAACTCGTCCTCCCGTGCAGCGATCTCGCCGGCCAGCCGGATGCACTCGTCCTGCGACGAGAGATCCGCCGGCAGCGAGATCGCCGTGCCGAACGATTCGAGCTCGTGGACGGCTGCCTGGCCGGCCTCGGCCCGGCGCGAGCTGATGTACACCTTGGCTCCGGCCTGCATCAGCCCGCGCGCCGCCATCAGACCGATGCCGCGGGTGCCACCGGTGACCAGAGCGACCTTTCCACTCAGGTCGAACAATCCGCGGGTCGTCATCTGCTGCAGTGCCTCTCGATCAGTAATCCTCGTCGCCGTACATGATCACGCCGCGGATGTTGTTGCCCGCGTTCATGTCGGCGTAGCCCTGGTTGATCTCCTCGAGCTTGTACGTGCGGGTGACCAACTCGTCGAGCTTCAGCGTGCCCTCCATGTAGTGGCGTAGCAGGTTCGGGATGTCGTAGCGCGGGTTGGCGCCACCGAAGATCGCTCCCTGGAGCCGCTTCTGCTGCATCGTCAGCATGAAGAGGTTGAGCTGGACGTCCATCTCGGTCAGCGAACCCATCCCGGTCACCACCGCCGTCCCGCCCTTGGCCGTCAGATCCAGGGCCGGGGCGATGTGCTCGCCGCGGATGCGGCCGATGGCGATGATGACCGCATCGGCCATCCGGCCCCAGCTGATCTCGTTGACCAGGGCCATGGCCTCATCCATGCTCGGCGCGGAGTGGGTTGCTCCCATGTTCTTGGCGAAGTCACGCTTGAACTCCACCGGGTCGACCGCCACGATGTAGCGCGCCCCGGCCATCCGGGCGCCCTGGATGGCGTTCTGCCCGATGCCGCCGCAGCCCACCACGACGACCGTGTCGCCGGGCTTGACCTGCCCGGCGTAGACCGACGATCCCCAACCGGTCGTGACGCCGCAACCGACGAGAGCCGCCTTGTCCAGCGGGATGTCGTCCAGGATCTTGATGGCCGCCGACTCGTGCACCGTGACGTACGGGCTGAAGGTGCCGAGCAGGCACATCGGCGACGCCGGCTTGCCCTTGACGTAGATGCGGTTGGTGCCGTCGGCGATCCCCCGGCCGGTCAGCAGCATCGCGCCGTAGTCGCAGAGATTCTGGTGACCGGTGGCGCAGGAACGGCAGCGTCCGCAGGACGGGATGAAGCCCAGGACGACGTGGTCGCCCTCCACCACGCTGGTGATACCGGCGCCGACCTTCGTCACGATTCCGGCGCCCTCGTGGCCGCCGATGAAGGGCCAGTCGCCCGGCTCCACCATCGGCAGGTCCCCGACCCGCGCGTGCTCGTCGGAATGGCACAGACCCGAAGCGGCCAGACGGATCTGGACCTCGCCGGCGACCGGGTCACCGAGCTCGACCTCCTCGATCTGCCAATCCTGGTTCGGGCCCCACAGGACTGCGGCCTTGGTCTTCATGCTGTTCTCCTCTTCGGCTGACGGGGGTGGGGTGTGGGGTGGGACATCAGAGCTGGATGGCCTTGGTCTCGAGGAATTCCTCGAAACCCGCGGCACCGGCCTCGCGGCCGAGACCAGACTGCTTGTAGCCGCCGAACGGGGCCGCCGGGTTGAAGGCGCCGCCGTTCACCTGGACCTGGCCCGCACGAAGCTGTCTCGCGACCCGCAGCGCGCGGTCCTTGTCACCGGACCACACCGCGGCGGCCAGGCCGTACACGGTGTCGTTGGCAATCCGGACGGCCTCGGCCTCGTCCGAGTACGGCAGGATGCAGACCACCGGGCCGAAGATCTCCTCGCGGGCGATCGTCATCTCGTTGTTCACCTCGGAGAAGACGGTCGGCTTGACGTAGTAGCCGGACGTCCGACCTGAGTCCAAGCCGCCGGTGATGATCTTGGCGCCCTCGTCGATGCCCGCCTGGATGTAGCCAAGGACCTTGTCGTGCTGGATCTTGCTGACCAGTGGGCCAATCACCGTACCCTCTTCGTCCCAGGCACCGATGCTGTAGGTCTCGACGATCCTTCGGGCCACCGCCTCCGCCTCGGCCAACCGCTCGGTGGGCACCAGGATCCGCGTCAGCGCCGTGCAGGCCTGACCGCAGTTGAGCCCGATCGAGTTCTCCATGCCGACCTTCAACGCGGCCTCCATGTCGGCGTCGTCCAGGACGACGTTGGCCGATTTGCCGCCCAGCTCCAGGGCGACCCGCTTGACCGACTCGGCGGCCACCGCGGCGATCCGCTTGCCGGTGCGGGTCGATCCGGTGAACGAGACCATGTCCACGTCGGGGTGGGCGACAAGTGCTTCACCCACGGTGGTCCCGACCCCACTCACCAGGTTGAAGACACCGGCCGGCAACCCCACCTCGTCGAACAGCGCTGCGATCGCGTTCACCAGCAGCGGGGCGACCTCGGAGGGCTTGACGACGACGGTGCAGCCGGCCGCGAACGCGGCCGCGACCTTCAGCGCGACCTGGTGGGCCGGAAAGTTCCAGGGGGTGATGCAGGCGACGACCCCGATCGGCTCCTTCACCACCAGTGAGTTGCCCACCTGCTCACCCGAGAAGTCGTACGAGGCAGCCAGATCGGCGTAGTAGCCGAAGTTGAACATCGGCAGACCCAGCTGGACGAGCTTGGAGGCCTCCGGCGGTGCTCCGACGTCGCGTGATGCGATCTCGGCGAAGTCGTCGAGGCGCGCCGCGATCAGATCACCCACCTGCTTCAGGTAGGCCCCACGCTCGGCGCCGGACAGTGCCGACCAGGCCGGCAGTGCCGCCCTGGCCGCAGCCACGGCACGGTCGACGTCGGCCGCACTGCCGTCCGCGACCTGTGCGATGACCTGCTCGGTCGCCGGGCTGTAGACCTCGATCCGGGCGTCGCTGTCCGAGGCCGTCCACTGGCCGTCGATGTACAGCGCGGTCGCGTCGGCGACCTCGTCCGCCCGCAGTGCGGCAAGCAGATTTGCTGCCGTGGGTACGGTCACGGTGTTGATGGTCCTGGTCATTGCAGGGCTCCTTCGGTGTCGTCGGCGTGCGAATGCTGGGCAGGTTGGGCAATGGCGCCCGGTGAGCGCTCGTGGTCACCGGGTGAATCGGGGTGGTCGACCGAGACGGGCAGCTGGTCCGTCGGTCCACGGCGGCGCGAAAGGCGTTTGCGGGTGCGCTCTTCGCCGGCGCGTTGGCGACCGACCGCGATGGCCACGGCGAGCACGAGGGCAGCGCCGCTGAACATCGGGTCGAGCCACTGGGCACTGGGATAGGCGAGCTGGAGGCCCTCGACGCCGGTCGCGAGCACGAAGATCGACATCACCGTGCCCCAGACGTTGAAGCGGCCCGGGATGATCTGCGTGGAGCCGAGGAAGGCCGCGGCGAAGGCCGGCAGCAACAGACCCGAACCGTAGGTCAGGGACGGGCCGGTGAGACTGCCGAACATGACCCCGCCGATGCCGGCGACGGTCGCGGAGGCGATGAGGGACAGCCAGGTGAACCGGTTGACGCGGACGCCGGCCAGCCGGGCGGCCTCCGGGCTGCTCCCGATCGCGTAGAGGTAGCGCCCCACCGGCGTGTGCTGCAGGACCCACCACAGGACGACTGCGAGAGCGAGCATGTAGAAGAAGACGATCTGGAAGCCGAACACGGTGAAGTTGGTGAAGTTCGACCACGACACACTGCCGGGCTGGACGGGCTGGGTGTTGTCGGTGAACACCACCTGCAGAGCGGTGATCACGGAGCCGATCCCCAGGGTCGTGATGAACGAGCTGACGTGCAGGCGCACCACGAAGAATCCGTTCACCACACCGATGACCACGCTGATCAACACCGCGAAGACCGCTGCCACCGGCCAGGAGTAACCGTTGTTGATGAAGATGACGGCATTGATGGTCGCGAAGTTCGCGATCGCACCCACCGAGAGATCGAAGGCCCCACAGGCCAGCGGGATGATGATCGCCAGGCCCAGGATGGCCGAGATCGACCGCTCGCCGGCGACGGTGTGCGCCGTGGCGATCGTGCGGAACTCGCTCTGCCAGACGGAGAACGCCACGATCAGGACGGCCCACAGGTAGAGGCCGCTGAAGCGGTCGAAGCCGAAGCCACGGCGGATTCTCATGTGTGCGGACCGTCTTCCTTGGTGGAGTCGAGCACGGTGGAGTCGAGCAGACTGGAGTCGAGCCGACTGGAGTCGAGCCGACTGGAGTCGAGCCGACTGGAGTCGAGCCGACTGGAGTCGAGCCGACTGGAGTCGAGCCGACTGGAGTCGAGCAGACTGGGATCGAGCACGCTGGGATCGAGCTCGTCGACGTCGGTGATGCCGAGCGCGGCCCGGGTGATCGCGTGGACGTTGATGTCCGCCCCCGACAGGGTGGCGACGACGCGGCCACCGGCCAACACGACGATCCGGTCGCTGATGGTCGCGAGCTCGTCGACGTCGGTGGAGCTCACCAGGACACCGGCCCCGCCTCTGGCTGCATCGAACAACGCCTGATGCAGTTCACCTTTCGCGCCGACGTCGACACCCTGCGTCGGTTCGTCGAGCAGGAACAGCACCGGCTGTCGCTGGAACCATTTGCCGTAGATGATCTTCTGCTGGTTGCCGCCGCTGAAGGACGACATCGGGGTGTCGATGTTCTTGACGGGGCGGACGTCCAGTCGTTCGAACCAGCCGGTGACCATCTTTGCCTCGGTCCTCCGCCGCAGGAACGGGAAACGCCACACGTCTTTCAGGCTGGCGATGCTGACGTTCTCGCGCGCGGCCAGGTCCACGAAGCAGCCGGTGAGCTTGCGCTCGGCCGGGATGTAGGCGACCCCGCTGGCGATGGACACGTCCGGACGCATGGCCGGCAGCAGCTTCCCGCCCAGCTCCACCCGGCCCTGGTCGTGCGTCCGTGCACCGAACACGGTGGCGCACAGAGCTTCGCGTCCGGAACCGGTGACGCCGGCGACACCCAGGATCTCGCCCGGCCGTACCTCGAGGTCCAGCCCGCGCAGTGCTTCGGAATGCAGGTCGGACACCCGGAGCACGGGCGTGAGCTTCGCGTCGGCCTGCTCGAGGGGGTGGTGGGCCTTCTCGAGCTTGTCACCGAACAGGTGCCGCAGCAGACCCTGCCGGGTCAGGCCGGCGATCGGCTCGGTGGCCACCCGGCGCCCGTCGCGCAACACGGTGGCCCGCTGGGCGATGTCGAACACCTCGTCGAGGCGGTGCGTGACGTAGCGGATGCCGATGTCGCGGGCGGCCACTGCGCGGACGATCGCCATCAGCTGCTCCACCTCCTCCTCGGGCAACCGGGCGGTGGGCTCGTCGAGCACCAGCAGACGGGCCGGATGTCCGGCGTCGGGCAGCAGCGCACGGGCCACAGCGACACCGGTCTTCTGCGCGGGCGACAGCCGCGCGACTGCCGATTTCGGATCGAGGTCCAGGCCCATCGCCTCCAGCGCGGTCCGGGCCCGCCGCTGCGCCTGGCGGCCGTTGACGGTCCCGAACCGGGTCGGGAAGCCGGCCCCGAAGGCGAGATTATCGGTGATCGAGCAGTCCTCGACCAGCCCGAGATCCTGGTGCACGAAACGAGCACCGAGTTGGTAGGACGTGTGGGGCAACCCGAAGTCGAGCAGCCGGCCGCCGAGGAGCACCAGCCCGCCCGGGTCCGGACGGTGGTAGCCGGACAGCACCTTGATCAGCGTGGATTTGCCCGACCCGTTCTCGCCGAGCAGCGCATGCACCTCACCAGCCGCGATCTGCAGGTCGACGCCGTCCAGGGCACGGTTCGCCGTGAAGGTCTTCGTCAGGCCGGTGATGTCCAGCGCGAGCGGAGATGCTGGCGATCCCCCGAAGGGGACCGCCGTCATCTCCGTGCTTCCCGCGCTTGCCGAGGGGTTCAGCTCAGGCCCCAGAGCTTGAGGTACTGGGCCTGGTAGTCGGCGGGGGCGCTCATCCCGGTGGCCGACGGGACGCCGACGTTGTCCTGCGTGAAGACCTGGGTGACCCGACCGCCGTCGACGGGCGCCACCGCCTGCTTGTTCAGCGTGCGCCCGATGATATCGAGGGCGACCCAACCGGTCTGGTTCTCGGCCGCACCGGTCCAGGCCGTCTGCTGGCCGTTCTTCAGGGCCGTCAGGTTGTTGATGTCCGGCGACCCGCCCATGATCTTGACGCCGTCGATCCCGGCGGCCTTGAGCGCGGTGGAGATCCCGACGAGGAACGCACCGTCCGTCGACACCAGGTACTTGATGGACTGGTCCTTGCGCAACGCCGCGATGACGGCAGGAACCAGGCTGCCGGTGGAGAGCTGGGCGGGGGCGATGTCGAGATCCGAGACCGTGCAGGCCGTGCAGCCGGACTTGATCTGGGCCTTGAAGCCGTCACCGTAGGCCTTGAGGACGGCGAACGCGGGGACGTCCTGGACCAGGATGTGGGCTGCGGCGCTGGAGTCGGCGATGACGTAGTTCGCCATCGTCTTGCCGCCGCTGCTGTAGTCGAGCTGGCTCGAGGCCCCCTGGGTGACGACGTCACTGGGCGCCGTGTCGCCGAGCGAGAGTGGGGTGATGATCACCTTGGCCGCCCGGTACTGCGGCTGCAGGGAATCCCAGACCGCCTGCGTGAAGCCGATCGGGCTGACGGCCACCGGGTTGTAGGTGAGCGCCTGCTTCATGGAAGAGGTCATCGTGGTGCCGTCAGTGGTCTTGTAGGAGAGCAACTTCGTCGGGATGCCGGCCGCCTTGGCCGCAGCCTCGGCCCCGTCGCTGATCGTCTTGCACTGCGGCAGTTCACAGGTGATCAGCACCCACGGTTTGTCCGTCGGGATCTTGGCGGTGAGCGGAACGCTCTGGTTGATCTTCGTCGGTGCGACCAGGAACGGCGCAACGGCCGCTTTCGCCGCGGCGGCCTGGGCCGCTGCACCGGAGGCCGCTGCACCGGAGGACGTCACACCGGAGGACGAGCCGCCCGCCGCCGACATGCTGCCGGCCGCGGAGCTGGTGGCGCCGGCCGAACTGGTGGCCGCCGCCGAACTGCCCGAGGCCGCCGAGCTCGCACTGCTGCACCCGCTGACCAGCAGAGCCAGGGCCGCGACTCCGGCAACGCCGGTCAGAATCCTTCGGTGCTTCAGATGGGTGCCAACAGGCATCGCGCGCTCTCCTCGTGCTGGGGGCGTCTGGCTTCTTTGCCTACGCCGACGGTGTGAATCCAAGCACCTGGAACACCGCCGCGTCAACACTTTCGTTGACAAGATTCCACAGTGGTGTTGACGGGCGGTAGAGAGCCCACCCGCAGTCCCGACCAAAGGTCAGAAGCTTTGCGAAATATGAGGTCTGGGACCGAGGCAACCCTTCAGCCGACGCCCAGCGCGCCTCCGGCCCCTCGCCCCTGCCGCCCCTCGGCAACCCGCTACCGGTAGCACCCGACGGCGCTGGTAGTACCCGGGGCCAGGCGGTAGCACCGTCAATGGTGCTACCAGGCCACCTCGCGTCATACAGGTCAACTGGCCGGCACCACTGGTAGCACCTGGCGGCGCTGGTAGCACCCGGGGACAGGCGGTAGCACCGTCAATGGTGCTACCAGGCCACCTCGCGTCATACAGGTCAACTGACCGGCGACGCTGGTAGTACCCGGGGCCAGGCAGTAGCACCGTCAATCGTGCTACCCGATCGTCTCGCGTCATACATGTCGCAGCACGAATGCCGGCCCCGGACAGCGTGGGTGCGCAGTTCTACGACCCCGTACGGACCATTCCGCTGCCGGCCGTCAGGGCCAGACCGTCGTACCCGTCGGCGAGGACCTTTTCCAGGATGCGTCGGTAGGCGCGCACGCCCCCCACGTAGGGCATGAACACCCGCGGTTTGCCGGGCATCTCATCGCCCATGTAGTACGACTGCGCCTTGGGGTAGAGCGTCGCGTCGGCCCGTTCGTTGACGTGTGCGACCCAGCCCTCCTCCGCCTCGCGGGTGGCCTCGAAAACTTCGGTGGCGTTCTCCCGCATGCGCAGCAGCAGGGCGGCGAGCCAATCGACATGCTGCTCGATGGACAGCAGGACGTTGCTCAGCAGCGACGGGCTGCCGGGGCCGGCGATCACGAACAGATTGGGGAACCCGGCGATGAACGGCCCCAGGAAGGTGCGCGGCCCCGCCGACCAGTGCTCCCGCAGGGTGCGTCCCCCCCGGCCGATGATCTGCGGCCGCAGCAACGATCCGGTCATCGCGTCGAAACCGGTGGCGAAGACCAGGATGTCCAGCGGGTGGTCCCCGCTCGCGGTCCGGATACCGGTCGCGGTGACCTTCTCGATCGGATCACTGCGCACGTCCACCAGAGCGACGTTGGGGCGGTTGAATGCGGTGAAGTAACCGCTGTCCACCGACGGGCGCTTGGCTCCGAAGGGGAAGCCGACCGGCATCAGCTTGTCGCGGGTCTGCGGATCGTGGACGACCTCGGCGATCTTCGCGCGGATGAAATCGGCCGCGGTGTCATTCGACTCCTGGTCGAGCAACAGGTCGTAGAACGCCAGGACGAAGCCGAAGCCCATTCCGTTCCAGGCCCGCTCGTAGGTCTCCTGACGCTCCTGGGCCGAGACCTCTTTGGCCGACTGCTTGTTGGGCTTGAACCCCAGACCGCTCGGCGACCACCTGGCCGCTTCCCGACGCTCGACGTAGTGCGCCTTGACTTCGGCGTCCCGCTCGTCGGACAACAGGGCGTTCGCGGCCGGCACGCTGAAGTTCGGGGTGCGCTGGAAGACCGTCAGGTGTTCGGCCCGCTGTGCGGCGATCGGGACCAACTGCATCCCGGACGACCCGGTGCCGACGATGCCCATGCGCTGACCGTTCAGCTCGACACCCTCCCGCGGCCAGGTCGCCGTGTGCAGGATACGTCCGGTGAAGTCGGACAGGCCGGGCAACTCCGGGGCCTTGGTCGTCGACAGGTTACCAACGGCCATCACGAGATAGGTTGCACGACAACGTATACCGTCTTCCGTCGTCACGTCCCAACGACTGTCCTCCTCGTCGAACCGCGCCTGGGTCATCCGCTGGTTCAGGTGCACGTCCCGGCGCAGGTCGAATTTGTCGGCCACGTGCTCGACGTACCGCAGGATCTCCGGCTGGGTCGCGTAGCGCTCGCTCCAACGCCACTCCTGCTGCAGTTCTTCGGAGAAGCCGTAGGAGTAGTCGTAGCTCTCGACGTCGCACCGGGCACCGGGGTACCGATTCCAGAACCAGACACCACCGATGCCATCGCCGGCCTCGAGGACGGCGACCGACAAACCCATCTCGCGCAGGGTGTGCAGCGACCGCAGGCCGGCGAAGCCCGCTCCGATGACAACGACGTCGACCTCAGATGTTGTGCTCACACCCGTCACGATAAGGACGCACCGCCGACATCCTCTACACCTCCGGCACCACCGGCGAGCCGAAGGGCGTGCTCCTGACCCACGACATGTTGCTGCGCACCGCCTATGGCAGCGCGTTCGGAAGGGCGTTCCAGAACGGGCGGCGAATCACCCTCTCGCTGCCGATGTATCACGTCTACGGCTACGTCGAGGGCATGCTGGCCGTGCTGTTCGTCGGGGGCGCGATCATCCCGCAGCTGAGCTTCAACGCCCGGGCGATCCTTGACGCGATCACCACCCACAGGGCGGACGACGCCCTGTTCATCCCCACCATGACCCTGGCGGTCCTGGACGAACTGGAACGCGAGCCACACGAGCTGGCCCCCCTGACGTCGTTGATCTCCTCCGGCGGCGCTTCTCCCACCGGGATCTGGGACCGGATCGATGCGATGTTCGGGCCGGTCGAACTCACCACCGGCTACGGCATGAGCGAAACCACGGCGTCCACCACGGTGACCCGACCGGACGACCCCCGGGAGCGGCTCCTTTCGACCAACGGCCGCCTGCGGGACGTGGGCGTGGCCGGTGACCCGGACCTCGGGGGCCGGCTGGCGGTCTACCGCGTCGTCGATCAGGTCACCGGCGCACCGCTGCCCGACGGTCAGGTCGGCGAATTGCACGTCCGCGGCATCGGCGTCACGTCGGGCTACTGGAACAAGCCGGAGGAGACCGCAGCCGTGATCGACTCCGAAGGTTGGCTGCACACCGGTGATCTCGGACGGTTGGACGATGACTACCTGACGCTCGTCGGCCGGGCCAAGGACTGCTACCGCTGCGGCGGTGAGCAGGTGATGCCGAAGGAGATCGAAGACGTACTGACCTCCCACCCGGCCGTCGAGCAGGCGCACGTCGTCCCGCTGCCCGACCCGCGGATGGGCGAGGTCGGTGTCGCGTGGATCGTCCTGCGGCCCGGACGCACGGTCGAGGCCGACGAGCTGATCGCCTACAGCTCCGAGCGGCTGGCGCGATTCAAGGTGCCCCGGCACGTGCTGACCATCTCGCTCGCCGACGTCCCGACGACGCCGAGCGGACGTCCCCGCAAGTTCCTGCTGGCCGAGCGTGCGGCAGAACTGTTGCAGGTTACTTCATGACGACCCGCGTTGCGGTGGTCACCGGTGCGGCCCGCGGGATCGGTGCGGCCACCGCCGTCCGCCTCGCCCACGACGGGCTCGACGTCGCGATCCTGGATCTGGACGCGGACCGGGGGCAGGACACCGCCGCCGCCGTCCGGGCGGCCGGGCGGCGCGCCGTGGCCGTCGGCGCCGACGTCACCGACGAGCAGTCGGTGGCGGCGGCCATCGAGATGGTCACGGCCGAACTCGGGGGTCCGACGGTGCTGGTCAACAACGCGGGGGTGCTGCACAGCAGCCCGCTGCACCGGATGGAACTCGCCGACTGGCGGCGACTGATCGACGTCCACCTCACCGGCGCCTTTTTGCTCAGCCGGGCGACCCAGCAGCACATGGTGGCCGCAGGGTGGGGACGGATCGTGAACCTGTCGAGCATCGCCGCCGTCGGTGACCGGAGCCGGGTGCACTACTCCAGTGCGAAGGCCGGCCTGCAAGGCATGACCAAGACGCTCGCGATCGAACTCGGCAGATTCGGGGTGACCTGAACTGCGTCGCCCCAGGCTTCACCGTCACCGACATGACCCGGGATGTCGCCGACGGCGTGGGAATGGATTTCGACGAGATGCAGGCCGAACGCGCCGGCGCGGTCCCGGTCGGCCGGTCCGGTCAGCCGGACGACATCGCCCACGCCATCTCGTTCTTCGTCGACGAGCGGTCCGGGTTCGTATCGGGACAGGTGTTGTACGTCGCCGGCGGGCCGGTCAGCTGACGTGGGCGGCCAGGGACCGAGGACCCTGACGTTCCCGGGTGTCTCGGCCTTCGCGCGCCGCGCCTACAGCGACACCGGGCTCTGGGACGGGGAACTGCTGGACGACTACCTGTTCCGGTGCGCCTCGCGTACGCCTGATCGGCCGGCGGTGATCGACGCCGATTCGCGGATCAGCTACGGCCAACTCGCGCGGCGGGTCACGGCGGTGGCCGCCGGATTGCGTGGCCTCGGGGTGGGCCGGGGAGACGTCGTCTCGATCCAGCTGCCGAATTGGTGGGAGGCGATGGTCGTCCATTTCGCCGCGATCAGCATCGGCGCGGTCAGCAATCCGACGATGCCGATCCTGCGTGACCGTGACCTGGCGTTCATGGTCGGCTCTGCGCGCGCAAAGGTACTCGTGGTGGCTGCGGACTACCGCAACCACGACCACGGCGCGATGGCACTGCGTCTGGGCCGTGAGTTGCCGGGACTGGAGCACGTGGTGACCGTTCGCGGGCGCCGCGAAGGGGCTCTCGCCTTCGACGAGCTCCTGGCGAGCGCACCAGAAGGAGGAACGCCGGAGGCGGGCCGGAGCGCCGACGACCCGGTCGTCCTGCTCTACACGTCGGGCACCGAGTCCTCGCCGAAGGGCGCGGTGCACTCGCACAACACCCTCGGCTACGAGAACCGCACCATGATCGAACTTTTCGAGCTCACGGCCGATGACGTCGTCTGGGCCCCGTCGCCGATCGCACACATCACCGGCGTGCTCTTCGCGCTGCACCTGCCGACGATGCTCGACTGCGCCGTTGCGCTGCAGGACATCTGGGAACCGACCACGGCCCTGGAACTGATCCAGGCAGAGCGCTGCACGTTCGTGGTGGCGGCGACGCCGTTCCTGCACGGCCTGACCTATCACCCCGAGCTCAGCAGGTTCGACGTCGGCTGCCTGCGGGTGTTCGTGTGCGGCGGCGCCGATGTCCCGCCCACTCTGATCGCCGACGCCGGGGAGCGCCTGGGCGTGCGGGCCGTCCGCCTGTACGGATCCACCGAGATCCCCACCGTCACCTCCAGTGCGGCCGGCGCTCCCCTCGACCGGCGCGCCCGCACCGACGGACGGGCGATCGCCGACGCCGACATCGTGGTGGTCGACGACGAGGGCCGTCCGGTGCCGATCGGCACCGTCGGTCGACTGCGGGCCCGTGGTCCGGAGGCGATGCTGGGCTATCTCGGACTGGACCGCGACCCGTTCGACCCGGACGGTTGGTTCGACACCGGAGACCTCGGATCACTCGACGAGGGCGGATACGTCACGATGGCGGGCCGCAGCAAGGACATCATCCTGCGCGGCGGTGAGAACATCAGCGCCAAGGAGGTCGAGGACCTACTTGGCACCCATCCGGCGATCGCCGACGTGGCGGTTGTCTCGATGCCCGACCCGCGCCTGACCGAACGGGCCTGCGCGGTGGTCGTGCTGCGGCCCGGGGCGAGCCTCGAATTGTCCGACCTGACGGCACATCTCGACGCCCTGCAGGTGGCGAGGCAGAAGTATCCCGAGCGGTTGGAGTTCGTCGACGAACTCCCTAGAACGCCGACGGGCAAGGTGCAGAAGTTCGCTCTCCGCACCCTGGTCGCAGAGCGTCTCACCTGAGGTCGTTCCGCCGATCGTTGGACGACACCGCGCCCACCCCGTCCAATGCATCGGGCGCCACCGCGATCCCCGAAATCAACATCCGCGCGAACGTCATCCCCACTGCGGCCGCATCGGTCGGCGTCTGGTCCGGGTTGAACCACCGATTCGTCCACCCCACCATTCCGATCAGCCCGTACGCCATCACCCACGGCTCACCCACCGCGCGGATCGTGCCGTCCGCGACACCCGCCTCGATCATCTGCACTGCGATGTCCTCGTAGCGCTTGTTCAACGCCCGCATCTCCCGCGACCAATCAGAGCGACGCTCCCCCACGTGGCCCAGATTCTCCTGGATGAAGACGTAGAGGAATGGATAGTGCTCGGCGTAGCTGTCCATCAAGGACGTGATCAACGTGAAGATCTTCTCCGGCGCCGGCGCCGCCCCCTTCAGGATCGCCTCCGCAACCTGGACGTTCGCCCGCACCGCGCCGCTCACCACGTCGTCGAACAGCTCCTCCTTGCTCCCTACGTAGTAGTAGAGCGTGGCCCGATCGATCCCCAACGCCTGCGCGATACGACCGATGCTCGTTCCCCGGAAACCCTCCTTCTTGAACAGATCCGCTGCCGCCGCCTTGATCTCCGCGCGCCGCTCGGCATAGGCCGCGGTCCCGTCGTCCTTCGCCGCCGCGCGCCGCCGACCCATCCCGCTGGACGCCGACCCCACCTGCTCCTCGGTGCTCTTCTTCATCTGACGAGCGTAGGTCGTGAAGTGCCCCGGCCCGCCACCCGGGACCTGCCGGATGGGGACCTGTCTCAACACCGTCGTTGACATCGCTCCACGGCACGGGCGCGCTGACAGCAGCCGCCTGGCGACCGCGTCCCTGGACATCGAGGCCATCCTGCGGTGACAGGTCAGGGGCTGCGCGGGTTGTCGTCGAAGTCGGGGGACGACAACCCGCGCGTTTCACCAGCGGCCGGCGACCGGTCTCAACGTCGACGGATCGGCAGGTGCAGTGCCATCGCATCGACGGCCCGCAGGGCCAGATCCAGTGTCATGACGTACATCACGTGCGAGCCCGCCTCCCAGGCGACGGCGGAGGTGGGCATCCGCCAGGGTGGGGGCTGTACCTGCAGGGCCGGGACGAGGGACCCATGGGTCGCCGCGTACAACGCCAGACCTGCCGGTGCCCCCCAGCCGGTTCCGACCCCGGGTGCGCGCCACCGGACGACGGCGTAGCCCAGGGCGAACGAGAGGCCCAGACCCCAGTGGACCACGGCTGCAGCGCGTTCGCCGACCTCGTCCTGCGGCTGGTCCCCGGTCAACTTCTCGAAGACCCGATCGACGATCACCGTCGGCGGCATCTTCTCCGGGTGATCGGCGGGATCGGCGCCCGGCAGGAGCTTCTCCGCCTTGGTCGGCGGCCAGATCTTCTCGGCCCACGGCTGCAGCACCGACTCACCGATGCCCTTGACGGTCACCGCCGCGTACCCGGCGACCAGGCCCGACCCGACCACCGCGCCCCATCGGGCCCACTGGGTCATGCTGCTCATCGACTGCCGCCTCCGTCGCCTGCGCAGCCGATCCGGCGGTCGAGCAGAGCCGTTCGCGCGCCCATCGGGGTCACGGTGCGGGTCCCGTTCACTGGCAGCCGTACGTCGAGGACGTCTTGGATCATGGGCAGCCCTTCACCTGGTACTCGCTCGGTATCTGGGTAGTCACCGTCGACGCGGCGGGCCAAACCCCCGTAGGTGGGGGCAGGACACGATCGCGAGCGGCAGTTCGGAGGCGCGGCGCGACTACGGGATCTCCGGAGCCGATTCCATCGACACCAACCGGCGGGCCTGACGAACAATGGGTTCGTCCACCATGCGGCCCTGATGCACGAACACACCGTTCGCCGAAATCGTTGCGGCGTCCAGGATCTGGTGCGCCCAGGCGAGTGACTCGGCGGACGGGCGGAACGCTGCGCGCACCACGGACACCTGTTTCGGATGGATGCAGACGGTGCCGGCGAACCCCGAGGCCGCGGCATCCTGCGCCTCCTCGCGTAGACCGTCGAGATCGGCGATGTCCAGGTGTACCGCGTCGTAGGCCTGCTTGCCGGCGGCGGCCGCGGCGATCAGCACCTGGGAGCGTGCGTATCGGGCGATGTCCCGGTAGCGGCCGTCCACGCCGCGACTGGAACTCCCACCGAGACCGGCGAGAAGATCCTCCGCACCCCACATCAAGGCGATGACACTCGGATGATCAGCGAGCAGAGCGGCATTGCGCACCCCCAGCGGACTTTCGCACAGTGCGATCACCCTCAGGTTCGTCAGCGCGTCCAGATCGGCGGGCGTCTCGGCCTTGGCCAGCATCACCGTCCGATACGGGGTCCGCGCCAGCGCAGCGAGGTCCTGGGTGAATTGGCTACTCGTGGCCGGGTTCAGCCGCACGATCGTCGTCGCCGGGTCGAGATCGGATCCGATCAGCGATTCCCGGGCGAAGTCCCTGGCGGGCAGGGCAACCGCATCCTCCAGATCGAGGATGACGGCATCGGCCGCGGCCGCGGCCTTCTGATAGCGGTCGGGCCGGTCGGCCGGACAGAACAGCAGGGCCGGCCCCGGCACCTTCTCGATCGGCGATCTCACCGGCTGCGTCATCCTCGGTCACCGAGGGACGGCAGGGTGTCGGGCCGACACAGCATCAGGGTGGATCGCACGGCGGTGGCGACCACCTGGTCGTGCTGGTTGCGGGCGGTGTGCTCGAACTCGACGATTCCCTGCCCGGGGCGGCTCGCCGACAGTCGCTTGGACAGCACCCTTGTCGAGGACGACATGGTGTCGCCGTGCCTCATCGGGTAGGGGAACCGAACCTCCCGGAACCCCAGGTTCGCCACGATGGTCCCCTGGGTCAACTGCGACACCGAGGTCCCGACCAATGTCGAAAGGGTGAACATGCTGTTGACCAACCGTTCGCCGAATTCGGTGGACTCGGCCCATTGGGCGTCGAGGTGCAGGGACTGCGTGTTCATCGTCAGCGTCGTGAACAGGACGTTGTCGGTCTCGGTGACGGTGCGCCCCGGGCTGTGGACGTACAACGCGTCCAGGTCGAATTCCTCGAAGTACAGGCCGCGCTGCACAATTCGTCTGTCCGTCACCGGAGGAGGGTATCGCCGGTCTGCCGCGAGCCGGCAGCGGCTCCCCGCCACCGGGCGGGGACGGGGAGCCTCAGACCGGGAAAGGCAGCCGGGCGTCGAGGCGGAAGGCGGCGGCGTCCCGCCGCCAACTCGACCAGCGCAGGATCCGTCGGCTCAGCGACCAGGCCAACAGCGGTGCGATGCCCGTCGCCAGCCAGACCGTGACCGGGTCGGTCCCCAGCCAGGCCAGCGCCGGAGGGGCCGCCAACGCGGGGGCGGCTGCCATCCAGCCGCACCACCGGCCGGACCCGGCGTTCACCCGCCGCAGGTCACCAGCGACGGCAGCACGGGTTCGAGGCGCCAGTCGGCTACCGTCGGCGCGCAACAGCAGGAGATAGCGCTGCCGCATGTCCGCCGGCGCCGATGACGACCCGACGTCCTGCAGATCCGCCTCGAGTCGGCAGATTTCCTGTTCCACGGTCCTGGCGTGCAGCTTCGTCCTCATGCGGCCCTCGTTCTTCAAGTCCTCCGACTGGGTCGGTCGGCGACGCACGACGTTGGGGAGCACCACCTCCGGTCACGATGGCCGCCGGAGATGAAGCCGAGCTGAACATTCGCCGTCGCCGAGACCGACGGAGCCCGAAACCCGCACGACGAAGGCCCGGTCCCGCGGACTGCGGGACCGGGCCGATCGCCGGTAGCTACGACTCGCGCACCGACCGCTCGTGCAGCCGGGACTCAGACGTCCGAGGTCACCGCGAGCTCACCGAGTTCGGACCAGTCGTCCTGGTCGACATCGGTGCTGATGATCTTCGGTGTGGACACCAGATGCGGCGGCAGCGTGTGCTGGGCCTGTTCGAAGTGCGCGGACTGCACGTGCTGCCCGCCGGCCTCTCCGTCCCGGAACGCTTCCACCAATACGTACTCGTTGCTGTCTTCGATGCTTCGCGACCACTCGAACCAGAGACAGCCTGGTTCGAGACGGGTCGCAGCGGTGAATTCGCCGGCGATGTCCATCCAACGGTCGGCGTCCTCGGGACGTACCTGGAATTTCGCGGTAATGAAGATCATCACGCTCTCCTCTGCCTTCGCACCGGGGCGACCGGCGACCGCACCCGGCCGCCCCTACTCGCGTCATCGGGTTCTCAGGGCACCAGGATGGCACGCCCCCGGATCTGACCGGCTCCGAGGTCGTCCAGCGCGGACTGGAAATCGTCGAGGGAGTACTTGGCCGTGTGAAGTTGGACCCGTTGCTGCGCCGCCAACGCCATCAGCTCCACCAGGTCGTTGTAGGAGCCCACGAGGTTCCCGATGAAATTGATCTCCGTCGAGATGATGTCGATGGTCGGGATGACGAGATCCTCGCCGTAGCCGACGACGTGGTAGTCACCGGCCCGCCGGAGCATCTGCACCCCCTCCTTCGTCGAGCCGCCCTCACCGACGAAGTCGATGACGGCCTCGGCGCCCTTGCCGCCGGTCAGCTGCAGGACCTGCTCGATCTGGGTGCCGTCGGCGACGATTCCGTGGTCCGCACCGATCGCCACGGCGAGTTTCACCGCATCCGGATTGCGGTCCACCACGATGAGCTCGGCGGCCGAGATCGCCTTGAGCACCTGGATACCGATGTGCCCGAGTCCACCGGCGCCGATGACGAGGCAACGGTCACCGGGGTGCAGCTTCCGGGCCGCCTTGGCCGCCGCGTGGTAAGCGGTGAGACCGGCATCGGCGAGCGCCGCGATGTCCGCCGGCTCCAGCGAATCGTCGATCTTGACGACGCTGCGCGCCGAGGTCTTCAGGAACTCGGCGTATCCGCCGGCCGTGTCGATGCCGGGGAACTGCGACTGCTCGCAGTGCACGTCGTCGCCGAACCGGCAGGCCCGGCACAAGCCGCAGGTGACCAGCGGGTGCAGGATCACCTTGTCGCCCTCGACGACGTTGGTCACCGCGCTACCGACCGCGTGCACCCAGCCTGCGTTCTCGTGTCCGATCGTGTAAGGCAGTGCCACACCGGACTTCTCGGCCCACTGACCCTCGAGGATGTGGATGTCGGTGCGGCAGACCCCGGCCCCGCCGATCTTGACGATCACGTCGTGCGGACCGCTGACCCGCGGGACCGGGATCTCCTTCATCTCGAGCTTCTCGTGATACCCGACCACCTGTACTGCCTTCATGACGAGACCACCTTCAGAGGAATGAGCGGACGGGACGGCCCGGCAGGATCATCAGACGCAGGAACACCCGGCGCAGCACCATCCGGTGCGGCGCCGTGGACTCGCGGAGCCTGGTCCGTTCCGGAGTCGGGATAGCGGGTGACCAGCAACCCGCGGCAGAAGTGGGCGTTGCCGTCGACCGAGATGCGGGTGGAGCGGGCCCGCCGCAGTCGGAGGACGGCGTCCTGGCGGGGGTACCCGTGTCCCTGGTCGTCGACGAAGACCAGCGAACGCGGATCGTCCGGCAGGCCGATGTCGGCCCGTCGGCTCCGCAGGGCGGTGACGAATTTGCCCGGCGCCAGGTCGGCCAGCGTCAGCGAGCAGAGATCCTCTTCCGTCATCGACGCATCCGCGCGCATGACCGCGGTGAGACACCTTTCCATGGCAGCGGTGTGGGCCTTGCGCCGGAACGTCATCCGTAGTTCGTCGAGATCGCTCTCGGCTTCGTGGCCGAAGGTGCCGACGTAGCCGGCGTCGGCGGCCAGGCCCCGGTTGATCAGGTCGGAGTCGTGGTGATCGTCCAACTGGACGACGGTCCGCAACACCCAATCCAACTGCCCGATGGCGTCCTTGGCGTCCGATGCCATCAGGTAGGCGAAGTTGGGCGAGCAGAACGACGTCGGCAACCGCAGGTGGACGACGACCTCGCCGCCGTCCACCTGCACCGAACGCACGAAACCGAGATCGGTGATGGGCTCGTCCAACTCGGGGTCGATGACGGTGTCCAACGCGGTGGTCACCGCGCTGAGCCGCCGGACCTCGAAAGCCTCGGGATCGTGTACCCGCGAGGACAGGACAGCCGTCATGCCGAGGCCCCGACCGCGACCTCTGCTTCCGGCTGCGCCGGAACAGCCACCTCGAGGCCGGCCGGCACCGGGAGGTCGTACAGACGCGCCGCGTTGAGCCCGAGGATCTTCTTCTTGGCGTCGATGGTCAGTTCCGGGTACTCCGTCATGTCCGCCGGGATCTGGAAGTCGACGAACTGCTCCACAAGCCACTTCGGGGTCCAGATCGCGTAGTCCGAACTGAACAGGATCTTGTCCTCGCCCACCCAGTACAGGAGCTCGCCGATGATCTGCGCGAAGTACCGCGGGCGGGTGTGCATGAACGGCATCGCCACGGCCAGGCCGGCGTAGACGTTCGGCTCCTGCGTGGCGATCCAGCAGAAGTCCTCCAGCCGCGGCAGGCCGCAGTGCTCGACGATGAAGTTGAGATCGGTGAAATCTGTTGCCACCTTGTCGATGTCGGCGACGTCGAAGGCATCTCGGTCGAGCGGCCGGATGGTGGGTCCCTTGTGGACGTGGATGTTCTTGATGCCCAGTTCGCGGCAGGCCTCGAAATACCGGTAGGCCCAGGGGTCGTCGAGCTTCCAGCCACGGGACTCACCGTGCCATTCCGCCGTGTAGAGCTTGACGCCCTTGAGGTTGAACCGTGCTGCGTCCTCCCGCAGCTGGATCAGGCCCTGCTCGCCGTTGCGCGGGTCGAAGTGGTGGTTGTACGTCAGTTTCGTCGGGTTGGCCTGGGACAGTTCGAAGGCTTCCTGCGTCTGGCCGAACCCATTGTTGTAGAACTCGACCAGGTTCGCCGGCTGGAAGATCGCATGGTCGACGTAACCGTCGGTGAACAGGTCCTTCATCAGACGCTGACCACCCTGGTAGAGGTACTCGTCGTACGACCAGACCTCCGACTCCGGGCTGAGGTTGCGGTGGTAGTCGTAGAAGCAGTCGATGAACTGCTTGCCGTGGATGTTGCGCTGATTCGCCTCTCGGGCGTCCCACAGCGCGATGTGGCTGTCGACGATGAAGTAGTCCTGTCCATCCTTGCTGTACATCAAAACCTCCAGGGGTCAGTGAGCTGGCTCACGCTCTCCAGGGGGACGCTATGACTGTTCCTGGCCCCGCGACACCCTTTCGATGTCTCAAATTGAGATCCGGAGGGCTGTCCCGATCTGAGACATTCCGGCCCACTCCACGCCTGCTCGGGCGGAGTAGCGTGACCCGGAAGGTGCAACGTCAGCACCCGGGAGGCTCCGCAGTGGACGATCGCCGTAGCTCGCCGCAGGCACGCACTTCGTACGCAGGCTCTCCGCATGCGCGCTCCTCGCACGATCTGCTGGCCCGGGTGGCAGAGGGCGGGCTGCCCGCCTCCGGCGTGGCCGCACGTGTCCGGGCGTCCTGGCAACGCAGTCAGGCCTACGGGGTCTCGCTCGAACACGTGGAGCCGGTCTTCACCGGTGCGGTCGACACCGGATCACTTCTCTACGAATGCGGTCAACAGGTGCTCGAGGGGCTCTACGCGACCCTGGCCAACGAGCCGGTCAGCCTGATGATCGCGGACAGCGACGGACTCGTCCTCACCAGGTGGTGCAGTGAGCGGGCGATCGGCAGATCGCTCGACAAGGTGCACCTGGCACCGGGTTTCTACTACGCCGAGCGCAACGCCGGCACCAATGGTCTCGGCCTCGCGCTGGCCGATCGGGTCCCGACCCTGGTCCGCGGCGAGGAGCACTACTGCAGCGACCTGCGCGGTTACACCTGCGCGGCGGTGCCGGTGCTGGATCCGTTGACGGGCGATCTTGCGGGCAGCGTCAACCTGACCACCTGGGCGGATACGTCCGCCGACCTGCTGCTGGCTTTGGCCCAGTCCGCGGCCAGCAACACTTCGGCGCTGATGTTGTTGCGCGCCAGCGGACGTCGGCACCGCCCGGCGCCGCGCGGCGAGGTCACGCACGTGTACCCGGACCGGATCGCCTCCGGTGACACCGACGCCTGCCGATCGCTCGTCTGGAGAGACGCCATCATCCAGGCGCAGGCGTCGATGTCGGCCGGCCACGTGGTGGCCGTCGTCGGTGAACCCGGCGCCGGGAAGACGGCACTCGTCTCGATGGCGCGGCGGCAGGTCACCCGCGGCGAACGGCTGCTGAACGTCCGCCCACCGGCTCCGGAGGAGTTGGAGGGCTGGCTGGACCTCTGGACCCCTGAACTACGGCACACCGACACCTGCGTCCTGGTCTCACAGGTCGAATCGCTACCGGCGTGGGCCGCCGGCGAGCTGGCCACGGCATTCGGATCGGCTGTCCGGCGCGGCGCGGGGCCGGCGAATTTCGTGTTGACCGCACGAGGGTTCGCCGACATCCCGGATCCGCTGAAGACGTTGGTGGACACCGTGGTCGAGGCTCCGCCATTGCGCAGGCGGACCGAGGACATCGTCCCGTTGGCGCGCTATTTCGCCCAGGAAGAGCGGCGTCGTGACGTCGTCTTCACCCCGATGGCGGCCCGGGCACTGATGGCCTTCGACTGGCCGGAGAACGTGAAGCAGCTCAAGCGGGTGGCACGACAGGCGGCCGCCCGCACCGACATGGTCGACTCACAACACCTACCGCCCGAGGTCTTCAGCGGTAGGGCCCGTCCGTTGAACCGTCTGGACAACATGAAGCGGGACGAGATCATCCGTTGCCTGACGGAGCCCGGTACCACGGTGGCCCAGGCGGCCGCGAAGCTCGGAATGGGCCGGGCCACCGTCTATCGCAAGATCGCCGAGTACGACATCAGGTTGCCCGGCCGTTCCGGCTGACGCCGAATGTCCACCGGGCGTCTTTAGCAGCAGAGCCTGCTTTCACCGGTGCTTCCCACCACCGACCGGCGGGTCCGCAACCGGTCCTGGACCGGGTCGGGCGCATACCCCGCCACCGTTGTCCCCCGGAGTTCGACGCACCCAACAGGCCAGAGCATTTGCCGGGCGACGGTAAGTCGCCTTGAGATCACCTCATGGGCATTCAACGACCGGGCAATTGCCGGCTACGGCGGAGCGGGTTTCGTCGACGAGGGCCGCCGCCGAGAGGTCGTCTTCCATGACGGAGCGTTCCACGATCAGGTCCTGCTCTCCGTTCTCGAGCATGATTGGCGCGACCGGCCTCCGATCGTCTGAACGGACTTCACGAGTCGAGTTGCTGAGGCTCTGATCCACCCTAGCTCTTCCCACTTCCGTTCCGCAGTCGCCCGCACCCCGGAACGGGGGTCAGGATCTGCAAGCTGGGATTCGGTGGGACGGGACGACGATGTCGGGACCACGGTGTCGGTGATCCGGGTCGAACTCCTGGCCCTTCGCATCGCTCTCATTGCCTACGATGTAGTTTTCCGATTTGGAGATGCATCTGTGCAGTTCAGTGTTAGACTACGAATATAGGTACCGGGTAGCTGCTTGAGTAAAGTTCAGAACGGGACGTCCACTGCTGCAACAGGATTGCGCAGTTCAGCGAGCGGGTGTGGGTCTGTGTTCACGGCCTGCTGCAACAGTCGGTAGAACAAAAGCCCGCGACTCTTCGAGGTGCGTCGGTTGAACCGGAATGTGTATTCGTCCAGGTAGTAGGCCAGGTGCTCCTGGGAGACCGCGTAATGCAGGGTGCCGGTCAGCCAGCGTTTGAGCAGCGAGGCGACCATGTGGACGCCGGGGAGGTTGATGTGGGCGGGCTCGGCGCTGTCGGTCCCGACGAACGCGACGTGCTCGTAGCCGGCCGCGGTCAGCTTCTTCAGGTAGTTGGCGCCATCGGTTCTGACCGTTGATCCTTTGGCGATGACGCGGTCGGCGAAGCCGAGCATGCTGACCGATCGGGCTGTCTCGGCCAGCTCGATGCGGACCCTGCCCAGCTTGCGGCCGGGGATCGATTCCACTGCGATCATCGCCGCGGTGTGGTCCTTCACGCCGCCTGCGCGGCCGCGAGGCTCGTTGCCGATGAACACTTCATCTAACTCCACCACACCGGAGAGCAACTCCCGCTCGGGGCGGACCATCGCCCGGCGTAGCTTCTGCAGCCACGCCCACGCTGTTTCGTAGGATCCGAAACCCAGCACCCGCTGCAGACCTTGCGCGGACATCCCGTTCTTCTGCGAGGTGATGAACCAGATCGCCGCGAACCACGTCGACAGCGGCGTCCGGAGCCGGTGGAAGATCGTGCCGGCGGTCACCGACGTCTGCCGGCCACACCTGGTGCACATCCATTTCGCCTTCGCCGTACGCCAACCGCCGGGCGCCCCGCACACCGGACACACAAACCCCTGGGGCCACCGCAGACGCTCCAGATACGCCAGACACGACGAGTCATCCGGGAACCACTCCAGCAACTCCTGAAAGGTCCGGGGGTAATCGACACCACCGACCGGGTAGGCACACACTGGCTCTGACATGGCCAAATACAACTTGACTCAAGCAGCTACCCAGTACATAGGTTCGATCCAGTCTGGGGGCTGCGGGCGGTGGTTCTGCGGTGGCGGTCGCTGCAGCGGGTCTGCCCGGGGTCGGGTCGTTGGCGGTGTTGGCTGCTGTTGATCCGGCTGCGTTGTCCCCTTCTGATCTGGTCGATGCGGTGATCACCGCTGAACGGTTGTTGGCGTATGTGAATGCGTTGCAGGCCCGGTTGTTGGCGGAGTTGGGGCGCCCGCACCGCTGCGGGGATGTCACCGCGTTGGTGGCCGCTCTGGTGGACAAGGCCGGGCAGGGCCGCGGACCGGACGGGCTGGTGGATCCGGTAGTGGTGGCGGAGTTGACCTGCGACCGCAGCATCGGGGTGGCCGCCACGGAGGTGGCGGCGGTGTTGGACTGGTCGCCGGTGACGGCGAAGATCCGGATCGGGCAGTCGATGCGGCTGGAAACGGCGCTGCCCCGGACGTTGGATGCGTTGTGGGCGGGGCGGGTGGATGTGGGGCGGGTCCGGATGATCGTGGACCGGACCGCGGTGCTGTCGCCGCAGGTGTGCCGCCAGGTGGAGCGGCGGATTTTGCGGTGTGTGAAGGGCCGGTCCAAGGCGCGGTTGGAGACGATCGTGGACCGGGAGGTGATCCTGGCCGACCCGGCGGCGGCGGAGCACCGGCGGGTCAAAGCGGTGGCCGACCGGGGTGTGACGCACCGGCCGGACCGGGACGGGATGGGGATCATCAACGCCCTGGTGCCGGCGGAGGCGGCGGTGATGGTGTTCACGTTGATCGATCTGATCGCCGATGCGAACAAGGGACTTGATGCCCGGAGCGTGGATCAGCGTCGCGCTGATGCGGTCGCCGACATCGCCCAGGAGTTGTTGACGTTCGGGTTCGTGGATCTGCACGGCCTGATCGCCCGCGCCGAACACGCCACCGCCACCGACACTGCGCACACCGGGCCTGCCGGGCCTGCCGGGCCTGCTGCTCCGGCTGGCACGGCTGAGCCCGACATGGGTGAACGGACCGACCCGGACGACGCTGCTCCCCACGACGCTGCTCCCCACGACGCAGCTCCCGCGGGTCGCCCGGTCGGGTCTGTCTCCGGCGGGGTGGATCTCGCTGATCGGGCGGGGCGGTGGGCGCGGGCGTTGTCACGGCACGGCCGCCGGCCGCACCTGAATGTGACGGGGGCGTGGTCCACGGTGATCGGGTGGGATGATCTGCCCGGGCAGCTGGATGGGCATGGGGTGATCACCGCGCAGCTGCTGCGCCAGATCGCCGTGTCGTGGGGGACGTTGACCGCCGTCGGGGTGGATCCGGTGACCGGGACGGCCACTGCGGTCGGGGCGTTGACCTATCGGCCCGGGCAGCAACTGTGCGATCAGGTGGTGGTGTTGTCCGGGACGTGCCGGATGGCCGGGTGTGCGATGCCGGCGTGGAAGTGCGACATCGACCACCTGGACCCGTTCGACCACCAGGATCCCACCCGAGGTGGGAAGACGTTGTTGTGCAACAGTATTTCGTTGTGCACGTGGCATCATCTGTTGAAGCACCACACGGATTGGACGCCGCAGCTGCAACCGGACCTGTCGATCCGGTGGACCACCAACACCGGCCACCACGCCATCTCCCATCCGCGGGAGTTCACCCTGCCCGGCGAGTGGCTCCGACCACCACCATCGGCGTTGGCTGAGCCGGGTGTCCAGTCTTCAGGAGAGAAGACTGCCCCGGACCGGGTAGCAGGCCCGGCGGACACCGAACCGGACGAGACGAGGGTGATCATCGGCCCGACCGTCTTCGGCCCGACGATCCCGGTGGTCCCGGCCGGCGCCGACTGGATCGAGCCGAACACCGAACTGGAGGACCCCGCCACCATCCCGCACCCCGGCAGCGTCGAAATCACCACCTACCGGATCCTGCGCCGACAGTCCCGGGAACATTCCCTGCGCAGGCTGGCCACCCTGCGCACCGCGCTGGACCCCGTCGAGCAACGCAAACGGGACTTCATCGCCGGCAAACAGTTCGACACCGACGGCCACCAATTCGACCCGGCCGACTTCGACGCCGCCACCCGCGAAAAAGCCGACCTCACCGAAACCTTCCAGATCGCCGCCCTACTCGAACGATCCCGACGACCGGCCAGGGCAAAGAAACGACCATTCGACCCACGCCCACCCGGTGAAACGCTGCCTGACCGGCCGGCGCCCGACCGGGCGGCGCCCAGTGAACCGATGCCAGAGGATCCTCCCTTCTGAACGATCCGGCTGATACTCGGATGGGCGATCAGGACAGATCAGCGCTACCCATACCTCCCAGGGCCACCGCGCCCCCGAGACTCTGTTCGATGAGAACCCTGTTCGATGCGACCCCTGTTCGATATGACCCCTTTTCGATATGACCCCTGCTCGATGCGAACCCGGCTCGATGTGACCCCTGCTCGAAGAGAGCCTGTTGCAGGAAGCCCCTGTTCGCTGCGGACCAGTCGCCGGCGAACCTCCGCGAGGGACCGGCCAGGGTCCGCACCAGGGTTTACCGCTGGCCCCCGCTGGGCAAATCGTTGTTGCGGTTGCCGACATCGGGCCCGGCAGACGCGCTGTTCACGACGGTGTCATCGATTGACCGCGCCGTCCACATCTGGTCGGCGGCCTGGTGACGACCACTGTCGCCCGCTCCACCAGCAACATTCGAATGAAGACCCAGCAGAGAAATGAGCGCGCAATGAGCAAGGAACTTTCGGGCAAGCGGATTGCCTTCCTGGTCGCCAACTCCGGAGTGGAGCAGGTCGAGCTGACCGGCCCTTGGCAGGCCGTCAAGGACGCGGGTGGAGAACCAGTCCTGATCGCACCGGAGAAGGACACGGTGCAGGCGCTCAACGATGACATCGAGATCGGCGATACCTTCGAGCCAGATCTCGCGGTGGCCGATGCGTCCGCCGCCGACTTCGCCGCCCTGGTCCTCCCGGGCGGCGTGGCGAGTCCTGACAAGCTCCGCCTCGTCACCGAGGCCATGGAATTCGTGAAAGCCTTTGCCGCCGCGGGTAAGCCCATTGCAGCTATCTGCCACGGACCGTGGTCCCTGGTGGAGACGGGACTGGTCCGCGGCAAGACCCTGACCAGTTGGCCGAGCCTGCAGACCGACATCCGCAATGCCGGTGGCCAGTGGCTCGACAGCGAGGTGTTCGTCTGTCCCGCAGAGGGATTCGACCTGGTCACCAGCCGGAAGCCCGACGATCTCGATGCCTTCGACAAGGCGTTGGTCTCCACCTTCGCGAAGACGGGCTGAGCCGGCACAGCACGCTCTTGCGAACAGACGTCGGGGTAGTAGCACCAACGACCCGGTCTACTGCAGTGCGCTCTTCAGATCGGCGAGGCTCGGAAGACCGGCCGCACCAAATGATGTCGGATAGACCCGGCAACTGATACCCGGCAGGCGCCCAGGATCGCCGAACAGATCCAGGCCGTTCACGAAGAAACTGGGCGAGCCGAGGAAATTGATCCGAGCAGCCTCGGCCGGGTCGGTGATCACCTGGGTGGAGATCTCCACCCGCCCGAGGTCCAACTCATCGAGTGCGCGCCGGAGCAACGCCGTCGCGGGCGCCTCGTTCGGACAGTCCACCACCACCAGCAGTTCCACCTTCATGGTCGTCAGGCTAGGCCGAGGCCGGACGCGAGCGATCGGATGGGCGAAATCAGTCGGGCGAAATCCCCGAGATGTGAGCCAGACCGTCCGCGATGGCAACGACATGGAAGACCGGGCCGCGCTTTTCGTCTTCACCGCAGTGGTCGACGGCGGGCTTCAGTCGCCGGTACGGGTCATCGCGACCAGCCGACGCAAGCAGGTGTCGCGCAACGGTTCCGGGAAGTTGTCGGCCAATCGGTTGTAGACGACGCGGCCCTGCTTGCGGGTGGTGACCAGGCCGGCAGACCGCAGCAACCGCAGTGCGTAGGACACGGAGTCCTCACTCACTTCCAGCGCCAGGGCGAGGTCGCCCACACATAGCTCCTCGGCGACGTCCAACGCGTAGATGAGTCGCAGTCTGACCGGATCGGCCATCATCGACAGCAACCCGGTGAGGCGCGCGGCGTCATCGGCGGACGGAAGCCGGGACTTGGCGTGGGCCACCCGCAGCGGGTCGATGGGGTGCTCGTGATCAGTGATGCTCATGGTGCTCTTCCTGGGCGTGATCCCCGTTCCCGGGCACCACATGAAGAGGGGAATCGTCGGCGGGATCGCTCAGGAATTTCTGCCGGCAGCCCGCAGAACAGAACCAGTAGCTCCGACCGTCCCGGATGGCCCGGCGTTCGGCGGTCGCCGGGTCGACCGTCATGCCGCACACCGGATCCAGCGCCTGCTTCCCCCGCCGCCGCCCCGTCCACGCCGGCCGTCGACGACGACTCGGAATCAGTTGTGCTGGAAAAGGTTTCGAGGAATCTTGCCGGTTCGTCATCGAAGCGGTGGGCGCAGTGATCGGAGCAGAAGTAGACCGTGTGCCCGTCGTGTCGTCTACTCGCGGGGGCGTGCTCGATTTCCACCTGCATCCCGCAGACCGGGTCCTTCGCGTACCGCTGCGGGCCGGAAGTATCTCGATTCCGGTACATCCAGTACAGCGCGCCGAAGCCGATGACGGCGATGATGTTCAGAATGCTCGTGTAGTCCCAGCTGAACCTGGTCGGCACGATCATGGTGGGGCGGGGTGGGTCCGGGATGGACAGCGCCAGGAACAGGTATTCGACGGCCAGGCCGGCCAGGCTCATCGTGGCCCAGAAGGTGGCCAATAGGCGCAGGGTGATCGCCGTGCCGAAATACTTCCGGTAGATGACCAGTAGCGGCAGGGTGATCAGGTCGGCGAAGACGAACGCCACGACGCCGCCGAAGCTGATCCCGCCCTGCCACAACGCGGCAGCCAGCGGGACGTTGCCGACGGAGCACACGAAGCTGATGATCGCCAGAAACGGCCCCAGGATGACGTTCTCCAGGCTGGAGAGAAATCCGTGACCGGTCAGGAACAGGGACTGCCAGAACCAGTTGGGCACCAGGGCCGCGAGGAACCCGGCGACGACGAACCCGATCACCAGTTCCTTGCGGATCATCGTCAGATCGCTGATGGTGTACCCCGCCGCATCGCCCCAGCCCTTGCGGCTGCGCATCCTTTGCCGCAGTGGGAGCGATTCGGCCGGTCCACTCCCGTCGTCGGTGTGGTCGTGGCCGCCGCCACCATGGTGCCCGTGTTCGGCATGCGGGTTCGCACCGTCCGCCGCCACCGCATTCACCGCAGAATTCACCGCAACGCCATCCACGACAGCGCCGCTCGCCACAGCGCCGGACTCGGCGTTGAGCCGTGCCCGGGCCGGCGCGATCCAACTCTCCGGGATGACGCGAGGGAGCACGAATCCGAGCAGGGCGATCATGATGGCTCCCCCGACGAATTCGGCCAGTGCGAACTGCCAGCCGATCAGTAGCCACAGCACGATGCCCAACTCGACCACGAGGTTCGTCGAGGCGATCATGAAGACGATGGAGGCGGTGAAATCCGCACCGCGGGAGAACAGGCTCTTGGCCAGAGCCGATGCGGCGTAGGAACATGACGAGCTGATCACCCCGAAGAACGAGGACTTCACCAACGTCGCCGGACGGTGATCGCCCAAGGCTCGACGCATCTCGCCGCGGGAGACGAACGCCTGCACCGCACCCGACAACGCAAAACCCAGCACGAGCGCCCACAGCGTCTCCCAGAACATGAAGAACGCCTCGTCCAGGCCGTGCCAGATACCGCCGAAGAATCCCACGATCAAACCTCTCGCCGCCGGCGCGGGCCAGTGCCCGATCCGTCTCCGGTCTACTCCGCGCAGCCTGTACCCGCAAGTCCGTACGACCGTACGGATGTTGTCTGATGACTCACACCGCAGACCGGCTTCGATCGCTGGCCCCTCCGGCTCCCGCCCGGCACACTGGCACCGTGGACCAGACGATGCCCCGACCCTTCGGGTGGTCGGCGCTGCACTGGGTGATGTCCGGCCTGGTGATCGCCGGGATCCTGGCCATGCACGTACTGGGCGGTCACGACGGGGGCGGCTCCGCACCGATGGTGATGGGGCCGGCAGGCCCGACCATGATCGCGATGCCGGCCATGTCCGCGAACATGTCCGTGTCAACGAACATGTCCATGAACATGTCCGTTTCCACGAAAGCGAACATGTCCACCCACCCGGAGCCGACCGTCACCGTCGCAGACCGCTCCCCGGTCAGCACCATGATCGCGGCGGCGGGATCTGCCGGGAATGGCATGTCGGACATGTCTTGCTGCATCCTGTTCCTGATCACCGCGGCGGCCACGGTGCTGTTGGCGCTGTTGGCCACCGGTCGTTTCGCCGGAAGCTCCGCCGCCGGGAGCGGTTCCCACATCGGCACGACGACCTGGTGGCGCGGACCGCCGGGCGATGCACCACCACGATTCTCACTGTGCGTCCTGCGGCTATAGGAGAGCAGCGGCACCCGGCCACCCGGCCGGTGACCGCCTGCCGTCCTCTTCCCCCCACCCGTTCTCCCACAGAGAGTTTCCCCATGACCACAAGCACGATTCGTACCACCCTGTTCACGACCGCGGCGGCTCTGGCACTGGCAGGTCTGGCCGCGTGCGGCACCACCACCACCGCCGCCGGCTCGTCCACGTCCAGCGGGCCCGTCACGCCGTCGGCGACATCGTCGGTCTCCGCCACCGGCGTGATGAGTTCGGGTGCGGGGATGCCGATGCCGGCGGCACCGGCCGGTCCGCACAACCAGGCCGACATCACCTTCGCAGAGCAGATGACGGTGCACCACCAGGGCGCCATCGCGATGGCCGATCTGGCTCCGACCCGCGCCTCCACCGCGCAGGTGAAGACGTTGGCCGCCCAAATCAAAGCGGCCCAGGCGCCCGAGATCAAGCAGATGGCAGGGTGGCTTGCCGCATGGGCCCCGTCGACCGACATGAACGGCATGCCCCAGAAGACCACCGCATCAGATGGGGCCATAGGCGGCATGGGCACGGCCGCCTCCGGCGCCCCGGCCGCGATGCCGGGCATGATGACCGATGCGCAGATGGGTGAACTCACCGCAGCTTCCGGCGCCTCGTTCGACAAACTGTTTCTGCAGATGATGATCGTGCACCACCAGGGCGCCTTGACCATGGCACAGACCGAGGCAGCCCAGGGCAGTAGTCCCGAGGCGCTGGCGTTGGCGAAATCCATCACCACCAGCCAGACCGCGCAGATCTCCCAGATGAAGGCTCTGCTCGCCGGGATGTAGTGCTGCACATGATGTTCCGTCGAACGGGGCCGACCACCATCCCATCCGGGGGCGGTCCCGTTCGATGTCGGCTCCAACGGGCCGGACGTCGACGGGACACAGCGGATCCGCAGCGATCAGCGGCCGAAGATCCTGGCCAGCAATCCGGTGGTGGATCTCGCTGCCTGCTGATCGTGCCCCGGACAGCGGTCGGCGCGGGGAACGCCGCGCATCACCGACTCCACGTGCTGTCCGCAACCGGCCCACGTCATCTTTCCGCACTGTCGACACTTCACCGCTCTGCACATCTTGATCCGCCCTTCGATCGCGTCATCCCCATCGAGCGCAATATACCCCGGGGGGTATCATGACCACCAGATGCCGACCCGGTCCGATGGGGTGGGCAGCGCCGGGATCTGATGCGTCCGAACATCGATCCCGGTCCGAAACCGTCATCGACCCCCAGGAGCGAACATGTCCTACGCCCTCACCACCACGGTCCCCAGACCGTTCGCCACCGTCCTGGAACAGGTACGGAGCGCCCTGGCCGAGGTGGGCTTCGGAGTGCTGACCGAAATCGACCTCCAACAGACCCTCAAGGCCAAGTTGGGCGTGGACATCCCCGCGCAGACCATCCTCGGTGCCTGCCGACCGCCGCTGGCCTACGCGGCCCTGCAGGCCGAGCCGTCCATCGGGCTCCTCCTGCCGTGCAACGTCGTCGTCCGTGCGCTGGGTGATGGCAGCACTGCGGTCGAGGCGATGGACCCGCAGATGATGGTCGGGGTGACCGGGAACGATGACCTGGCCGAGGTGGCGTCGGATGCGGGGGCCCGGCTGCGTGCGGCCCTGGATTCCCTCGATCCCGCGCCGGTCGCGGCGACCGGCTGACCGCTGCCTGGCGGTCCGGGCTGTACCGAGGTCAGCACTTCCACGACGAGGAGACAGATGATGGTCGAACTGGCACCGGAGAAGATGACCGCCGTCCTCAACCGCCTGCGTCGCGCGCAGGGGCAACTGGGCGGCGTGCTCAAGATGATCGAGGAGGGCCGCGACTGCCAGGATGTCGTCACCCAGCTCGCGGCCGTCGGCAAGGCGATCGACCGTGCCGGCTTTGCCGTCATCGCCGCCGGACTCAAGCAGTGCCTGCTGGACTCCGGCGGGCACGAAACGCTGGATACCGCGGCGATGGAGAAGATGTTCCTCTCGCTGGCCTGACCTGTTCGACCCGGCGGGGACGTCACATCATCTAGCGATGGAAAAAACCTCGCAGACGCAGGCTGTTGGTGACGACGAGCACGGAACTGAACGGCATGGCCGCGCCGGCGATCATCGGGTGAGCGGCCCGGCCGCCGCCAGCGGAATGGCGGCGACGTCGTAGGCGAAGGCCCAGAAGAGGTTGCCCCTGATGACGGCCAGGGTCCGCCGCGTCAGCCCGATCGCATCTCCGGCTACCCGGAGGTCGCCGCGGACCAGGGTGAGATCAGCTGCCTCGATGGCGATGTCACTGCCGGCGCCGATGCCCGGGCGTGTTCACCTTCTTCTCGACCCGAGCCGCGCAGGAGGCGCAGGTCATCCCCCGATCGTCAGGTCCGACCGGGCCGGCACGAGCCGTCCGGTCAACGCCACGAACCGGGGGTGAGCCGGTAGCCGGCTTCCTCGACGGCCGCGGTCGCCGCCGATTCGGTGATCGGCACCGCGCTGACCACGATGACCTCGCCGGAGGCCAGGTCGATCTGGACGTTCCTGACGCCGAGCACGGTGTCGGTGAGCTCGCCGGTCACCGAACCGACGCAGTGGCTGCACGTCATGCCCACGACCTCGAAGGTGGTGGTAAAGCTCTCGAGGACGGGAACGCTGGTGATCTGGGTCATCTTCATGGCTCCTGGTGCAGAAGGGAATTTCTCAGGATCGAATGAGGCGGGCAATGGCATCGGAGGCCTCCTTGACCTTGGCGGTCGCCGTGTCGCCACCTTCGGCGACGGCCTCGGCCACGCAATGCGCCATGTGCTCCTCCAGCAACTTGATGGCCACCGACTGCAGGGCCTTCGTCGCAGCGGAGACCTGCGTCAGGATGTCGATGCAGTACTGGTCCTGCTCGACCATCCGGGACAAACCGCGAATCTGGCCCTCCACCCGCGAGAGCCGCTTGACGTAGTCGTCCTTGTGGCTGCTGTATCCGTGCACCGCCGGCCTCCGTTCGTTCATGAATGCCATAATACCGTACCCCCCGAGGGTACCTGGCCCCGGTCGGAGCTATAGTCGTCATGGTGAGCGACGGCGATGGATGGACGTACTGCGGGCTGGGGCATCGTCACTGGGGGCTGTTCGGTGCTGCCGGACTCCTGACCGTCCGGGGCCGGGAAGTCCTGCTACAGCTGAGAGCCGCCCGGGTCCACCACGGTGGCACCTGGAGCATCCCGGGCGGGGCCCGGTCGTCCGACGAATCCCCCACCCGGGCCGCACTGCGCGAGTCCTGGGAAGAGATCGATCTCCCGGCGTCCGCGGTCGAACCGCTCGAGATGTTCGTCGACGATCACGGAGGTTGGAGCTACACCACCGTCATCGCGGAACTCGTGCGAGATGTCCAGCTACGCAACAATCATGAATCCGAAGAGATGCGTTGGGTTCCGATCGACGACGTCGCCGCCCTGCCGCTGCACCACGGATTTGCCGGGTCCTGGCCCCACCTGTCGACGGTCCTCGCCGAACTACGAGTGGAACGGAAACCGATCTGAACTTCGCCGCGACGGCTTATCGGCGCCTACACGGCTGCTTTCAGTCCGCCAACACTTCGGCGCCCAGCTCACCACCGGCGATGATGCCGGCGATTTCGTCGACCGTGGCGTCGTGGCTGTAGGCGTAGCTGCGCAAGACGGCCAGCGAGTCGACCGGGCCGAGGCGGAGCGCGATGTTGATCAGACCCATCGCAATCCACACCTGGGACCGGGCCTGCGCCGCGACGGTATCCAACCAGACCGGTTGCTCGGAGGGGCCGTCGACGAGACCGGAGTGCGCGGCCAGCAGAGACCCGACCACGTCGGTGGCGGCTTGGATGTCCTGCAGCACCCCGCCGGTGATTGCGGGCTGCGGTTCGGCAAAGTAGAGGTCCACCGCTGCATTGCCGCCGAAGTCCTCGTTGTCGATCGGTAGCGACAAGATGGCTCGATCCGCAGTCTTCATCACCAGTTCAGCGTGAAACGCGGGCCACCGCTGGGCCATGACGTCGGCCGTGGCCAGCACCGCGCGGTCCTGGAAGTGGGCAGCCAGACAGGGACCCTCACCCACGGTGAATTGCAGCCGTTCCGCCAGAACCGCCTGGGCATCACTGGCACCGAGCGGAACGCGGTGGTGGAACCCACTGAAGTAGCTGATCCCGGCCGCGGTGACCGGCAGCACCTGGGCGCACGCTCTCATCAATCGCGTGGGCAGCAGTTCCGGTCCGGGCAGGTCCGGATGGTTGCCAGCGGAAGCCAGCACGGCAATCCGCGTGGAAACGTCCACGGCAGGTTCCTCCTCCCTGACCGGTCGTCCAACTCGCCGGGTCCTTGGAGATTTCCGGCTGCCCCTGGGCGGCGAGCACCTTCCTGACGCCGACGCCTGTCCCCGTGAGAGTCCTGACCCAGAGTCAGCTATTCATCCGTTCCAAGCCGACGCTACTCCGGATCTGGCCGAACATCAGCTTGCTCGTCGATCACATCCGACCCCAGCTGCCCTATCGCGTCGTCATCACCGGACATAGCTATATCAACCCCCCGAAAACTCTGCTGCCCAGTCATTCACAGGCTTCGTTCGGGTGCATTTCCTACACACGGATGTCCCGTCGGTTCAGCGCCGCGGCCGCGAGGAACGAGAAGACAACCGTCCCGGCCAGCAGCAGTGCGCAGTTCCCCGGCTGCAGCCCGTTGCTCAACGGGTTGCCCTCGTCGAACCAGTAGTACGGGGACAGGAGTCGGATCCACCGAAGCCCGTCGACCAGCGGCAGAAAACTACCGGCCAGGTAGGCGAACAGTGCGCCCGCGGCACTGACTCCCAGGGTCAGCGAACGGCGTCCCAGAACAGCGCTGAGGAACAGGCCGATGCTGCCAAGACAGCAACCCATGAACAGCCACGTCACCGTGGTGGCAACCAGTTCGACGCTGCCGACGTCCAGGCCGGTCGGTCCACGCAGGAGGAACAGCACCACATCGAGCACGATCCCCATCGTCGTCAGCGCGCCCATCATGACCGCCATTCGAGCGAGTACCACGCTGCTGCGGCCGACCGGGTAGGCCAACATCAGGTCCAGTGCGCCGCTTTCCTCCTCTCCCGCGATGGCTGTGGTGGCGAAGCCGATGACAAAGATGGTGGTCAGCAGCAGGAGCGGGATACCGAAGGCAGTGGATCCGAGGTAGCCAGCCGGTGACGTCAGGTCCTGCAGGTTCAGCGCCTGTTTGAGCGAGGCCGGATAGTCGTTGACGGCAGCCGCCTTGACCCCGGCGACGCTTCGGTAGCTGATGCTGTAGAGGATTGTCAGCGCAACGAGACCCACGATCCAGCTGATGATCCCGCGCCGGCACTGCCGCAGCGACAGGCGGGCGACGGCTCCCACCTCACGGCCCGGCATTCCCAGGCCTCGAGGAATCGTGGTCTGCCTGATACAGGGTCATGAACACTTCTTCCAGATCCGGTTCCTCCACCCGGAGCGACCCGAGCCGGTGCCGTGCAGCCGTCTTGACCAGCAGGTCGGACTGGGTAGCTGCTTGAGTAAAGTTCAGAACGGGACGTCCACTGCTGCAACAGGATTGCGCAGTTCAGCGAGCGGGTGTGGGTCTGTGTTCACGGCCTGCTGCAACAGTCGGTAGAACAAAAGCCCGCGACTCTTCGAGGTGCGTCGGTTGAACCGGAATGTGTATTCGTCCAGGTAGTAGGCCAGGTGCTCCTGGGAGACCGCGTAATGCAGGGTGCCGGTCAGCCAGCGTTTGAGCAGCGAGGCGACCATGTGGACGCCGGGGAGGTTGATGTGGGCGGGCTCGGCGCTGTCGGTCCCGACGAACGCGACGTGCTCGTAGCCGGCCGCGGTCAGCTTCTTCAGGTAGTTGGCGTCATCGGTTCTGACCGTTGATCCTTTGGCGATGACGCGGTCGGCGAAGCCGAGCATGCTGACCGATCGGGCTGTCTCGGCCAGCTCGATGCGGACCCTGCCCAGCTTGCGGCCGGGGATCGATTCCACTGCGATCATCGCCGCGGTGTGGTCCTTCACGCCGCCTGCGCGGCCGCGAGACTCGTTGCCGATGAACACTTCATCTAACTCCACCACACCGGAGAGCAACTCCCGCTCGGGGCGGACCATCGCCCGGCGTAGCTTCTGCAGCCACGCCCACGCTGTTTCGTAGGATCCGAAACCCAGCACCCGCTGCAGACCTTGCGCGGACATCCCGTTCTTCTGCGAGGTGATGAACCAGATCGCCGCGAACCACGTCGACAGCGGCGTCCGGAGCCGGTGGAAGATCGTGCCGGCGGTCACCGACGTCTGCCGGCCACACCTGGTGCACATCCATTTCGCCTTCGCCGTACGCCAACCGCCGGGCGCCCCGCACACCGGACACACAAACCCCTGGGGCCACCGCAGACGCTCCAGATACGCCAGACACGACGAGTCATCCGGGAACCACTCCAGCAACTCCTGAAAGGTCCGGGGGTAATCGACACCACCGACCGGGTAGGCACACACTGGCTCTGACAAGGCCAAATACTACTTGACTCAAGCAGCTACCCAGTCAGGTCGGCACTGCCGGTGAGGTGGCACCGGAGGACGAACAGGTCGGATTCAGCGGTGACGACAACATCTTCCAGGAACGGGAGTCCACAGAATTCTGCCGCGGTCACCGTGTCGTGGAATTGCATTTCGACCCGGCGGACAGCGCGGTTCCGCAACGCCCGGACCGTGTCGACGGCCACGATTGATCCGCCGCGGATCATGCCGATCCGATCCGCGGTGGCCTGCACCTCGGACAGGATGTGCGACGACAGGAACACCGTGCGGCCGTCGGCTCGCACCTGCTGGACCATCTCGATGAACCGTTGCCGCAGCAGCGGATCCAGTCCGTCGGTGGGTTCGTCCAGGATCAATAGTTCCGGATCGTGCATGAAGGCCTGCACCAGCCCCACCTTCTGTCGGTTGCCCTTGGACAGTTCGCCCACCCTTCGGTGCAGGTCCAGCTCCATGCCCTCGGCCAGCTCGACGATCCGCCGATGCGGGACGCCGCCGCGCAACCGGGCCAACCCGGCCAACGCCTCGCCGACGCTCTGCGACCCGTAGATCACGAACTCCCCGGGTAGGTAGCCCAGACGACGGCGCACCGCGGTTCCGGATCGGCGCGGATCGCCGCCCAAAACCTCCACCGTCCCGGAGGTCGGTCTCAACAGGTCCAGCAGCACCCGGATCACGGTGGTCTTGCCAGCTCCGTTCGGTCCGAGGAACCCGTAGATCTCACCGGTGCGCACCGTCAGGTCGACGTCGACCAGAGCAGGTCGGGAACCGTAGGATTTGCAGAGCATCTCGGTGTGGATGGCGGTCTTCGTGCCGACGTCGGCCACCGCCGCAGCGCTCATCTCGGTTCTCGCGGATCAACGATGGGCAGCGCAGAGCTGACGAGCGCGGCAAGCGGTCTGTCGATCATGCGGCGTTGGTCTCCGCGAGCCGGTGGGTCAGCATCCGGCGCATCACGATGAGTCCGTCCCTGATCCGGGTTTTCACCGTGCCCAGCGGAATGTCCAGCTCGACGGCGATCTGGGTATACGACAGCTCGGTGAAGAATCTGAGCACGAGGACCTCACGTTGCAAGGTGGTCAACTTCAGCAGCGTGTCGTTGAGTTCGCCGACATCCTCGCGCAGCAGTGCGGTTTCGACCACGACGTCGAAATTCTGCTCACGAGAGCGTGCAGCGTAGTGCTGGTCGCGACGGCGGACGGACTGGGCGTGGCGAACCCGATCGATTGCTTTGCCGCGGGTCAGCTGCCAGATCCACGTGTGACCCAATCCCCGGGTCGGATCGAATCGGGCCGCCAGCCGCCAGATCTGCAACATCACCTCCTGAGCCACCTCCTCGGCCTGGTGGAAGTCGCGCAGCAGACTCATTGCGCTCGCCGTGACGACGCCCAGCTGCATCCGGTAGAGCTCGGCGAACGCCGGCTCGTCGCCCCTGGCCACCGCCACCAGTAAATCTCCCACCGGATCACGAAGAGCAGCCGTCGTGCCCGCGGTGCCAGTTCCCTGTCCTCCCTCAGCAGGCGGTCCCCCGGTGATCGGCGGCGAACCTGCTCGCGGCCGGCACGCCGCACCGGACCGTGCCTTTCGTTGGCGAGGGGCCCGGACGGACCCGGCCATGGCAACGCAGCTACCAGCACGCGGGAGGCCGACACCCCCGGAACCTGACGGGGCATTCCGACCTCGTGGCGAACCCTGGGCGATGTCCTCCGGGTCCTCGCAGGGTGCGACGGCAGGGATCGATTCCACGGCAGGTCTCCCCTCTGACGATGGGCTGTGGGGCTCACTTCGAAAGCCTTATGCCCTAAGGTAGCGACCTGACGACAACCCTGAATATGGACGAAAGTCCTTTCCCGCCCCATGCCGAGTCCTTGCGCTGACGACGATCACAACGAGGCGTCGTAGAGCTGTCAGGAATTTGTAGCGCGCCCGCCAACTGCGCGACGATTCCAAGGGGCCTTGTTGGCTGTGACCGGCGTTTCATCAGTGACGCTGGGTGACGACTTCCAAATCACTCGTTTGAGTACTCCTCATTGCGCCGAACCAGGATGATCGTTGGAGAACCAGGCACCATTCGGTGGCCCCACTTTCGTGATCAGGAGCTGATATATCTCAAGTTCACGACGGCACTCTTGCAGGCGTCCTGGTTGATGGATTTGTTCTTGAAACCGATCGACGCGCCGCTGAATACCGCCCTGGCACCCGGGTGGAGCATCAATCCGAGCGGCATCCTCGGTGCGACCAGGACGTAGTCGCTCAGATCGCACGGGCCCTGCACTCCGCCCGAAACCCGGCCGACTCCAGCGATGCTGACCGTTACTGCTTCGACGTACGTGCTGTCGGAAGCATTGTTGGTGATGACGCCGATGATCGCGACCGGTGCCTGGCCCGGGACCATTCCGCTCATGACCGAGGTCTGCACGATCCACACGTCATGATGCCCGGACGACGGTGATCCAGGCTCTGCTGGTGCTGGCGGGCAGGGTATTGCCTCGCCCTGCGCCGGTGAGTGACCCCCGGCTCCGGTCAGCATGGTCCCGACCATCAGCAGTACCACCACGGCAGCCCAGGAAAGTCGGTGCCGGTGGCGGTGCGCCAACAGCACCAGCAACGCTCCGGTTCCCACGAGAAGCAGGCCCACCAAGAGCATCCAGGCCACCGGCTGCCCGGTGTTCGGCAGCGGCACGCAGATCATGGCGTCACCGAATCAGATGCGGTCGCAGTCGTTCCGGTGGTAGGCCCGGAGCCGAGGCCCGTCGTCGCCGGTGCGTTGCTGCTGGTCGATGCCGCCGGCTTGCTGCTGGTCGACGCGGGCGTCATCGGGGCATCGGCACGGGATGTCGACGGGGTGGTCGGGGTCGAGACCGAGGGGGACGCGGGCTTGTTGGTAGTGGCGGTGACGTCACCAGAGGCGACCGAAGAGGGGGGCACAGCGGTGTGCGGCGCCAGGGCCCTTGCCGTCGCCGTCGCCGCTGCGGCCCCGCCGACTGCGCCTGGCGACATCACGCTGATTGCCGTCCACGATCGATAGACCGCCGTCACGGTGTAGGTCAAGGACCCGAAGGTGACCAGGTCGACACAGGAAGTGCCGGGTGTCGTATTGGTCGGGCTCGTTCCGCACGCAGCAGCCTTCGTACCATTGGCCACCCGCACCACGTAGTAACCGGTGGGGACCAGCGGGCCGGCAGACGCAGTCCAATTGACGTTGTTGCTGGGGGGCAGAAACGGGAAATTCGATGTTGCTCTGACGTTGGTCGGTGGTTTGAGAGTCCCGGTGAGGGCCGAACCGGTGCCCCGTCCGGTGGCCTTCCAGAATGCACCCGCCGGAGATGCAGCGATCAGCAGAACCCCGAGCACGGCGGTCAGCAGGACCAGCAGGCGCAGGCCTGTAGCGCACACTCCCTCCACCGGGCCACGCCGGAGGTATTGCCGATCAGGTGAGCCAGAACGGGTGTGCACGACCGACCCCTTCCGGTGCTACCGAATATCCAGGCGCCGCAGCTTGTGTCATTTCGCCTGGCGCCCCGCGTGGTCCTCCTACCTGGAAAAGCTCTGCAGTGATGATGGTTCAGGAGGCCACGAAATACAACGGAACGGTCGCAGACTTACAGGCATCCTGGTTCGATGCGAGGTTGAGCATCTGGATGCTGACGGTTCCGGTCAGAGTCCCGGCCGGGGCGATCTGACCGTAGGTGATAGCCGGCGTGCCGACGGTGTAGTCGGACGCCGAGCAACCCGCAACGCTGGTCCACGGAGCGCCGCCACTGGCCGCCACCGAGACCTTGATCAGCGAGAGATTCTGGGTGCCGGTGCCGGTGTTGATCACTGTGAAGGTGACGGAGTCCGTGGGCCCCCCCGGAGTCAGCAGACCGCCGGTGGGTGCCGTGCTGGTGATCGTGAAGACGACACTCGTACCGGTGGTGGCCGAACCGGTTCCGGTGCCGGTGCTGGACCAGTAGGCATAGGCGATCCCGCCGCCGAGCATCAGCACGGCGGCCACCACGATGACAGCCAGGCGCTTCTTGGTCGACGCGAATTTCTTCAAGGTAATCTTCCAATCCCGGAATGATTCCGAGTAGGTGTGGGTGACCGCAATCAAGAGCGTCCCGCCGGCCATTCCGCCCGAATTGACGCATCAATGCGGTGCGGGCGGAGGGCGGCAGTGGCGTTATCCGTGCCCCGACATCACGAAGAAGAGTTGGCCGTTGGCGTAGCGCTCGACGCGAACACCCCGTACCCCATCCAGGTTCATGCCACTAGCATCGCTCACGATGTAGTTGCGACCCAGAGTCGGAAGTCACCGGACTGCCGGGACCAACTCCTCTCCGTGACCAATGATCAACCGTGAGGATTCGGTCGTCGAGCACATCAGCGGACAAGACATCGTCCACGCCCGGCTGCACGCCTTCAGGACCGCGCCATCACCGGGCGGTGGCGCACCAGGGCTCACCCATGTCAACCCGTCGCGCTGGGGCCGAATTGGAAAGGGCCCGAGAAGCCGGCTAGGCCACCGTCAAAGAGGCTGCCATCCAGAATCCGCTCACCCGGCTACCCCCGGTGCGGGGCCATCCCCGCCGGCTCCCTCCGGTTGGATCTCCGGTGGACGGCGCGCGGTAGATCGAACGAGCCCGTCCACCGGCTCTGGCACGTCCACGACGAACCGACCTCGACTAACCGATGGTGTAGCTGTAGGGAATCGCAGCCAGTTCGTCACCGGCCGGCACCGGCTCGCCGAACGGGCTCAGCGACGACAGGTCGTCGAGGTAGAGGGTGCCCTTGACGACGGACCCGGCCCTGCCGGACGGCGTGATCGTGACGTAGATCGTGGTGCTCCGGCCCGGTTGGACGATGACCGGAGTGAACCCGACGGACACGCCGGCCCCGCTCGCCCAGAAGTCACCCGTGGTGGACGTGGTCGCGGTGTCGAAGGCCTTGGTGGTGGCGGCCAGTGCGAGATTGGCGGTGGCCCCGGCCGTGGGTGTGGTGCCGAACGGCCCGATCAGGGCCGGATCGATCATCCAGTCGCCCGAGGTGACGGGAGCGCCGCTCCAGCTGCCCGAAGCGGTGTTCCCGGTGGTGGTGGCACCGAGATCGGGGTCCCCGTTCAGGTCGCCCCCGAGGTAACCGGTGTACGGCGCCCAGTCGAAGGTGACCGGTGCGGTGGCCTGGGCCTGGGCGGTCAGCAAGGTGGTCTGCGTCGGCACGATCCACTGCGGTGTCGGGACCGCCGTGGTCAGCGGGAGGGCCAGGTTCGTTGCGTTCTTGTACGGCGGCAACGTGATCGTGGTGCTCCGCGGTAGCCGTGCATCGACGAAGTAGGTCTCCGGAGCGGTCCCGTCGTTGCGAATGGTGACCTTGGCCACGTGCGGCCGGCCGGCGGCCAGGTGGGCGGACGGGGCGTTCGGCAGACCAGAGACTCCGGGCGTGATCGGTGCCAGCCGGATGGCCCCTTCGAACGTGGTGGACAGCGCAGTTCCGGTCACGGGGTTGGGGAATGCGGCCACCAGGAGCCACCGACCGGAGGGCGGATCTAGCACATGGGTGCGCGCGCCCCTTTCAGTCACCGTGACCGGGGTGGAGCCCGATTTGCCGACGACCAACTGGTTGGCGGCGTGGCCCACGGTCTCGCCGCTCGGGTCCACCAGGTAGAGGTCGTAATTGTTCACGGCTCGCGCGGATTCCGTGGTCTGGACGTCCAGCGCCTTCTGTCCGGCAGGCACGTCGAACTGGTAGAACTCGGTGACCCCCGGCGAGCCGCCGCGGCCGTTCCCGCCGGTCACCGCAGTGGAGAACTGCCCGGTGCGGTGGGCGCCCAAGGGCACGAGGCTGCGCAGGTTGATCGGGATCGAGGTCCGTGCGCCGAAGGGGGCGTCCAGTTCGAGAGCGGCACTCAGATCACCGGGACTCTTCGGTGTCGACACGGCCACGGTGACACGCTGCGATGCTCCCGGAGCCAGCGTGACGGTGCTCGGTTGTATCGCGCCGAACGGCTGGTAGGTCGCCACCTCAGCGTGCAGTTGCACCGGCCCTGCGTATCCGCCCTGCGCGGGTGGCGCATCGTTGATGACGGCGGTCCAGGTGCCGAAGCCGGGATACCTCACCTCGACCGCGCCGTGGTTGCCGACACCCTGCGGCAGGCTGTACGCCTCGAGCTGACCCAACGGGTCGATCAGGGTCAGGTCCAAGAAGTCGTTCGACGGTGCCGCGATCTGGACCTTCAGCCTCGACTGGCCCACAGGCACGGTGAACTTGACCGTCTGCACGTCGAGGCCGTTGAAGTGGGTACCGGTGGTGGCACCCAGGATCACCGTCCGGTCGGCGACGGTACGGTCGGCTCCGAGCACCCGGCCGTGCAACTGGACGGTCTGGGTCCGGGCCCCGTTGTTGGTCACCGTCAACGGGAACCGCTGCACACTGCCGGGCGCGGCGGTGGCCGTGAGCTGGTCGGTGCTGGTCAGCAAGGTGCCTCCCTGGGCCGTCGGAGCCCCGGCCGGGGTCTTCACCGACAAGGCGGCTTTCACGGCCTGGTAGCTGTCGAGCAGCCCGGTGCCCTGCTGGTTGCCGGGGTGGCCGAGGTCGTCGGTCGTGGACGTGATCAGCTGCTTGACCAGGGCCGGTGCCGGGCTCTGCCCGCCGTGGGTCGTGCGGTACGCCTGGATCACCAGCGCCGCGGTGGCCGAGATCAGGGGCGCGGCTTCACTGGTGCCACCGCTGATGCCCACGCCGTACCTTCCGGGACCGGGATTGTCCAGCGTCAGATTCAGATCGCCCGGGGCGGCCAGGTCAGGGCTCTTGAGGCCGGCGCTGAAACCTCCGGAGCTGAGCGCGCTGATGTTGTTGTCGACGAACCCTGTCGCGCCGATCTCGCGGAAGTTGGCGATGTCGGCCTGTGCGTAGACCCGGAAGGTGGTCGTCGCGGCGGCGCTGATGACGGCCGGGTCGCTCGAAGGTGACCCGAAGGTGTTGGTGGGTCCGGCATCTCCGGTGGAGACGACCACGGTGGTGCCGGCCTGCGTGGCTGCTTCGTCGGCCTGGCGGATGAGATCGACCGTGGTGTCCGGCAGCGGGTTGTACCCGAACGACTGGTTCAGCACGTCGACGTGATCCACCGTGACCGCGTAGTCGATGGCCTGCAACAACTCGGAGCTGGTTGCGGCCAGGCTGCCGTTCGGGAACACCTTGAGCCCGACCAGACTCGCGCCGGTAGCGGCACCCGCGATGCGGAATTTGCACGAGCCGATCTGGAAGATGGACCTGCCCTGGGCGGCGATCGAACTGGCGTCCAGGATTGCTTCCCCGCCACTGGACGTGGTGGGGGCGCCTTCACCCGTGAAATCCTGGTAGTCGGTGAACACGTGGGAGCCATCGGCGCGAAGGAAGTCGGGGTTGTTCGGATCGATGCCCTCGGCGAGATAGGCGACGGTGACGCCCTTCCCGGTGATGCCCAGTCTGCGCGCGGTCTGCATCGTCGAGTCGGTCGAATCCGCATGGATGACACCGAGCGCCTCGGGGTCGAGCTCGACCCCGTCCTGGCCCGGCCGGCAGGTGGTGACGCTCGTCGGGGCCGCCTGGGTGAGGGGTCTGCGGATCGCGAAGCTCACGTCCGGCACGACCTGCGCCACCGCCGGATCGGCGGCGAGCCGGTTCTTCTCGGCTACCGAGACCGTCGCCGAGACGCTGCTGAGCAACTTGAAGGAGTGGATGCGCTTGGCGCCCGTGCGCTGCAGGTCGGTGATCACCGGGTTCTGTTCGGCGGCGAGCACCCGCGCCCGGCCGGCCGCCGCGGCCACCGTGGCCGGCACGTTCTGGTGCTGGTTCTTCATGATCACGATGACGGGCTGGTCGGCGACGGCCACCGCGGTGTTCACGCCCGGAAGGCTTGCACTCGGCGAGACGTGGACCGGCGTCGGAGGCGGATCGGCGTACGCCGGACCGACGTTCAGACTGAACCCCGTGAGGAGCACCGCCGCCAGAGCTGTCAAAGACCGTGCACGCACGATGAATCGCCTTTCCTCGGTATTACCCACCCTGGATGACCGGTGACCTGCCGTAGCGGACCTGAAACGTCGGTCCAGCAACAGCCGGTGGATCCCGACAATGCCGTCCCCCCTCGGAGCATCCGAGAGCTAGCACAACCTCCCCCGATCCTGCCGCCGTGTCAATAGAGTCCGGTCGGCGAAATTACTCGGAAATCGAATTTTCGGGCCGCGCCCCGTCGCGCGGAGGCCATTCCTCGGGTGGAGAACTGCGCAGGCGCCACCGATTGGACGGCGGTCCACTTGCGTGCGAGCAGATGGCCAACCAGGCATCCTTCCGAAATCGGGCAATACGGACGAACGGTTCGTGGCAGCGGCGCCGACCGACCTGAGTCGATGGCCGCTCGATCGAAAAATCCGAATGGCGTAAAGTTCGGTTCAAATCGAATATCGGAAGCTCACTCCTGCAATCTGTCATCATGGGTAATATACGGTTCAAACAGGGGACATTCCTCCTGGACGAACCATGGTGGTCACGAGTGGAATGGAATCGGCGCACACGGGGCCCAATGGAGCCCAGCGGTAACAGGTTCTTCCGCAGGGGATCTGGCACTGCGTTCCGCTCCGAGGCCTTACGGCCCCGGCCGGCGTCGGCAAGGACTCCTTGCTGTTCCGATGCGGATCCTGGTCCATTCGGGTGATACGGGTCGGAATGAACGGCACACGCATGGACTCCTGCCAATCCCGAGCCAGTAGTGCGAGTGTCGCGCCGGCCCCGACGACCTGGTCGTGTATTCGGTTGCTATTGTTTGCACTGTTCCCGGGCAGCATTCGTTGTTTGGTGGACAGTGGTGTTTTTTGGGGTCTCCTGACGTTTTCGTGGGTGGTTTAGCGTCCGGGAAGCGGCGGGCATAACCCGCCGCGGGTGAGCATTGCCATGGCTATCAACGCTTCTGGGCTGTGAAAGCCGTACGACCTGCGGGTCAAGGCCCGTAGGTGGGTGTTGGTGGCCTCGGATTGGGCGTTGCTCATGTGGTGGATCAGGGTGTTCCAAATCAGCTGCTGGAACCGCTTCAACGTTGCGGCCAGGGCGATGAACCCGGGCAGTTGGGAGCGGCGGGCCCAGGCGATCCAGCCGGCCAGCAGTTCACGGCCGGCCTGGCCCTTGACCTGGAACACCGCGCGCAGTTGCTCCTTCAGCAGATACGCCCGATACAGATGCCGGTTGGTCTGGGCGATCGAAGCGAGGGACCCGCGTTGCTCCGGGGACAGGTCCGCCGGGTTTTTCAGCAATGCCCAGCGGCTGCCCTTCACCGACGACGCCTGCGCAGAGCTACTCCTACCCCGCAGCGTGTTCCACGTCTGACGACGGACCTTGTCCAACTCCCGGGTGGCCCACCCCACGATATGAAACGGATCCAATCCCAGCACCGCCTGCGGCGCGCGGGCCGTCACGGTGTCGTGGATCCACTGCGCCCCGTCGGCCGAGACGTGCGTCAACGCCGCCGCCCGTTCTGGGCCGAGCTCGTCGAAGAACCGACCCAGGGTGTCGCTGTTGCGGCCCGGTGCGGCCCACACCAACCTGCCGGAGTCTTGATCGACCACGCACGTCAGATACCGCTGGCCTTTGCGGTGGGAGATTTCATCGATGCCGATCCGCTGCAGCCCCGCGAGCACGTCCCGGCCGGCCAAACCGTCGGCGACGACGTGCTCGATGATTGCGCTCACGTGCCGCCACGACGTCCGCATCAACTGCGCCACCACCGACGAAGCGGTGTGCGCCGCCAACCACGCGCACTGGTCTTCAAACGCTCGGGTTGCCCGCGCGCCGGGTCGGGCCCACGGCACCGCCGCGACGACCACCCCGTGCGTCCGGCAGTTCACCCGCGGAGCCGCAGCCTGCAGGAATACCATCGTCGACCCCCAGTCCAGCGACCGCCACCGCCGGGTTCCGCCGCCCTGGTCATAGCCCGGCCGTCTACGCCGGCATCGACTGCACCTACTCCGGGCGCCCTTGCTCGGACGCACCGAAACGACCAGCACCTGCCGGTCGTCGGCCTCCTCCCACGCCACATCGCACACCTGCAGTTGCTCGACACCGAGCAGCTTTCGCCATATCGTTACACCGCGCACACCGTGCTCCTGGATAGTGACTGACCCTAGATAAGCCAGAACCTATACGCAGCCCGGTGTGTCGCCCACAACCAGGGGTCAAACCACCCACGAGAACGTCACAAGAGCCGTTTTTTGTGGTGTCGTGTGTCCAGGAGCAGGACGGACCTGTCTTCTGGTTCTGACTCTGAGGAGAGCCGCATGGGCCGTGTCCGATCACCCCGCAGAATGCTGGCGGTCGTTGCCGCCGCAGCCTTGGCGGGTTCGATGTTGATATTGAGTTCACCGATCGCGGTGGCTGCCGGTCCGGCTGCGGATCCGTTGAACACGGGTGTCACCGCCAATCCCCTGAAGTACGCCTGCGAGGACAACGCAGCGTCCTGTAATCACGTCGGGACGACCAACGGGTGGTTCAACGGAGAAGACGTGAAGTTTCTCTACACCCAGGACTTCTACTGCGACAAGACTGTGAAGTCGGGTGCGGCCACCGGTTGCGAGGCGGGCGCAAGTTACAAGCAGTTGCCTCCGGGGACCGCTGCCGGCGCGATCGATCCGCTGTACATCCCGGTGGCCCTGTTCAAGAACCCGACACCCAGCTATGTGCAGTGCCAGGCCAGCCCGATGTGCATCGACCACCCGGCCACGGTCGATCTCTCCGCCCTGTCCAGTGTGTTGGGTGCACCGGCGTCCGCTTTGAAGAACGCGATGTTGCCCGGGCACGATCACATCGTGGCGACCCGGAACGGTGACGCACCCGAGTGGTGGCCGGTCGTCGTGGTCGGTGTCGCCGATCAGGCGTCGTGGACCGCGATCACCACAGGGAAGAGCTACGCAGCCCTGAAGGCAGCGGAGAAGGCCAGTCCGAAGACGGTGCTGGAAGTGCCGACGAACGTCTTCCTGTGGTTCCAGACCCTGCCTGGACACGTCTCCACCGCGGAGGCCGGCACGAACTCCACGGCGGTGCCACCGGCTTCCACCAATGGTGCGGCCATCGACAACCTGAAGAACGACTGCACCACGGCGGCTGCCTCTTGCGGCTTTGTCGGTCAGACCCGTGCCTGGCTCGGCGACGCCAACACGGCCCAGGGTTCAGATGTGAACCTGCTCTACTCGGCGCCGTACTTCTGTGATTCCTCGGTGCAGAAGGCCGGAGCCAACGCCTGTGAAGCCGGTGCCGCCGCGGCGAAGGTGCCACCGGACATCACGTCGACCAAGTACACCGACCCGCTGTACATCCCGACCCCGCTGTTCAAGCAGGCCGTCCCGGACCTGCAGTGCGCCACCGGGTTGAACTGCATCGATCATCCGATGACCGCGGATCTGTCCCGGCTGGCGACGACGCTGGGTGTCTCCGCCGCGGCGTTGGCGAACTTCACCCTGCCCGGTCACGACCACATCATCACCACCCGCAACGGTGACGCACCGGAGTGGTGGCCGGTGACCGTCGTCGGGGTCACCAATCCGCAGTCGTTCGCACTGATCGAACAGGCCAGGAGCTACGCCGAGGTCAAGAAGCTCGAGGCCGACCCGAAGAACGGTGTCCTGGAGGTTCCGACCAACATCTACCTGTTCTTCCAGAGCGTCCCGGGTACCGGCAAGTCGACCGCAGCCTTCAACCCGATCCCGGTCGGACCGCCGCAAACCGGCGGTGGCAGCACCGCCGGCCTGCAGTACCCGGCCCTGGTCGTCGTCGGAATCGCCTTGCTGCTCGGTGCCGGTGCCGCCGGCACCGCGGGTGTCCGTCGTCGCCGGAACGGCAAGATCGCAGCCTGACCCACCGGCTGAGGGGCCCCGGGTGATGACGGCCAGGATGCCGTCACCACCCGGGGCCATGCCGTTGTTCGCTCGAGGAAGGAATGATCGACGTGTCCTCACGGAGGCGCACCACTTCCCTCGCCGGCTGGACCTTCCGCCGGTGGGAAGCTCTGGCGGTCGCGCCGCTGGCGGCGGCGACAATCAGTCTGGTCATCGGCGTGACCGTCCATCACCAACCGGACCGACCCAGCCCGCAGGCCGCCACCGCACCGATCGGGCCGACCCACACCGCAACGAGCGTCCTGGGCACCACCGGCGCCGACCCCACTGACACTCCGACCCCGACGAGCAGCCGATCGGTCGGCACCACCGGCCGCCGGACTCCCCACACCACCGGACGAACTACACGTGCCCTGACGTCCAAGCCCCGCCCGCCGGCAGCGCCGACGTCCACCGCGACCACCACCCCGGCGGCCCGGACCTCCCTGCCGCCCGGCGACGGCAGCGCCGTGATGGCCACCTCCGATCCGGTGCACCTGGACGTGCCCGCGATCGGGGTCTCCTCCGACATGCCCCGTCTTGGCTTGAATTCCGACGGCACCATCGAGGTCCCGCCGTTGGCCGCGAACTCCCAGGCAGGCTGGTACAGATTCTCCGCAACCCCCGGCGCCGTCGGCTCGGCCGTCGTCCTGGGCCACATCGACTCCGCCGCCTACGGACCCGGCGTGTTCTACCACCTCGGGGACCTGCGCCCCGGGGACGAAATCGTCGTCACCCGCGCCGACGGATCCAAGGCGGTGTTCCGGACCGACCGGGTCGCCGAATATCCCAAGACCGCCTTCCCGACCGGCCTGGTCTACACCCCGACCAGCTACCCGTCCCTGCGGCTGATCACCTGCGGCGGAGCATTCGACGCGCAGGACCACAACTACCTGGACAACATCATCGTCTTCGCCACCCTCGTCGATACCCACACCTGACGGACTTCCTCGGTATCGGTCAGGGCCGAGCCGGCCGGTCGCGGAAGTCGTTCGGCCGCAACGGCAACACCAGCGAGAAGGTAGCCCCGTGACCCGGTCCCGCCGAAGCTACGGTCACGTCACCGGCGTGCCGGCGGGCGATGGCGCGGGCGATGGTGAGGCCGATTCCTGATCCGGCGGACCGGCGGGAGGATCCCGGGACACGGTAGAACCGTTCGAAGATTCGATCCAGATCGGCCTCCGCCAGGCCGAGACCCGTATCGGTCACCAGCACCTGGCCGCAGCCGGCGACCGTGGCGGCCGAGATGCTGACCGTGCCACCGGCCGGAGTGGCCAGCAGCGCATTGCCGAGCAGATTGGTCAGGATCTGGGTGATGCGGTCGGGATCGACGCAGACCGGTACTCGTTCGTCGGCCTTCACCTCCAGCTTCACCTCCATGTCCTGGAACTGCGGGGCCAGTCGCAAGGCGGTGCGGCGGGTCAGGTCCGCGAGGTCGCCATCGACCGGATGCAGATCCATCAGCTGCTCCTCGGCCCGGGACAGGCTCGAGAGGTCCGAGGCGAGGCGGTGCAGCCGTCGCAGTTCCTCCCCGAGCGAGGCGAACGTCTCCGGCTCCGGGGGGAACACACCGTCGATCAACCCCTCGACGTAGCCGTCCAGGACGGTCAGTGGTGTCCGCATCTCGTGCGCGACCTCACCGAGCAGCCGCACGCGGCGCGATTCGGTGTCGGCCAGAGCCATCGCCAGCGTGTTGACGTCCGTGGCCAGCGCGGCCAGTTCCGGCTCCGAAGGGAGCGGAACCCGCACGCCGTAGCTACCCTCCGCGATCCCTCGGGTCGCCGCACGCACCGCATCGAGCGGGTGGAGCAGTCGGCGGGTGACCATCGCGGCGACCAGACCGGCCACCAGGATGCTGGCCGACGTCCCCACCAGTAGCGCGGTGGTCAGCGCCGCATCGAAGGCCGAGTGCACGCCGCCCGTGGTGGCGCCGACCATCGACATCCCCCCCACACCCACGCCGTTCATCATCGAGAGCTGCTGATCGAACAGGTGCGGAGCGAGCAGCCGGATCGTCAGATAGGCAACCCCTGCGCCGACCACGACCACACCGGCGTACGAGAGGAACAACCGCACCGACAACGGCCACTTCATGCGGGCCGGCCGATGAACTTGTAGCCGACACCGCGCACGGTGGCGATCAGGTGAGGATCGGCGGCGTCGTCCCCCAGACGGGCTCGCAGGCTGCGGACATGGACATCGACCACCCGCTCGTCGCCGTAGAACTCGTAGCCCCAGACCTGCTCGAGGAGCTGCACCCGGGAGAACACCCGCCCCGGCGCGGCGGCCAGGGCGGCGAGCAGATCGAACTCCAGGCTCGAGAGCATCACCGTCGATCCATTCACCCCGATCTCCCGTCCGAGGCGGTCGATGCTCAACCCCTCGAAAACCAGGGGGGCGTCATCACCGGCGCGCACGGCCCGATCCCGCCGCAGGACCGCCCGCACCCGCGCCGCCACCTCGCGCGGGCTGAACGGTTTGGTGATGTAGTCGTCGGCGCCGACCGCGAGCCCGATCAGCTTGTCGACCTCCTCGGCGCGTGCGGTCACCAGGATGACGTACGCGTCGCTGAAGGTGCGCAACTGCCGCAGGACTTCGAGGCCGTCGATTCCCGGCATCATCACATCCAGCAGGACCAGGTCGGCCGGGTCGGCGCGGAGGGCGGCGAGGGCCGCCGCCCCGTCAGCGACCTCCGCCACCTCGTAGCCGTCGGCCTCCAGGTACCCACGCAACACGGTCCGGATCTGTGGTTCGTCATCGACGACGAGCACCCTCGGCATCACGGTCACCCTTCCAGAGCCCTCGATGGAACCCGTCCCTACATTCCCATGCCGCCGCCCATTCCGGTCCCGTCGCCACCCCCGCCCATCCGGGCGCTGTCCATCCCGGCACCGGCCATCCCGCCGCCCATCGCGCCGGTGTCGTCGCCCACACGAGCGGTGGTGATCATGATCGTGATCTCGGACCTCATCAGCGCTAGCCGGGCCGTTCTCTGCGGGGCGGTCAGCCTGGTGTCGGTGTCCAACTCGGCTTTCGCCGCCGCCACCATCGCATTCTCCAGGCCGGTGACCGACCTGCCCTGCGCCGCGGCGACCGCCGCGAGCGAGCTCCCCGACTGCAGCCGGGTCTGCAGATCCGCCGGGCTCAAGCCCAGATACTGTGCCGCGGCGGTGAACGGAGCGGTCATCCCGCCCCCCATGGCCTGATCGCCGAGCTGTCCGTCGCCGAAGCAGGAGCCGCCGGCCACAGTGGCCGTTCGATCCGGAGTGGTGGTTGCTGCGGTCGCGACCCCCCCGGCGGCGACGGCCCCGATCAGCCCGAGCCCCAACAGGCCGATGGTCACGCTCTTGCGATTGATTCTCATCACTCTCAGCTCCCTGAATTTCGACACCCCGCTGATGTCTCTCCTCCAAGGATCAGCAGCCGCGGTGAAGCTGCGACCACCGCAGACGTGAAGCTTCCGTGAAACGCGCCGTCGGACCGGAACGGCCGTATTCGACAATCTGATCGCTCACAGGGGTTTGGTGGACCCGGAACCAGGACAACCTGATGGTGAACCGCTCGGAATTCACTGCGGTTCGTCCCATCCATCGCGGTATACCCCGGAGGTCAGGAAATGGCAGGCAACAGAGCGGTTGCGTACATCGAGGCAGGCAAGGTCGCCGTGCAGTCGATCGACTATCCAAAACTCGAACTGATGGACGGGCCCGGCGTCAACCCGGCGAATGTCGGGCGCAAACTGTACCACGGTGTCATTCTCAAGGTCGTCACCACCAACATCTGCGGCAGCGACCAGCACATGGTCCGTGGGCGCACCACTGCGCCGGCGAACCTGGTGCTCGGACACGAGATCCTGGGCGAAGTGGTCGAGGCCGGGTCCGATGTCGAATTCATCAAGGTGGGCGATCTGTGCTCGGTGCCCTTCAACATCGCCTGCGGACGCTGCCGCAACTGCAAGGAGGGCAAGACCGGCATCTGTCTGAATGTCAATCCGGCCCGCCCGGGCGCGGCCTACGGCTACGTCGACATGGGCGGCTGGGTCGGTGGTCAGGCCGAGTACGTGACCGTTCCGTACGCCGACTGGAATCTGCTGCGTTTCCCCGACCGCGACCAGGCGATGGCGAAGATCCTGGACCTGACGATGCTGTCGGACATCTTCCCGACCGGCTTCCACGGCGCAGTGACCGCCGGCGTCAAGCCCGGTTCCACCGTCTACATCGCCGGCGCGGGCCCGGTCGGCCTGGCCGCGGCCGTCGGCGCGCAGTTGCTGGGAGCCGCCGTCGTGATCGTCGCGGACCTCAACCAGGACCGCCTTGCCCAGGCCCGCAGTTTCGGTTGCGAGACCGTCGACGTGTCCAAAGGTGCGCCCCAGGACCAGATCGAACAGATTCTGGGTGTGCCGGAGGTGGATGCGGCCGTTGACGCGGTAGGCTTCGAGGCTCGCGGTCACGGCGGCGATGCCGGCCGTGAAGCACCGGCGACCGTGCTGAACTCACTGATGGATGTTACCGCTGCCGGCGGGGCCATCGGCATCCCGGGGCTCTACGTCACCGGTGATCCGGGCGGCATCGACGAGGCCGCCAAGGTCGGTGCCCTGTCGTTGAGCCTCGGCACGGGCTGGGCCAAGTCCCTCTCGTTCACGACCGGCCAGTGCCCGGTGATGCGCTACAACCTCGGGCTGATGAAGGCCATCCTGAACGACAGGGTCCAGATCGCCAAGGCGGTCAACGCCACCGTGATCTCACTCGACGAGGCGCCGCAGGGCTACGCCGATTTCGACAAGGGCGCAGCGAAGAAGTACGTCATCGACCCACACGGAATGGTCGCCTGAGGGATTCACCAGGCGACGGTCCGGCCGAGGTAGTCGAGGAACTGGAGCCCGGTTCGCCCGCGCTGGGCATCGACCGTCGTGACCAGACCGGGGATGCTCTCTCCGATGGTCAGCCGGGCTCCCGGTCCGCCCAGCTCGGTCCTGACCCAGCCGGGCGCCATCAGCAGCAGGGTTCGGTCGTCGTGGTGGCGGGCGACGTAGCTGCGCATCAGTTGGTTGAGCGCGGATTTGCTGGCTCGATAGATCTCGAAACCGCCGCTCTGGTTGTTGGCGATGCTGCCCTGGCCGGAGGACATGATCGCGATCGTGCCGTTCGCGGCAACACGGTCGCGGAGCGTTTCGACGACCCGCATCGGGCTCAGGGCGTTGGTGATGAGCAGGCGGCCGAATTCCTCGTTCGTGACGTTCGCGGTGGTCTCCTGCGGACCATTGGTGACCCCCGCGTTGACGAACAGGAGATCGAATGTCCGGGCGGCCAGCCGGTCGCCCAGGGTCCGGATCTGTTCGGGTTCGTTGATGTCGACGTGCTCGATCTCCAGTCGACCGCCGGCGGTGCCCTGCAGGTCGTGCAGCGCGGTGCGGCCCTGGCCACGTACGGTCGCCACCACCGCCGACCCCCGGTCGAGGTACTCCTGCGCGATGGCGTGGCCAAGGCCGCGGGACGCGCCGATCAGAAGGACGTTCTTGTTCTCCGAGATCATCTCTGCTCCATCATCTGCGGTGCGTGCGGGTCGTCCGCACCGGTCCGCTGTGATCGCAGCGCCCGGTCGATTCCTGTTGTGTTCCAGTGCTCCTCGACGGCGACGACTGTCATGGGACCCCTTTCGCTCATGGTCTGTTGAGCGATGGTAGCACTTCGCTCAACGGCTGTAGAGTCAGATCCATGAGTCATCCGACGACACGTGCCGCCCGCCGCGCCGCGACCGCCCAGCGGATTCTCGAGGCCGCTCAGATCGAGTTCGGCGAACACGGCCTCGAGGCCTCGACGGTGCGCGCGATCGCGCAGCGGGCCGAAGTCGACCCATCGCTCGTCATCCAGCACTACGGCTCCAAGAACGATCTGTTCGCCATCGCAACACGTCTCGACCGGGAGAGCACCGACGACGAGGTCGCCGAGCACCTCTTCGACGTACTCGACGTCCGACTCGGCATGCTCCCGCCCGCGACCCGGGCTCTCGTGCGCTCGATGCTCACCGCTCCCGAGGCCACCGCTGCGATGAAGGACTTCCTCGACGAGCGGGTCGTCAACCTGGCCCGGACGACCAGTGGGGACGAGGCGGAGCTACGGGCGGCGCTGACCGTCAGCAGCATCCTGGGGCTGACGATCGCCCGTCACTTCCTCAAACTCGATGCACTCCAATCGGTCTCGCCGGAGCAGATCGCCACCACCCTTCAGCCGTGGATCACCGCCGGCTTGGGCCGTCAGGACGGCTGAGCTGCGGTGCCGATTCTCCGACGACGTGGGATACCGCCAAAGATCACCATCAGTGGTTGATAAACTACGTTCTGTCATGTCACGATGAATGGGTGAGTCGTCGTTCGGCGGCCAAGGGGGGAAAAGGCATGCGCCGAATCATCGCGTTGGTAGGGGTCTGTGCGGTGGTGGCGACGACGAGCAGCGTGGTGATGATGACGGGGGCCGGTCCAGCGCGAGCCGCTGTCCCGTCATCGGCATCCCCGACCGCGGCACCCGTGCCGGCTTCCCCGGACCCGGTCGACCAGCAGGTGCGAAAGGCCTTGACCCGCTTGAAGGTGCAGAGCCGCCGGCCACATGCCGGGATCCCGGAGAACCTGGACCATCCGGAGGCCGACAGGATGGGGTCGACGACGTCCGGCCGGTCCAGGGCCACACCGCCCAGAGGTCACCGTTCGTTCGAGCAGCAGGCGAGCTCGGCTTCCGCGCAGGCCGGCCTGGACGTCTCGAGTTATCAGAGTTCGGTGAACTGGACCGCCGTGACCGGGGCCGGAGCCACCTTCGCCTACGCCAAGGCCACCGAGGGCAACTACTACACGAGTGGGAGCTACGCAGCGCAGTACGACGGTTCGTACGCCGCCGGACTGATCCGGGGCGGGTACCACTTCGCCATTCCCAACAATTCCACCGGGGCCGCGCAGGCCGACTTCTTCGTCGCGAACGGCGGCGGATGGTCGCCAGATCGACGGACCCTGCCAGGAATGCTCGACATCGAATACAACCCCTACGGACCGTCGTGCTACGGGCTGACCCAGGCTCAGATGGTCGGCTGGATCACCTCGTTCAACAACGAATATCACCTCCTGACCACACGATGGCCCGACATCTACACCACCACCGACTGGTGGAACACCTGCACCGGCAACCTGGCGTCATTCGGGCAGGCGAGCTTGTCCATCGCCAATTACTCCGGCTCGCCATTCCCCCTGCCGCCCGGCTGGGCGATCCAGACGTTCTGGCAATGGGCAGACTCCGGCACCTTTCCCGGCGATCAGGAACTGTTCAACGGCAGCCACCAGGCTCTCGTCGACTTTGCCGCAGGGAGTGTCGTCACGCCCATCGCCCCCACCATCCCGGCCACCTTCACCGCCGCGCTCCCGATACGACTGCTGGACACGCGCACCGGAATCGGCGCCCCCGCAGCAGCAGTCGGACCCGGGCAACAGGTCCGGGTGCAGATCGCCGGCACCCAGGGCATCCCCAGGACAGGCGTCTCCGCGGTGACGGTGAACCTGACCGTCACCGGGCCGACCCGATCCGGATACCTCACCGCCTACCCTGACGGCGGCTCCCGCCCGGTGGTGTCCAACCTCAATTTCAGCTCGGGACAGACCGTCGCAGACCTCGCCGTGGTCCCGGTCGGCGCCGACGGAAGCATCACCCTCTACAACGGCTCCACCGGCACCGTCCAGATGCTCGCCGACCTCGCCGGCTACTACGTGGCCGGCCGGATCACGGTGCCAGGCGCCTACGGGGCGCTCGGCCCGGTGCGGGTACTGGACACGCGCACCGGAATCGGCGCCCCCGCAGCAACAGTCGGACCCGGGCAACAGGTCCGGGTGCAGATGGCCGGCACCCACGGCATCCCCAGGACAGGCGTCTCCGCGGTGACGGTGAACCTGACCGTCACCGGATCGAACCGATCCGGCTTCCTCACCGCCTACCCGGCCGGCGGTTCCCGCCCGGTGGTGTCCAACCTCAACTTCAGCTCCGGACAGACCGTCGCCGACCTCGCCGTCGTCCCGGTCGGCGCCGACGGAAGCATCCTGCTCTACAACGGCTCCATCGGCACGGTCCAGATGATCGCCGACCTCGCCGGCTACTACGTGGCCGGCCAGTGCACGGCTGCCGGCACCATGCAGACCGTGCCACCCACCCGGATCCTGGACACCCGCCTCGGACTTGGCGCCCCGACAAAGGCCCTCGTCGCCAATGGTTCTCTCTCGGTCCAGGTCAGCGGAACCGCAAAAATCCCGGGCTCCGGCGTCTCGGCGGTGATCGTCAGCGTCACCGTCGTCACACCGACCCGCAGTGGGTACCTCACCGTGGGCCCATCCGGCAACAGCCAACCGTCGACGTCGAACATCAACTTCCCCGCCGGCCTGACGGTGGCGAACCTGGTGGTCGTGCCGCTCGACCCCCGGGGCCGCCTCCAATTGACCAACAGCAGTGCCGGAACCACCGACCTCGTCGTCGATGTCGCCGGGTACTACCTCACCGGCCGCTGATGAGAACCAGCACGACGCCACGCGGCCTTGCGGAGCAAGCGCAGACCGTTGAGTCCGACGACCACCGTCGAACCCTCGTGTCCGGCCACCCCCAGGGGTAGGGGCAGGGTACCGACCAGATCCCAGATGACCAGTCCGGTGATCACGACGCCGGCGATGATCAGGTTGGCCACCACCACTTCTCGGGCTCGGCGGGCCAGATCGACGACCTTCGGCAAGGTACCGAGTTCGTCCCGGACGATCACCGCGTCCGCAGTCTCCAGCGCGAGGTCCGAGCCGTGGCGTCCCATCGCCACCCCGAGGTGCGCGGCGGCCATCGCGGGTGCGTCGTTGACACCGTCGCCCACCAGCAGGACCCGGGTGCCGCCCTGCTGGATTCGCTGGACCTCGGTCACCTTGTCGGCCGGGAGCAGTTCGGCCCGTACGTCGGAGATCCCCACCTCGGCGCCCAGTCTGATAGCGGCAGCGGCGTTGTCACCCGTCAGCAACACCGGCGCCCTGCCGGTCAACTGCTGCAACTGCCCGACGGTGTCGGTGGCGTCGGAACGGATCCGGTCGGCCAGGGCCAGCACACCGACCGGTTGCCCGTCCACCACCACGACGACGGCGGTGCGGGTCCGCGCCTGTGCGGCGGCCACCACGGACGCCGCCTGCGCGGCGATCCGCCCACCGCCGAGCGACAGTTCGGCCAGCACTGCCGGCGAGCTGACGTGCACGCAGACGCCCTCGACGACGGCGTTGACACCCCGCCCCGGCGCCGACGAGAAGTCATGCGCCGCCGGCACTGTCAGGCCCCGATCGTGGGCAGCACCGACGGTCGCCGCGGCCAGGGGATGTTCGCTGGACCGTTCGGCTCCCGCCGCCAGGCGCAGCAGTTGATCCTCGTCCATCAGAGCCTCCGGCAGGACATGCACCTCGGTCACCCTGGGGGTGCCCTCGGTCAGGGTGCCGGTCTTGTCGAAGGCGACGAGGTCGGTGAGGCCGAGTTGTTCCATCACCACTGCAGATTTGACCAGCACCCCGTGCCGTCCGGCGTTGGCGATCGCCGACAGCAGTGGGGGCATGGTCGCCAGGACGACCGCGCACGGCGAGGCGACGATCATGAAGGTGATGGCCCGCAACAGAGTGGGCTGCAACGCCCCGCCAAGGGCCAGCGGGATGAAGAACAACGCCAGCGTCGCGCCCACCATCAGGATCGAGTACCGCTGCTCGACCTTCTCGATGAACAGCTGCGTCCTGGCCTTGGTCGCCGACGCCTCGTCGACCATGGCGACGATCCGCGCCACCACGGACTCTTCGGCCCGGCGGGCGACACGGACCTGCAGTGCCCCGGTCCCGTTCAGGGTGCCCGATAACACCTCGTCGCCGGCCTGTTTGACCGCCGGGAGTGGCTCTCCGGTGATGGTGGCCTGGTCGACGTCCGAGGCTCCGTCGACGACGTGCCCATCGGCCCCTATCCGTTCGCCGGGCCGTACCAGGATCAGATCTCCGACCTCGAGATGTGCGGTGTCCACCAGTTCCTCGGCTCCGGCGTCCCCCAGGCGGGTGGCCTGCTCCGGAGCCAGGTCCAGCAGGGCCTTCACCGAGTCCTGCGTCCGCTTCGTGGCGAAGGCCTCCAGTGCGCCGGACGTGGAGAAGATGACGATCAGCAGGGCGCCGTCGAGCACCTGCCCGATCGCAGCGGCCACGATCGCAGCGACGATCATCAGCAGGTCGACGTCCAGCGTCTTCTCCCGCAGCGCCTGCAGCCCGGCCAGCGCGGGCTCCCATCCTCACGCGGCGTAGCACGCCAGGTACAGCGCCCAGTACACGGCACTGGGCGCTCCCAGCAGCTGGGATACCCCGCCCACGGCGAACAGTGCGGTGGCCAGGGCCGCCCACCGCACCTCGGGCAGTGTCAGCATGCCGCCCAGCCGGTGGTGACGAGCCGGCGCAGCCGTTCTGGTTGTCGGACTCGACAACGTCGATGACATGGGAAGGCCCTCCGCGAACGAATGCAGCGCCAGATGGCCACCGCTCCCCGAAAGCGTACACAAGAATGAACACGTGTTCATCTGTCAGCATCGTTCGTCGTTCGGACGTACTACGATGACCGCGTGGGACACGGGACGAACGGGCGCGAGACGCCACCGGCGCGGCTGACCATCGCCAGTGCTACCGCGGTCGCGGCCACCCTGCAGGCTCTCACGGCGCCCAGCCGACTGATGATTCTCTCCCAGCTCCGGCAGGCACCGGCCACCGTGGGCGAGCTCACCGAAGCAGTCCGGATGGAGCAGTCGGCGGTCTCGCACCAGTTGCGCGTGCTCCGCACGATGGGCCTGGTCAGCACCCAGCGCCACGGTCGCAGCATCACCTACTCGTTGTACGACAGCCATGTCGCCAGCCTGTTGGACGAGGCGGTCTATCACGCCGAACACGTCCGCTTGGGCGACAGTGATTCCGGTGAAACGATTCTCGCGGACGACGAGCTGGACAGACCGGCCACCCTCAGCCGGTGAGACGGATGCCGACCCGACAGGTCGGCAACGGCCGATCCTGACGGTGGTGTGACGGGACCCGATCGGGAGCAGCGGACGTTCAGGAGCCGGAGGACACTGGCGTCATGAAACGTCACGACATCAGGCGTCGGGCATGAGGTTTCCGAACCGCCGCACGTCGGGGATCTCGGCCTCCCTCTTCGGATTGGCCACTTTCGCCGTGGTCGCCCTCGGTGCGCGCTCGGCGTCGATGTCCCCCGTCACCACGTCCGCTACCGCCGTTCCGGCCCCGGAGGTCGAGGTGGCCCCGGCCAACGGCAGCGTCGCGTCGTCGGCGCCGACCCGGGTCCCCACCTCCGAGACCATCGTGCTGGCCGGTGGGTGCTTCTAGAGCGTGTCTGCTAATCAATCGGCGCCTCGACGTTGATGATCTTCCTATGGCGCGTACAGGAGTGATCTCGGACGAGTTCTGGGCGGTGGTCGAGCCGTTGATGCCGGCCTACGGTGGTCGGCGTGGCCGTCCGTGGAACGATCACCGCGAGATGCTCGAGGCGATCTGCTGGCGCTACCGGACGGGCTCGCCGTGGCGGGATCTGCCGACCGAGCTGGGTCGTTGGCAGACGGTGTGGGCACGGCATTTCCGCTGGTCAACCGACGGTACCTATGACCGGATCTTGGTGGCCGCGAAACGGGCTGGGTTTGTCCAGGACGTTGAGGGTGACGCCGTCATCGAGTTGCTGTCGGTGGATTCCACGGTGGTGCGCGCGCACCAGCACGCGGCCGGGGCTCGCAAGAGCGTCACCTCGGAGGTCGTTTCGACGGTCGAGCAGGACACAGGGGGCACCATCGAATGACAAGAATTTTCCGGTCGAACCCGCTGACCACGCGTTGGGCCGATCCCGGGGCGGTCTGTCGACGAAGATCCATTCCTTGACCGATCAGCGGGCCTGCCCTGTGACGGTGATCCTGACGCCCGGCCAGGCCGGCGACAATCCCCAGTTGGTGCCGTTGTTGGATCTGCACCGCCGGCAGCAGCGGGGCGTTCGGGCCCGCCGGTTCCGGGTACTGGCCGATCGCGCGTATTCGCATCCCTCCACTCGGAAGGAGTTGCGGCGCAGACGTATCGGCAACACCATTCCGCAGCGCAGTGACCAGCAGGCCCATCGTCAGGCGAAGGGTTCACGCGGTGGCCGCCCACCAGGATTTGAAGCCGAGGAGTACAAACGCCGCAACGCCGTCGAACGCGGATACGCCCGTCTGAAACAGTGGCGCGGCATCGCCACCCGCTATGACAAACACGCCCTGACATTCCTTGGCGGTGTCCATCTGGCCGCCAGCGTGCTGCACCTCCGCTGAATTACCAGACACGCTCTAGGGCGTACAAGGCGTCTACCAGCACGTCAAAGGTGTGACGATGGCGGAGTCGGGTTACACCGGAGGGACTCGGGACACCGCAGACTACGAGACGGTCAGCAGCGGTAGGACCGGGCACGCCGAGTCGGTGCGGGTCACTTTCGATCCGACCAGGGTGACGTACGGGCAGATCCTGCAGATCTTCTTCTCCGTCGTCCACGACCCGACCGAGCTGAACCGACAGGGACCGGACACGGGCACCCAGTACCGGTCCGAGATCTTCACGCAGACCAATGATCAACAGCGAATGGCGTCTGCGTACATGGCGCAACTCACCAGGAAGGGCGTCTACGCCCACCCGATCGTGACCAGTATCGAGATGAACACCGACTTCTACGCGGCCGAGAGGTATCAGCAGGACTTCGTCAACCTGAATCCAACGTATTCCTACGTCGCGATCCACGACATCCCGAAGGTGCACGAACTCCAACGGCTGTTCCCGCAGCTGTATCGGGACCATCCCGTGCTGGTGTTCGCCGCCGATCATCAACCGTGAGGCAACTCCGGACCGCGCGTCGCCGACCATGGCCGCACGTCAGCAGAACCACATTCGCTTCGAGCGGGCACCTGGCCGAACTGGCGGCCGCTAGATGAACAGAAGTTGGGCACCTGCGGTTTTTTCGATGAAGTCGGCGGCGCTGATGATGTCCTCGACGTCGTCGTAGAGGTCGGCCTTGGTGAGGTGGTTCATGTCGGCCGACATCCGGCACGCCCACAGATGGCCCCCGGACGCGACGATCAGTTCGAGGAATTCGGGAATCTCCGGTACGCCGACGTCGGCGATCGACTTCTTGAGTTTGGCGGTCGCCATCGACGTCATCCACGGTAGTCCGCCCAGGCCCTGAGGTAGGTGGGTGGCGGGGTTGCCCAGCGGGGTGAACTTCAGATCGTTCATGGTGCGTTTGTTGATCATCTCGAACCCCCAGAAAGTGAAGAACAGGTGCGTTTCGATACCCTCCCCCAACGCTGCGTTCGCCATCACCAATCCTGGATAGGCCATGTCCAGGCTACCCTTCGAGCAGATGATGGCGAGTTTGCGTCCGGGCTCGCCGTTGTCGAACTGCGGGATGACAGCGGGTGCTGATTCGATAGTGGTCATGATGATCTCCTGGGGGAATGAATGGTTAGACGCAGCCCTGGGGCTTGGGCAACCCTGCGATGTAGGCCATCTTCTTGGCGGGCTTGGCCGGGAACAGGGTGAACAGTTCCTTGACCGGGATACCACCGGCGGTCGACACCCGCCGGATCGTGGCTGATTCACCCTGTACGGCGTAGTCCTGACGAAGAAAGTTCAGCACCCGCCAGTGGGCGTCGGTGAGGGCGATACCGATCTGACCGGCCAGGGCACCGGCAAGGTCCGGGCTCCATTCCGCCGGGTCGGTGAGAAAACCTTCCTCGTTGACATGGATCTGGTGACCTTCGAGCGTGGTGACGGGCATGGGGTTCTCCTAGTTCTCGGTCTTCTTGCCGACCATGGACATCTGGGACCGCAGCGGTATCGGTCGCCCCGGCAGCAGGACGTTCCAGTACATCCAACGGAAGGCCAGCTTGCCCAGGTGGTTGGCGTGGGTCTCCTTGAGGAGAGTGAACGGACCCAGGACCGGCAGTGGAAATTTACCGGGCAGGGGCTCCGTTTCGTAGTTGAAGTCGATCAGCAGCCCCTTTCCGTCACCTGACTCGATGAAGCAGTTCGCGTGGCCGTCGAACGAACCGGTCATCGGAAGACCCTGGATGTGTTGGGCGAAGTTGTCCACGAAAACATCCACCGCGAAGTGGGCGACGGATCCCGCTTTGGACGCGGGAATGTTGGAGGCGTCGCCGACAGCGAAAATATTCGAATACCGGGTGGATAGAAGTGTGTGTTTGTCCACCGGGACATAGTTCAGTTCATCACCGAGGCCGGAGCGGGCGACGAACTCGGCCCCCATGTTCAAGGGCACGGTGACCAGCAGGTCGAACGCAATAGCGCGTTCGTCGTAGGAGACCAGCGTCCTGGTCTCCGGGTCGATGCGTTCGACCAGGAAATCCGTCTCGACGGCGATGTTGCGATCCTCCAGCATGGCACCCAGACGGGCCGAGGAGATCGGTTTGGTGAACGCCCCCGACAACGGGGTCACGTAGATCATGTCGACCCGATCGCGTATCCCGCGGTCCCGGAAGTACGCGTCGGCGAGGAAGGTGAACTCCAGCGGTGCCACCGCACACTTGATCGGCATATCGGTGATGTGCACCACGAACCGGCCACCGTCGAAGTGGGCGAGCCGCCGGGCCAACGCCTGCGCGCCGTCGAAGCTGTAGAAGTCGAAAATGGTCCGCCTCCACTGGGCGCCGAGCATGCCCGGAGTCTGCTCCGGCCGGGGAGCGGTCCCTGATGCGATGACCAGGAAGTCATACGGGAGTGTGCGACCGCCGACCAGGTCCACGCAATTGGTCTCGGCGTGGACGCGGTCGACCTCGCCGATGACGAAATCCACCCCATCGGGCACGAACACATGCCGGGAGCGGGTGACCTGATCTGCGGTGTAGGTACCGAACGGCAGGAACAGATATCCCGGCTGATAACGGTGGACGTCGTCCTGGTCCACCACTGCGATCTGCCACTGGTCGGACTTCAGTCGGCGGCGCAGTTTGTTGACGATCATCGTGCCGGCGGTACCACCACCGAGAACTACGATTCGCTTCACGACCCACCTCTTCTACAGCCCGGTCCGGGCCCGGCACCACCAGGCTAGAAGACCCGCGGTCACCCGGTCAGTGCCGAAAGTCCCCACCACGAGGGGCCGATGGTAGGACCCGGCGACGACCGTCAGTGGCACCGCCGACCAATGCGCACACTTCAACTCGACCGGCATCGAAACCATTCGGGCCTAGGCTGAACCGGTGGACTACATCGTGCCCTGTGATACCCCGTTGCTGGCCAGAATCCGAGAATCGATCATCGGCGACGACCAGGTGATGCCCGGACCCTACGGGCCACGGCGCGTCACCTACGCCGACTACACCGCATCCGGGCGCGCGTTGACGTTTCTGGAGGACTTCATCCGTGACGAGGTTGTACCCCGCTACGCCAACACCCACACCGAGTCCAGCGGAACCGGCCTGCAGACCACCAGACTCCGCGAAGACGCCCGCTCCATCATCAGCGAAGCGGTCGGCGGCGACACCGACACCGTGGTCATCTTCGCCGGTTCAGGATGCACCGGAGCCATCGACAAGCTCATCGGTGTGCTGGGCCTTCGGATCCCGGCCGAACTGGACGATCGGTACCACCTTCGGGACGCCATCCCGGTACCGCAGCGGCCAGTGGTTTTCATCGGACCGTTCGAGCACCACTCCAACGAACTTCCCTGGCGCGAATCCATCGCCGACGTCGTCGTCATCCCTCAGGACGCGGACGGCCACATCGACACCGCCCAGCTGCACAGGGACCTACTGCGCTACCAGGACCGACCACTCAAGATCGGATCGTTCTCCGCTGCCAGCAACGTCACCGGCATCATCAGCGACACCCGCGCGATCTCCACGCTCCTGCACGCCCACGGGGCGCTGTCCTTCTGGGACTTCGCCGCCGCCGGACCCTACATCGACATCCAGATGTACGGCCCCGATACGGCAGACCCATTGTGCTACAGGGACGCCGTCTTCCTTAGCCCGCATAAATTCATCGGCGGCCCCAGCACACCGGGAGTGCTCGTGGCCAGACGGGAACTCCTGCGCAACCGGGTCCCGGACGTCCCCGGCGGGGGCACCGTCGCCTACGTCAACCCCACCGAACACCGATACCTGGACGACCCCGCACAACGGGAAGAGGGCGGCACCCCGGCCATCGTCGAATCGATCAGGGCCGGCCTGGTATTCCAACTCAAACAAGCAGTCGGGGTCCAGGTCATCCGCCACCACGAACAAAGCTTCCTGCACCGGGCGATCGCAGCCTGGCGATCCGAACCCAACATCGACATCCTGGGCAACCTGCAGGCCGAACGGCTGTCCATCGTCTCGTTCGTCGTCCGCGCACCCAGCGGCCAATACCTGCACCACAACTTCGTGGTCGCCCTGCTCAACGACCTGTTCGGCATCCAGTCCCGCGGCGGCTGCTCCTGCGCCGGCCCCTACGGACACCGGCTACTGGGTATCGACCTGGACCAATCGCATGAATTCGAACGCGAGATCGCCCACGGCTGTGAAGGTATCAAACCCGGTTGGGTACGGATCAACTTCAACTACTTCATCTCCGAAGCGGTCTTCGGGTACCTCGTCGAGGCCGTGCGGCTCGTCGCCCGCCACGGCACTCAGCTCCTGCCCGACTACCGATTCGACCCCGCCACCGGCCGGTGGCGGCACCACCTGGGACCGATGGAACCACCCCTGCGGCTACGGCAGGTCACCTACGCCGCCGACGGTTCGATGCAATACCCTCACCACCCAGATCGCGCCCCCGAATCAGACCTCGACCACTACCTACAGCAGGCTCTCGTCCTTTTCACCGAACCGTCGGCAGCCGCCGACCTTCTCGACGACCAACACCTGCTCACGCCATCGGCAGATTTCGAACACCTCAGATGGTTCGACCTACCCGCCGTGTGTCTGTCCCCCATCGACCAGTAGCCAGTCGGCGTTCCGAATGGGGGATCGGCGACGCGGGACATCGAGACGGCGGGTCACGGGCTCGACGGGGCCATCGTCCGGTCGACCGTCGGTACGGCCGAACTGCGGGACGGTCGAGGGAGTTTCAGGCGTTTGAGGGTCAGCGCGTTGACCGCGACCAGGAAGCTGGACCCGGCCATGGTGATCGCCGCGATCTCCGGGCGCAGCACCAGACCGAAGGCCGGCTCGAACACGCCGGCGGCGATCGGCAGTGCGATGGTGTTGTAGCCGATCGCCCACCCCAGGTTCTGCTTCATCTTCCGGACCGTGCCTCTTCCGATCCGTAGCGCAATCGTCACATCCAGTGGATCGGAGCGCATCAGCACCACGTCGGCCGTTTCCACCGCCACGTCGGTGCCCGCGCCGATCGCGATACCCAGATCCGCCTGGGCCAGGGCAGGTGCATCGTTGACGCCGTCCCCGACCATGGCCACCTTCCGGCCCGCATCCATCCAACGTCCGGGCCTTCAACGCCCGCACCGCACCGGCGAAGAAAATCCACGCCGAATAGAAGATCACCGGCACACTCAAGATCAACTGGAACACATCATCGCGAAGCCCGAACGGTGCCGGCACCGTGAAATGAAGGACGTCCCGCCCGATCCGCGACCACAACGTGATGACCACACCCAGGATCACAGCCACCAGGAAACGGTTCCTCATGTCGCGGATCATCGAGGCCATCGACATCTCACCATGACCACCGTGGCCCATCACCTCACCGGAGCTCCCCATCCGATCCGCGCCGCCCATCGCCGCCCTGTCGCGCTGATGTCCAGTCGTGGCGTAGGGCGGTGTCGAGCCCGGGCGGGCCGGCACCACGGACGGGCACAGGTGATCCGGGACCGACTCGCCCCGGCAGTGATATCCGCAGTCCCTGATCCAACGGGTCAGGTCCTGCACCGTGGTCCTTCTCGGGTCGTAGGTGACCGTCGCGTTCTGCGCCACCGGATTTGCACTGACCGCGATGACCCCTGATCGGCGGCCGAGAGCGGCTTCCACGGCTTTGGATTCGGAGGCCCATTGCAAACCGTCGAGCTCCAACACCACCGTTCGTGTCCCTGGGTCCGATTCTTGTTCTGACATGCTCACTCCCTGTGAGAGGTTGCCCGGAGGCACCACGTCCCGGGCGGGCAATCAGTGCGTGCCGAGCCGAGCATGCCGAGGGACCCAGCAGGTCCCGGGCTGCCGCTCAAAGGTAGATCTTGACTACTATCCGGCATAGGACCTTTGGTCCCCCGGTCGAGGTCGTTCGACCGTACCGACAGAGGAGAATCCGGCGCAGTGTTCATGGCATACCCCAGGAAAAGGAGGCGTCATGAAGGCTCACCAAGCCATCCCGCCACGACCGTGACCCTTCCAAGATCGACCTCGACCGCCGCTGGGCGGCCACGCCACGAAGGAGAAGCTTCATGATGTTCTGGTACGGCAGCGGCACCAATGGCTGGGGATATGTCCTGATGGCCATCAGCATGGTCGCATTCTGGGGGCTGGTGATCGCCGCAGTCTTCTCTCTCATTCCCTCCTCCAGGCGAATTTCCGGTCGCCCTACCCCCCAGCAAATCCTGGCCGAGCGATTCGCCCATGGCGAGATCAGCGAAGAGGAGTATCGGCGCCACGTCGATACCATTCACGTCGGGCCGCCATCGCTGGACAAATCTCGCCCGTCGACCTGACGTCCGACCCCAGGAAACGCACCCGCTCGGCCGGGGACAGCAAGACCAGTTGAGGAGGGCAGGTTGCAGGGACTCGGGCACCTGGAGTCGGCAGTCATGGATGTGCTCTGGGCTGCCGACGTCGATCTGCCTGTTCGCGGTGTGCTCGAGAGCATGACCGGGCGCAAGTTGGCCTACACCACCGTGATGACCGTCCTGGACAACCTGCACCGCAAGGGTTTCGTCGAACGGATCAAACAGGGCCGCGCATACCGGTACCGGCCGACCCTGAGCCGCGGACAAGCCTGGGCCGCCGCGATGCAGGAGCTGCTGGCCGAGGCAGGTGACTCGGAAGCCGTCCTGCTCCACTTCGCCACTGCGATGTCCGACGGTGAATCCGATGTCTTGCGGTCCGCTCTCGACCGCCGAAAGCGCAAGAAGTGACCGGCGCACTGGCTCTGCTGCTCGGCGCCGCCCTGGTGTGTGCGCAGGGCCATCGAGTGCTGCTACCGCTGACCCGCTGCGTCCGCATCGATCCCCACGTCACGATGGCGGCCTGGTTGGCCGGCGTGCTCGGTGTCGTGGTCACAACGGTCGCGGGTGTCACCCTTCTGGGTTTGCCCGGTCATGGCGATCTGGGCGAGATGTTGGGGCGGCTCGACAGTTGCTGGTCGGCGCTTGCTCACGGCGTCATTCCGCCATGGGAGCAGATCGTCGCGCTGGCAGGAGCACTGACGATTGCTGCGTTCGCGGTGCGATTGGCGGTCGTGGCCGTTGCGCAGACCCGCGTGCGCAGGTCTCAGCGGGAGAGATACCGATTCCTGCTGGCTGTCGTCGCCTCGAAAGGTCTGCGGCAGCAGTTGTCACCTCGGGCCGTGGCCGCGACCCTCGAGCACGAACGTGCCCACCTGCGCGAGCGCCATCAATTGATCCTGGACCTGGTGGACGCGTTGGCCGTGGCATTGCCGATCGCTTCACTGTTCCGGACCGCGCCGATCGCGCTGCGTGTGTCGATGGAACTGGCGGCTGACAACGCCGCTGTGCGGCGATGCGGTACCGCGGCGGTCGCCGAAGCGCTCCGCGCCATGACCACCAGCCCTGATCCCGGTCACGGGCTGGCAATGGCCGGTACGGCCACCGCACGCCGGCTTCGACGCCTGGAATCCGGTCGCGGCCTGCTCCCCGCCCCGGCCCGGTCCCTGTTCTGCCTCGCGATGGCGGTGACCTCGGCCGCTCTGCCGGCATTCCTCGGATTGGCAGCCCTGCTGGGTACCGCCTGTTCGCTGGGATGACGATCGATCGCCCGTCGGACCTGAGCACGGTTGTCCGGGCGGCAGGGGCCGGAATCCACCCGCGAGTCCCGCTCGGCGCTATCCTGACCGGGCTCGTCGACGGCGTCCCCATCGAATTCCCCACCAGTCCTTCCGGAAGCAACCGCAAGACGACGGGACCAACGATGCCGCAGCCAACCGACCCGGTGACGGGCCGACCGAGCGATCGATGCGGGCCGCGGACGGTGCGGATCACTGAAGACCTCCGGGCTGGCCGGCTCCTCGCGCCAACCCCGACGTCGTGACCATTTCCCCTCCGGTCACCACCGGCCCAGCGGGCGGTCCGGCGGGCGGCCCAGCGGGCGGTCCGGCGGGCGGTCCAGCGGGCGGTCCGGCACCCGCCGGTACCGGACTGACCGGCGTGCAGGTGGACGAACGGATCGCGCGCGGCCAGGTCAACCACGTCGAGCGGGCCTCTTCGCGGTCGACGTGGCAGATCGTCCAGGCGAATGTGCTCACGCGGTTCAACGCGATCCTCGGTGCGCTGTTCGTGTTGGTGATGGTCGCCGGTTCGTTCGCCGACGGACTGTTCGGGGTGGTGCTGGTCGTCAACTCCGGAATCGGCATCACCCAGGAAATTCTGGCCAAGCGCAAACTCGATCGACTGGCGCTGCTCAACGCGCCCACCAGCCGGGTGGTACGCGATGGCGTCACAGCGCAGATTCCCACCACCGGGGTCGTGCTGGGTGACCTGGTGGAACTGCGCAGCGGCGACCAGGTACCCGCCGACGGCCATCTTCTCTGGGCCTCCGGGCTGGAGATCGACGAGTCGAACCTGACCGGCGAGTCCGATTCTGCGCTCATGGCCGTTGGTGCGGGGGTGAAGTCAGGGACCAGCGTGGTCGCAGGCACCGGACGATTCACTGCAGAAGCGGTCGGCGCCGATTCCTATGCGAACAAGATCTCCGCGCAGGCTCGGAAGTTCACCAGAACCAGATCGGAGATCCAGGAATCGGTCAACAAGCTCCTCACCTACATCACCTGGCTCCTCGTCATCGCGCTGCCGCTGCAGATCTGGTCGCAGTACCGCGTCCTGGGTGGTCAGGGCTGGCGGGAAGTGGTGATCCGTTCCACCGGCGGCCTGGTGGGGCTGGTCCCGGAGGGTCTGGTGCTGCTGACCTCGGTGGCGTTCCTGCTGGCCGCGGTCCAACTCGGCCGCCAACAGGTACTCGTGCAGGAACTTCCCGCAGTGGAGGGCCTGGCCAGGGTCGACGTGGTCTGTCTTGACAAGACCGGGACGCTGACCGTCGGCGACATCAAGTTCGAGGAATTGCTGCCGCTGACACCGGCCGACCACCGCGACCCGGATTCGCTGCGAGAAGTTCTGGGCGCGTTGGCTGACGACCCCAACGCGAACGGCACCCTGCAAGCGGTCGCCGAGGCGAATCCGGCCCCGACGGACTGGGCCCGTGAGCACCAGATCGTCTTCAGTTCGGCCCGGAAGTACAGCGCCGCAACGTTCACCGGGCGGGGCACCTGGGTCCTTGGCGCACCCGAGATCCTGCTGCGTGAAGGTGACCCCATCCAGGAGCAGGTGGCGTCGCTCGCGAGCACCGGCCGGCGGGTACTGCTGCTGTCCAGCACGGACCACGCCCTGATCGACGAGCAGTTGCCCGAACAGATGGTGCCGGCGGCGCTGATCGTCCTTTCCGAACAGGTCCGCGACGACGCGGCAGAAACGCTGGAGTACTTCACCGCCCAGGGGGTGGCGATCAAGATCATCTCCGGGGACAACCCCACCACGGTTGCGGCGATCGCCCGGCGGGTCGGCCTGCAGTTCGACGCCGCCGGCGTCGTCGACGCCCGCACCCTCGGTCTGGACCCCGAGGACCTCAGCAGCGTGGTGGCCAGGACCACCGTGTTCGGGCGGGTGTCCCCCGAGCAGAAGCGAGCGCTGGTGCAGGCCCTGCAACGCGACGGCCATGTGGTGGCGATGACCGGCGACGGGGTCAACGACATCCTGGCGTTGAAGGACGCAGACATCGGGGTCGCCATGGGGAACGGCGCGCAAGCCACCAGGGCCATCGCGCAATTGGTGCTGTTGGACGGCCGGTTCTCCCACCTGCCTGCCGTCCTGGCCCAGGGCCGGCGGGTGATCGGCAACGTCGAGCGGGTCGCCAACCTGTTCGTGGCCAAGAACATGATGAGCTTCGTCGCCATTCTCAGCGCCGCGGCTTTCGCTTTGCCGTTCCCGTTCCTGCCGCGTCAATTGACGTTGGTATCTGCGGTGACCATCGGTATTCCGGCGTTCTTCCTCGCGCTCGGACCCAACGCCGGCCGCTACCGACCGGGCTTCTTGAAACGGGTACTGCAATTCGCATTGCCCGCGGGAAGCATCGCCGGCATCGTGGTGATCACGTCGTATCTGTGGGCCCGCAACCGGTACGGCATCACCGGCGGTGTCCGATGTTCCATCGGCGGCCGGACATCTGCCCCCGTCGACGTCACCTGCTGGCAGCCCGGCACCGGGGCGACAGTGGCATTGTTGGCTACCTTCTTCTGGATCCTGGTCGTGCTGGCCCGGCCCCTGCGCCCCTGGAAGACCGCCGTCATCGCATCGACGGTCGGCCTCGCCGCGCTGTCCTTCGTGGTGCCGTCCGCCGCCCGGTTCTTCAACTTCAACCTGCCGTTCGGCCTGTTCGTCGAATCGCTCGTCGTGGGCATCGCCGGCGCTGCCGCCGTCGAGGTCCTCTACCGAATCACCGCGCACCGACGAAACGTCGATCGCTGAGCGTCCCGCAGTCGGGCATCGGTGCATTCACTCCGGCACGTTCACTCCGGCGCAAATCGTTGCTCGCCCCAGAGGTGGGCCAGCACCAGCAGGGCCAGGCACACGACCAGGGTTCGGCCGCTGACGTCGGTGGCGAGCAGGCCGAGCAGCAGCGGTACCGCGATACCGGTGGTCACCCGTGAGATCAGCCTGAGCAGACCGGAGTTGCGGCTGGCCACGCCGGCGACCACGCCAAGAGTGAAGTAGGCCGCGACCGCGCCGCACAGCAGCCAGCGACCCTGGTCGGACAGCGGATCGGAGCCTTGCGTCACCACGGCCGAGAGCGACACGGCCATCGTGCCGACGACACCGGTGACCAGGCAGTGCAGGCCAAGTGCGGCGCGGGTGGAGATATGGCCGGCGTGCAGGTGCGGCAGCCCGGCGTATCCGAAGACGACCGACACGCCGAACATCCCGGCCAGCAACACGAATGACGCGATACCGGTGGCCAGGAGACCGACGCTGTAGGGGGTGGCCGCGGCCGCGTCGACGACCTGCACCACGGATTCGCCGAGGACGATGATCACGAAAAGTCCAAGTCGCTCGGACAGGTGGGCCAGGTCGACCGACACCCCGTGTACCACCGGTGCCTTCCTGTCGTGGGCGGCGCCGAGCCGCCGCTGGGTGGCGGCCAATGCGGTGAACTTCGCCTGCAACCGCGCGACGATCTTCTCGCCGGACAGAAACAGCATCAGCAGCAGATCCAGGCCGACCCCCACCGCCCAGAGCGCCATCTTCCAAGGTTCGCCGACCCAGATCGACACGAGCCAGGGCAGCAGCCCGGCCGAATACTGCACCACCGGGAAGTCCAGCAGAATCTCTCCGCGGCGCCACGATTGCGACCCGTAGATGCGGGTCGCGATGTACGCGATCGTGAAGACGGTCAGCGGCAGACCGTCGGCGCCGTTCCCGAGGACGGTGTGCGCCACGCCCGGCACCGACGCGGCCATCACCCCGAGGCCGAACATCCCGATCAACAGCCTCAGCACATGGGTCTGCTCGGCCGCGACGTTGCTGTAGAGCATGAATGTCGTCCACGACAGCCAGAAGGCCAGGAACAACAGTGCATAGAGACCGAGCGCCGCAAGGTCCAGTTGACCGCTGAGCACATGTGCCAGCGCCGCGACGCCCGCCGCCACCACCAGGTCGAAGAAGAGCTCGGCCCAACTCGCGTGCCGCTCGCCCGCTTCCTCGACGGATTCGCCGGCGGTGTCCAGTTCGCTCATGGACGCCAATGACCGCCGGTGCATCGGGCGACGACGTGATCGACCTCCGCCTCGGACGGGCCCCCCCGTCGGAACGAAGCCGTGATGGAGGGCACATTCCGACTGTAACACCCCAAGCCCCGTCCCAGGGTAAAGCAGCCTATTTTCCCCTTATCCATTAGCTATAATAATTAATATTCTGCGCCGATGATAGATCGGATCTTCGGTTGCTCAGGCAGTTCCGGGCGTGAACTGAAAGCCGACCGCAATCGGACGATCGGTTTTCGGGTTCGCGACTGATGCGGTGTCGTAGAATTGACCCCAGAGCAGCAGAGACGCGCCGGCCCAGATGGCGGGCGCATTGTCATCGGAGGTCATTGGTGACGCAGGGACCCGTGTCCACCTGTTCTCGACGGGATCCCAGGCTTCAGCTCGGCCGGGTTGGGCCGGCGGACCATCAGCCGCCGCGAGGGTATCGATAGCGATCAATGCGCCTCCGGTCCAGATGTTCTGCGGGTTGCGATCATCGAGCGGGCCGTGCGGGATGACCGTCGCCTGCCCGGTCGCCGGGTTGAATCGTTCGCCGGTGAGATTCATCTGCGGCGGGCCGGCATCGATTCCGCGCCACGCCGGGGTTGCGCCCTGGATGAAGTCGGTGCCGGTCCAGATGGGACCGGCAATGCCGCCCTTGCCGGCCCGGTTCAGGTGGACCGGTTTCCAGCCGGGCTCGGAAGCATCGAGCGAGAAGGTGTCAGTTCCGGCAGAGCCGAAGCCGTCGGCGGTGTATCCCCAGAACGACCAGAGGTAGAGGTGTCCGCCGCCGGCCGCGAGCTGGAGATCGACGGTCGGGTGGTGGCGGGGAAGCACGAGATCGGCATCCCTGCTCCAGGCGTTGGTGGTGGGGTCGTAGGAAGCGGTCTGCACCAGCGAGGAGGAGGCGTCGACGGCTGGGGGGGCGTCGATAGCTGGGGTGGCGACCATGACCACCCTGGTCCCCGTCCACACCGTCTGCACCTGCGGATCGGGGATGGTGATCGGGCTGGGTGGTAGCAGGCGCCAGGTGTTGGTGGCCGGGGTGTAGGTGGCACCGTCAATGGCCCTGGACGAGCCGGAAGCGATGAATCCGCCCCAGATGAACCACGTGGAGCCGGCCCAGACGTTGCTCACCCCACTCCGGGCTTGCAGTGGCGCCGGGGGAAGAGACCGCCATCCGCCGGTCCGGGGGTTGTAGGCAGCGCCGTCGGCGGCGACGGTCTGATCCGGGCGGCTTCCGCCCCAGATCAACATCTCTGAACCGGTCCAGGTGATTGCGGCGTCCGTGCGGCCGCTGATGGGCGCGGGAGGCAGCCGAGTCCATCGCCCGGCCGCCAGCTGCCGTGCCGTCACGACGGGAGAGTCCGTCGGTGGTGGGTTCAATATCAACGACGGCGCCTGCAGCACAACGCATCTGGTTGTGGGCGCCAACTGGGAACCGGCGGGCCGGCATTGCCCGTCGGGGGCACTCGGTTGATCTGAGGCAAGCTCCTTCGCCATGTTCGTTCCGCTCGAGTTCGTTCCGCTCGAGTTCGTTCCGCTCGAGGTGCTGCGGGAGGTCGGGCCCGAACATCCGATCGTCGACGCCACCACCAGGAGCGCTGCGATCGCCGCAGCGACCCGTCTCCGGCGATGCGGTGCAGTGGTCCGTCCGTGTCCGACGATGTCAGCTCTCCCTCTGCCGTGGCTGCCACTGTCCCTCAGGACAGCTGCGAGCAACTCTGCGGACGAGACGGGACGTAGCCTGCTGCACGTTGCACAGGAATTCCGTTGCCCGCATCCGTCCTCGGCCTGCGAGCGCGGGCGGCGAGACACGGCCAGGCTGTAGCGAGGTCGTTCACCCGGCGGTAGCCTTTCGTCCACCAGCACCTCACCAGAGAACGCTAGACAGGATCACAGAAAGCGCCGTGTCGCGGCGCCGAGGCCGAAAGGTGTCCCATGCGTACCCGTACTGCGCTCCTGTCCGCGATTGTTCTCGCCGCAGCGGCGCTGGTTCCGGTGTGGAACAGCCACCCGTCGGCCGCGACCGCTGCCACCGCAGCTGCCGCGACGGCCCCTGCCGCAACGGCATCTGCCGCGACCCGCACTCCGATCCGGCACGTGGTGGTCATCGTGCAGGAGAACCATTCTTTCGACAGCTACTTCGCGGCCTATTGCGCGCAGACCCACACCTGCAACATGGCGCCGGTGACCAACCCCTACGCCCCGGTGCAGCCTGTGCCCCTGACGGACGCAAGCACGGCCGCCTACGACCCGAACCACTTCGCCGATTGCGAACGGGTCGAGATCAACGGCGGCCGGATGGACGGCTACATCACGCCGCACGCGGCCCAGACCCAGTCGACGGGCTACCCGTGCGGATCGCCGGCGAATTTCACCCAGGCCGGCACCGGACCGACCTCACCGGTAGCGACCTACCAGCAGTGGGCCGGCTCGCGGGCCTCGCTGGCCGACAACTACTTCCAATCCTCGGTCGGGGCCTCGTCGCAGAACGACATGTACCTGTGGATGGCGCGTTTCGTGTTCAAGGACAACACCGCAGAGCCCAACGCCGTCGGCAGCCAATGCCCCACCGCGCGGACGACCACCAGCTTCAGCACACCGAACCTCGGCGGAGCGCTGGACGCGGGCCACGTGTCGTGGGCCTGGTACGCGGAGGGCTACTCCGCGATGAAGACCGCCAACGCCGCCGGAAGCTGCGCTCTGGCGCCGGCGGACTGCCCCTCCCACATCCCGAACTACCCGTGCGTGTTCGACCCGAGCGACCTGCCCCCCGAATACGTCACCGGCCAGAAGGACAACCCCACCCACATCCGCGACTACACCCAGCTCGCCGCGGATGTCAGTGCCCACGCCCTGCCGGCGGTCAGCTTCGTCAAGGGGATCGGCTATCGCAGCGAGCATCCGGGCTACGGCGACAACGTCAGCGCCGGAGTGCAGTTCATCGGTCAGACGGTCGCGGAGATCACCAGCCACGTCCCCGATGCGCTGGTGCTGGTCACCTGGGACGAGTCCGGCGGCTACTTCGACCACGTCGCGCCGCCGAGCGGCACGTCCGCCAACGCCGTCGACGGGCAGGCCTACGGGCCGCGGGTACCGCTGCTGGCACTGGGTTACGGCGCGGCCGGTGGGACGGTGTCACATGCGCAGCTCGAGCACTCCTCGATCGTGAAGTTCATCGAATGGAACTTCCTCGGCTCGACCGGTCAGCTCCACGCCCGGGACGCTGTCGTGCGCAACCTCGGCAGCCTGCTGTCGCCGAAGCTGCACGTCCCTTCCTGAGAGGGCCGCGTTCGATCCAGCAAGGACGATCCACTGGTTCGCACATCGAATGAACGGCGTGCCGGGGCCGGCGAAGGAGTGCGGTGATCCGCGAGACGGGCTGGCAGTTCAGCACGACCCACTCACTCGCCAAGATCTACCCCGACTCCAGCGTCGGTCCTGACGGAACCCTTCCTGACCTGAGTGTCGTTGCAGGAGAGACAGCCTCGTTCCAGATCGCCTTCCGGCCGCCGCGGACCGCGCACTTCCGCGACAACTCTCCGCTGCGCATCGACGTCAACCCGGCCGCGGCCCCCTACGTGACGTTGCACAGCGTCGACCTGGTCCCCTGCGACCTGGCGGCCTTTCCGGGACACGACAACGGCTACGACCGCGACCTGCCAGGGCTGTACCCCGACCTGCTGCGTCCCCTCGCCGACGCCACGATCGCACCGATGCCGGGCAGCTGGCGAGGTCTGTGGGTCGATTTCCGCGTCGACGAGCCGGCACTGGCGGGCGTGCACGAGGTCGAGATCACCGTCAGCGACGCAAGGTCATCGGTGCTCTACCGCCGGACGGTGAACATCGAGGTGCTCGGTTGCCAGTTGTCGCCGCTGCCCATCGCACACACCCAGTGGTTCCACTGCGACGGACTCGCACAGTTCTACGGCGTCGAGGTGTTCTCCGAGCGGCACTGGCAACTCATCGATTCCTTTCTCGGGTCTGCCTCCCGGATGCAGGTCAACACCCTGCTCACGCCGGTGTGGACTCCCCCGCTCGACACCGAGCGAGGTTGCCACCGGCTGACCACGCAGCTGCTGCGGATCACCCACCGCGTGGACGGGTACAGCGTCGACTTCGCCCTGTTGGACCGGTGGCTGGAGCTGTGCCGCAAGCACGGCATCCAGCGGATCGAGATCGCGCACCTGTTCACCCAGTGGGGCGCGCACGCGACGCCGTCGATCTACGTCATCCGAGCCGGGGTATGGGTCGAGGAATTCGGGTGGCACGTGGGTGCCACGGACCCGAGCTACCGGCGGTTCCTCGAGCAGGTCCTGCCCGCGCTCAAGGCGCACCTGGCCGAGCACTGGGGGCTGGACCGCGTCCTGTTCCACATCTCCGACGAGCCGAACGGGCGCGCGGACCTGACGAGTTATCTGCGGGCCAAGGCAGTCGTCGAGGACCTCCTGGCGCCCTGCACCGTCATCGACGCCCTGAGCGACGCCGAGTTCTACGACACCGGTGCGGTACCTCATCCTGTGGTCGCCACCGATGCCGTTGCGCCTTTCCTCACCCGCGGGGTCCGGGGGCTGTGGGTCTACTACTGCGTCAGCCAGGACCGCGGGGTATCGAACAGATTCTTCGCGATGCCATCAAGTCGGAACCGCGTCATCGGCCACCAACTCTTCGCCCATGACTGTGTAGGTTTCCTGCACTGGGGTTTCAATTTCTACAACTCCGAACTCTCGCGGCGCCCGATCAACCCATTCCAGGACACCACCGCCTCCGGTGGCCTGCTCGGTGGGGACACGTTCATGGTCTACCCGGGAGATGACGGTCAGCCGTGGGAGTCCATTCGCTCCAGGGTGTTCACCCAGGCGATGTTCGACCTCCGTGCGTTTCACCAGCTGTCCGACGATGCCGGTCGGGCGGCGGTCATGGAATTGATCGACACCGACGGCCAGGACGGTGGGCTCCATTTCGACGCGTACAGTGCCGACCCATTTCACTACCTGCAGGTGCGGGAGAAGGTCAACCAGCAGATCGCGGCGATGCGTCGATGAGATCGCCGACCTGGTGCGAGCTCCTCAGGCCGTGACCACCCGCACGCCCGCAGTGCGCAGCTCGTCGAGCTCTGAGGGATCGCCGCCGCGGTCGGTCACGATATCGTCCACCTGGGACAACGGGGTGATCTGAGCGAACCGGACCACACCCGATCTTCGAGCTGTCGGCGATCACGACGGCCCGGCGGGCCTGGCGCAGGAAGGCCCGGTCCGTCTGCGCCTCCATCTCGTCGTAGGTCGTGCACCCGTGCTCGGCCGTCAACCCGTCGACACCGATGAAAGCCACGTCCAAGTGGTAGCCGGCCAGCATCATCTCGGCCGCAGGCCCGACGAGCTCGGCGGACCGACGAGCGATTCCGCCGATGACCACGAGGTGGACCCCCCGAATGCCGACCAGCTCGGCAGCGATGTTGAGAGCATTGGTGACCACAGTGATGTGGCGCCGCGACGACAGGGCCCGGGCCAACTCGAGGGCGGTCGTCCCGCCCGTCATGCCGACAACCGTGCCGTCCTCGACCAGGTCGGCACCGGCACGGCCGATGCGGATCTTCTCCTCCTGCCGCAGGCTGGACTTGAGCCGGATGGGCAGCTCGTCGCCGACGTCATTGGCCACCGCGCCCCCGTGGGTGCGCAGGAGGAGCCCGCTTCCGGACAGCGCCTGCAGGTCACGGCGGATGGTCGCCTCGGAGACGCCGAGGGTGCTGGCCAGGTCCACCACCTGGATGCTGCGACTACCGCCGATCCGCTCGAGGATCGCAGCCTGCCGCACGAGCCTGTCAACCATCACCACATCGTATCCAGCTGATGCTTGATCGTGCGCGAACTGCGCAATCAAATGTTCACCAAATAGAAATCTTGCCCGGACCGTTGACGCGCCAGGAGCCAAGTCCTAGCCTAAGCCCAATGCCGTTAAGTTAGCGATCTCTCGGAAAAAGGCCCGTTCCGGTCCTGGTGATTCGATTGAATGGCGACCAGGAATGGCGTGGTGGCCATCTTGGAGCCATTAGTTGATGTCATCGTGGGCGTGGCACAATATGTGGTGTGAGTGACTTCGATATCGCTGCTGGGGCCTCCGGTCGTTTGACCGATGTGATCGGTGTGGGTGTGCTGACCCGGCTGATCGACCGGGACACCGTCGACGAGGTCATCGGTCGCGCCGACCGCCGTGAGGTCCGGTCCCGGCTGCTGCCGGCTCGGGTGGTCGTGTATCTGGTGTTGGCGATGTGCCTGTTCACCTCGACGGCTACGACGAGGTCATCCGCAAGCTGACGAACGGTTAGCGGGGTTCACGGATCTGGCAGGCCACTTGGAAAGTGCCCACTTCGTCGGCGATCTCCCAGGCCCGGACCCGGCTGGGGCATCAGGTGATGGCCGATCTGTTCGACCGGGTGTGCGTCCCGATCGCCAGCCGCGCCACCGTCGGCGCGTGGTATCAGCAGTGGCGGGTGATGGCCATCGACGGGACCGTCGGCGACGTCCAGGACACCGACGTCAACGCCGCCGAGTTCGGGCATCACAGCCCCGGCAAACCCAACCAGAGCGCCTACCCGCAGGTTCGGATCGTCTCGTTGGTGGAATGCGGCACCCACGCCAGCGTCGCCGCCGAATTCGACGCGATCAAAATCTCCGAGCGAGCGTTGACCGAACGGCTGTCGTATGCCTTCACCGACGACATGATCGTGCTGGCCGACCGCGGGTTCTACTCCTACGACCTGTTCACCACCGCCGCCGCCAATGGCGCGCAGTTGCTGTGGCGGATCTCCGACAACCTGGACCTGCCGGTCCTGCAGCTCTACCCGGACGGGTCGTTCCGCTCCGAGCTGCTGCCGGCGAAGATGAAAGCCGCCGCCAAGACGGCCCGGACCCCGAAGAACGTGGACGCCCACCGCATCCCGGTCCGGGTCATCGAATACATGGTCACCAACCGCGGACAAACCCAGACGATCCGCCTGATCACCACCCTGCTGAACTACTCGGAGGCGCAGGCCGAATCGTTGGCCGCGCTCTACCAGCAACGATGGGAACAGGAACTGGTCTTCGACGAGGTCAAGACCCACCAGCTCAACGCCACCCGGCTGCTCCGGTCCCGGACACCGGACCTGGTGAAACAGGAGATCTGGGCGTTGCTGATCACCCACTACGCCACCCACGTGTTCATCACCGAAGCCGCCGACGAGATCGGCGCCGACCCCGACCGGTACTCCTTCACCAAAACAATCAACATCATCCGCAGCCAGGTTTCCAACCAGGCTGCGTTTTCCCCCCTCACGACTTGATAACGCCCACCGGGAAATGCTCCATGATATCCAGGCCGAGAAACTACCGAAACGTCGCTACCGGTCCTGCCCCCGAGTGGTCCGAAGAATCACCACCCGCAACACCAACGTCAAACACGACCACCACAAGATCATCAAATACGACGATCCACCAGAAATCTACGTCTTCAACAGGACCGCAGCTTAACTAAACGGCATTGATACTAACACAGCGTTGCACCACCAACACTCAAGGTGCGTGTTGCGGCCTGGGGTGCAGTGACGCTGCTGCTTAGGAGGCGTGCGCGGACGACTATCCCCATGAAAGCCTAAACCGGCCTAAACCTATAACTATTCGTCACCGCGGTATGGGCTAATGTTAACAGCACCGCTTGGCCGGCTCCCCTTGTACCTACCTCGTAGATTCGGACTCTGCTTTCGCAATCCACCACAGAACGGCCCCGGGGATGGGCAGATTGCGCAGTATGGACTGCATGCTGACCGCCGCCTGCAACAGTTTACGAGTGCGGTCGTGGTTGACTGCCTTATTGAGGTCAAGGGCTATTGGGAGCATTATTCTTGATGACATTAAATGTCAACGGGAAGGCGGGGCCGATGTCGCAATGGCCAGGAATAGCACCGGCGTCCTTGAGGTTCCAGAATGTAGCCCCGACCGCGGGTATAGTTGCTGGCTTGCTGCCGTGTTGAATGTCGTACATACGTTGGGCGTGGGTGGCCATAGCGGAGTCTGTGAGCATAGGGATCGGGTATTCAGGGTCGTCGTAGCAGGAGGACCAGGCCGCGAGATACCAGGGCTTACCTATTTGCTGGCAAAAGTTCGCGACTTTTCTCACGGCGCCGTTAAGGTCGCCTTCGGAGTTGATTTCCAGTTCGCACAGCGGATTTGCTGGGTCCGACATGATGGTCTGCCAGGGAATTCCCAAGCTGTTTGTGCTGTTCAGGTGCGAGAAGCCGCCAGTAGTGATGAGAATGTTCGGGGCTAGCGCTTGCCACTCGGTCAGTGTTCGATGATAGAAGTTGACCATGTCAGTTGCGGTACCTGAGGTCCCGGCGGGGCACGTGCTGTCGGTTTCGCCAGGGAAACATGCCTCGCCCCAGATCTGCACCATGGCTATCGTTGGGTCGTCCTTGTAGGAGATACCAGTCACTGTATTGGTGCGATTTGCGATAAAACGCAAATAGGGCTGCCAGTCAGTTCGGGTGGGTGTCTTGCCCGAATGTTGCAGGGACTGCGCGTAGCTACTCAGAGTGAGAATGATATGAATTCCGTTGGCGTGGGCCATAGCGATGAACCTGTCGACGCGCGTCCAGGTCGCCAAGGACATTGCATCGGACAGATTATGGTGTTTTGTCTCGAACTCCACGACAGCAAGGGTATTGATGTGAGCGGCCATTGCGAGTGCCACCTCCGCGGCTGGCCGATCATAGGTGCCATACGCAGTCCCGCCGTGGATGCTGAAGGGGTTGGCTTCCAGGCACAGTTGGATTCCGCAGCGGTGCAAAAAAGGATCAGGCTCGGGCGGACGAATCACGACCCACCCTGTTAGCAGGACGACACCGACCACGATGATGGAGACGAATAGTTTCCGTTCCGTCGTGAAGAATGGCCCGGGACTGTGCCTTGCGAATGCACTGATACCGACCTGGTCTGAGGTAATGCTGGCGGACCGAGGCGCCAGGTACGCCCGCCTATCCGGGAGAGTGCGGCGGGGTTGACTCACTGCAACCGTCCAGACATACGCTGCAGCACGACGGCGAAAGTGGGCGGGCGCAGGTGAAAACACGCCGGTACTGCGAGGATGGGCGTTGCCCGATACCCGCGGCCTCTCCACGGAAGGGATGGGGAATTGCGGGTAGCCCCCAGGAACCGTGTGAGGGTGATTCGAATCAACGCAGGGAAGAGAGCATCGAGGTGACGGGCAGATTCGGCGTGGATGAGGTGAGTGGCGCCAGTGGCCGTGCCTGCACTGCGCCGGTCACTGGCGTGATTCGCTCGATCGCATCTGTGGTTCACAACGGGTTGGCTTTCGATCGCCTGGGTCGTGATCGGCTTCCTGCGCTGCGATGGCTTCGACCTCAAGCGGTGGCGGTCGGCGGACATCGGTTTCTCCTGCCGGGGGTGAGGCGCGAGTGTGGTCAAGCTGGGGGGATGGGTGTGGTGCCGATGGTGACATTGTTGAGGGTGACAGCCGAGGCGGCACCTTGTTGGTGGGAAGTGATGGCAAAGCCCGCGAGCAGAGGTTGCGGGAGAGACAGCATCGTCGTCGAGCCCGGCACCAACGTCCACGCTGAACCATCAGGGGACGTGTAGGCGCTGAAGAGCGTCTGCGGCGCGGCACCGGCCGTGGTGTAACGGGTGACACGGAGGTAGGCGGGAACCGAAGCAGCCTGCAGGATCTGATTGCTGACATCGCCTGGGGTGGCCCGCCACTGGACGTCGATCCCGTGCCCGGGGGTGATGAACACCCCGTAATAAGCAGCGCCGGGGTCAGTGCCGGCTCGCAGGATCGCCCCGGCTTTAGCCCATGGATCGGTCGGTTGCTGCGTCGCCACCTGCGCGCTGACCGATCCGTCTCCGGTCAACGTCTGATTCACCAGATGGAAGGAGTCGGCGTTACCCCAGATATCCCCGCCACCACCGGTTTCGGACCAGGTGCCAGAGCTGGACAGATTGTCCTGACCGGACGGCAACGCCCCACCGACGTCCGTGCACGTCCACGAAGCCGGGCACAGTCCGGGCGGGGGGATGGGTGTGGTGCCGATGGTGACATTGTTGAGGGTGACAGCCGAGGCGGCACCTTGTTGGTGGGAAGTGATGGCAAAGCCCGCGAGCAGAGGTTGCGGGAGAGACAGCATCGTCGTCGAGCCCGGCACCAACGTCCACGCTGAACCATCAGGGGACGTGTAGGCGCTGAAGAGCGTCTGCGGCGCGGCACCGGCCGTGGTGTAACGGGTGACACGGAGGTAGGCGGGAACCGAAGCAGCCTGCAGGATCTGATTGCTGACATCGCCTGGGGTGGCCCGCCACTGGACGTCGATCCCGTGCCCGGGGGTGATGAACACCCCGTAATAAGCAGCGCCGGGGTCAGTGCCGGCTCGCAGGATCGCCCCGGCTTTAGCCCATGGATCGGTCGGTTGCTGCGTCGCCACCTGCGCGCTGACCGATCCGTCTCCGGTCAACGTCTGATTCACCAGATGGAAGGAGTCGGCGTTACCCCAGATATCCCCGCCACCACCGGTTTCGGACCAGGTGCCAGAGCTGGACAGATTGTCCTGACCGGACGGCAACGCCCCACCGACGTCCGTGCACGTCCACGAAGCCGGGCACAGTCCGGGCGGGGTTTGTGACCCGGGTAGTTGCGCGACGTTGTCGAAGGTGGCAATCGATTGCTGGGCAGAGTTGTAGGAGTCGCTGGCAATGCCGGCGACAAGGGCCCCGGGAAGGGTGAGCGCCACCGTCGAGCCCGGTACGTAGGTGAAGGTGTGGTCGTCGGTGGAGGTATAGGCGCTGAAATAGACCAGGCCGTGAGCGGTATCGGTGTAGCGGGAGGCGAGCACCCACATGGGCGCAGCGCCGGTGGTCGTAATGCTGTTGGTTTGAGCGGCCTTGCTACTCCGCCATTGCACGGCGATGCCATTCGCGGCGGTCGCGAAGACCCCGTAGTAGGGGGCTTGCGGGTCGGTGCCCGAGCGGATCATGACGCCCGATTTCATCCAGGGGCCGCCTACCTGGGTCTGTGAGACGACACGGGCGCTGATGGTGCCATCGCCGTTGGCGGAGTTGGCCGGGTCCAGGGGGAACGGTTGAGAGGCGAACCGGAACGTGTCATAACTGGTCCAGATGTCCGACCCGCGGGCGCGCATCGTCCAGGTGCCGTTGGAGTAGAGCTGGTTTCCGGGAAGGCCGTCGACACCGATGTCGGCGCAGGAGAAGCGTTGCGCGCAGATTCCGGGTGGTGGGCTGGTGGTGGGGGTGATCTGCACGGAGTTGAATACCACCGGGGGCGCGACACGCGGCGCGGCGGCGGTAGCCGCCATCCCGGCCAAAAATTGCCCCGAGCCCATGTCGATGGCCACCGTTGATCCCAGCACCGGGGCCCAGGTGCTGCCGTCGCTGGACGTCACGGCGGAGAAGGTCGACGTTGCTGGCGTCGTGGTGGTATCGGTGTAGCGGACGATCTGCAGGTAGGCGGGTGAGGTGGCCGTGACCACGGGGATTTTGGATCGCTGTACTACTCCGTCGTACGTGCGCCACAGGATCGTGGTGGATCCACCGGGGTTGAGGACCGCAGCGTAGAACGGCGAGGTGGCGCGGTCGTTGGCCCGCATCATGAGGCCTTCTTGTGCCGTGGGGGGCGCTCCGGGCTGGGTGACGACCTGACCGGCCAGGGTCTGGTCACCGGACACCGGGGTGAACACATAGTGCAACGAGTCGGCTGCGCCACCGATGCCGGTACCGGTGCCTGTCACCGTGTAGGAGCTTCCGGTCTGGGTGGTATCGCCGGGCGGGTTCGGGTTGCCGATGTCTTCGCAGGTCCAAGGCGAGGGGCAGGGATGGGTTGGCGCTTGTGGTGTCATCGTGGCGGTCACCGAGCCGATGGAGATGTTGGTGAATGACGCTGTTCCGGTATTGGTGGAGGAGCCGGAGTCCACGGCAAGGCCGGCCAAAGTGGTGGCGGGTAGGTCGAGGTCGGCGCTGGCCCCCGGGATGAGCTGATATTTGACTGCGTCGAAAGAAATTCCGGCACTGATGACGTTCCCGCGCCGCTGGAGCATGACGGAGACAGGTTTGTTGGCTGGATACCATTTGGTCAGTTCGATGGAGTTGCAACCGAAACAAGATCGGTACCAGATGACGACGTCGGGAGCGGGCAGGTTTTCGGTGAGGTCGTTGGGGTAGGCCAACGCAGCGAAGAACGGTGCTCCCGGGTCAGCGCTCTGCCGGATCATCACCCCGGCTTGGGGTTGGGCGTTCTGGGTGGATTGGGCGGTCACGGTGGCGCTGAGTTGGGTGTCGCCGGTGACCGGTGTGGAGATGAGCCGAAATTGGTCGGCGGTGCCGTGGATCGCCGACCCGGAAGCGGTGACGGTCAAGGTGCCTGCGGAGGTGTGTTCGCTGCCGGCAACTGCGGGGCTGCGGATGTCCTGGCAGGTGAAACCCTGAAGACAGTTGGGATCGGTGGGAAGGGCAGCGGGCGTCGCCAGTCCGAAGGCGTACAGATTGGTGTCGTAGTCGCCGACGTAGAATTGGCTGCGGGCGAAGGACACGGCGCCGTAGCCGGGCCCGCCCATGAGGTAGGAGTACAGCAGCTTGCCGTCAGCGGCGCTGACCGCCTCGAACGTAGAGCCCTCGACCACGCCGAGAATGCCGTTGACAAGGGCCGGGGCACCGATGACAGCCTGTTCAGTTTGTCGGGTCCAGATCAGGTGGCCGGTGGCGGGGTCCAGGGCGCTGATCGAGCCGCCGCTTCCATCGCCCGCTGCGATGTTGCTGCCACCCGCGTAATACAGCACATTATTGGCGAACACTCCTGAGGAGATACTCCCGTCTCCGCAGGTGGGGCAGTCGCCGCCGATGGCGATGGTTCGCGTCCAGATCGGTCCGGCCGTCAGGTTGTTGCGGTTGAAGGTGTAGACGATGCCGTTTTTATTGGCGACGCTGAGTAGTTTGTCGCCGTTGGTGTCGGTGACCAGAGTCGGTGTAGTGCCCCAGTCGGAGTCCTGGACGGCGGATTCGAACGGCAGTTGCCAAGAAGACTTATAGGCCAAGGTGGCGGCATCGAGTGCGACGATCGCTTGGGACTGGGTTTGCGTGTAGTCGTTGATCGTCCCGGTGGAGACGAAGACGGTGTTGGTGGCAGTATCCAGCGTCGGTGTCGTCCAGATTCCCCCTCCCACCTGGCCGGCTGGGACCAGGCTGTAGTCGGCGTCAACCGCATGCGTGGCGAGATTCACCTTCATCAGATGGCCAGCAACCAGGGGGTTGTCACAGTTGCTGGCCACCCCGATGTACGCGGCGCCGTTCACGATCAGCGGGCTCGACCAGTTGTAATGCGCTCCGGCCTGACTGTTGTCGCCGGTGAAGATCTTCCACAGGACCGCGCCCGTGCTGGCGCTCAGCGCATACCAGTAGGCATCCCCGCCGCCCACGTAGACCACGCCGTTGACGACCGCGGCGGCAGAGGTGATGCCGATGGTGGGCGGCTGACAGCCCGGGTCCTGGGTGAGGCCGAGGTATTGCTTCCAGATCAAGCCGCCGGTGCTGGTGTTCACCGCATATTCGTAGCCATCCCAGCTGCCGACGTAGGCGGTTGTGCCCACGACGCTGGCCGACGTGGCGATAGGTGCGCCGGTCTTGAATTTCCACTTCACTTTCAGCGTGGCAGCGTTCGCCAGATTCAGCGTCGGGTCGACGGTGGCACCCGTGCGACTCACGTTCTGCAGTAAGGTAGGCCAGTCCTGGGCCGAAGCGGCCGAGGCGGCTGGTGCCGCGCCCAGCACCGTTGTCGCCACCGTGAACAGACCGATCATCAGAACTGCGGCGATGGCGCGCCTGCGACTGCGCGCCGCCTCTAATCGAGCAGACCGCACCCTTCTGGTCGGGCTCTGCGGCTCGGTGGTCTGCCGGTGGCGCCGTGCGGGAGATGTGGCGGGTGCGTGTCGGGTAGTCCCGGGTGTCACGGGGTCGCTCCGATGGTGGCCGTCACGATACCGAGGGTGCCGGGATGGTGGGAGCTGACTGCCAGTCCCTCGAGCACGGTGGAAGGCAGGTTCATCGTGGTGGTCGAGCCGGGGATGAGGGCCCAGATGAGGCCGTCTGGTGAGGTGTAGGCGGTGAAGGTGGCGCCCGCTCGGGTCGCTTTGAGGAAGACCGGGGTGGTTCCGGTGGTGTTGGCCAGTTTGGTGGTGGTTGCGCCTTGGCTGCTGCGACTCTGAACTTTGATCCCGGTGCCCGGGGTCACCAGTACGGCATAGTCGGGGGACCCGGGGTCGGCATCGGATCGAAACATCAGTCCGACTTTGGCCGATGAACTGGTGTTCGTTTGCGACGTGATGCGCGTCGTGATGGAACCGTCGCCGGACAGCGGCTGCCTCAGGAAGCGGAATTGATCGGCAATACCAGTGATGTCTGCGCCGGCCGCGCTGACGGTCCATGTGCCGCTGCCTGGATCGAAGGATTGGGAGCCGGTGGGGGTCGGATTTCCGATGTCCGCACACATCCACGGCGCTGGGCAGGGCACCGGTGGTGGTGGTGCAGGGGCCATGGAACTCACCGCCACATCGTCGAAAGTGGCGGTGCTCAGCTGGGTGGTGTCGCGCGATGTCACTGCCATGCCGGCCAGGACGCTGGAGCCCAGGTCCAGGGGAACGGTGGAGCCCGTCACCGGATACCAGAGGTACCCGTCGTCTGAAGCGTAGGTAGTGAGCAACCCGTTGGTGGTTGCTACCCATAGGTACGCAGGAATGATCGGGGTGGTGGTGACGGTGGCCGTCGGGCCGCCAGGGGTGGTCCGATCTTCAATGGTGATTCCCCTCCCGGCGGCGGCCGTCGCTGCGTAATAGGGGGAACCAGGGTCAGTACCGCTGCGCAGCATCAGGCCGGCCTGACCGGAGCCGCCGCTGATGGCCGTCAGGTGCGCTCCGATACCCGCAGGATCGGGGACGCCTTTCCACAGAAAATGCAACTGGTCTGCGGTCATGCCGATGCCCGCGCCACCGCCGTGTACGGTCCATTGCCCGGTGGTGATGTCGAAGGTCTGTGTTGCGGCTGGGGTCGCCGATCCAACGTCGGCCGCCGTCCATCCGGTGGCGGTGCCGTTGGTCCACATCACTCGGGCGGGGACGGATTGGAAGCTGCCGACGGTCGTGGCGGCCGCAATGAGCAGGTCTTCACCCTGGGATGCGCCCGTGTAGGTGTAATAGGCCAGGCCGTTACCATCAGTCGTGGCAGTGCCGGTCAGCCCGGCATCGGGCCCATAGGTCACGGTGAATCGGACCGCGGCGTTGGGGATCCCGACGCCGGCGCCGTCGAGCAGGGTCGCGGTGTGGGTGACCGGGTGTCCGGCGAAAGCCGTAGCGGATGTGGCGCCGAGGGTGAGTGTGGCGTTCTTGGTCCCGGCTGAGCCGATGGGGCGCCATTGTATCGATTCGTTCTGCTTGCAATAGCCGGCGTCGATACCGCCAGTATCCAGCACGTGGGTGCTGTCGACGAGGGTGGTGGAGGCGCCATTGATCGTCAACGTCACGGTCGGTGCGACATCGACGGGGGTGCAATGGTTGGCCGGATAGCCGCTGGTATCGAAATTGTCGTATTTAGGATTGTTGGTGCTCGGGTTTTCGGTGAGGATGGCGCTCTGCCCCGCCGGGACGATCACGGTACCCCAGAGGTTCTTGAACAGTTTCCCGCCGGTAATGCTGGCGTGGATGTCGACGGAAACATTGGTGACCGTGACCGGTGCCCCACCGTGATTGTCGAGTCGGATTGCGCCCGCGTCGTAGCAGGTGGTCAACGAACCGCAGGCGGTCTGTCCGGGTACAGGGCCGCCCAGAAAGACCGTGTTCGGTGCGCCGGCCCACGGTATCGGGAACGACGCCGGGTCAGGGGTGTTGATTTCTTTGTCCTCCGCGTATCCGACGAACACCGACAAGACTCCGGCGTTGGGGGGTGCGCTGGCGTACGCGGGCGCGGCCTTGACCGGGAGGTAACCGACGAGTGTCAAGGCGGGAATCAGAGCAACCGCCAAGACCCTGGCTCTCCCCCGCAGCGTGAGATCAGTGCGCTTCATGAACGGCTCCGGGTATGCACCCGATCTGGGTCGAGCCAATGGCGAGGACGGCGATGGAACCGGGTTGTTCTGCGTGGATCATGGGCCCTGGACCTTTCGGGTTGTCATGGGCCGGAGGTGAAGCTGACGTGGTCGAACGTGGCTGTGCCCAGTACCTTGCTGTTATGTGAGCAGGTGAACAGGCCTACGGTCGCCGGGTCCGTAGTGGTCAAATTCTCGACGGCGACCTTCGTCCAGGTGAACCCGTCGCCGGAGAGGTATGCAGTGAATGTGCCGACCGCGCGGGTGAGCTTCATCCAGATATTCGGGTAGGTGTAGGTGCCGGCGCCGACCGAACCGTTGAAGTTGTACTGCACCTTCACCTGGCCGTTGGGGTCGGCGCCGATCAGCAGATAGGAGGACCCCGCTGCAGTGGACTGTTTGAACATCACGCCGGCCTTGGCGTTGGTACTGGAATCCGACAACGAGGTGAGGCGTGCGATCATGGTGCCGTTCCCGGTCATCGCCTGGTGCACGTAGTGGAACTGGTCGATGGTGCCCCAGATGTCCGCGCCCGCGCCGTTGACCGTGTAGGCGCTGCCGTCGAAGCTGGACGACCCCGCCACTGCGGGTGACCCGACATCGCTGTCGGACCAGGGCCCCGCCACTGGCGCAACCGCGGACACCTGCACGTGGTCGAACGCCGCATTACTGAATTGCCCGACGTCGTGGGAGGTGACAAACATTCCAATGGTGACAGGGCCGGTCATGGCCACGTTGACCGTGCCGACCAGCGTCCAGGTCTGCCCATCGACGGATTCCCAGGACTTGAAGGTCCCACCGGTCCGCTGCAGTTTCAACCACTTGCTCGGCGCGGCGTAACCCGGCAGGGTCGGCGCGGTGACCGATTTGGCGTTCGAGTACTGCATCCGAACACCGTGGCCCATGGTGGGTGTGACCGGTGGCAGGGGCGCCAGGCAACCATTGAGGGTGCAGCCGACACCGTTGATGTTCGGGGTTGCCGCAGCCACATCAGGGGTCACTATCGCGTCCACGAAGGTGGCGCCGGCCTGGGCGGCTTGTTTGATCATCAATCCGGCTTTGGCCCAGGGGTCGGAGTCGGTCTGGTAGCGGACCCTGGCGGTGATTGTTCCGTCACCGGGCATGATCTGATACACGTAGTGGAACTGGTCTTTGGTCCCGGTCACGTCCGAGCCTGACCCGTCGACGTAGAACGATTGATCGGTCGCGTCGTAGTCGGCGGTGCCGGCTTTCAGCGGAGCGCCGACGTCCACACTCGTCCAGGCCGAGGGCAACGTGGAGGTCACCGGTGTGTAGTCGGCAACGTGGTTGCTGCCCTGGGCGGCGCTGGAGAACGAGTCGGTCAGTGCGCTGCCGTCGGACCAACCCTGGAACCGGTACCTGATACCGGCCAGGTTCTGCACCGGCAGCCCGGCCAGGACGTGGGTGATCCCGGACCGGTCCGTGACCGTTCGGGCACCAGTGGTGAGGAGTCCGTCGACGTAGTAGGCGGCGCCGGGGACGCTGGCGGTGGTTGACCACGAGGCCGGGGTTGGGGCGACGTCTTTGGTGACGGTGGTGGTGAGGCCCAGCGAATCGACAACGGTGAGCGTGATTCGGTAGAAGCTGGTCGGATCAGTGGAAATGTCCCGCTGCACGAGGACGCTGCCGGTCGTGCTTCCGCTGACGGGGCCGTAGAACGGGTGCGGCGCCTCGGAAAGGTAGAACGGCTGGGGGACGCCGTGGGTGATGTAGTCGACCTGCCACGTGTAAGCGCCGGGTGGCAGGGTGCCGTCGGCGGGGTCGGTGGCCGTTCCGCTGAAGGACAGCAGGTCGCCAGCGCTGTAGGTCGCCGGTGAGTTAATCGCGACGCTGGGCGGGGTGTGGCCAGCAACTACCGGTGTGGTTGTGGTCGCGGTTTGTGTTCCGCCGGTCCCGCCGGTGACCGTCAGGGTGGCGGTGTAGGCACCGGCAACGTAGGTGTGGGTCGGGTTAGGGGTGTTGGACGGGGCTGAGCCGTCCCCGAAGTCCCAGGCATAGCCGAGCGGTTGGCCGTGCGGGTCGGTCGAACCGGCGGATGAGAATACGACAGTGAGTGGCGCGGGACCTGTCTGCGGCGTGGCGGTGGCCACGGCGGTCGGTGGAAAGGGCCCGATTGCAGTGATCTTGCTGAAGGTGCCCTCGAAGATGCTGACGAAGTACAGGGCCCCGTCTGGGCCCTGTTGCAGGTCGGCGATGGTCCCGGCGGCGCTGTCGAAGACGGTGTGCGAAATTTCCGTGCTGTAGCTGGAATCGAACTGCACCGCCTCGATATCAGTGCGGTTGTAGTCTCCGACAAAGACCACATTTCGATATTTTTCGGGGAAGGAGGTCCCCGAGTAGGCAGCGACAGCCGAGACCGCTCCATCTACGGGGAGGTGGCCGTAGGCGTACGACGGATCGAGATATCCGCAGTTGAAGCATTGACCTTCATAAAAGGGCCAGCCATAATTGCCACCCGATTGGATGGTGTCCAGCTCCTCCCAGAAGCTAGACCCGGTATCGGCGGTCATGGCGCGGCCGTCCGGCAGAAAAGTGAATCGGAACGGGTTCCGCAAGCCCAAAGCGTAGATGTAGGGCGTGGCGCCTGGTACGTTCACGAATGGGTTGTCGGCCGGGACCGTCCCGTCCAGGTTCAAGCGGAGGATCTTCCCATAGATGTTGGCGAGTGTTTGCGCGTTTGTCAACGACGGGTCATTGTCGCCGACGGACCACCACAGCTTGTCGTCCGGGCCGACCTTCAGGTCGTTGCCGGCGTGATGCAGATTTTGAATTTGGTTGCCTCGGAGAAAAATTCGCTCACTTGCGAGGCTGGCTGTGCCATTCAGTACGGTGAACCGCGACAATTGGGTCAACGGGTGGACAACGCCGGATGTGAACGTGACTGGTGCGGTGTAGGACACGTAGAGGTAGCCGTTGACGGCAAAGTTGGGGTCGAGAGCCATTCCCAGCAGGCCCGTCTCGCCCACATTGTTGGCGTTCAGGGACACAACCGGCGTCGGGAGCAGGAGCCCGTTTCTGTAGAGCAGGATGACGCCGGACTGTTCCCCGATGTAGATGTCGCCGTTCGGTGCGAACGCGAAGACGCTCGGATCTTTGAGGCCGTGTAGTAACTGGGTTTGCGAAAATCCAGCTGGCACCGGCGAGGACGTGGCCGATGCGGTGGACGTGGCGGGGGCGGCCGCGGGCCCCGACGCCACCGCAGCCGCCCGCATGGGAGTGGTCATGGTGACCACGATGACGCCAAGGGCCAGGCTCGCAGCAAGCGCCCGCCCGCGCGTCGCTGCCCGGACCCGACTGACTGCGGTGTTCCTCATGTGCTGCCCTTTCCCGTCCTGACGATCCGTTGTTGACGTGGGGCCGTGTGCGTTCATCCGATGCTCACGCCTGCGTAGGTAACTTGAGACACAGTGGTGTTGTTGTGGGAGCTGACGGCCATGCCGGCGAGCAAGGGTCCGGTGCCCAAGGCGGTGACGGTCTTCGCCGAACCGATCACCGGAGTCCAGGTCACCCCGTCGGTTGAGGTGAAAGCCGTGAACGTGGTCCCCGCCCGGGTCACCCTCAGGTATGCCGGCACGGTCCCGGCCGGGGTCGCCGCATTGGCCGTACCTCCGCCCAGGGTGCTGCGGTACTGCACCCGGATCCCGTACTGCGGGGTGATCAACGCCGCGTAATACGGTGCTGCCGGGTCTGAACTCGACCGCAGCATCACCCCGGCCTTGGCGTAGGAGTTGCTGGCCTGCTGAGCGGTGACCTGACCGCTCACCGCGCCGTCGCCGGGCAACGACTGCGACACGAAATGAAAAGCATCAGCAGTGCCGGAAATATCGGCGCCACCGCCGGCGACCGTCCAGGTCGAGCCGGACAGAGCCTGCGACCCGGCCACCCCCACCGCACCCACATCCGCGCACCCCCACCCCACCGGACACGCCGCCGGTGCGACCGTTGGTGTGACCGCGACACCGTCGAAGGTGACCGGTGACAAGGCCGCCACATTGTGGGAGCTGACGGCCATGCCGGCGAGCAAGGGTCCGGTGCCCAAGGCGGTGACGGTCTTCGCCGAACCGATCACCGGAGTCCAGGTCACCCCGTCGGTTGAGGTGAAAGCCGTGAACGTGGTCCCCGCCCGGGTCACCCTCAGGTATGCCGGCACGGTCCCGGCCGGGGTCGCCGCATTGGCCGTACCTCCGCCCAGGGTGCTGCGGTACTGCACCCGGATCCCGTACTGCGGGGTGATCAACGCCGCGTAATACGGTGCTGCCGGGTCTGAACTCGACCGCAGCATCACCCCGGCCTTGGCGTAGGAGTTGCTGGCCTGCTGAGCGGTGACCTGACCGCTCACCGCGCCGTCGCCGGGCAACGACTGCGACACGAAATGAAAAGCATCAGCAGTGCCGGAAATATCGGCGCCACCGCCGGCGACCGTCCAGGTCGAGCCGGACAGAGCCTGCGACCCGGCCACCCCCACCGCACCCACATCCGCGCACCCCCACCCCACCGGACACGCCGCCGGTGCGACCGTTGGTGTGACCGCGACACCGTCGAAGGTGACCGGTGACAAGGCCGCCACATTGTGGGAGCTGACGGCCATGCCGGCGAGCAAGGGTCCGGTGCCCAAGGCGGTGACGGTCTTCGCCGAACCGATCACCGGAGTCCAGGTCACCCCGTCGGTTGAGGTGAAAGCCGTGAACGTGGTCCCCGCCCGGGTCACCCTCAGGTATGCCGGCACGGTCCCGGCCGGGGTCGCCGCATTGGCCGTACCTCCGCCCAGGGTGCTGCGGTACTGCACCCGGATCCCGTACTGCGGGGTGATCAACGCCGCGTAATACGGTGCTGCCGGGTCTGAACTCGACCGCAGCATCACCCCGGCCTTGGCGTAGGAGTTGCTGGCCTGCTGAGCGGTGACCTGACCGCTCACCGCGCCGTCGCCGGGCAACGACTGCGACACGAAATGAAAAGCATCAGCAGTGCCGGAAATATCGGCGCCACCGCCGGCGACCGTCCAGGTCGAGCCGGACAGAGCCTGCGACCCGGCCACCCCCACCGCACCCACATCCGCGCACCCCCACCCCACCGGACACGCCGTCGGGGCGAAGGCGTACACGGTCCCATCGACGGAGTTCGCAAAGATGACCCCGTTGGCCACGCTGGGCGGGCCATAGGTGTTGGAGGACAATGCGGTGCTGTACAGGACTGCACCGGTGCTCGCGTTGAGGACCTCCAGTGTCGGACCTGCCGCGTCGACGATCATGCCGTTGGTGTAGGCAATTGCCGGGATGACCGGGGCGGATTCACCGTGCTGCCAATTGAAGGCGCCCGTCGCGGGGTCCAGGGAGCGAACGGAGCCCTTGAAAGACGCCCCGCTGATGGTGGTTGTACCACCGGCTTGGAAGATGGCGCCGCTTGCGAAAGCACCGGAGGACACCGATCCGTCACCACACGTCGGGCATGTGCCACCCACTGCGACGGCCGTCTGCCATAGCGGGCCGGCACTCAGATTGGCACGGTCGAAGGCATAGAACACCCCATTCTTGTTGACCGAGCCCACCATCGTCCTACCGTTGGCATCGACGAAGAGGAGGGGTGTGGTGCCGAAGTCCGAGTCGGTGACAGCCTGGGCGGCAGGCAGCTTCCAGGAATCCTTGAGGCTCAGGGAGGTGGCGTCCAGGGCGATGAGAGCCTGGGCCAGTGGTTCAGTCCCACCCTCGGTGCCGGTGGACAAGAAGATGGTGTTGGTTGTCTGGTCCAGCGTGGGCGATGTCCACACTCCGCCCCCGACCCGACCGCTGGCCACTGCGTTCCAGGTGGCGGCAACTTGGCCGGTCGTGAGATCCACCTTCAGCAGTTGGCCGGGCACCAGTGGGCAATCACCGAGGCTGGACACGCCGATGTATGCGAACCCATTGGCCAACAGCGGACTGGCCCAGTTGTAGTGGCCGCCGCTGGGACTGTTGTCGCCGGTGAAAACCTTCCACAGGACGGCACCACTCGTGGCGTCGAGCGCGTACCAGTACTGGTCGCCACCCCCGACGTACACCACGCCATTTTGGACGGTAGCGGAAGATGACACCCCGGCGGTGGCCGGTGAGCAGCCCGGAACGGAGGTGATACCGAGGTAGGTTTTCCATTTGAGCGCTCCGGTACCGGCGTCAATGGCGTATTCGTAACCGTCCCAGGAACCGATGTACGTTGTCCCGCCCACGACGGCCGCCGAGGTGGCGATGGGCCCTCCCGTTTTGAACCTCCACAATAACCCCAGTGAAGGGGCACTGGAAATGGTGAGACCACTGGGATCGCTACTCGCCGACGAACGCTGTGCATCGTGCAGGTACGTCGGCCAATCCCCGGACGGGGTAGCCGCCAACGCTAACGCCGCCGGTGCCGAGGGCGCCAACATCGAGCACAGGAACAAAGCGACAAGGAACGGATAGGACCTCGACCTCGGGCGGAATATTCTCACCATTGACAACACCTTCCTGCGGCCGAAGACTCCGGCGATCGGTCAAGCAGATGACACATTTAGTCTGAAGTCATGGGCTTTCGTCATACGGCGCCCTCTCCCACCGCCTCGGCATCGAGTGGCCGCGTGGAGCGCCTTTCCCCCTGGGCGGGCAAAAGGACATGCACGGTGGTGCGTGTCTGCGCCACTGGCAAGAGATACTCACCCCCCGACGGACCACGTTGGGCGGGGACAGAAATCATCGGGGCGATCTGCGCGGTCGGCGTTTCCTGCCCGGCTCCGTACAAGGGCACTGACATGATCGCATGTTCGTCGGCGACCAGACCGTGGGTGGTCTTTTCCCAGTGGTGGCGCAACCGCGGGTTCAGCAGTTGACCTAACGCCTTGAACGCTGCCATCGACATGAGTACCCAGTAGGCCGGGACTGCCAGGAGCCATTTGACGCTAGGATATAGTCCGCGCTTCATACAGGCTGCCATCTGAAACCACAGCGTGAGGAGGTTGCCGACGATCATGCTGAACACTCCCAGGTACAGCACGGGGGTAGGGAATACTGCGGAGACCCAGTGCTGGCCGAATCCAACGTAGGCCACGGTTAGCAGCCAGAACACCGGATTGACCAGGAGGGTTAGCGGTGTTCCACCTACCATGCACTGGAAGGACCAGAAGTTTCGCACACCCAGTTGACGACCTAGAGTGATGGGGTGCCGCATGTGGACCAGGTACGTCTGCAGGTAGCCCTTGATCCACCGCGAGCGCTGACGAATCCAGTTTCCGGGCTTACTGTTTGCCTCTTCCCACGTCACCGAGTCGATCATTTCGACTTGCAGTCCGGCTCGGGCGATCCAAATGCCCAGGTCTGCATCTTCGGTCACGTTGAAGCCGTCCCACCCACCCAATTCTCGAAGGATCGCTGTTCGAAAGTGGTTCGAGGTACCGCCTAGAGGAACCGGTGCTCCCGAACGTGTCAACCCTGGCAGCATCAAGCTGAAATTCAGTGCGTATTCAGCTGCGAACCAACGAGTGAGGACATTCGTCGAGGGGTTGAAGTACTGCAGTTCCGCCTGGACGCAGACCACCTTGCGCGGCGCCCGCGCGAACGCATCCAGCGCCTGCCAGAGCTGGTCGGGGTCAGGACGATCCTCGGCGTCGTAGATGACGCAGAACTCGCCGTTTGCGTGCTCAAGCCCTACGTTGCACGCTTTGGGCTTGGTGCGTGGGAAAGACTCGGGAACCAGAACAATCTCGAAGTAGTTCGGCAGAGCTATCGCTCCGAGAGCCGTGATGGTCTCGAGGTCATCATCTTCAACGAGAACCAGTACCTGCAATTTGTCATGCGGGTAATTGATACTCTGAAGATTCATGATCAATTGGCTAAGGACCGCTGCCTCTTTGTACAAAGGCACGAGGATAGTATACCTGGCTGCAGACACCTCTTCGAGTGTGCGCAGGGATCCACGTCGAGCCGGCTCCCTAGCGCCGCGCAGAACCAGCATTGACTTGTACCAGATGACTCCGACGTAGCTCACCGTCATCAACGCAATCAATAGGATCAATACCGCCTTCAGGCCAAACCACCGAGCCGGGAGAATACCCAAGCTTGCAGATACGATAGATATTGCCACGACCCAGATCACCATCAACAGGATCGCCCGCTGGGCTCGCGAAAGGAATTCACTTGCGTCTTCCCGGACCAAAGGGACAGATCTCCTAGGAATCATGCACATGCCCTTCCTGTACACCCGGGCCGCCGTCATGTAAGTTGGGGTCGGATCGTTGTTTAGTGGTGAGCTCTTATATTGATCGAGCACCGGTTGCCTCGCCATCCGTCCGGAGCGGTATTGATTACCTCAATTCGTAGATCACCCGCGTCCCGTCGTCGAACCGGATACGATAGTTAGCCAGTTGACCCGATCGACCCAGCGCCCGCCAGACCATGTCCGTGGTATTGCGCGACAGGTAAATCCATTTGATCTGCTGCTGCGCCGGATGGGTCAGCGCGGACTGCCACAAGTGGTAGCTGCCCTCGTAGATGATTTCATCAGAGGGGACTTCAGAGGTGAAGGCGACATACTCGTTGCCGAACCCCTCCATGAGGACCCGGCCGTTGTCGTAGTCCACTCTCAGTGCCGCCGCCACCGTGGTCAGCTCAGTTCTTCCTCTGGCCCACTGCAAAGGTTCCTTCAGTGTCAGCACACCGCCACTGAGGAAAGTGCCGCTCACCACAACTCCCAGGATACCGATCGTGACGACAGTCAACGCCCGCCTGCCGGTCAGCTGCTGAGCTCCAGCAGTGTGTCGTCGTCGACTGGTGGCCATCACTATTCGCCGCAACAAGCCGTCGACAAACACCGCCGCGAAGAGCGCAATCGGGAGCAGCATCACCAGCCCGAACCTCGTGTTGTACAGATCCCCAGTGATGGCCTGGACGTGCAGCGGGCGTTGACCGCTGAACAGGGCGACGATGAAGAACGGTAGAAAGACCAGAAGAGTCAGTGGTGCGCAGTACTGGGCACGAAGCCGACCAAACCACAAATACCTGATGAGACCGCCGACTCCTAGCGCGACCACCGGCAACCCGACTGTACCTGTCACCGCCAAAAGATACGTCTGGCTTGAGACCTTGAGATTACCCACTGCTATGTCAGAATTGCCGACCCAGAGCGACGGTTTAGAAAATTGGCCACTCTCGAAATCCGTGAAAGATCCGAAGATCGCTCGGTTCCACACCAGCCAGCCGACCACCCCCGCTGCCGCAAAAACCAGGAAGAAGAGCCAATTCGCAACGGACTGGGAACGTCGATAGGACCGCCGGATGGTGATGTACAGGACCATGACTGCGAAGCTGATGAGCAGAACCCATCCCTCGTAACGTGTCAGAGTGGCGAGCAGTATTGCGGCTGCCGCGCCCGAAAGATGCTGCCATCGCTCGCTGTGCGACCACAGAACCAGCTCGTACACTGCTACGGCCATACATGCAAACAGTAGGGTCTCGGTCATCGGAGTGCTCTGAAGGTACAAGATGTTCGGATTCAATGCAAATATCAGTCCGGCCGCCCAACCCCCTAGGCGCGATCCGGTCAGCACGGCGCCGGTTTTGAACAGAAAGACTGTTGCAACTACAAAAGAGATCATTGATATGGCGGCCCCGGCTATACCAGAGTAGAACAGTGAATCATCCCAAATTAGTGGCTGTAGGAGAAGGTGCGGAAGGGGTAGCCACACAGACCCCAGCTGGGCCACCCCGGGCGTGGAACCGTCAAGCAGACGACGTGCAATCAGGAGATGTGAAATACTGTCATCGTAAGCCAGCACATCTCCACGAAGATAAAAGTACAAGAAGCTGGCGAGAGCCAGTGCCGAGGCGGCGAACGTCACCCCCACCGCGCTGAGCGCTTGTGCCGCTGTGGCGCCGCCGCTCACCGCCGGCCGGCTCCCCCGTGTGAGTGACCTTCGAAGCCTGAAGAGGAAGGCGAGCGAACGCAGGATCACTACAAGATTTGCACCCGTCTGCTCGCCGGACAGTCTGGGATAGTGATGGACACCAACCTCCGCACACGTATAACCCGCCCTACGACTCCGGGCCAGGAGCTCAGGCGAAACCGCAGCGTACCGCCCGTGGAGGTCGATGCTCTGCAGGACGTTTCGGTGCACTAGCTTGAATCCGCAATCCACATCCCGTTCGCGTATCCCGACGACCAATCGAGTGAGCAAGTGCCACATCCGGCCGATGACCAGCCGCCCGACACCATCCGCGCGTCTGATGCGGAAGCCCGCAACCAGGTCGACATGTTGATAGTAGGCCGCTGCCAACAGATCCTCTACCTCCCGAGGGTCGAACTGATTGTCCGAATCGATGAACCCGATCCAGTCCCAGCCACCAGCGATTCCTGCCGCGAAGCCGGATCGGAGCGCATTCCCATAGCCAAGGTTCTGGTCGTGCGTCACTACAGTGACCGTTTGCGGATAGAGAGTGGCCAACTGCCGCGCGACGGCCCCGGTGTCGTCGGTACTTCCGTCATCGACAAGGATCACTTGGTACGGTGCCGCAATTGACTCCAGAACGTTCAAAGTCCGCTGGACCACCAACGGAATATTTTCCGATTCGTTATAACATGGAAGGAAAATTGCGACCCCGCGCCCGAGCATCTCCAGGAGACGATGACGCGGGATTGTATCCAGAGGAGATGTTTGATGCGCCATTGCGGTGTGTCGACCTTCTGAGCCTGGCCGGTCCCAAGGGGTAGTTTGTGCTCGCTCGGTCAGTTCGGACGGTAGGTCCAATGAAACCTGTGTCACTCCTGACGCCGGGCGACTTGCGAAGATCAGCCGATCACCAACGAAAAAAGTGAGACAAGCTCCTGCGGCGATACCGCCGCCGACGGCCAGGCTGTTACCGACCTTAGGCAACAGCATCACAAAGGCCGCGGAACTGAGTCCCAACGCTACAAGTGACGATGCGTTGTAAGCCACCCATGCCTTCAGGCTCTGGCCGTTCGCGACCATATGATGTCGCCGACTCCTCCAGGTGAAGTGCGAGCTCAAAACGAAATTTAGCTGAGACGAGACGACAAAGCTAAGGGCGAAAGATCCCGTAGGCGGCAGGGGCATTTGAAGGAATATAGTATTAAGAAAATATTGGAACGTTGCACAGGTCAAGCCAACCAAGCCAAAACGCGACACAGTGAGAGTCGTGACACGGCGAGCACCCTGAAGCACCCCAGTCATGGGACCCCTTTTCATCTTGCTTGCTGTTACGGACGTGGGGTCGAGCTTGTCTCGAACTGCTGTATTTCCCGTCGTGGGACCGCGGCGCAGAGCATTTCACAGCCAGCTGGCTCTACACTATCTCGAGACATAGACGGACCTAGGAAGCAGGTAGAAGCCCGCGATTCGGGGCAATTACCGCGCGTCCCCCGATGGCCGCACCAAATGACCGCTGGTAGCTGAGCTGCTGAACTTCGCGAAACCGACACTAAGCCACCTACGGGACATTGTCACTGTTGGTAGCAGAATTTGGGCCACCCGGGTATTCTTTCCACCCAATTGCTCACACGCACCCCTTTGGGATCGGCGGCCACGTGGAGCTCCTTTGCTGGCGACGAGCCGCTTCATTGGCGTATGGGTGAGTCCACCACTGAATGCCACGTTCTGCGAAGTGCCATGGGTAATGCTTGTTCGGTCCGTATCCCCCACCAGTTCCCTGTGACGCCGACCCGCCCCGTCGGTGGAGTTGGGGAATGGGACCAACAATCGGAGTCCGCAGTCCCGCTGCTCGCGATCAAGCTCGTGGCACAACGCGATTTGTCAGACGCCCCGCGCGACCCCATAGCCCACCACTGGTGGCTCCTGACACAACGCGATTGACCAGTCGACCGGCGCGACCCAGTGGCCCACCACTGGTGGTTGGCGTAGCCACCTCGCTCCGAAGGCCAACCGCTGCAGCCGGATCGACCGGTCCGAATCCGGAACGGCCGGGATCAGCCGGGGGCTTGGGTTGGCACCGTGCCGCAGGGTGCGCCGTGACCTGCGGCCGGGCGGCCAGTTCGGCCCTGGACTGGCCGGATCCCGTACGCCGAATCGGCCAACGCCGGCACCGCAGTGTCCTCGCCGCCGCGCAGGCCGGGGTCCGACCTGCGCGTCGCTGCGCTCGCCGAATGCTCTGGTGATTTCGCAGTCGGTGATGATGCCGGTGTCCGGTTCGATCGCGAGGTGCGCCTTGAACCGGTCGTGCCAACGCGAAACCGCCTTGTGGGCGTGCCGGGCGTCGGGGTCGATCACCGAGATCACCCGGTCCGGGGCGACCTTCCGGGCGGCCTGCCACCGCCCGTGGTGCCGTCAGATCCTTCGACGGGTTCGACGTCCTGACCGGCGATCAACGCCAACAACGCAACCGCCTCCGCACCTTTGGGGCCCAACTCCTGATCGGGCAGATGCCGCAACAGTCGGTGCGCATCCCCGACCAGCTCATCGACCAGCCGGGCCGCGCATCGGCGTCGTTCCACGCGATCGCCGGTTTGCCCGGATCGTCGTAATCGTGGGCGTGGCAGTGCTGCGCGATGACCTCCGGGGCCTACACCACCCCACCGGCCGTCATCACCGACGTCAACAGCAGCACCCTGGGAGACTCATGAAGTGGTGATGCAAGCCGGATGATCGACTGACAAGGGTAAAATGAGGGTAACTGGTCAGGTCTCACCGCGGTGAAATAGACTGTCATTCATTGGGCGAATAGACCGGAGAATGTCGATCTATGTGGGGTGAGCCGTGTCGGCGTGTCGCCGAACAATGGTGTTGTCTGATGCGATAATAATGGAATGACGCAGCCGACGTACGCCGAACTGGTGGAACTGATCGTCGAAATGCGCACCGAACTGAACATCCTCCGCGCCGAGAATGCGGCATTAAAGGTGCGGGTCGCGGACCTGGAAGCACGGTTGCGGACCAACTCGCAGAACTCCTCGAAGCCACCATCGGCGGACGGACCCGGCAAGGCGAAGACCAGGTCGCTGCGCACGCCGTCCACACGCAAGCCCGGCGGACAGGACGGGCACCGCGGGCAGACTTCAGCCCAGGTCGCCGACCCGGATGTGGTGATCCGCCACGAACCGAGCTGGCGCACTGGCTGCGGATCGGATCTGGCCGATGCGACCGAGGTTGGCTGCTCACGCCGGCAGGTCTTCGACATCCCGCCGATCAAAGTGCACGTCACCGAACATCAGATCATCAGCCGCCGCTGCCACTGCGGGAAGACCTCGACCGGCGACACACCCGCCCAGGCGGGCGGACCCGTGCAGTACGGGCCGGTGATGTGCGCGGTCGTCATCTATCTGTTCATGGGGCAGTTCCTGTCCAAGAAGCGGACCGCCCAGGCCATCAGCGAACTGTTCGGCATTCCTGTCTCTGATGGCACCGTCGCCGCGGTGACCAGTCGCGCCGCCGGTGACCTGGGCGAATTTTTGGCCCAGGTCACCGCCCGCTTGAAATCCTCTCCGGTGGTGCACTTTGATGAGACCGGGCTGCGCTGCGAAGGTCGCAACCACTGGCTGCACTCCGCGTCCACCCCGGCCTTCACCAGACTGTTCTTCCACCGCAGACGCGGTACCGAAGCGATGGCCAAGATGAACATCCTGCCCGGCTTCACCGGCACCGCCGTCCACGACGCGTGGGCACCGTATGACACCTACACCGCCGCGCGGCATGCGCTGTGCAATGCGCATCTGCTCCGCGAGCTACAGGCCGTCACCGACCACCACCACGCCAGCAACACAGACCTGCCCGGCGCCTGGTGCTGGGCGCAGCAAGTCCGCGACGCGCTGCTCACCCTGCACAAAGCGGCCGCCGCCCACCCCGACACCCCCGTCGACCAGGCGGTCATCGCCGCCGAAACCGTCAAGATCCGGCACGCCCTCCTCGCCGCCACCCACCCCGACGGCGCCATCGGCCGCAAACACCGAGCACTGGCCCGCCGCATCCACCGCAGAGAAGTCGACTACCTCAAATTCGCCTCCGACCCGGCGATCCCGTTCACCAACAACCCCGCCGAACAAGAGATCCGCATGACCAAGATCCGACAGAAAATATCGGGCACCATGCGCACCGAAAAAGGAGCCGGACACTTCGCGGACCTCCGCTCCTACCTACAAACGACCGCAAAACACAGCGTACCAGCCCTGGCCGCCCTCACCCAGCTGACCAGCAGGAACCCCTGGCTACCCGCCCACACCTGACCAGTTACCTGGTGCGTTGGGCTGGCCGGAAATTCAAACGGTTACGCGGATTCAATCGGGCCTATAACTGGGTCTCCTGACGTTTTCGTGGGTGGTTTAGCGTCCGGGAAGCGGCGGGCATAACCCGCCGCGGGTGAGCATTGCCATGGCTATCAACGCTTCTGGGCTGTGAAAGCCGTACGACCTGCGGGTCAAGGCCCGTAGGTGGGTGTTGGTGGCCTCGGATTGGGCGTTGCTCATGTGGTGGATCAGGGTGTTCCAAATCAGCTGCTGGAACCGCTTCAACGTTGCGGCCAGGGCGATGAACCCGGGGAGTTGGGAGCGGCGGGCCCAGGCGATCCAGCCGGCCAGCAGTTCACGGCCGGCCTGGCCCTTGACCTGGAACACCGCGCGCAGTTGCTCCTTCAGCAGATACGCCCGATACAGATGCCGGTTGGTCTGGGCGATCGAAGCGAGGGACCCGCGTTGCTCCGGGGACAGGTCCGCCGGGTTTTTCAGCAATGCCCAGCGGCTGCCCTTCACCGACGACGCCTGCGCAGAGCTACTCCTACCCCGCAGCGTGTTCCACGTCTGACGACGGACCTTGTCCAACTCCCGGGTGGCCCACCCCACGATATGAAACGGATCCAATCCCAGCACCGCCTGCGGCGCGCGGGCCGTCACGGTGTCGTGGATCCACTGCGCCCCGTCGGCCGAGACGTGCGTCAACGCCGCCGCCCGGTCCGGGCCGAGCTCGTCGAAGAACCGACCCAGGGTGTCGCTGTTGCGGCCCGGTGCGGCCCACACCAACCTGCCGGAGTCTTGATCGACCACGCACGTCAGATACCGCTGGCCTTTGCGGTGGGAGATTTCATCGATGCCGATCCGCTGCAGCCCCGCGAGCACGTCCCGGCCGGCCAAACCGTCGGCGACGACGTGCTCGATGATTGCGCTCACGTGCCGCCACGACGTCCGCATCAACTGCGCCACCACCGACGAAGCGGTGTGCGCCGCCAACCACGCGCACTGGTCCTCAAACGCTCGGGTTGCCCGCGCGCCGGGTCGGGCCCACGGCACCGCCGCGACGACCACCCCGTGCGTCCGGCAGTTCACCCGCGGAGCCGCAGCCTGCAGGAATACCATCGTCGACCCCCAGTCCAGCGACCGCCACCGCCGGGTTCCGCCGCCCTGGTCATAGCCCGGCCGTCTACGCCGGCATCGACTGCACCTACTCCGGGCGCCCTTCGTCGCACGCACCGAAACGACCAGCACCTGCCGGTCGTCGGCCTCCTCCCACGCCACATCGCACACCTGCAGTTGCTCGACACCGAGCAGCTTTCGCCATATCGTTACACCGCGCACACCGTGCTCCTGGATAGTGACTGACCCTAGATAAGCCAGAACCTATACGCAGCCCGGTGTGTCGCCCACAACCAGGGGTCAAACCACCCACGAGAACGTCACAAGAGCCGAATTGAGGGCATCGCAGGACACCGAGACGACAGGGCCGGCTGTGGGCGGCGCCGGCGCCATGGTCCACGTTGCGCCGCGGTAGACCGCAGTGCGTCCGGAAGAACTGGCCGCGACGCAGAACGTCGCCGACGAACAGGAAACGCTCACGTAGCCGGTGGACGAACCGAAGGTCTGCTGCTTCTTCCACCCCGATCCGGTGTTGAACGTGTAGGTCTGGCCCTGCCATCCCCCGGCGAGGCAGAGGCCCACCGCGGGGCAGGACAAGGTCAAGGGCGTCTCGCCGCCGGGCACGAAGTATTCCCCGAGCGACTTGGTGCCATCGAAAATCGCCGACAGGCCCCCATGTCCCACCACTAAGCAGAAGGTCACCGTCGCGCAGGACACCGGGCTGAACGCCCCGTATTGCTCGTCCGTCAGCACGTCGACGTTGGGTCCCCAACTGGTTCCGTTGAACACCCGAACCATTTTGTCGCCGCGGTATCCGACGCAGAATGTGTCGGTGACGCAAGAGACCGAGGTCATCGGATCGCCGATCGTCGCTTGTTGTGGCGCGCTCCAGCTCGCGCCGTTGTACACCGGGTGCCAGTCGGAGCGGTGGTCGGCGTAGGGCGGTGACGAGATGCCGAGCTTGGAGGAGCGGTTGGCGGTGCTCAGTCCTCACTTGCACGACGCGGTGCCGTTGACTGTTGCGGCGAAGGCGGCGGGGGTTTCGACGCGGACGGCGCGGCGGTGGCTGGCGGGTTATCGGGCGGAGGGCGCGGCTGCGTTGGTGCGGTCCGGTCGTGCTGATAACGGCGGGTGGCGGATTCCGGCGGAGCTGGTGGAGTTGATCGAGGGGTTGGCGTTGCGTCGGCCGCCGCCGCAGATCGCGCAGGTGCATCGCAAGGTGGTGGAGGTGGCCGCGGAGCGTGGTCTGCGTGCTCCTTCCTACAACTCTGTGCGGCGGGTCATCGGGCGACTGGACCGGGGGCTGGTGGCGCTGGCCCATCACGATCCCGACGTCTACCGCGATGAGTTCGAGCTGGTGCTCCGCCGTGAGGCGGCCTATGCGAATGATGTGTGGCAGGCCGACCACACCGAACTCGACGTACAGGTCCTGGACGAGTCGGGTCGGGCGGTGCGTCCGTGGTTGACGGTGATCCTGGACGACAATTCACGGGCGGTCGCCGGTTTCACCGTGTTCCTGGGCAACCCGACCGCGGTGCAGACGGCGTTGGCGCTGCGGCAGGCGATCTGGCGCAAGACCGACCCGCGGTGGCCGGTGTGTGGGATCCCGGCGACGCTGTACTCCGACCACGGCGCCGATTTCACCAGCACCCACATCAGCCAGGTGTGCGCTGACCTGCGGATGCAGCTGATCCATTCCACACCGGGTGTGCCCCGGGGCCGCGGCAAAGGGGAACGGTTCTTCGGCAGCGTCACCACCGAACTGCTGCCCACCCTGGCCGGGCACATCCCGCCGGGCAACCACGGCCGGCCGGTCACCCCACCGGTGTTGACGCTCACGCAGCTCGACGAAGCGGTCGGGGAGTGGATCGTCGGCACCTACATGCAACGCCGGCACCCCGAAACCGGCCAGCCGCCAGCCGAGCGGTGGACAGCGGGCGGGTGGCTGCCCCGGATGCCGGAGTCGTTGGAGGCGTTGAACCTGCTGCTGCTGACAGTGTCGACGCCGCGGAAGGTGCAACGTGACGGCATCCACCTGCACGGGCTGCGGTACTTCGCCACCACATTGGCGCCCTACGTCGGGGAAGCGGTGGCCATCCGGTACGACCCGCGGGACTTGGCCGAAATCCGCGTCTACCACCGGGATGAGTACCTGTGCCGAGCCGTCGCCCCCGACATCGCCGCCGCCACCATCTCCATGCACGACCTGCAGGCCGCACGGAACGAACGCCGCCGGGAGCTGCGGGAGCACCTCACCGCCCGCCGCAGCCTTGCCGAAATGCTCAACGCTCCACGGCCGATAGCTGGTCCGCCGGCTGGGGCCAAGACTGTCGCGCCGCCAGCACCAGCCAAGCCTCGTCTGAAAATGTACCGCGAAGACTGAACCACCAGCGAAAGGTGCATCGGGCCATGGCAGAACAGATTGAGTGGGTTCCACGGCCGCGCCCGCCGCGCCGGCTGGTCGAGTTCCAGGTGACCAAACAGCACCGCCGGTTCGTCGAGTTCGCCGACGCTGTCCGCCGCCACCGCTACATCGGCGCCTGCTATGGCGCGCCCGGCCTTGGCAAGACCCTGTCGGCTCGCACGTACGCCGGCGCAGACGACTACGACGAGTGGGACCGGGACCGATACAGCCGCCGTACCGCCCTACCTGCCTCGCTGGTCGCCAGCCGCACCCTGTTCTACACACCCTTGGTGCACATCACCGGCCGCCGACTGAACCTCGAGGTCGACATGTTTGCCGGTTCCCTCAGCGCCGACATCAACAGGGCCCTGAACCCCAACTGCCAACCGGACATCGACGAGGACGTCGACATCCCCTACCTCACCGAGCTGGTCATCATCGACGAGGCAGACCGGCTCAAAACCAACGCGCTCGAGCAGCTCCGCGACTTCTTCGACCGCAATGACGTCGGACTGATCCTCATCGGCATGCCCGGGTTCGAACGGCAGCTCGCCCGCTACCCCCAGCTCTACAGCCGCATTGGCTTCGCCCACCAATACCGGCCCATCGACGCCGAAGATGTCCCCACCGTGCTGGCGCACTACTGGGCGGAGCTCGGCCGCATCTACGACCCCGCCGACCCGGTCGATGCCGAGTCGGCCAACGCGATCACCACCATCACCGGCGGAAACTTCCGCCTCATCGAACGGCTCATGACCCAGATCGCCCGCGTCATGGCCATCAACGAGCTCGACACCATCGCACCCGAAGTCGTCCACGCCGCCCGGCAGATGCTCGTCGTCGGCACCCAGTAGGACAAATAATTTGGCGAAAGGGTGCCAGATAATTTGGCGATTCACACCGCAGGTCAGATACGTGATGTCCGAAGCCCAGACCACATCGACTCGTCCCTGATCGAAGTGCCGGTTCACCAGATCCGGCGGCATGAACGCCGACCGGTCCACGACCGTCGTGGGCACCTTGAACGTCCGCGGACTGATCCCGGCGATGCCGTGAGCAGCCATGATCGCCGCGACCGTCTTCTCCGTCACCAAGGTACCGGCCTCCCGCAGCTCCGCGGTGATCCGCGGCGCACCGTAGGTCCGGTCCGAGTCCCGGTGGATCGCCATGATCTTCACCAACAGATCGGCCCGCCGCACGGTGGCCGCGGACGGGCCCTGACCGGTCGCCCGCCGGCACCAGGCATAAAACCCCGACGGTGACACCGATAAATTCCGGAACATCACCGACTTGTTGGAACCAACACCGGAATCGATGCTCGCGCACTCCGCTGCGATGAACTCGAAGTAGGTCACTTCGGTTGCATCGCGGCAAAGTACGCCGAGGCTTTTTTTAAGAATGCAACATCCTCCGCCTGGTCCTGCAGTTTTCTGTCCTGTTCGGCGATGCGCCGACGCAACCGAGCTAATTCGGCCCGTTCCGTTTCGGTCAACTCTTCCTCGACCGGGGCCGCCTCCGCGGCACCCTGAGCAGCCCGGTACTTCCCGGACTTGGACCCCCAAGTAGAATCGCCGGAAAGGATCGGAGAAATGGTGAGCAAGTTTCGAGGCAAGTACACCCCGGAGTTTCGGGATACGGCCGTGCGGGAGGTGACCGACAAATCTCGGCCCATCGCTGACGTTGCTCGCGAACTGGGCTTGGTGGAGCAGACCCTGCGGAACTGGGTGGCGGCCCATCGCGAGCGTCACGGCGGCGACACGCAGGAACTGACCGTGTCGGAGCGGGCGAAGCTGAAGGCGTTGGAGAAAGAAGTGCGTGAGCTTCGTATGGAGAACGAATTTCTGGGAAAAGCAACGGCCTTCTTCGCCAAGAAATCGCAGTGAGCAGAAAGTATGCATTCATTGCGAGTGAAGAAGGCCACTACCCGCTGCACCTGATGTTCCGCTGGGCGAAGGTGTCGAAGTCCGGCTTCTACGAGTGGAAGGGTCGCGGGCCGTCCTACACCAGCCGGCGCCGCACCCATCTTGCTCGGCTGATCACGGCGTTGTTCGAGGCCTCCGATGGGACCTACGGCTACCGTCGGGTACACGCTGACCTGCTGCGATCGGGCTATTGGGCTGATGACGACACGGTCCGGCAGATCATGCGGGAGCTCGACCTGGTGCCATGCCAGCCCCGTCCGTTTCGGCCGGTCACTACCATCGCCGGCGACACCGGTCAGACCCCTGACCTGGTAAAACGGCACTTCAACGCGGTCGTGCCGGGTACGAAGCTGGTCGGTGACATCACCTATATCCCGACCTGGGAGGGCTGGCTGTACTTGGCGACCGTGCTGGACTGCGCTACGAAGAAAGTCGTCGGCTACGCAATGGCAGATCACATGCGGGCATCGCTGGTGGTTGACGCTCTGAAAATGGCCGCACGTAATGTCAGGATTGTTCCCGATGTCAGCATATTTCACAGTGACCGCGGAAGCCAGTACTGCTCTCAGGACTTCGCTGACCTCACTACCCACCTCAAAGTTCGTCGGTCGGTAGGACGAACTGGTGTGTGTTATGACAATGCTTGGGCAGAATCATTCAACGGCACACTGAAAGTGGAAAGGGTGAATCGTACTAGTTATCCGACCCGTGAACAGGCGGAGATGGACATCACGCGGTACATTGAATTAAGATACAATCAGGTTCGGTTGCACTCGGCGCTGGGATACATTACGCCCAACGAAGCAGAGCAATGGTGGTTGGCCAACAACTCCGCAGCGTAGTAGTCACCGTTCTACAGTCCGGAAAACGGCGGGCGGCTCACCCTGCCGAATCCGTTCATCACGAACCCACCGCCCCAACAACTGCTCACCGACCCCCAAATCTCGGGCCACCTCAGCAACCGTCCGACCGGTATCGATCACCCGGTGCGCTGCCTCCACCCGGTACTCCGCAGTGAACGACCTCCGTGTCCTTGCCATGAAACACATCCTCCCAGCCGGCCCACCAGGGAGCCCGCTTCGGATGTCCACCAGACCAGGGGAACCCGAGGTCTCTCACCTCCACTCGCACAAACAGCACCTCATGGCGCACATCCACAGGTCTTGATTATTCCTCCAAGTATTCCACCGTGGCCCGTACCGGACCATCGGCGACGTCGAGTACGCCACCGCCGGGGTGGGTCGATTGGTACAACAACCGCCGGCTGCACTCCAGCCTTGACACGGTCCCACCCGCCGAACATGAGCAGGCCTACTACGCTGCACTCAACCGAGAGCAGCAACCCGTATAGGTGCGGTACAGAACCTGGGGCGGTTCAGTCTGAGTAGCGTTGAAAACTCGTCCATGATTGCCCAGTTCGTGGCCCGGACCGGGGTGTCCACATCTGTGGTCCATGTGTGTTTAGGTTTGGATAATGTACGTTGACCCAGCCGAGGTGGGGAATTGGGTGACACCGGCAGCATGTTCGGTGGCTATGGCGACACCGTCGCTGGTGATGGTGAGTGGTTCCGGCGATCCGATTGAGCAGGTACGCCCACCGGCCGAACTGATGCGCGCGCGGTCCAGCTGGCCGCGTGACCAGGTGAGGTCGACTTCGAATCCGCCGCGGGCGCGCAGGCCATGTACTTCACCCTGCGGCCAGGCGGTGGGTAGGGCTGGAAGGAATCGGAGGGTGCCGCTGTGCGATTGCAGCAGCATTTCGGCGATGGCCGCGACCATGCCCAGATTGCCATCGATCTGGAAGGTGGTCAGCGGGTTGGTACCCTGTGGCGGGTGGGTGTCGAACAGGTTGTCGACCGTCCGCTCGCGCAGCAACCTGTACAACGCATCCCTGGCGAGATCCCCTTCTCCGAAGCGGGCCCACAGGCAGGCTACCCAGGCCAGGCTCCAGCCTGAAGCGCCACCGCCGGCTGCCAGCCGGCGTTCCAAGGAGACCCGGGCGGCTGCGACCAGCGCGGGATCGGCCAGTAACTGGTCGTCGGGGTATATCCCGAACAGGTGGGAGTAATGCCGGTGTCCGGGTTCTATTTCCTGATAATCCTCCAGCCACTCGAGCAACTGCCCGTGTTGTCCCACTGCCGGCGGCGGCACGGTAGGTAAAGCGCGACCGATGCGTTCAGTCAACTCGTCGCTGTCTTCGAGGATGAGAGCGGCCTGAAGTGTGCGGCTGAACAGCCAGGTGGCAAGTTGGTTGTCCAGCGCCGGGCTCATGCACAGCGCGATCCGCACGCCATCGGTGTCGACATAGGCGTTCTCGGGTGAGACGGACGGCCCGATCAGCAATCGTCCTTGGTCGTCGGTGACGGCAAGGTCGAGCAGGAATTCCGCTGCCTCGCGCATTGCTGGATACGTTCGCTTCAGCAAGAATGTCTCGTCAAGTGAGAACTCGAATCGTTGCCACAGATGCCAGACCAACCACGCAGCGCCGGTGGGCCACAGCCCGCAGTAGACGTTGTCCAGTGGCGCGGTATCGGCCCACAAATCAAGGTTGTGATGGACTACGAAGCCTTTGGCGCCATAGTGGACCTTCGCCGTTTCCGCCCCGGTTACGCGGGCGCGGTCGATCAGGTCGAACATCGGCTCGTGCGTGTGCGTCAGATGTGACACCTCGGCCGGCCAGTAATTCATCGGCAAGTTGATGTTGGTGGTGAACTTGCTGTCCCAGGCGGGCGTAAAACTCTCGTTCCAGATTCCCTGGAGGTTGGCCGGTTGGGTTCCGGGGCGGCTGCTGCCGGCCAGCAGATAGCGGCCGAGATCCATTTGAGTCACGAGCAAATCATCGTCGGTATCGCCGGCCCGTACCGCGGCAAGTCGCACGTCGGTTGCCCGAACCTCGTCCTGGTCACCGAGCCCCAGTTGCAGCGACATTCCGCTGAGCATTGCTCGATGATCGGAGATGTGACGCTCGCGAAGAACGGCGAATCCCGTCGCTGCAGCTTTTCTGGCCACGGACTCTGCTTGATCGGTCAGCTGGTCGCGGCCGAAATCGGTGTCGGCCGCGATGATGAAGGTGACCGCGGACCCGCCCTTGACCAGCAGATGGTCCCCGAGGACAGACACTTGCCCGCTCTCGGACGCAGCGAGCACGACCGCTTCGAACTGCACGCCGTAGGCGCCGGCTTGGCCGAACAGGCGCAACATGTCGCTGCCGATGGCGACAGCATCGCCGTCGTAGCGTCGGGTGATTTCGGCGCCCAGTTGCAGTGGCAGTGGGCCGTCGTGCTCCACTCTGACCACGATGACGTCGTCGAGGGCGCTGGCAAATATCTCGCGTCGGATCCGGGTGTTGCCGATGGTGAACTGAACCGACGCGATGCCCGTGGTCAGGTCGAGTTCACGCGAATATGAACTGGCTAGCGCCTCATGCTGGTCCCGGCTGAGCAGGGTGAACTGACCCATCGTCTGATAGGCGCTTTGCCAGTGCGGGGTGCCGAAGGAGACTAGTTCGGCCAGAAATTGAGCGTCTCTGGGCTGCCCGGCCATCAGTAGTCGGCGGACTTCTGCCAGATGTGCCTGGGACTCCGGGTTGTTCCGGTTCTTGGGCCGTCGGGTCCAGATTGTCTCCTCATTCAGCTGAATTTGTTCCTTGTAGACCCTGCCGTGCACCATGGCACCGAGTCGGCCGTTGCCGACCGGTAACGCGCCGAACCATTCACCGGCGGGCGATCCGTACCACAACCGACGCCCCGTCATCGGTTCCGTCCGTGCTGGGCGACCACCACGGGCGACGACTGCGCCGTCGACCAACTGCGGGTCGGGAAAGCCTGTAGGAGGCCGGGTTCCTTCATCACTGCCTCGATCTCATCGCAGTCCAGCGGCGCAGCGGCGGTGAAGACTTCGCAACCGTCCTCGGTGACGACCAGGGTGTCCTCGCAGCGGATATACCCCTTCTCCTGTTCGACCCACAACATCGGGTCCACCGAGAGCACCGTTCCTACCTCCAACGGTCGCCCCCGGTAGCCGCCTACGTCGTGAACGCTCATGCCGACCGGATGCGAGAGGTGACCACGAAAGTCCAGCGCGCCGCGCGCCGCTCTGCGGTGGACGTCCGAGGTAAAGTTGGTCTGATCCACAACCGGTGACATCACTTCGGCCACATCGTCCATGACGTCGTCGGCCAGCACACCCGGTCGTATGCGGGACAGCAGTTCGCGATGATACCGAACGATAAACCCGTAGAGCGCACGCTGGGTGGTGGAGAACGTCCCGTTGACCGGCCACATCCGGCCGATGTCGCTGGTGTAGTAGGCAAAATCTGGCGCAAAGTCCATCAGCACCAGATCGCCGTCTGCGAGCCGGCCGCTCTGCCGACCGTAGTGGCCGTGCCAGGCATTGGTGCCGCCCGCGACGATGGCCCGGTAACCGTCACCGCGGGCTCCGCCGGCGGCAAACACAAATCCGGCAGTGGCGGCCAGTTCGTATTCATACCGGCCTGGTTCGGTCGACCTCATGGCTTCGGTCACTCCGGCTGCGCAGAGCTCACCGGCCCGGCGCAGCAAATTGATCTCGTCGATGTCCTTGTGCGCGCGCAACTCGTCCAACAGGGGGGAGAGGTTGTCGATATGAAGTTCCGGAAAGGCACCGCGCAATCGCCGGATGAGCGCTGCCGGTCTGGTGATCGGCGTCATCCACGGGTCAGACAGCGCGGATCCGACGGCGGCGAGCACGTCGTCGCGGCTTTCAGTTCCCAGCTCGGCCGACCGCAGGGGGACGACGAGCCGCGGGTGGGTTGCGCGTTCGACGTAGAACGAGAGGTCACTACCGAGTGTCTCCAGCGGCCGGACGCGCTGCACGCCGACGAGCGCGGTGACTTGATCCGGATCGTCGCAATGCAGATAGGCACCTTGCACCCGGGCCGTCGACTCGTCCAGATGCGGCAGGTACAGGGTGGAGGCGCCGGTCCCCCCGGCGATGGTGAGGTAGGCGTGCGGGACCTCGATGCCGCTGAGGTGGTACATCTCGTTGGTCTGCCGGAACAGACCTGACCCTGAGGGCTTGGGTGCGCCCTGCAGCAATGCGATCGATCCAGCACCGATGCGTGTCGAAACCGCGGTACGTCGGCGCTCCAGCGCTGCAACAGAAACTGTCTGTTGATACAGCGAGGGCAGACCCTGCAGGGGCTGGCCGGTCGGGTTGGTGTGCGGTCCGTTCATCAGGCGATCTCCTCGATCTCGGATGGAAGTGTTCGAGCGGTGAAACGCTCGCCTTCTGCGGATGTGGTGTGGGCGTCAATGGGCTGCGTTTGGCCAGGTTCGCCTGCGGGCCAGATCTGGAGGTTGCCGGCGCCGGCGGTGATAGCGCTGGTCCCGGCCTCAGCGCACAGCTGGGCCCAGTCGCCGGTGCGCAGCTGGGCGAAGACGGACGCTGACAAGACGGCCACGGGGCAGTACAGCCCATAGGTCTCGGCGGCGACGATGACACCGAGGCTCAGAATGAGGTCCGGCTCGGCGAGCAGGACGGCGGCCGGTCCGTTGCCGTTGCGCAGTACCTCGGCCAGCACACTGGAGCCGGAACTGGATCCGCGGCCCGCGCGCATCGCAAGCACTCGCCCAGCTAATCCGGCGCCGTGCTGCGGATGGTGCACATCGATGATGGCCCCGGTTCTGCGGTCCACGCCCCCCCAGAACGACAGCGGCGCGGTCAGCACCACCAGTTCGCCGCTACCCACACCCGGGTGCAGCGGGCGCAGGTCAGTTGAGGGCCCAGTCAGGATCATGGCGTACCGCCTTTCCGTTGCACGCCGTCGTCACGCATTCGGAGAGGCTGGCCATCACCACCTCGACATCCAAATTTCCTGGCGCGTAGTGCGCCCACTTCGCCGAATTCGTCATCACAGTGCGATGCCCGGCACGCAGGACAGGGGTGATGTAGGTGCACGTGTCCGTGACGAACTGCACCCCAGCCTGCTCGCAGACTTGGCTGATGCCGGCGGCGGTCGCCTGGGCCAGGACGGTTCGGCCGGTGCAGGCGTAGAAGTCGACGTCAGGATGGATCCGCCGGCCGTCCACCAATTCGGCCAGCCTGGTCAGCTCCGTCAGCGAGCAGTGCGGAGTGCCGATGCTCACGGCATCGATCAAATCCCCCGTCGCGGTGATCAGCTCGGCGCGCGCCGCGGCGAGGTCGTGGCGGGTCAGCCGCACCCATTCGACGGCGTCCGCATCGGTCAGGACGGATTTCAGGTCCGGTGCCTCCGGCGTAGTGCCGACTGCATGGAACAGCCCAACGCCACCGGACGACGCGGCCGCCGCGCCGAACGCCTTGAGCGCATCCTCATCGAGGTGGGGCAGCCCAACTATGGCTGGAACGCCGGTGCCGCAGCGTGCGCCGACCAGATACCCCAGAACAGCAGCCAGGATCTCGCTGTGCAGCATCGGAGGCGGGAGTGCCGAAACATCGAAGACCATTGTTGCTAAACGATTTTCATCCAGATGCAGGCCCGATAGCGGGGCTAGACCGGTGATTGCCGCGCAGATGTCGAGAAAGTCGCCGTACCGATCGGTCCTGGCGCCGAGCACCGAGTTGGCGAAGACGATGGCATTGGACTCGGCCCAGGCCACGTGCTCGCCAAAGCCCGGCCGGGAGTCGGCTTGGTAGGGCGCGCAGGTCCAGGTCGGCCTGCCGCCCATCGCGACATAGGCATCCATCAGCCGACGCCCATTGACCATCGTTTCGGCGTCACCGTGCACCAGACGCGGATGCAGTAGGTCCAATGAGGACACGTTCAGCGTGGTCGGCACTGTGACGGCTGCGCCGTGTCCGACCAATTGCTCCGCGAAGTCGAGCCCGGCCCGCCCGTGGTAGAGGCAGGAGTCGATATGAGCGGATCCGATGGGGATCAGTTCCTTAGCCCCGCCTACCTCGCCGACCCCGACAATCACCCGCATGGCCGTGGCCACCGCTGGTCCAGCCGAGCCGGCCAGCATGGCCCGTTGCTCCGCGGTCAGGTTCAGGGTGCTCACGATGTGACACACACCGGCTCGGCCGATTTGTTCGGTAATATGACAACCGGGTCGACGGTGAGTCGCCGATCGAGACCACGCCCGGATGGAGCAAAGATCCGCGGCTGATTCGAGTTTGCAGGAGGGTTGCACGCACCGTGTTCACAGCGTTGAACAACGAAACACTGTCCAGCCGCGTCGGCCGGGAGCTGATCCGCAGCATCGTGTCCGGCCGTTTCCCGCCGGGTGAGCTGCTGCCCACCGAGGAGCAGCTCTGCTCGGAGTTCGGAGTGAGCCGATCCGTGGTCCGGGAAGCGATGAAGGCCGTGACCGGCGTCGGCATGGCCCGCAGTCGACAGGGTCAGGGCACCGTGGTGTTGGCCTCGACCAGCTGGAACAACTTCGCCACCGAGGTGGTGCAGGCCCGCCGGGACACCGGAGCCATCGGCGATGTGTTGTCCGAGGTGTTGGAACTGCGCACTGTTATCGAGGTGCAGGCGTCCGGCTTCGCCGCGGAGCGAGGTAGCGACGAGGATCTGGATCGGATGTCCGAACTGATCGAGGCGATGCAAGCTGCTACGGGCGACACAGATGTCTTCATCCGTCTCGACGTAGAGTTTCATGACGAGATCCTCCGCGCGAGCGCCAACCACCTGATCGTCAGCTTGTTCGGGCTCCTGCATCCGCTGTTGCTGGCCGCGCGAGAGATCGGTGTCCACCGGCAGCAGCAGCCGGTGGGTATGAACAACGCTGTGATGGAGCACTGGAACATCCTCGAGTCCATCCGCAGTGGCTCGGCGCCGCGGTCCCGGCAAGCGATGGTCGAGCATCTGGCCAACTCCGCGGCCCGCGAAACCACGACAACAGCCGGTGTTGCCTAAGCTTTTGTTCATCGGTCGATCACATCCTCGATGGGTGGTGTTGTGGCTGGTGGCGGTGTGGCCGCAGGTTGAGTGACCGACCGGTCGGAGAAGGTTGCCGACGTAGGAATCGAGTCGAGCAGTCGCCTGGTGTAATCATGTTTCGGACGGTCCATCACGTCGTCGACTTTGCCCTGCTCGACAATCGCGCCACGGTGCAGGACGTAGACGCGGTCGGCGACCTGACGGACCACCGCCAGGTCGTGGGTGATGAACAGATAGCTCACGCCGGTCCGTCCGCGGATGTCCTGTAGCAGCGTCAAGATCTGCGCCTGCACGGAGACGTCCAGCGCCGACACGGGCTCATCACAGACTATCAGGGCTGGATCGACGGCCAGCGCTCTGGCGATGGCCACCCGCTGCCGCTCGCCACCCGAAAGTGCTGCTGGCATCCGCGAGCCGTAGTCCGCCGGGAGTCCCACGTCTGCCAGCAGTTCGCCGACCCGCTGGCGCGCCATATCCCGGCCGGCGCCGTTGACCCTTAGGGTCTCCAGCAGGGCTGATCCCACACTCTGCTTAGGGTCGAGCGAAGAATATGGATCTTGGAAGATGATCTGCGCCGTTTTGCGCAGTTCGCGCCGAACGCCGGCCGTCACTTTGGAGTAGTCGTTGGCGGCCAAACCGTTCAACGAGATGGCACCTGAGGTCGGTGTTTCCAGACCCACCACGCACCGGCCGATAGTGGTCTTACCGGACCCGGATTCACCCACCAGACCGACACTTTCGTTACGGCCCACCGTGATGCTGACGCCGTCCAGGGCGCGGGTGTGCCGGCCGCGGTGGCCGCTGAAGACCTTCACCAGATCTTTGACCGTCAGCAGGGGTGCAATCTGCGCCGATGCGTCCGCCGGGGCCGCAGTAGCGCCGGAGACCGCCCGTCGCGCGGCAAGTTCACTGCTGATCTCATCAGTCCGGACGCAGGCGCTGAGTCGGCCGCCGATCTCCCGCAGTAAGGGGGTGCCTGCGACACAGACGTCACGAACGAATTCACAGCGTGGTGCGAAGACACATTGCCCCGCGACGTCGTCCGGCGCTGGAACCGAACCCCCGATCGCGGCCATGACGGCCAGCTTCCGGTCGACCGCCGGTTCTGACAGCAGCAGGCCCTGTGTGTAGGGGTGCAGCGGCTGGCGCTCCAGATCCTGCGCCTTGCCGACCTCCATCAGCGAACCCGCGTACAGCACGTAGATGCGGTCACACACCGAGAACGCCACCCGCAGGTCGTGAGTGATCAGGACCAAACCCATGGACCGCGCCCTTTGCACCGACTTCAGCAGTGCCAGGATTTCTGCCTGGGTGGTGACATCCAGTGCCGTCGACGGTTCATCGGCGACCAGCAACCGCGGGTCCCGGGCCAATGCGGTCGCCAGCGCCACGCGCTGTCGCATCCCACCCGAGAGCTGAAACGGGTAGCGATGCAACACATCAGAATCAGCGATCCCGACCTCGGTCATCCGCCGCTGGGCGTCGATGACGGCCTCACGGCGAGAGGGCCGGAATTCCCGACCCCGACCCGCCCGCAGCGCCTCCACGACGTGGCCGCCGGCGCTCAGCAGCGGATTGAGCATGGTGAACGGGTCTTGGTAGAGCAACGTCATCTGCCCCCCGCGCAGCGCGCCGGCTTGACGATCGGACGCTGCCAGCACGTCTTGCCCGTCGAAGTAGACCTGGCCGTTGGCATGGACGTCTCTGGGCAGCAACCGCATGACCGCCTTGGCCAACATTGACTTGCCACTGCCGGATTCACCGACGATTCCAATCGTCTCACCGGTTCCGACCGTCAGGTCGACTCCAGAAAGAATGGTGCGATCACCCTTGCGGGCGGCGTGTTTCACCGTCAGTCCAGTTACTGACAGTAACATCTGCGAGCCGGAAGTCACTGATGCGGCGGCCTTCCCCGGGTAACCGGGCCTGTTTGCCTGCGTGCTGCTCACAGTGATCTCAAATCACGGTTGGAATACCGCTCGTACATCCAGTCGCCGATCAGATTGACCGAGACTGCCAGGACGACGATGGCCAACCCCGGGGCAATGGCGGCCATCGGATTGTCGAACAGCAACGCCTGACCGTCGGTCAGCATTCGCCCCCATTCGGCAGTACCCGGTTGCGAGCCAAGCCCGAGGAAGGCCAGTCCGGACAGCGCTACCAGTGCACCTGCGAAATCGACGGCGAAATCGGCCACGAGCACGGGGGCGATATTGGGGAAAATGTGTCGGTACATGATTCGCCAACGCGGAACGCCGACGGTGCGGGCTGCTTCCACATAGGGCAAGGCCCGCTGTTCCAGCGCGACACCGCGGACGATACGGATGTCGCCTTGCGCATTGAGGACACTGAGCACCACAATCGCCATCCAGTACCCACCGCCGGTCACGGCGACCACGACGATGGTCAGCAAAAGGCCCGGGAGCGAGAAGATGAAATCGACGGTCCGCATGATCACGCTATCTGTCACACCACCGACGTAGCCGGCGAGAATCCCGACGAGAACCGAGATCACCAGCCCGCTGAACGCGATGATCACAGGCCCGATCATCGCCGGCCTTGCGCCGGCGATGACCCGGGAAAAGACATCTCGGCCGATTTCGTCAGTCCCGAACCAGTGCGCACCAGAGGGGGCCTGGCTCACAGCCAATAGATTCTGCGTGTCGGGCGAGGTATGGAGCAGCGTTCGCCCGATCACCGCAGCCACGAGCATGAGAAATAGAAGGAACAGGGCGACCCCGATGGTCAGGGGTGTGCGGCGTCGTCTGCGGCGTCGCCGGGTCGTCAATACGCCGGTGGCAGTGAGTGTCATGATTTCCCTCGTCCGAAACTGACCCGCGGATCCACTACGGCATACAACAAGTCGATGCCAATATTTGCCAGAATTATCCAGATCGCCACGATCAACACGATTCCCTGGATCACCGGGATATCGGAGTTGTTGATGGCAGTCACCAGTAGCCCGCCGAGACCGGGAATCGCAAAGACCGATTCGACGAAGACGGTCCCGGTCAGCAGGCCGATCAGCAGCAGACCGGATGCGGTGATGATCGGGATCAGCGCATTGCGCAGTCCGTATCGGACGACGATCCGCAGTTCGGACAGTCCGCGGGCTCTTGCGAACGAGACGTGGTCTCGGTCGAGTTGATCGAGCATGGAGGCTCGGGTGATCTTGGTGATGAACGCCAACGGACCGATCGCCATCACCATGGCCGGCAGGGTGAGATGCCAGAGCCAATCAAGGGTCGAGCCGTCACCAAGACCGAAGATCGGGAAGATGCCGAACTTCAGGGCGAAGAGGTAGAGGGCGATGATGGCGATGACGAACGGTGGAGAACTACTCAGGACCGTCGTGATCGCCACCACCATCCGATCCAGTAGCCGGCCGCGACGCACGGCAGCGATGGTTCCGGTTGTCACGCCGATCAGCAAAGTGAGGATGATGCCGACAACGTTGAGGGTCAACGTGACGCCAACCCTGTCGCCGATGGCGGTCAGTACCGGCTGCGAGGTGAAGATGGATTGCCCGAGATCCCCGTGCAACACATCCCGCAGCCAGTAGATGTACCTCAGGTACAGCGGGTCGTTCAGGTGGTACTTCACCTGCAGTGCTTGGACTGTCGCGGTGTTGGTGGCGTGTTCGCCGATGAGCGCAGCCACCGGTCCACCCGGCACCAGCGAGAGCAGCAGGAAGACCACGATGCTGACGGCCAGGGCTAACGGGATCAGCATGAGCAGCCGGCGCAGCATGTACCCGCCGATGCCTCTGCCTCTCACGGCTGTTCGAGCCCAAGGTAGAGGCCGAGCCAGTCGGCGGCCCGGGCCCAGCAGTCGCTGCGGGCCTTGACGCTGTGCAAACCATGCCCTTCCTCTGGGTACACCACCAGCTTGGTATCGATCTGGCAGTCGATCAACGCGCGGTACATCTCTTCCGCCTGGCCAAGTGGGCTGCAGCGATCTTCGGCGCCATGGAGGAGCAGGGTTGGGGCGGTGGCGGTGGTGACGTGGATGATCGGCGACCGCTCGACGAACGCCGTCGCGTTACCGGAGGCGGGTGCACCCAACATAAGCTTGTCGTAGAACGCCGGGTTGTTGCTGCCGTAGCGGGCACTGAGCAGGTCGGGGTGTCCGAACATCATGACTGCGCAGGCGAAGCGGTCGGTCATAGCGGCGGCGCAGGCAGCCAGGTAGCCGCCGTAGCTGCCGCCGACAATTCCGACTCTGCCGACATCAACCCCGTCAACCTTGGCGCAGGCGTCGATGCCGCCAACGAGATCGGTGAGCTCCGCGCCGCCGGCATCACCGAGGTTGGCCCTGGCGAAATCTTGGCCGCGGCCGACACTGCCGCGCGGATTCGGCAGTAGGACTGCAAATCCCGCATCAACCAAAAAGCGGACTTCTATCGGCACCGCGACATTCCACAGCCCGGCCGGGCCCCCGTGGGCGTAGATGACAAGCGGTGCGGGGCCGGTACCGGCGACGGCCGGGGTGGCCAGGAGGCCATCTATTTGCAGTCCGTCTGCCGCGGTCCAGCTCAGTTGTCGAGTGTTGGCCAGTTCGAGCTGTGCGATATGGCCGCGGGACAGCCTGGTGACCGAGATCATATGAGGCGACTCATCTCTCGGGTCTCCGACGACAATTTCCGGGGACGTGCTATCCAAGGGCGCGCTGGCGGCCCAGACCAGTGGTTCGGCCGGTGCGCTACAACGCGGGAAGGCCATCGTGCCCGGCTGGATGTCATCGTGGCGCAGCAACCCTATGGAGCCGTCCGCGGCCACCCAGCCCCAGGTCGCCTGCATTCCGCTCCACCCGGTGAACCACAAGCTGTCCTCGGTGCGCCACTCGACCGAGACGACATCGACACCGAACCACGGCAGCTGGTCTACCGCGGCCGAGTCGAGATCGACAATCCGGATGTCTCCGCACACCCGGCCGCGGTCGCTGGACCATCCTTCTACGACTGCGACCCGGCCGCCCGAGGGTGAAGTCGCCATCGGGGAAAGCTGCCATTGCGGGCTATACACCTTCTCCACTTCACCGGTCTGCCTGTTCAGTACACCGACAATAGAGTCGTACCAACCGGACTCGGAAGAATCCGCCGACCAGATCACTGCGATGGTCCCGTCCGGGCAAAGTCCAACATCCCAGACAGTGCCGCTGCGCGGGCCAAGAAAACGCGGACGAGAGCCAGCAGTGGCGGTCATCTCGTACAACCGGCGTTGACCCGAACCCGGCCGCGTGACCGTCGGCCGGTGGCGCCGGGATGGGGCGGCATACCTGACCGCACCCGCCGTCACGACGCTATCGGCCCCGGGTGCAGCACAGGCCACCAGCAGCTGCTGCCCATCCGCAGACCAGATCAGGTCCTCGACATGACCGGGTGCCGTGCCTATCGCGACGCTGCGGTCAAAAGGATCGTCCAGGATCAGGATTTGTGCCTCTAATGGCGTCTCAGGTCGCTGCAACGCGACAGCAAGGCGCCTCCCGTCGGGCGACCACCGAGGTGTGGAGGCGGAGGTATCCGGCCCCGCACCGACGATTCGCATTGGCGGCCCGGCGGCGGCAGTCAACCAGACACTTGTAGCTATTCCGCTGACGTCCATCCGGGTCACCGTGAACACGGCAGTGCCGTTGGCCGGGTTGAGCCCGATGTCGCTGGGGGTCCGACGTTCGGTCAGCTGCTCGGTGAATCTGCGGCGGCGTTCACCGCGGCCCAGGTTAGCCGAACGGCTTGCCGCAGCCGTCCCGGTGGGCATCGGTGCGATCGGGGTGGCCCCCACCTCGTCGGCCCTGGCGATAGTGCTCAATTCGGGTGAATGACATTGAGCCACATCGACGTCGAGAAGAAGGCCCCCGGCGCATCGGCCGTCCAGCCCTTCTTCACCGCCATCGCCTGATCACCCCAGCTGATCGGAATAATCGGCACTTGCTGGGAGGCCAGCGCTTGTGCTTGCAGCGCGTAGGTCGCCGCGCTCTTGACGTCGGTTGCCGACTGAGCCTTATCGATCAGGGCATCAACCGCCGGATCCTTCAGGTTTGAAGAGTTGTTGCCGTTCTTCACCGCCTGGGCGCTCGAAAAATACTGCTGCACCAGCTCAACAGGATCGGGCGCGTCCGGGGAGTTACCGATGATCTGAACGCCCAGGTTTGGCTTGTGATCAAGGATGACCTGGAACCGCGGCCCACCGGCCATCAGATTCAACTTCAGAGTGACGCCGATTTGTGCCCAATCCTGAACCAGCACCTGGGCGATCTTGACGACCGTCGGCGAATCACTGGGAACGTTGAGGGTAGTGGTGAACCCGCTCGGCATCGACGATTGCGCCAGTTCCGCCTTCGCCTTGTTCACATCGAAATCGTAGGTGGCGACGGACTTGTATCCGGCATCGATCGTGGGTTGATCCAGAGCAGCGGCGAAAATAGCAGGCTGGTTGATGGTCGAAGAGACCGTGGCAAGGCCCGGCGTCAGACCAGCCGTGATGCCTGCCCGGTCAGTGGCGTAGTAAAGCGCCCTGCGAACATGGATATCGTTGAACGGCGCCTGCGTCATGTCCATGGTGAGGCCCCGCCAAACAAGAGCGGGAATGGACTGCACGGTTGCGGCAGCCGACCACTGCTTGAACGCGGAGGCCGGAACATCGAAGGTGCCCTGAATGTTGCCGCTCTGAAGTGCGAGCAGACGGGTTTGGTCGTCAGGGATGATCTGGAAAGTAATCTTGTCGAACGGCGTCTGAGCGCCGGTGTAATAAGGATTTCGGACGAGAGTGATGTGCGAGTCGGGCACGAATTCCGACACCTTGTACGGCCCGCTGCCCACCGGAAGCGTCTGTGGAGTGCCATAGCTTGAGAGGCTGGCCGACACTGACTTTCTCTCCCAGACATAGCCGGTCAGGCTCGCAGGAAGAAACTGCCACAGAGCGTCCGGCTGGCTCAGGGTCACCGTGACGACGCTGCCCGCGGCCGTCACTGATTTGACGTTCGACATCAGGGAGGCCTCTTGGGAGGCCACCTTGGGGTCGAGCTGCAAGTTCAGCGAGTATGCGACGTCCTCGGCGGTCACCGGGTTTCCATCGGAGAATTTGTGACCCGCGCCAATGGTGTACTGGAACTCAGTGGCGCTGACCGACTTGAAGCTGGACGCCACGGCAGGCAGTAGTTGACCCTTGGTACCAAAAGTCAACAGTTGACCTTGCACCAGCGACATCACCAGGTTGCTGTCGGTCGAATAGTTGGTCGGAGCGAAAAGCGTGCGGGGGGTGTTGCTCAGTGCCCAAATCAGATCCTTACCGGTGTCAGTCGGCGCCGTAGCCGAGCCTGTTGCCCCTGCTGCAGAGCTGCTCAGCAATCCGGAAGAGGAACTTGAACTCGAGTTGGGTGGCGGGGCGGCCGCACTACTGGGCGAACCGCCGCCACTGGACGACGAGCACGCCGTCAGCAGTAGCGCGCCAGTGAGCCCCAGGGCTGCAGCGACCCCGGTACGACTGGGCTTCCCCACAGTCCATGGACGTGCAGAACGAATCCTCATCATGTGCTCTCCCGATCTTTGCAGGAAATGTCGATGAGGCGCTTCATCGCTGAAGACACCGTGGCGTGAAGTTATCAGACGACCAGTTAACCCGTCTAGCAGGTTGGCTTAGAACTTTGCAGTGTTGGTTGTCGCAGTACGGGACCACGGGGGTCTACCGGGCTTCCAGCGCTTCACGCTCCGCCCGCCTGTTTCGTTCTGTGGACGAGCTGTGTGCCGCCTATCTTGGGCAGAAGCCAGGCGTCCACATCTGTGGTTAAGGCGCAGATGGAGCCGGCGGAGGCGGCGGGTCAACGGCCATCGCTGGTCTGACCGCCGCCGCTGCGGTCAGTCCGCCCAAGGCGGGCGAGACGGTCAGCTGCGGGGCGTGCAAGCTCGAGCGACGCGCCGTCGCGCTCCCCCGCGAGCAGCTGACCCACCGCTGGGAGGCCAGGTCCGGCAGGGTTTACCACTAGCCTCGCGCTTTCACGCGGATAGCTGACGGGGCGTTTCGGAGTGAGGGAAAGGTGCCCCGACCTGCGATAATGAGGGTCTCTGAGGTCCATATCGTCAGCAAACTGGAGCACCTTTCTAGTGTCGAAGCGTACTGGTTTCTACCCGCCGTTGACAGTGGACACGACCGCGAAGCGGGTGGTGTCCCACGCCGGTGCTGTGCTGCTGGTCACCACCGCCGGGAAGGTCGGGTTGGACCGGGCTTTGTCTGCGGCGTTGGCGCCGTGGCGCAAGCAGTGGGCGGTGCTGGATCCGGGGAAGATCCTGCTGGACCTGGCGGTCAGCGTCGCCATCGGCGGGGACTGCCTGGCCGACATCTCGGCGTTGCGGTCTGAGCCGGCGGTGTTCGGCCGGGTCGCCTCGGACCCAACAGTGTCCCGCCTGGTCGACTCGTTGGCCGCGACCCCGCAGGCCGCGTTGGCGGCGATCAACCAGGCCAGAGCAGCAGTCCGACAGCGGGTGTGGAAGATGGCCGGGAAGGACGCCCCTGACTTCGGAATCGACCGGGACCGGCCGTTGATCATCGACCTGGACGCTACGTTGATCACCTCCCATTCGGAGAAGGAACTGGCGGCGCCGACCTACAAGCGCGGTTTCGGGTTCCATCCGTTGGGATCGTGGGTGGATCACGGCCCCGACGGCACCGGTGAGCCACTGTCGATGATGCTGCGCCCCGGAAGGGCCGGATCCAACACCGCCGCCGACCACATCGCGGTCACCAAGGATGCGTTGCGGCAGTTGCCCTTCAACCGCCGCGGTGGCCGGATTGGGCGCAGGGTGCTGGTCCGCGCCGACAGCGGCGGCGGCACCCACGAATACCTGAAGTGGCTGGCCGGGCAGGGCCTGTCGTATTCGGTGGGGTTCGGGCTGACGCAGGACATCGTCGACAAGATCAACCTGATCCCCGACCAAGGGTGGACCCCGGCCTACGACGGCGATGGGAAGGTCCGCGACGGGGCGTGGGTCACCGAACTCACCGGCCTGCTGGACCTGGCGACGTGGCCACCGGGGATGCGGGTGATCGTGCGGGCCGAACGTCCGCACCCCGGGGCGCAGCTGCGGTTCACCGACTCAGGCGGGAACCGGCTGACCGCGTTTGTCACCAACACCACCGGCGGGCAACTCGCGGACCTGGAGTTGCGGCACCGCCACCGGGCCCGCTGCGAGGACCGGATCCGCAATGCGAAAGACACCGGCCTGCGGAACCTACCCTTGACTGCCTTCGCTCAGAATCAGATCTGGGTCGCTGTCGTCCAGTTGGCGACGGAGCTGACCGCGTGGCTGCAGATGCTGGCGTTGACCGGCACCGGCGCCCGCCGGTGGGAACCGAAACGGCTGCGGCTGCAACTGTTCTCCGTGGCGGCGACCATTGCGCGCCGATCCCGACGAGTCTGGCTGCGGCTGTCCGGGCACGCCCCGCACCAGCACCTGTTCGCCACCGGCCTGACCCGACTGCACGCCCTCAAGCAGGCCACCTGACCGCAGCACCCCCACCCCGACCAACATCGAGAAGACCCACCGGAACGTGGAATCCGGCACCACCCAGATGACCCTGGGTCGCTCTGACGAACCCGCAGACCCGCGGTGGGCGTCACAACACCAGATCTATCGCGCCGAGGGAAGGCCAGTCATCTCAAGAAAGATTGAGGCTAAGCCCACCAATCGCTCACAAATGCGCAGCGTTGTGGGACCGAATCGCGCATCATTCGGACAGATCCGGCAGCGTGAGGTCCGCCGAGCGCTCACCCTGGGAGGCAACATGCGCAGAAGCTCCGGACCATTCCCCGCCTCGCGGCGACGCGCCCCGACGCTGGCCGCGGTCGCGGTCCTGGCCATGGTCACCACCGCCTGCGGTGGAGGCGGGTCCACCTCGAACGCCTCGGACCAGACGAAGGGCGTGACGATCACGGTGGCGCTGGCCGCCGACCCGCCGCCCGCCGCTGACCTTGCCGCCTTCACCCAGCAGACCGGCATCACGGTCAATTGGGTCAACATCGACTGGGACAGCCTGCAGACCAAGATCTCCGCCGCGGCCACCGCCAAGACCTATTTCGCCGACGCCACCGACGTCGATTGGTCGCGGGTGGGCCAACTGGGCAAGCTCGGCTGGTTCCGGCCGATGGAGAAATACACGGACACCGCCGGGCTCAAGGCCGACGTGCCGCAGTTGACCTCTTTCATCTCCGACGGTCACGTCGTGGCGATCCCCTACGACGCCTCCTACATGGTGAGCACGGTCAACACCGACATGTTCTCGAAGGCCGGCATCACGACCATGCCGACGACCATAGACGGATACACCAGCGCTCTCCAACAGGTCAAGAGCAAAGGCGTGGTCCAGTACCCGCTGAACATCCCGTTCGCCGCGGCCGAGGGTCTGTCGACCTATTGGTACCAGACCACCAACGCCTTCGGCGGCGCGATCCTGGACGGCAAAGGCAAACCCCAGTTCACGCAACGAACTTCCGCCGGCTACCAGGCCGCGGCCTGGATGGTCGAGGCGATGAAGACCGGCCTGGTTCCGCCGGGCAACATCAACGTCACGGACAGCCAGGGCGAACAGACCCTGATGGCCAAAGGTCAGGTCGCCAGTACGTTCTCGGACTACTCGGGGACCGTCGGATCGCTGTACAACGACAAGTCCCAGTCTTCGGTCGTCGGCAGGACCCAGTACATAGCGACCCCCGGCGTCGGCAAGGTCGCCGGGAACCTGTCCAACCCCGACGGCATCGGCATCCCGCAGGAGGCCAAGTACCCAGAGGCGGCGGCGAAGTTCATCGAGTGGTTCACCTCCGCCGCCACGCAGGAGGACTTCGCGGGGCTCAACGGGCCCGAAAAGGCCTGGAGTGCCTACACCCTGCCGTCGCACCTGTCCGCGGTCCAGAAGCTGGCCACCAGTGGAGGTCTGGCCAAGGGCCAGATGCTGGCCGAGCTGCTGAAGACTTCGAGGCCGGTCTTCCTGGACGGCGCCCCCACCTGGTATCCGAAGTTCTCCAACGCGGTCTACACCAACCTGCATGCCGCCGCCACCGGCGCGATGAGCACCGACCAAGCCATCGGGGCCATCGCCTCCGCCGCGGACAGCCTCTCGAGCGGGTCGTGACCCCCTCTCCACCACAGGATCCGGGCCGGGCACGACCGTCGACCGGCCGACCCCGGCCACCGACCGAATCAGATTCCGAATCAGATTCCGAATCGCAATCCGAAGCTCGATCCGTCGCGCCGGGGGCAGTGCGCGTGCGCCGGCGGCCCGACCTGTTGCCGTACCTGCTCATCGCCCCGGTCGCCATCTTCATCCTCGGCCTGGCGTTCGTCCCCGCTGCCTTCACGATCGTCCAGTCGTTCTTCACCGTCGACGAACTCGATCCACCGGTGCGATTCAGTGGACTGCACAACTTCGTCCAGGTCTTCCACGACCCCGCGGTGCTGAACAGCATCGGCAATACCGCGTTCTACATGTTCGTCGGCGTGGGTCTTTCGACCGTGCTCGGCCTGGCCATGGCCGTCCTGCTCCAGGGCGCCTTCCGCGGGCGCAGCGTGGTCATCGCCATCCTGATCCTCCCGTGGGCGCTGCCCGGCGTGGTGGAGGGCATCCTGTGGACCGGCATCTTCGATCCCAACTCCGGCCTGATCAACAGTCTGGTGTCCACCCTGCACCTGGGTTCCGGCACCGGCATCCTCATCGGCCAGAACCGTTTGCTGACCATCTCTCTCATCGAACTGGTCCAGGTCTGGCAGATCACCCCGCTGTCTGCTCTGCTCATCCTGGCGGCGCTGCAGCTGATCCCGGGTGAGCTCTACGAAGCCGCCGCGATCGATGGCGCCGGCCCGTGGCGCGCGTTCCTGCGCGTCACCCTGCCGCTGGCCCGCCCCGATATTGCGGTGGCGATGGTCCAGGCCGTCATCGCCACCTTCAACGTGTTCGACCAGCCCTATGTGCTGAACGGGGCCGCCTCGACGGGGGCCTCGCTGACGATGCAGACGTACTTCATCAGCTTCCAGAACCTCAACTTCGGCCAGGGCTACGCACTCTCGCTGCTGATCGCGGTAGCGACCTGCGTCGTGTGCGCAGGAGTCGTGCGGGTCATCTACCGCAGGGTCGAGCTGTGAACCGGCGCCGGCACCCGGTGCGCGCCGTGGGTATCGCCCTGCTGGTGATCTGGTCCCTCGTCCCGATCTACTGGGCCGCAAAAGCCAGCCTGCAGACCGAGAACGATGCCCACGCCCGACCGGCGCAATACTTTCCGCTGAATCCCACGCTGGTCAACTTCCGGACTCTGCTCAATCCCAACAGCAGCGTCGCGTCCGGCATCCGCCGTTCCATGCTCAACATCATCGTCGAGTGCGGGCTCGCCACCATCGTGACCGTCCTGCTCGCCACCCTGGCTGCCTATGCCTTTGCCCGCATGCACTTCCGGGGGCGCAACGTGCTGTTCTTCGCGGTGCTGGCCACCATGGCCTTCCCGCCCTACACCACCCTGATCCCGCTGTACCGCATCATGAGCACCTTCGGTCTGGTCAACACCTACACCGGCATCGTGCTCGTCTACGTCTCGGGGTTTCTCCCGCTGGCCACCTGGGTGCTGCACAACTACTTCGCCAGCCTGCCGATGACGATCGAGAAGGCCGGCCTCATCGACGGCGCCAGCCGGATGCAGGTGCTGTGGTACCTCCTGCTGCCGCTGGCCCGACCCGGGATCGTCTCCACCGCGCTGATCACCTTCCTGTTCGCCTGGGCGCAGTTCCTCTTCCCCCTGGTGCTCTCCAGCGACCTCTCCACCCAGCCGCTGACCGTCGTCATCGCCGCGCTGCAGGGGCGACATGTCGTGCCGTCGACCCTGTTGTCCGCTGCCGGCATCCTGGCCATCGCCGTCCCCGCCGTGCTCGCGCTCAGCTTCAACCGCTACATCGTCAACGGGCTGCTGGCCGGAAGCGCCAAATAGTTGCACCGCCGTGTCAGACCATCCCCGCGCGGCACTACATTCTTGAAGCGCACCGCCACCGACGAGCGTCAACGTCCCGGCGACCCTGCCTCTACCGCCCTCGAGGAGCTACCCGCATGACAACGATCCTGGGGCAACCGCCCATCGACTTCGACGCCGCCGGTGCCCGGTGGACCGCCCGCGAGATCGCCCAGCAACCCGCCCTGTGGCGGGAGGTGGCCCGTACGGTGGCCTCGGTCGGCGCAGAGACCGACGCGTTCCTCCGCCCGCTGCTGGACATCAGTGACCTGCGCATCGTCCTCACCGGGGCCGGCACCTCCGCGTTCGCCGGAGAAGTGCTTGCCCCGTACCTCGCCCGTGCCACCGGCCGACGGGTGGAGGCCATCGCCACCACGGACCTGGTCTCCAATCCGCGGTTGAACTTCGCCGAGAACGTTCCCACGCTCCTGGTGTCGTTCGCCCGATCTGGTGACAGTCCGGAAAGTGTCGCGGCCACCCGCCTCGCCGACCAGTGCCTCACCCGATGCCATCACCTCGTACTGACCTGCAACAGCGGCGGCGAGCTGTACCGCGATCACAGCGGAGCACCGCGCTCTCTCGTGCGGGTCATGCCGACGGCCGCCAACGACCGCAGCTTCGCGATGACGTCGAGCTACACCTGCATGCTCCTCACCGCGTTGCTCGTTCTCGGTGCGGATCAGGGCGACGACCTCGCCGAGCGACTCGCCACCTCGGCAGAACGATTGCTGGCCACCAGCGCCGCCGAGATCCGGGCCGTTGCCCATCGGCCCTACCGCAGGATCGTCTACCTCGGTAGCGGCCCGTTGAAGGGAATTGCCCGGGAGTCCGCGCTGAAGATGCTCGAACTCAGTGCCGGCACGATCGCCACCTGGTACGACTCGCCGCTGGGGTTCCGGCACGGGCCCAAGTCGGTTCTCGACGACACGACGCTCGTCCTCGTCTTCATCTCCACCGACCCCTACACGCGAAAGTACGATCTCGACATCGTCGCCGAACTCCGGGCGACGCTCGCACCGGGAGCGGTCGTCGCTGTGACGGCACACCCGGACGACCACGACGGGAACAACACCTGGACGATCGACGGTGTCCAGGATGTCGATGACGCGGCCATCTCCCTACCTTTCGTCCTGTGCGCCCAGCTGCTGGCGCTGTACATGTCGATCGCGCTCGGTCACACCCCTGACAATCCGTTCCCCGCCGGGGAGGTCAACCGGGTGGTCCAGGGCGTCACGATCCACCCCCTCGAAGGATTGGCGCAGCAGTGATCCCCGGCGGCCGGTGACGTCGACCTGATCGATCATCGGAGGAAGCCGGGGTCGGGCGGTGCGGGGCGTCCGGTCTTGTGGTGGGAGCGAGCGTTCCGCTAGCGTGCGCGGAACGTGCAGCGATCGCCTCAACGTGGAGGATTCGAGTATGGACCGGGCTCGATGACCGTGATTCCCTGGGCCCGACCGGACGCCGAGAATCAGCTGCGTGCGACCATCCGGGCCTGTCACGAGGTGTCCGGGACCGACTTCGTCTACGGCGGGCTGATCTGCGCCGGCGGGGTCCGCCTGTCATCGTTCATCGGTGCCAGGACGCGGGGACTTCATGGCCTGCTGGTGCGTCCGGGGATGGGTCTGGGCGGCCAGGTGTCCGAGGCGCAGCGGCCGCAGACCGTCTTCGACTACGCGGCCGACAAGGGCATCACCCACGACTACGACCGGCCGGTCCTGCGGGAGGGAATCCGTTCGGCGGCAGCGATTCCGGTGCTCGTGGGACAACAGACCCGGGGCCTTCTCTACGCCGCGACCAGAGCGGACACCCCGGTCGGCGGCCGGGTCGTCGAAGAGATGGTGAAGTTGGCCGGACGTCTGGCCGATCGCCTGCAGATCGACGACGAGGTCGACATCCGGCTGCGGTTGATGGGCGCGTCCCTGAGCCCGGCACCGGCGTCGTCGGAGGACGTTCGAGACGTCTACCGCGAATTGCGGGTGCTCTCGCAGATGGTCGACGACCCGATCCTCCGCGGCCGCCTGCTGCAGGCGACCCAGAGGCTGATCGGGCGTCCGGGAGCTGTGCCGGAACCAGATCCCGGCCTGACCCTACGCGAGATCGATGTGCTGGCCGAGGTTGCCCTGGGCTGCACCAACCGACAGATCGCCGATCGGCTGTCGCTGGCCACCGAAACGGTCAAGGCCTACCTGAAATCGGCCAGCCACAAGCTCGGGACCGAGAACAGGTTCCAAGCCCTCTCGGAGGCTCGACGCCGCGGATTGGTGCCGTAGCCCAGCCCAGCCCCGCCCGCCCCGGTCGGTCCGGCACCCTCTTTCGTGGGTAGCGACGGACGAAGTGCATGCCACATGCTGTCGCTTGCACCAGCCGCCCTGCAGGCGGTGATGGTGGAGACCAGTCAATTCCATGCGTTCGTCCCGAGGAGGGCCAAGCAATGAAGCTCGCGCTGTATCTTCCCAATTTCCGGGACAAGGTAACCCTGAAAGAGCTCGAAGACCTCACCGCGCTGGCCGAGGATCTCGATTTCGACTCGGTCTGGACGCTCGACCGGATCATCGTTCCGGAGGCTTCCGATCGCGGGGAGCTGAAGTTTCCCTTCGGGATGATGACTGATTTCCCGTTGCAGATGCCAGTGATCGCCAGGGGTGAATGGTTCCAGGGCATGACGCTGATTCCATGGCTCGCTGCGAAGACCGAGAAGGTGCGGATCGGCATGAGCATCATCGACACGCCCTATCGCTCGCCGGGTGTGCTCGCCGCCGAGCTCGCCACGCAGGACCACCTGTGCAATGGTCGGCTCAACGTCGGCATCGGGTCCGGTTGGATGCCCGAGGAGTTCGCCGCGGCGAGCGTCACCGACCTGTTCCCGCGCCGCCATGCCCATGTGCGCGAGACGATCGAGATCATGCAGGGCATCTGGACCAATGATCTTTTCGAATACCACGGCGAATTCGCCGATTTCGAACTGTCCGGGTTCGGGCACAAACCCATTCAGAAGCCGCACCCGCCGATCTACTTCAGCGGACTGAAGGATGCCAAGCGGTCGGCGAGACGCATTGCCAAATACGGACTCTCGGGCTGGATCGGTATCCAGGACGCGCCAGAGGACATCAAACGCTGGCGCACCGAGATCGAGCGTGAACTGAACGAGATGGGTGGCACCCTGCCGGAGAACTTCGACATGTGCAGCATGATCTGGTTCATGATCACCGACGAGGACGTGGACCAGACCCCGGCCGGCAAGGTCTCCAATCTGCTGGTGGGATCCGCGCGTCAGGTGGAGGACATCCTGAAGCGCTACCAGGAAGCCGGCATGACGATGCCTCTGCTGTGGCCGCCGTTCCGCGACGTGCCGACGTCCAAGACGCTCGATGACCTCAAGCGCCTGAACGAGGAGATCATGCCCAAGGTCAACGCGGTCTGAGGTGCGTGGTAGGAGTCGCCGTCCAGCCGCTCCACGAGGCGACGTCGATCGAGACGACCGGGCCGCGTGGGCGGCGCTCGCGGTAGACCGCGTAACGGTCCGCGAGCACGTCGACTGCCTCGTCGTCGGTGTCCAGCACGGATGCCCTACCGTCCGCCCTGGCCCACCACAGCCTGCTCCAGTCGTCATCGTAGAAATCGACAAGCAGGCAGACGGCGGGCCGGGCTGCGATGTTGTCGAGGCGGCGCAGATGTGTTGTGCTCTTAGGCTTGTCGTCGATCACGAAGACGATCCGCTCGTCGATGACGGCGAACGTCACCGGCACCAGGTGCGGGATGCCGTCAGCCGAAACGGTGGCCAGCCTGGCCACCCGGCCGGTGGCGAACCGGGCACGGGCCTGGGCCGCAGGCAGTCGCATCAGGACCGTGCCGCTGGTGCGGCGTGGCAGTTGTCCATGACCATCCGGCACTCCATCTCGGTCGCTTGTCCGGCGAGTATGGCAACTCACCGGCTGTCCCGCTCGACCGGTGTGCGGTGGTGCCGGTGGTCGGCCGATATCGGTAAGGAGAGTTGAATGGCAGAGACGCTGTGGAGTCCTTCGGCCGTACGCATCGAGAAGTCGGCTCTGCGAGCCTTTCTCGACTGGCTCGAAATCCGGGAGGGCCGGCCGTTCGACGACCACGATGCCCTGTGGGCCTGGTCCGTCGAGGACCTGGATCGGTTCTGGCTCTCCGTGGTCGACTACTTCGGGGTCGCGTTCTCTACCGCGTGGACGCAGGTGCGCACGGGCGACCCGATGCCCCGCACCCGTTGGTTCACCGGGGCCCGGCTGAACTGGGCGCAGCACCTGCTGCGCAAGGGGGCACCGGACGCGGTCGCCCTGGTCTGCGTCCAGGAGGGTGGCCACCCGGCCCGGGAGATCACCTTCGGCGAACTGCGTCTGGCGGTGGCGGCGGCGGCCGGCTGGTTGCGCCGGGCGGGTGTCCGTCCCGGCGACCGGGTGGCCGCCTACCTGCCGAACACGGAGCACGCCGCCATCGCCTGCCTCGCCACCGCCTCGGTCGGCGCGGTGTGGGCGTGCTGCTCCCCCGACTTCGGGGCCGAAGGCACCATCGGTCGTCTGGCGCAGCTGGATCCCACGGTGCTGATCGCCGCGGACGGATACCACTGGAACGGCAAGGATGTCGACCGCAGCGACGTCGTCGCGCGACTGCGGGCGGAGTTGCCGACGCTTCGTCACTTCGTCCACGTCCCCTATGTGTTCGACCGTCCGCCGCCGGACGGCTCGACGCCGTGGGAGGAGTTGCTGGCCCGCCAGGAGCCGCCGGATTTCGAGCAGGTGGAGTTCTCGCACCCGCTGTGGGTGCTGTTCTCCTCCGGGACGACGGGGCTGCCCAAAGGCCTGGTGCACGGACACGGCGGGATCACCCTGGAGGGTCTCAAGTGGTCAGGGCTCTACGCCGGGCTCCGTCCGGGCGAGCGGATCTTCACCTACACCTCCACCGGCTGGGCGCTGTGGAACATCCAGATCAACGCGCTCATGCAGGGGGCGAGCCTGGTCCTGTACGAGGGCAGCCCCGGATATCCGGCGGGAGCGATCTGGGAGGTCGCGGCCCGCACGGGGACGCAGGTGATGTTGCTCGGCGCCGCGGTGATCACCGCCACCGCCAATGCCGGTATCTCCCCACGGCAGCAGGGACTCGACCTGGGCCGGCTGCGTCATCTGCTGGTCAGCGGGTCCGCCCTGCCGTCGGCAGGCTACCTCTGGGTGATGGAGCACGTCAGTGCCGATCTGCGGATCGACTCGACCAGCGGCGGCACCGACATCTCGGGCTCCTTCGTCGGTGCGAACGAGTACTCGCCCGTCCGGGTCGGACGGATCGGCGGCATCCTGGCGGGGGTCGACTGCGCGTCCTGGGACGAGAACGGTGAGCCGGTGATCGACTCGGTCGGCGACCTGGTCGTCACCCAGCCGATGCCGGCCATGCCGGTGTACCTGTGGAACGACCCCGACGGGGTGCGCTACACGGAGTCCTACTTCGAGACCTGGCCCGGTGTCTGGCGACACGGGGACTGGGTGACCATGCACTCCGACGGGAGCATCTCCGTGCACGGGCGTTCGGACGCGACCCTGAACCGGCAGGGCGTGCGGCTGGGCAGTGCCGACTTCTACGACGTCCTGGACACCATGCCGGAGATCAGCGAGACCCTGGTCGTCGGCCTCGATCTGCCCGATGACGGCTACTGGCTGGGACTTTTCGTGGTTCCGGCCCCCGGCGAAGCATTCGATGACCTGTTGAAGAACAAGATCACCGCGACGCTCCGCACCCGTCTGACGGCCCGTCACGTGCCGGACGAGATCGTCGAGGCCCCCGCCGTCCCGCACACCCTCACCGGTAAGCGACTCGAGGTTCCGATCAAGAAGCTGCTCGCCGGACAGCCGCTCGAGAAGGTCGCCAACATCGCATCGGTCGACGACCCCGACGCGCTGCGCTGGTACGCGCGTTTCGCAGCGGACCGGTTCGCAGCGGACCTGTCCGAGACAGCGGACTGACGGCGGACGGATGCGTCTGGGTGCGACGCTCGCCCACCTGTCCCCGGGGCCTCCGATGGTGATCGCCGAACGGGCGAAACGACTGGTGGGCGCCGGGTTCGAGAGTCTGTGGGTGCCGCAGGTGATCGGGCGCGGTTTCATGGTCGCGGATCCGTTCGTCACCCTGGCCGTGGCGGCCACGGCGACCGAGGGCGTGGAGCTCGGGACGGCGACGGTGCAGGTCGCTCTGCACCATCCCGTCGACCTGGCCCATCGGATGCTGTCGCTGGCACTGGTGTGCGGCGACCGGCTCACCCTCGGTGTCAGCCCCGGGTCGACCGACACCGACTACGCCGCGTTCGACCAGGACTACGCCGCGCGCTTTCGCACCTTCGAGCAGAACATGGCGCGGCTGCGGCCTCTACTGCAATACGGCCGGGACGCCCGGGTCGACATCGCCCCGGCGGACGTGGCCCGCAGGATCCCACTCCTCCTGGGTTCCTGGGGCGCCAACGTCGAGCGTGCAGCTCGCGAATTCGATGGCTGGCTCGCCTCCGGCGTTCGCCGTTCGACGGACCAGATCATCGCCGCCCACGAACGGTTCCGGGCGGCGGGTGGCCGGCGCGCCATCGTGTGTGCCCTCCGGCTGGCCGACGAGCACGACCTCGGCCCGATGGGAGAAGCGTTGCAGCGCTATGCAGAAGCCGGTTTCGACGATGCTGTCGTACTCATCGACCCCGACGGCCCGCCGCCAGAGCAGGTACGGGCCACGCTGGGTTAGCCGGCGAAGGACCCGGCAACACTTCCACGCAAACTTCGATCGGGACATCCACCCGACATCGCAGATCGCGGGGCGCTGATCGTCCACCTCGCGACACCGGAGCGCTAGTCTCGCGAGGTGTCGTTGGTCGAGCGCGATGATCTCGTCGCCCGCATTGCGGCCGCCCATGCGGCAGCCCGGGCTGGACACGGCTCCATCGTTGCGGTGTCCGGGGAAGCCGGCGCCGGCAAGACTTCACTGGTGCGCGCGGCCTTTCCTGGCCGGACGGCGGCCTGGGGGTTCTGTGAACCGCTCTCCACGCCACGCCCGCTCGGGCCGTTCCGCGACATCTCCCGGATCATCTGGGGCGGCAGGGCCGACCACGATCTGCGGGAGACGCTTCTGGACTGGATGGGCGGCGAGCCCATCCCACTGGTCGTGGAGGACGCACACTGGATCGACGACGCGAGCGCGGAACTGCTGCGGTTTCTGGGACGACGGATCGAATTCTCCCGTGGCCTCGTCGTGGTCACGTTCCGCGACGAGCTGGCCCCCGCCCATCCCCTCCAATCATTCTTCGGCGACCTGGCTTCCGCGCGCACCGTCGAGCGCATCGTGCTGGCACCGTTGTCCGCGGACGCCGTCGCGCAGCTGACGGGCCGAGCGCAGGACGTGGAGAACATCTACCAGCTCACCAAGGGCAACGCGTTCCTCGTCGTGGAACTCGCCCAGGCGTCGGGTCGCCGGATCTCACCGACCCTGGCCGACGAGGTCGCCTCCCGGGTCGGTCGACTGTCCGACCCGTCCCGACATCTGGTCGAAATGCTGTCGGTGATCCCGGGAAGGACGGACACCCGACTGCTCGCCGAGGACTGGCGACACCTCGACGAGGCCGTTGTGGCCGCCATCCTGGAGGCGGACGACACCCACGTCGAATTTCGACACGAACTCATCCGACTGACGATCGAGGACGGTCTCCACCCCGCCCGGAAGGCCTCGCTGCACGCCGAGGTGCTGGAACGGTTGATCGGACTGGGCGACACCGAGCCGGCGGTGATCGCCTTCCACGCCCACCACGCGCATGCGGTCCGGACCGCCTTCGATGCCGAGCAGGCTGCGGGTGACCGTGCCGTGGAGACTCGATCGCATCGCGCCGCGGCCGAACACTTCAGCCGCGCGGTCGAAGGCGCGCCCGCGGGCACGGGCCCGTCCGCACTCGCCCTGGTCCTCATCCGGCTGGCCGAGGCCGAGTTCCTGGCCGGGCGAGGGGCGCAGGCGTTGGCTGCGGCCAACCGGGCACTCGCGCTCTGCCCTCCCGGCACCGACGTGCGGGTGCGGGGAACGGCGTTGAGTTGGCTCAGCCGCACCACGCCCGCAGAAGCTGCGTCCCATGCCTTCGCCCAGCAGGCCGTCGACCTGCTGGAACCCCTGGGACCCACCCGAGAGCTGGCGGCAGCACTCGCGCACCTCGCACTCAACCGGATGGTCGCGCGGGCGCTGCCGGAGGCGCGCCGGCTGGCCAGGCGCAGCGTCGAACTGGCCGAGCAGCTCGGCGACACCCCGAGCCTGGTGTCCGCCCTGCAGGCGCTCGGCTGCGCGGAGCTCCTGGACGGCGGGAGCCCGTCGGCGCAACATCTGCACCGGGCGATCGAGTTGGCCAGCGACGGCCGGCTGCACGCGCAGTTGGGCCAGGCGCACGCCAATCTCGTCTCGGCGACCGGCGAGGCCCGGTGGTACGCCGAGAGCGCGAAGGCAGCTGAGGAGGCCCTCGCGTACTTCGTCGCCCAGGATCTGGATCTGCACGCCGACTACGCCCGGGCATGGCAGGCCCGCTGCCTGTTCGAACAGGGCCGCTGGTCGCAGGCGACGACGTCGGTCGACGCGATCCTCGGGGCACCTTCCAGCCCCGGCGGAATCGCCGCGATCGTGGCCCACACGGTGCGCGGGCGGATTCGCGCCCGGCGAGGCGACCCGGACGTCTGGTCCCCGCTGGACCACGCGAAGCGCATCGCCGACACCACGCAGTCGCTGCAGCGCATCGCTCCCGTGGCCGCGGCCCGAGCGGAGGCCCTGTGGCTCTCCGGCCGGACCGACGACGGGCGGAGTGGTCTGATCGAAGCCTACGAACTCGCCCTCGCACGTGCGAACCCCTGGGCCATCGGTGAACTCGGACTGTGGATGTGGCGGCACCGACTCACCGACCAGATCCCGCCGATGGCAGCCAAGCCGTACCTGCTCCAGGTGCAGGGCGCCTTCACCGAGGCCGGCGACCTGTGGACCGACCTCGGCTGTCCGTACGAGGCGGCCGAGGCCTGAAGCGATTCGGACGATCCGGTGACGGTTCGGCGCGCGTTGGACTCGTTCACCGAACTGGGCGCGGCCCCCGGCCGGCAGCGGGCCGCCCGGCAGCTACGCCGACTCGGCGTCCTCAGGATTCCGCGTGGGCCGCGCACGACGACGGCGGCCGATCCCGCCGGCCTGACCGCTCGCGAGCGGGAAATTCTGAGCTGGATCCGCGGCGGCTACACCGATTCCGAGATCGCGGGCCGGCTGCACCTGTCCGTCAAAACCGTCGAACACCATGTGTCTGCAGTGCTGCGGAAGACCAATTCGCGCTCCCGCCGTCAGCTGCAAGTTAGGGGGGACGGCAACGAAACATAGGGGGTCGACCCCGATGTGGACCAGAAGCCGGCCCCCTAACGTCGAAGACATCGCTCAGCCCGAGTGATCAACTATCTCAGGAGACGCCATGCCCCGCTACCTGGTCGAGCGCACTTTCCCGGACCGCCTGGAAATCCCGATGAACGCCGAAGGCGCTCAGGTCTGCACCACCGTCGTCGGCAACAACATGAAGTCCGACGTCACCTGGGTGCACTCCTACGTGAGCACCGACAAATCGACGACCTTCTGCATCTACGACGCACCCTCGCCCGAGGCGATCCGCGTTGCGGCGCATGCGAACGAGCTCCCGGTCGACCGGATTACCGAGGTGCGCGTCCTCGATCCCTACTTCTACACGGGCCCCACCAGCTGACCGAACAGCAGCGCCCCCCGCGGCCGATACACCCTGGGCACCACCGCGTCCATCCGGAGGGCCAGAAATCGCTGCGCCACAGGGGAAATGGGTGGACGGTCCCGAGACGCGAACGGACAACGGCGTCATCCTGCCGGTCGGCAGATCGGCATCGTCGACGGTAGATCTGACGGTTCTTGTCCTCAAACCGTTGCAGGTCAACGGCTCCGACGCTGTGCCGACCTCAGGTCCGGGGGTGAAGCCGATCTGCCCGAGCCGGCGGCCGAGCGAAGCCGCGACACCCTCCGGGTCGATGAGCATGTGCAGATGACTACCGCGCAGACTATTGACCCTTCCTCACCTGGCGACTCCAGGTCAGGTCAGGTCAGGTCAGGGTCGGCCCGCGGTCGACGGGGACGCGACTCACAACCCACTTCCAGCGGTATCGTCCGGGCTGATCTCCGGCCCCACCGTCGACGCGGCGTCAGGGTGCCGCAAGGTGGACAACGAGCGGAACAAGCCAACGTCGCGCAGGCCGACCAACTCCCAGGCACGGGAGATACCGAACAGCAACGAGGCGATCATGCTGGCACCGACCAGAGAGGCCGGGGTGGTGGCGTTTCTGTCGATCAGGGCCGAGATGCCACCCCAACCCTCGACCACGCAGATGATCAACGCCCCGACGGCGATACGCCGGAGTTGCGCGGTGGCCGAGGTATTCACCATCGCCAGCCGCATGGTCGCGGCCCCATAGACGAGGCCGAGGGTCGCCAGAATGGTGGCAGGCCAACCAACATGGGAATCAGGCAGCAACGCCAGCGGGCCCATCGTGATCGTGTTGGTGAACATCAGCAATGCCGCCGATGCCTGTGCTTGCGCCACCACTGCGGTTTCCGGGTTGCGCAACCGGCGTGGCGCCAACGAGACAGCTACGAACAGCAGGCCGACCAGCGCGCCGGCTACACCGACGGCGGCGACGAAGAAGTCCCTGAAAGCAATGGGTATCACCGCACAAGGATACTTTCCGGCACGTCACACGTCCGGTTGATCTGCGTCGTGCCCAAGCACCGACCAAGGAGGATCGTTCGGCAGACGGCCCATAACTCAGCGATGGGTAGCCAGTCGCGAAAATCGCGAGCCGGGTGGGGCGGTCACCGTTCCGGGTTTCGCGCCATCGAAAATCGACCGGTCCGATCCTGCGGTCGACGATGCCCCTCAGGCGTGCAGCTGCACCTGATCCGGCACCCATGTATGCCAGCCCACTACGAGAAGGCCGACGATCACCAGGATCGCCAGGATGACCATCCCGAAGTCGACCCACCAGCGAACGTCCTCGTTGAGGCGATCTCGGAACTGCAACACTCCCATCGTCACATTCTGGCACTGCGGGACATCGAGTCGCCCCCTCCGGGGGTCGCGCCGAGCACATCGCCTGGCGGGCAGCTGAATCGGCGCTCCGGCGGACAGGTGTAGTCAACGTCGGTCTGCGCGAATCGAGATGGCAGCGTCGTGCCCGGGGTGCGGGGTGGTCCAGGAAGCGAGCAGGGCGAGCGCTTCGGCAGTGCGGGAGGGGGGTTCGGCGGCGTAGAGGGTGAGCGTCAGTCCGGGTTCGGAGAGCATGTCCATGCTTTCGTAGGCGAGATCCATTTCGCCGACGGCGTTGTGGTGGAACCGTTTGGTGCCGGCGCCGTGCAGGCGGACGTCATGACTGCTCCAGCGGCGGCGGAACTCCTCGCTGCGGGTCCACAGCTCACCGACGAGGTCGTGCATGCGCGGGTCCCGCGGGTCGCGTCCGGCCTCGATCCGCAGGATGGCCACGCACGTGTGGGCGGCGATGTCCCAGTCGGGGTAGAAGCGATGCGCGTCCTCGTCGAGGAAGGTGTAGAGGGCGAAGTTGGGGACTCCACCAGGTGTCCGGTCGTAGAGGCTGGCGTGCATCGCGCGGCCGAGTCCGTTGGTAGCCAACAGATCCATCCGGCCGTTGCGCACGATGGCCGGGCCGCCGGTGATCGAGTCCAGCACCCATTGAAGGGTCGGAGGCGGGGTCCAGCCGCGCCGGCTGCGGCGGGCCGGTCGCGGTATCGCGTGGGAGCCGTCGGCGGCCTGGGCCAGATGGAACAGGTGGGTGCGTTCGGCGTCACCGAGCTGCAGGGCGCGGGCGATCGCGTCCAGGACCGATGCGCTGACTCCTCCCAGGGCGCCGCGTTCGAGTTTGGCGTAGTACTCGACGCTGACCCCGGCCAGGGCGGCGACCTCCCCGCGACGGAGCCCGGGACGCGACGTTGCCCGACATCGGGGAGACCCGCGTCGTGCGGGCTCACCTTGGCCCGCCGGGTGGTGAGGAAATCGCGGACCTCGGCTCGGATGTCCATGTCGACCACGGTAGGGCCCGCACGCCGGATGGGGGATGCCCTGCTGGTACACGTCACGGCAGAGACTTCCTCCGGCGTGGCCTGTCCGGTGCAATGGGAACCGGCGCGAAACCCGGCCCGCCCGCACCTGGTGCGATCACCTCGAGAGTGGAGTGTTGCCGCGATGTCCGTCCAGACGCCGGTGCGGTTGACCAGAGTCGTTCTGGGGACGGTCGTTCTGGTCAGTGCCATTGCGCTGCTTGCCACCGATATGTACGTGCCGGCATTTCCACGGGTCGGCGCCGATCTGGCGGCCACCGCAACCCAGGTGCAGCTGACGCTGACCACCTTCTTCGTGGGGATGGCGCTGGGGCAGCTGATCGGTGGCCCGGTGTCGGACTCCCGTGGGCGCCGCGTCCCGCTGCTGGCCGCATTGTTCGTGATGACGGCGGCGTCCTTCGCCTGCGCGTTCAGCCCCACGATCACCCTGATGATGGCCGCCCGTTTCGTGCAGGGCCTGGCCGGTGGGTGGGCGATGGTCACCGCTCGAGCGGTCGTCGTCGACCTTTCCCAAGGGCCCCAACTGGTCCGAAGCTTGAACCTGGTCGCCGGGGTCGGCGGCATCGCACCGATCGTCGGCCCGCTGCTGGGCGCCGTGATCCTGCAGTTGTCGCACTGGCAGGTGTCGTTCTGGGTCGTCGCGGCGCTCGGCGCGCTGATGATCGTCGCCGTCGCCACCGGCATACCGGAATCACTGCCGCCGGCTCGGCGGCACCGGGGCGGCCTGGCCCAGCTCCGGCGGGCGGCCGGGCAGGTCGTCGGCCATCGCGCTTTCGTGGGATACCTGGTCGTCATGGCCTTCTCGATGGGGGTGACGTTCGCCTACGTCGCCACCTCTGCGTTCATCCTGCAGTCGACGAATGGTCTCTCGCCGATCATGTACTCGGTCGACTTCGCCGCCAACGCAGTCGGTCTGGCCCTGGCCACTCTGCTCGCCGCGCGGCTGGCCGGTCGGGTCCTCGTCGGGCCCAACGCCGGCGCCCTGGCGTCCGCGCAGGTCCCCGAACATCCCGGGACCGGTTCGGCGGTCCTGGGATTCCTGCAGTGGTGCATGGCCGGTCTCGTCGCCCCGATCGCCGGGCTCGGTGGCGAGCACACCGCAGTTCCGATGGCGCTCATCATCCTCGTCCTGGCGGCCGGCTCCCTCGCGGCAGTGCGAGCCCTCACCCGACCGACAACCAGTGAGGCACGCTCATCATGAACATCGAACCCGCCGGACCCACGACGAAGAACCCGCCCGCCCAGTTCGCCGGGGACGTCTGGCTGGACCGGATCGCCCTGCCCCACCAGACAGATCAACACATGGTCGTCGCGACCGTCCGCTTCGCACCGGGTGCCCGCACCGCCTGGCACTGCCACGAGAAGGGTCAGTACCTGCGGATCACCCAGGGCATCGGTCGTTTCGGCGGCCGCGACGGCAGGATCATCGAGGCGCACCCCGGCCAGACCGTCTACACCCCTCCCGGCGAGGAACACTGGCACGCTGCGACCCCGGGCGTTTTCATGGAGCACATCGCGATGCTCGAGAACGGTGCGGACCCCACCGCGACCACGACCTGGCTCGAGCACATCACCGATGACGAGTTCAACGGGATCTGAGCGGCGCATCCAAGGCCACCCGCCTGCCGGGTGGGAAATCATGGCGCGCGTGTCGGGGACAATTCCAGCATGCCCACTGCGATGAACGGAACCTGCGATGGGTGACGCCCGGACGTTCGCGTGGTTGATCGGGCTGCTGGCCACGGCGATCCTGCTGGCAGTGCTGGCCAATCGGGTCAGCGATCGCATCAGGGTGCCCGCGCCGGCGCTGTTCCTGGTCGCCGCGGCCATAGGCTCCGATCTCTTTCCGGAGTTGGGGCGACTCTCCCCGCAGATCAACCAGCGCATCGTCACGGTCGCGCTCATCTTCGTGTTGTTCGACGGCGGCATGCACATCGGCTGGAAACGATTCCGCACCTCGGCCGGCGCGGTGGTCTGGATCGGCGTCGCCGGGACCATTGTGACCGCCGGGGCCCTCGCCGTCACCGCCCACCTTGTGCTCGGTTTCAGCTGGACGACCGCGATGTTGATCGGCGCGGCGCTGTCCCCGACCGACCCTGCCGTGGTGTTCTCCGTGCTGGGCCAGCGCGAGATCCAGGGGCGGTCCGGCACCATCCTGGAAGGCGAATCCGGCGCCAACGATCCAGTCGGAATTGCGCTGATGGCGGTACTGCTCGGCACTACCGGCGGCGGTATCACCGCCGTCGCCACCGGCCTGGGCGAGTTCGCCCTGCAGATGGTGGTCGGGGCTGCCGTGGGGGTCGCAGGCGGACTCGGCCTGGCCAGGTTGATGCGGATCCCGCTACCGAACGAGGCGTTGTACTCGATCCGGCTCGCCGCCGCCGCCGTCGTCGTCTACGCCGCGGCGACGCTGCTGTTCGGCTCCGGATTCCTCGCGGTGCTGGTCGCAGGAATCTTGATCGGCGACGTCCGCGCTCCGTTCAAACGGGAGGTCGAGCGATTCACCTCGGGCCTTTCCGGGCTGGGCGAAATCGTGGCCTTCACGGTGCTGGGGCTGTCGATCTCGGTGCGCGATGCCATCCGACCGGACGTGTTCTGGGCGGGGCTCGCCATCGCCGCCATCCTGATCCTGGTGATCCGACCGATCCTGGTGGGTGCAGTGACCGCCCGTATCAAACTCGACCGCGGCGAACGTGCCTTCGTGCTGTGGGCGGGTCTGAAAGGCGCGGTGCCAATCCTTCTGGGTACCTACGTCCTGGGCGTCGGCCGCGCGGATGCCCGCCGGGTCTACGAGATCATCTTCGTCGTCGTGCTGATCTCCGTGGTGGTCCAGGGCGGTCTGGTCCCGACTTTCGCCAGGCTCCTCAGTGTCCCGATGACCACGGCCGAACCGCAACCGTTCGCCCTGGGCCTGCGTTTCACCGGCGAGCCCGACGGTGTCTACCGGTGCGTGGTCGCACCGGGAGCGCGGGCCGAGGGCAGCACCGTCGCCGATCTGAACATCGGTGACGACGCGTGGATCAACATGATCCGCCGCGACGGGCAACTCGTACAGATCCGCGGCAACACCGTCCTGCAGGCGGGTGATGAAGTGCTCGTGCAGACCGACCCGGACGTCGACCTGCAGGACCTGTTCCGCTCACCCCCGTCGACCGGCGGGTGACCGGCTGCAGTGGGTCTATCGGGAGGTCGGGGAGCTCACGGTGCCGGTGGTGAGGTTGCGGTCGCCGGCGGCCGTACCTGCCTGCGGATCGCCGAGTTCGACGGTCGGAGCGTTGGCTTTGGCCACGACGTTGCTGTAGAGCAGTGCGGCGGCGATGCCGCCGACGACCGGGGCCAGCAGATACACCCACAGGGACGTGAAGGTGCCGGACATGATCGCCGGACCCAATGCCCGGTCGGGGTTGACTGCGCCGCCGGTGATCCCGCCGCCGATCAGTACCGCGGCGACCAGAGCGAAGCCTATGGAGGGTGCGGCCAACGCGGCGGGTACCCGCGGGTCGGTCGCCACGGCCATGATGACGAACACCAGCAGGAAGGTGATCAACGCTTCGACCACGAACGCCCGGACGTCGCTGACCCCGGTGGAGGGGACGGTCGCTCCCAGGTGGGTCTGGTTGCGGGCGGCATTACCGAACGTCGCCCAGGTCGCGGCGGCGCCGGCGATCGCGCCGAGCAGTTGAAATCCGAGATAGGCCGGGACGTAGCGCCAGGGGAACTTGCCGGTCACGGCCAACCCCAGGGTGACTGCAGCGTTCAGGTGCGCCCCCGACACCTGGCCCAGCCCGCCGACCAGTGCGGCCAGCACCAGGCCGAACGCCAATGCCACCGCCAGGGAGTCCGGCGGTGTCCCGGCCGTCGATTTGCCCAGGCTGCCCGCGGCGGCAGTCGCGGTGCCCGTGTAGATCAGGAAAAAGGTGCCGACCGCCTCGGCGACACCCGCCCGCACCACGTTGCCCGCGTGCATCCGGTGACCATTCAATCCTGCGGTCCTGGGTTGGGTGACTGCGCTCATCAGGCGTACTCCAATGAAGTCGTTGCGGTGTGATCGATTTGGGGAATCGGACGGCCGTCTCGATCGAGGAACAGATGCCGCCCCGCCCGGACTTGCCATCGACGTCGCTGTGCCCAGAAAAGGGTGATGCGAATCAGCCGATCGTGGTGTGAACAATCTGGCGCCGACGATGCTCCGGTCCACGAGCTCCGGCCGGGCCTCCTGACCTCCGGGCCCGATTGCATGACGCCGGCCCCTTGACGAAACGTGTCACGCATAATGAATTAGTCGGCGTGGTCCCTCTCACAGGAGCGAGGAGAAGAGATGAATCGTCGCACGGCAGAACACTTCCCGCGCCTGGACGACCAGCTCTGCTTCGCGCTGTACGCCGCCACCCATGCGATCACACGTCGCTACCGTCCCTTGCTCGAGGCGATCGGCCTGACCTACCCCCAATACTTGTTGATGCTGATCCTGTGGCAGGACGGCCGTGCGACGGTCGGGCAGATTGCTCGTCGTCTCGAACTCGACTCGCACGCGGTGACGCCGCTGGTCGCTCGTCTCGACGTGGCCGGCCTCGTCCACCGCGCCGCGGGCTCGGATCGCCGCCAGGTGATGGTTACCGCGACCGCACGCGGCCGCGAACTGCAGAAGGCCGCGGCCGCCGCCCAGGCCAAGGTCGCCGACGACACCGGACTCGACCCCTCCGAGCTGGCCGATCTCCGTCACCGACTCCGTCAGCTGACCGACCAGCTGACCCCCGAGACCAGATGCTCCCCGCAACCCGCGGGCGAGCAGAAGAAGAAGATCGAAAGGAACGTGCCATGACCCAGATCATCGATTCCGACACCGAGGTCGGAGACATTTCCGAGGCAGCCGAACAGGTCCCGGAGGACGCATCTCTGTACGAGCGTCTCGGCGGCGCCTACGCGATCGCCGGGGCGGTCGACGTGCTGGTCGACCGGCTCTTCGCCAACGCTCTGGTCAACGCCAATGCCGGAGTGCACGCCCACCACGGCAACGCCGCCAACGGCCCCGGCTACAAATTTCTGGTCACCGCCTGGTCGATCGAGGCTGCCGGCGGACCGAAGTGCTACCTCGGACGCGACATGATCGCCGCCCACGACGGCCTGTCGATCGACCCCGCCGGTTTCGACGCGGTGGCGATGGAGATCGCAGCCACGCTGATGTTCCTGGGCGTGCCCGCCCTTGAACGCGATGAATTCAACGCCATCATCGAGAGCTACCGCGGCCAGGTGATGCAGGCAGGGACCGTGTAGCAGTCCAGCCACGACCTCGCGTCTGGACATTCCTTTTACCGGCGGACGGTTCAGTCGGCGTCGATCTTGGACGGGTGGGCCGCCAGTGGCGTCACTTCGATGGTCATGTAGACGAACAGCGGAAGATTCCACAGGATGCCGTGGAGCTCATCGGTCGACTCACGTCGAAGATGCTCAGGTTCGAGTAGTGCCGACGAGTCGGGAACCTACCGCTGATTCAAGCCCTGGCGTCATCAAAGGATCGCTGGGGTCCGACACCGATTGGGTAGATTCAGGCAGGTCGGATCGTGCGGCGCATGACGGTGTTCCTCATCCCCTTGGAGCGGACGAACTCGAAGCCGGCTTGCTCGTACATCGGGCGTGTTCCGTTGTAGACGAACGAGTTGTTCATCCTCTTTTCGCCGGTCTCGTGCGGATACCCCTCGACGACACCGCCACCCTGCGCGGCAATCTGATCGAGCGCGCCGGCCAGAGCCACCTTGGCGTAACTCTGCCTGCGGTAACGCTTGTCGACGAAGATGCAGGTGATGCGGTAGTCGGGCGTGACGTCGGCCTCGGCGAGATACTGCTTGCGGTGATGGATGTTCGGCAGCTCGTCCGGGGTGCCGTACTCCGCCCAGGCGATAGCCTCATCGCCCACCATCACCAGTGCCGCATGCGCCTGTCCGGCCTCGACCAACCGCTTCTTCAGCGCCCGGCTGCCTTCATAGCCCGGCTCCCGTTCCACACATTCGGGGTGGAAGTAGGTGCACCAGCACCCACCGAAGATCCCGTTGTGGCGCTCCACCAGACCGGCAAACGCGTCCCACGTGTGAGCAGTCAATGGCTGGATCGAGTATCCGTTGGTCGCCATGGGCCGATCGTAGGGCTCAGCCAGGACCGGCATTGGAATCTTCAGGTAAATCCTGGATCCCCCGGAAGTCGCCGGGTGATCCGGTCCTGAAATCGATGGAGGGATGCACCGAGCACGGCCCAGCTGATGGCCGCGCTTCCAGGACGGACGCCACTCTTCGTCAGTGTCGGCTCAGATGTGGTGGACAGCACCGAGGGCGGCCAGGTTGACTGCGTCGCCATCCGTCAAGGTCCCGGGCGGCAGGCTGTCGTCCAGGGAGAGTACGAGCCGCATGGTTTGGGTGTCGCCGTTCTGGCCGCCGCCGTTGAAAGCGCCGTGGATCTGAACGACGACGATCGGCGTGGTTCCGCGCTGGGGTCGTCCGGTCGACAGGGTGGACAGCGCGCCGACCGTGGTCTGGACCCACTGCGCGGCGTAGCCGGGCTCTGCGCCGTAGGCATGAGCGCAGGCGGTGGTGACCGCCGCGATCTTCGCTACGTCGAGGTGACCGGTCGCCGTCAGTTGCGTCGACGACGTCGCCTGCGTACACGATTTCGCCGCTGCCGCGGCCTGCCCGATTGATGCTTCGGCCGCTTTCTCGACTGCCGCAGCCTGCGAGGCTGCAGCGGCGGCCGCCTTCTCGGCCTGGTCGGCGGCTTGTTGGGCTTGCTGCTGGGCGGACTGCTGTTCACGCTTCTCAGCCACTTGCGCGGGGGTACTGCTGTGCTGCCTGGAGGTGGCTGCCGCAGTCGTCGAGGTCGCGGCGATGGTACTGCGAGTAGCGGGTGCGGCAGTGTGCGCGCCGGCGACGGCAGTGACTGCGATGATGGCGGCGACAGCGGCTGCGGCGACCAGACCTGCGCTCCAACGCGGGGTGCGCCGGCGCGGCCGACGCCGGCGATCCAGTTCAACGAGGATGTCGATCTCCGTTGGGGCGTAATGCTCCTGGCTGCGGAGTGCGTCGCGGCGGTCATGGGTCGTGGTCATCCGAAGTCCTCCTTGAGCTGCAAAATGTCCGGGGTCACGCGGAGGCTGGCCAGTGCGCGGGAGATGTTGGACCGCACACTGCTGGTCGAGGTGTGCATGGCTTCGGCGACGGTCGTGTCGTCGTAGTCCAGGTAGTAGCGCAGCACCACCGCGGTGCGTTGCTGCCGCGGCAACTGCCGGAGCAGGCCATCCAGAAGCCGCCGGTTGTCCACCTGGCCGGTGCCATCTTGTCGGGACACGTCCAGCAGGCCGTTGTCACTGGACGGTGTCGTCCTCCGCCGCAGCGTTTTCCGATAGTCAGCCAGAAACGTGAAGACGATGATCCGGCGTACGTAGGCGACCGGGTTGCTCATCGGTCCGATATCGGCCCAGCGCCCGGAGGCCACGAGCAGCGCGTCGATGAGAACGTCGTGAGCCAGTTGACGATCGCCGGCCAGTACTCCGGCGAACCTGGTCAATCCGGCCAACTCGGCCTTGACGAACCCCTCGAACTCCAAAATTGCTCCTTGCCCGTCATCACCTTCATTCATTGAATGCCGCCAGGGTCCTCAAACGTTGCATCCGTCATCTATCCGAAGACAGCTTGACGGCCACCTTGCATTTTTGGGCTCTGTGGCGGCGACGACTGCCGCGGCCAGGCGCGCTCGAAGGCACTCTGTCACCGGTGGGTACCGATGGTCGATCGTCCACCGGTACCCACCGCCGTCAGCCCTGCCCGATGATGCTCAGCCCCGCAGGGCGCGGTAGGCGGCCGTCTCGAACTCGAGATAACCGCCCACCGAGGGACCGTCGACGAACGGGAGGATCTGGGTGCCCCAGAAGCCGCCGATCCCATTCCTGATGTCGATCCAGTAGAACAGGTTGGCCAGGCCCGCCCAGGCGATGCTGCCGGCGGGGCGACCGGTCGGAGCCTCCTCGTCGTTGACCATGAACGTCGACGCCCAGGACTTCGGCTGCCCGGGGAAGAATTCCGCGTCGTTGGACAGTGACGGGATCACGCCCGGCAGCATCTTGATCTTGAGGTCGCCGAGCTGATTCTGGACGGCCATGTCCACCGTGTCCGGATGCAGGATCTGCTCTCCGGAATCGGAGGCACCCCGGTTCAGCCACATCCGGATGAACCTCAGGTAGTCCGGGACCGTGGAGTGCAGTCCATGGCCTCCCATGTGGACCTCGGGATCCGGAAGGACGAACTCGGTGGGCGTCAGGCTGCCGTCGGCTTCCCGTTGGTGCATGGTGGCCAGGCGGGAGCGGGTCTCCTCGTTCAGTGGGAACGCCGAATCAGTCATGCCCAGCGGCCGGAAGATTCGCTCCTGCATGACCTCTCCGAGCGATTTGCCGGTGATGCCCTCGACGACCTGACCGGCCCAGTCGATGTTGCTTCCGTACTCCCATTCGGTGCCGGGGTCGAACAGCAGCGGGCTCATCAGTGCCCGGCGGGTGGACGCGACGATGCTGGGCTGGCCGTGGTCGGTGGCGAGGCGGTTGTACTGCTCGTTGAAGAAGTCGTAACCGAATCCGGCCGTGTGCAGGAGCAACTGCTTCGTGGTGATATCACTCTTCGGTGCCCGGAGTACCGGGTTCCCCGCACCGTCGAAACCGTCGAGCACCTGGATCTCGCCGATCGCCGGCGCGTATTCCTTGGCCGGCGCATCCAGATCGAGCTTGCCCTCCTCGACCAGTTGAAGAGCGGTCGTCCCGGTGACCGCCTTCGTGGTGGAGAAGATCGCCATGACGCTGTCGGTCGTCATCGGGACGCCGGTGCCGAGATCGCGAACGCCTGATGCGCCGAGGTAGAATGGGCGGATTCAACTGGTCGTCGCAACACTCCCGAGAGTGGAGGTCTTGCAATGGGTCCAGCTTCGGATCGGATGATGTCGATGACCGGGCGGCCGGCGATGCGGTCGCCCGGGCGGCCGCCGGCCCGCCGGGATGTCGAACGGGTATTTTGGCGCAACATCGCGAAAGGGATGACCAGCGAAGACGCCGCGACGGCGTGCGGCGTGTCGGGGCCCGTCGGGACGCGTTGGTTCCGCGACAGTGGCGGCATGCCGCTGATTGAACTGCAGCCCCCGTCGGGCAGATATCTCTCGTTTGTTGAGCGAGAGGACATCGCTCTGCTGACAGCGCAGGGCAACGGAGTGCGTGAGGTCGCCCGCCGCCTGGGTCGGTCGCCATCGACGATCTCGCGGGAGCTGCGCCGCAATGCCGCAACTCGTGGCGGCCAGTTGGAGTATCGAGCGTCGACTGCCCAGTGGAAGGCCGAGCTGATGGCCCGCCGTCCCAAGACGGCCAAGTTGGTGACGAACGATCGGCTTCGTGGCCATGTCCAGGACCGCCTGGCCGGGGTCATCCGCGCCGCGGACGGCACTGTCGTACCGGGACCAGTCGTTGCAAAATGGAAGGGGCGTAACAAGCCTCACCGCCAGGACCGGCGGTGGGTGACAGCGTGGAGCCCGGAACAGATCGCCCACCGCCTGCCGATCGACTTCCCCGACGACCCGACGATGCGCATCTCCCACGAGGCGATCTATCAGGCCCTGTACATCAAGGACCGCGGCGCCTTGGAGCGCGATTTGGTGCCGTGTCTGCGGACCGGACGGGCGTTGCGGGTCCCCCGGGCGAGAGCCCGAAAGCGAGCTACGGGCCACGTGACTCCGGAGGTGACGATCGATAAGCGGCCCGCCGAGGCCGACGATCGGAAGACCGCCGGCCACTGGGAGGGCGACCTCATCATCGGCACCGGCCGGTCAGCGATCGGCACCGTCGTGGAACGGATGACCAGGTTCACGATCCTGCTGCACCTGCCGCGAATGGAAGGCTACGGACTTGAGCCGCCGGTGAAGAACGGTCCCGCATTGAGCGGTTACGGCGCGACCGCAACCAAGGACAGTATTGTCGCGAAAATGGTTGCAGTGCAGCGGGAGTTGCGTCAGTCGTTGACCTGGGACCGTGGCAAGGAACTGGCCGCGCATGTCTCTCTAAAGGCCGAGACTGGTATGGCGGTGTTCTTCGCCGATCCGCACAGCCCTTGGCAGCGGGGTACGAACGAAAACACGAACGGCCTGCTACGTCAGTACTTCCCGAAAGGAACCGACCTATCCCGCTGGTGCGCCGCAGAAATTGACTCCGTCGCTGATGCATTGAACGACCGACCCCGCAAAACGCTCGGCTGGAAGACACCGGCGGAAGCGATGGCCGAGCAGCTACTATTACTGCAGGAGCCGAGTGTTGCTACCACCGGTTGAGTCTGGTATGTCTCCCGGTTGTTGGTCAGGCCGGCAACGACACCGGGCACGCGGTTTTCCGAACTGGTGGCGGCCTGGACGACTGCCTTTGCTGCAGCAGCTATCTCGTCGGTTCTGGCGATGGTGGGGATACTCATGACGCTTTCCTTTCGTCGTTGAACGGGGACGTGCAGTTCGGTATCGCCGCCGGGCCGGCCACAGTGCATCGGCGTAGTCAGCGGTCCCGTTGGTGCGAGATCTCGGCCGATCCGAGATCCACATGCGGCCCAACCGGTCTCGTCGAACTGCCGGGTGGACGGAGTGGCACCCCGATCACCAAGCCTCACGCCCGGTTATGCCATGAGTCACAGTATCCGCATGGTCGGCGGTCGATGGAACCGCCGAAACGACGCAGTCCGATACGTCGCACCGCTACTGGCGGCCACCGCCAAGTTCATACCCCGCACACCGCGGAACGGGTCATCATCGCGCGCAACGTGCGGGATGCGGCCGTGGTCATCAGCCCGGATCTCGCGGAGCTCGAGGGGGGCCTCGCGGTCCGGAGTGACCCCGAAGCGTTGGCCGATATCCGTCAGGCCGACGCCGCCAACGTGCGGGGTTGTTGGACCGCCGTGATCTCCATTGATCGATCAAGTCCTTGGCATCTCGGACGTAGCTCATTGGCGGGTGGATCGGGCAGCTGGCTGACCGATTTACAAATGCAGGTCGCATAGCTTTCTTCGGTATCGTAGCCGTCGGCGGAAGCTCCGAGAAGGAGGGCGTTCAATTGGATTGAATATCGCTACAACCGTCAACGTCGTCGCTCCCATCTGAGCTGTTTGACACCGGCCGAGTTGAGGTAGGTATTCAAGACAATTCAGGATCTGGTGAGCTGAGCCGGTGTCCACAAAAACGGTAGTACTCCGCGGTCACCATGCCATTCCACAAGACTCGCGGTGTACGCCGGGACGCAGGCCTGAGCGAGCTGGATCAGCTGTGCCTCTTCGATTGATTCGACGGCCCCGGTGTTGCCCTGCTGTCCGGCACTTCCCGGGAAGTGGCTCACACCCCGGTGTCCGAGCACTCAGGAGGCTGGTCCAACTGACTGACGAATCAGGATTCAACGGCTGCTGCAGAGGACTCCACAGCCACTTGAAAGGTACCTGCCGCCCAAGGTGAACAGCCCACCGGACAGGGTCGAACCGAATGTGGCGACCGCCAGCAAGCCCGTGATCACGATGCGCTGTGGGGGTGACGCGCTGCCTTCACCGTGAGCTGGGCGGCCACGGCTAGCAACAGGACTGCAAACAGGACCGATGAGGTAGCGGCGGGGATGGACACCGCCACGTACACCGCGGGCACGGAGGCCGCGGCGGCCGCCGCACCGATGATCAGGCCGGCGCGGATGTCGACCATCCCGGCGCGGCGGTTGCTGACGGTGGCGACGACGCTGGTGGGGATGCTGACGAGTAACGCCGTGCCTTTGGCGACCAGCTGTCCGATGCCGAACGCCGACACCAGCAACGGCACGGCGATGATGCCGCCGCCGATGCCGAACAGGCCCGACGCCACGCCCATCACCAACCCGAGGGCCACGTACCCGAACACCACCCACGGGGTCAGCGGAATCCTCTCCCCCCGGCCCGGTTCGACCAGCAGCAGCCGAACCGCGATTCCGAGAATGAACACGATGAACATCCACCGCAGCCATGCCAGGGGCAACCGGCGCAACAGGCGGCTGCCCACAAGGGCGCCGATGACCGCCCCGGCGGCGACGAAGACCCCGGCGATCACGTCGACGTCGCCGTGGACGAGGTAGGTTGCCGAGCTGACCACCGCGGCCGGGATGATCGCCAGCAGGGACGTGGCGGCGGCGCGCCGCTGGTCCATCCCTGCCCGCCAGACCAGCAGCGGGACCATCAGGATCCCGCCACCGATGGCGAAGAGTCCGGACAGGGCGCCGCCGACCGCGCCGATGAGCGCGAGCGTTCCCCATGATCCCGCAGAGGGCTGAGTGGTTGCCTGGGCGCTCGGCCGTCGGGCATCCGCGGCTGACGTCTGTGCTGGTCCGGCCGACGGTGCAAATATCGAGTTGGTCACGGGGGTCTCCTTGTGGTCGACGATGCTGACCTGTGGAGCCTGGGACGCCTCGCCGAGAAGAAAAAGGGGCAGTCGGCGCTGACAGTGTTCGGCGCTGCCGATCAATCAGTTTTCGATGGCGGACGGGCCCGCTCGTTGCCGTGGCGTAGGTGGCCCGGCAGGGTGTGCCAACCAGAGGGGACCTCGACGGTGAGCGCCAGGTGCACGAAGCGCGCGACGGCTGCGGTCTGCGCCCGGTCGGGGTTCCACTGCAGGGTGTAGGGGACCAGCTGCGCCGGTGCCACTGGCCGGGCAACGGTGCCCTCCGGGGCCGCCAGGACGGACCCGGTCATCAGGATCCAGTCGACTTCGGTCTGCGCCGTCCATGCCGTCGCTGACAGGTCCGTCGCGTCGAGCACCACCGCCAGCGGCGAACTGCCGGCTTCGGCGAGTGCCTGTCGCTGCGCCAGCGCCCACGCCGGGAACAGCGCATCACTGGGCGCTCCGAGCACATCGCGGGCCAGCTCGGCCAGTTCCACTTGCTGATGGGCCGCGAGGCGATGCTCTTCCCGTAGGCCGACCAGAAGGGTTTCGCCGCAGAACATCTCACCGACGACACCCGCGGCCTCCGGTATCCGCCCGCAGGTGAGCGCCACATCGATGGTGCCGTCGGCGATGGCGCGGGCAAGATCGGGCAACCACATGCGTTGCTGGGTGAGTTCGACGTCGGGCGCTCGGGCTGCAAGCGCCTGGCGCAGGTGCGGGGCCAGGATCGGCGCGACGGGCGGCGTGATTCCCAGCCGCAAGGTCCCGGCGTCACCATGGGCGATTCGTCGCACCGCTGCCGTGGCGGATGCGACATCATCGAGAATGACCTTCGCGCGGCCCAGCAGTTCGAACCCGGCGCCGGTCAGTGCCACCCGCCGCGTCGTGCGGGTGAACAACGGCGTTCCAAGCTGCCGCTCGAGACGCCGGACAAGCTCACTGAGCGTCGGCTGACCATATGCAGCTTCTCCGCTGCCCGCCCGAAGTGAAGCTCCGTCGCGACCGCCACGAAGGCCTCCACCTCGCGCAGTTCCATTCTTCCGAAGGGTACCGGCGGCTCCACCGGTCACACCAGATTGATCGCTGCAAATGATCAGTGCACATGACGATTGCCCATTTTTCCGGCTCCTTCGGCGGCCCATGCTGGGGTTGGTCATCATCACATCGCACCCGAGGAGACCTCATGGCTCGGATCACCACACCCTTCGATTTCAGCTCGACCGCTGCCGACGTGATCACCGGGATCGACCTGTCCGGGCGGCGAGCCGTCGTCACCGGCGGCGGCAGCGGCATCGGCCTGGAGACTGCACGCACTCTGGCCGGGGCCGGCGCCGACGTCACACTCGCTGTCCGCCGGCCCGGCGCCGCCGAGATGGCGGCGTCCGACATCAACGCCGCCATCGGTAGCACCAGGGTTCGAGTGGCGGCGTTGGATGTGGCCGACCAGGACTCGGTCGATGCGTTCGTCAGGACCTGGCGAGGGCCTCTGCACCTGCTGATCAACAACGCCGGCGTGATGGCCCTACCAGCACTGGAACGGACCGTGCAGGGATGGGAGATGCAATTCGCCACCAACCACCTCGGTCATCTGGCGCTCGCGACCGGCCTGCAGCCGGCCCTTGCGCAAGAGGGAGCCCGAATCGTCGCGTTGAGTTCCAGCGGGCACCTGATCTCGCCGGTTGTCTTCGACGACATCAACTTCAACTACCGGCCCTACGACCCGCTGCTGGCCTACGGTCAATCCAAGACAGCCACCGTGCTGTTCGCCGTCGCCGCGACCAACCACTGGGCACGCGACGGGATCACCGCCAACGCGGTGATGCCCGGTGCGATCGCGACCAACCTGCAACGACACACCGGGGGGCTGCGGACGCCCGCCGAGCGGCGCAAGACGCCCCAACAGGGAGCGGCGACCACCATCACGGCCGCGACGTCACCCCTACTGGAAGGGATCGGCGGACGCTACTTCGAGGACAACAACGAAGCCGTCCATGTCCATGACGGCAACGGCTGGGCCAGTGGCGTCGCTCCCTACGCGCTGGACCCCGACAACGCCGAACGGCTGTGGACAGCGTCCGATCGACTGCTCAGCACGAGCGCATGACCGGCCTTGGCCGCGCCGACAACCACAGAGCCGGCGATGGCGGCGGTTCAGTTCAGTTGACGGTGAACTCCTGGTGCATCCCGTCGGCGTAGTGGTTCTGCAGGTTGCACACCAGTTCGTAGCGGCCGGGGGCCAGGGTCAGCGTGACCCAGCCGACCTGACCCGCGGTGATGCCTTGGCCGGCCCCCGCGGCGCAGCTACCGGACGCCTCGCCCAGGCTGCCCGTCTCGGGGACCTTGCCGTCGGACCCGGCGATCCGTTGGCCGGAGGTGGCGGACGCGGTCAGCGGGAGAATCACCAGCTCATGGGTGCGCCACCCGACGTTCGATGCCACCAGGCTGACCTGGCCCCCTGCGACGGTGGCCGGGCTGGCGTTCAGCATCATGCGGGAGCTCATGGGCGCGACGCCGCCCATCATCGTCGTCATACCCATGTCGGCCAGTGTGACGTCGACCCGTTGCCCCGCAAGTGAACTCGGGGCAGAGCATGACAGCTGCGAGTAGGTGTAGCCCGGACCCGCGGCCATCATGCCGGGATAGCCGTGCTGGCTGGCAGCGTTCCCGCCCATCATTCCGGCGCCAGCCTGGGCGGCGGACTGACTGCTGCCGGCGGATTGACCGCCGCCGCAGCCGGCCACCGCCAGACCCACCAGGAACACCAGGAACACCAGGGGGAGGACACCGGAACGTCGAGGCATCAAAGATGTGAACATCGTTCCAGCACACCATGTTCTGAGGGGCAGAGCTGCGGCACAACGACTCTCGTGCCCGATCTTCAGCCCATGATGCTGATGACATTCGACCCTTGATTTTCTTCCCTCACTGCCGAGGTGTCACTGCCGTCGAGGGCGGCCCGCCCGCCGGACAGCTGCCCCAGTGGGTGCAGCCGCCGCAGCTCACTTCCGGGACGACGGGGAAATCATCACGGGTCAGGTGGCGGGTGGGTCGCTCAGAGCCGGAGCGAAACGCCGAAGCCGCAGACTGTTGGTCACCACGAAGATGGAACTGAGCGCCATCGCCGCGCCGGCGATCATCGGATTCAGCAGGCCGGCGGCGGCCAGCGGGATGGCTGCGACGTTGTAGGCGAACGCCCAGAACAGGTTTCCCTTGATGATGGCCAAGGTCCGACGGGACAGCCGGATCGCATCTCCGGCCACCCGCAGATCCCCGCGCACCAGGGTGAGATCTGCTGCCTCGATGGCGACGTCGCTACCGGTGCCCATGGCCAGACCAAGGTCGGCCTGAGCCAGCGCGGCGGCATCGTTCACTCCGTCGCCGACCATCGCCACCACCCGACCAGTGGCTTGCAGGTCTTTGATGGCCTGCACCTTCTGCGCCGGCAGTACCTCGGCCATGACGTCTTGCGGGAGGATCCCGACGTGGGCGGCGACTTCGTCGGCGACGCGCTGGTTGTCCCCGGTGAGCAGAATCGGGGTCAGCCCCAGCCGCCGGAACTGGGCGATCGCCGCCCTGCTGGTGGGTTTGACGGTATCGGCAAGCTTGATCAGAGCGCGTGCGGTGCCGTCGACAGCGACTGCGACGACGGTGACGCCGGCGGCCTCCGCTGCGGTTCTGGCCTGCATCAGCTGCTGATCCAGCGGACTTGAGCACTGCTCCAGCAATGCCGTTCGTCCGACCAGCACGCCGTGCCCTTCTACGGTTCCCTGTACGCCCAGCCCCTGGATGTTGCGGAAGTCCTGCACCGGCGGCAGTTCCGGGTGATCGGCCCGCGCCGCGGCGGTGATCGCCCGCCCGATCGGGTGCTCCGAGGCCGATTCCAACGCTCCGGCCCACCGCAGGATTCGCCGCACATCCATTTCCGGGTCGCCGTCGGCGGCGGCACCCTCTGCAGAGACCAGACCGGTGAGCGTCATCCGGCCGGTGGTGACGGTGCCGGTCTTGTCCAGCACGATCGTGTCCACCCGCCGAGTTGATTCCAGCACCTCGGGGCCTTTGATCAGCATGCCGAGCTGGGCTCCACGGCCGGTGCCGACCATCAGGGCCGTCGGGGTGGCCAGCCCCAGCGCGCACGGACAGGCGACGATCAGTACTGCCACGGCCGCGGTGAACGCCGCCGCGGCCCCGGCCCCGATGATCAACCAGAACGCGAGGGTAGCCAGGGCCAATCCGATGACGACGGGCACGAAGATGCCCGAGATCCGATCCGCCAGTCGCTGCACCTGCGCCTTGCCGTTCTGCGCATCGGTGACCAGCTTCGCCATCTGCGCCAGTTGGCTGTCGGCCCCGACCCGGGCGGCCCGGACCACCAGGCGTCCGCCGGAGTTGACGGAGGCGCCGATCACCGCATCGCCGACCGCCACTTCCACCGGTACCGACTCACCGGTGATCAACGAGTTGTCCACCGCGGACCGACCCTGGGTGATCACCCCGTCCGCGGCCACCTTCTCCCCCGGCCGGACCACGAACAGGTCACCGACGGCCAGTTGCTCGATGGGGATGCGGGTCTCCACGCCGCCGCGCAGCACCGCGACATCCTTGGCACCCAGCTGGATCAGCGCCCGCAGCGCCGCACCGGCCTCCTTCTTGGACCTGGCCTCCACATAGCGGCCGGCCAGCAGGAACGTGATGACGCCGGCGGCGGCTTCCAGGTAGATGTTCCCCGAACCTTCACCGCGGGTCAGGGTGAGTTCGAAGGGGTGCCGCATCCCGGTCATGCCGGCGGTGCCGAAGAACATTGCGTAGACCGACCAGCCGAACGCGGCCAACGTACCCATCGAGATCAACGTGTCCATGGTCGCAGCGCCGTGTCGCAGGTTGGTCCAAGCCGCCCGGTGAAAGGGCAGTCCGCCGTAGATGACGACCGGACCGGCCAGGGCCAGCGACGCCCACTGCCAGTTGTCGAACTGCCACCCCGGGACCATCGCCAGCACGATCACCGGTAACGAGAGCGCCAGGGAAATCAGCAGCCGCTGCCGTAACGCCCGGGCCCGGTCAGTACTCGTCGGCGGATCTTCGGGCTCGGCTGCCCGCGGTGGCGGCGGAAAGGTTGCGGTGTAACCGATCTTGACCACCTCGGCCACCAGATCCGCCGGCTGCACCGTGGTGGGAAAGCGGACCTGCGCCACCTCGGTGCTGTAGTTGACCGTTGCGGTCACTCCCTCGAGCTTGTTCAGTTTCTTCTCGATCCGGGCCGCGCAGGAGGCGCAGGTCATCCCGCCGATCTGCAGGTCGATCTGATCCAGGGGCGCCTGGCCGGAAGTCGGCGAGGTGGGGACGTGGGGCGCAATGGACACCAGCTGCTCCTGATCTGTGGGCCGGGCGAGGGGTGAGGGCACAGCACGGGGTGGTGGGCGGAAAGGTCAGCGCAGGGAGCCGGCGGTGAGTTGGTAGCCGGCCTCTTCCACGGCCGCGGCGGCGAGAGCCGCTTGATGTAGTCGTCCTTGTGAGCGCTGTACCCATGCATCCTGCGGTCCTTGTCTGTTCCTGCCCGGACCTGACTATACGATACCCCCCGAGGGTATCACCTGGTCTGCCTGGTCGTTGCTGTCCGGGTTCACCTGCACAGCAACCACACCCAACTGTCGGCCCAACGCAGCCTCGGCCACACTCTTCTCACTCGCCCACTGCAACCCGTCGAGCTCCAGGACCACGGTGCATGAGTTCGAGCCCGCGATGTTCGTCTCCATGTCGACTCCGTTGGAGGCCGGGACCGGTCCGGCGGAGGCGCCTACCGACCGGCCGGTCCCGACCCCGGGTGTCCGGCGTCACACGTCCCGAGGGTATGGCTCGAGTGCCATCGAACGTAGGACCTTTGGTCACCATTTCGGCGCCGTTGGACCATTCGGTCAACCGGCAAAGAAGGGACCTCCTGGTGGATCTCTGCGCGGTGTGAGTCGATCTGATCTCGTCGCGGTCGCGCCCGGACCGGATCACCAGCCCCGTGTCCATCGGTGGTGGAAGACGTCACCGCCCGGGTGAGCGGGAACTTCACTGCCGCGTTCGTGCAGCCGTCACCCGCAGCGCGAGGAGATAGAAGATCACGCCGGCCACCCCGCCGACGATCCACGAGATGTCGACGCCGCCCAGCCCGGCGACGAGCGGCCCGGTGTAGAAGGTCTGCGCGATGAACGGCACCTGCGCGGCGACGGCCAACAGGTAGGCGACCAGACCGGGCCACAGAAATCCGCGGTAGCGGCCGGTGGGGGTGAAGAACGACGGGACGTCGTAGTCGCCGCGCCGGATGAAGAAGTAGTCCGTCAGATTGATTGCGCTCCAAGGGATCAGGACGTAGAGCAGCACACCCAAGAAGTTGGACAGGTTCCCTACGAACGCCCGGTAACCCAGCAACGCACAGACAGTGCCGGCGGCGATGATCACCAGTGACCCGACCACCCGCACCACGACCGAACGCCGCACGGTGCGGAAGCAGCTCAGGATGCCGGCGACGGCCAGCATCCCGGTGTAGGAGTTCACGACGTCCGAGCCGATCAGGCTGACCGCCATCACCGGCAGCACCCACCGGCCGGACACCTCGCCGATCGCGGCGACGGTGGAGGACGCATCCGGCAGCAAACTCGTCAGGTACGCCCCGACGAAGGCACACAGGACCGTCGGCACACCGATGCCCAGCGCCACCGCCGCGAACGTCCTGCGCAGGTCCACCGTCGGCGGAAGATAGCGGGAGTAGTCCGAGACGTACGGCGCCCAACTGAGCACGGTCACCACGAACAGCCCGGTCGCCGCCATGAACGCGGCAAACGACGGTGGCGCTGTCGACGCTGCGGCCCCGGTCGGCGCCCCGTGGCCGATGGCCTGGATCAGCACGACGACGAACGTCGCCGCCAGGATCGGGGTCATGATCTTCTGGAAACGGTGGATCCAGTCGTAGCCGAACACGGTCAGCACCACCACCGGCACCACCAGGATCGCGATCCACGCCGGGATGCTGATGCCGCCGACCAGCAGGTTCATGGCGTCGGCCTGGATGACCAGTTGCGCGGCGAGGAAACCGATGTCCAGCACGATCGACGCGGCGAAGATCAGCACCGCCCCGTAGAACCCGAACTGGCCGCGACTCTGGATCATCTGCGGCACACCGAGCTTCGGTCCCTGGATCGCATGGAATCCGACCAGGGCCAACCCGGCCAGCGTCCCGACGACGATGGCGATGCCCGCCCACAGCAGGTCCAGGCCGAGGAAGACCGTCACGCCGCCGAGCACGACGACGAAGATGTTCGCGTTCAGCCCGAACCACAGGGTGAATTGGTCACGGACCCGCCCGTGCCGCTCGCTCAGGGGGATCTGATCGATCGAGCGGACCTCGATGCGAGCCGACCGCCTGCCCTGCCGCGCCGGTGTTGCCTCAGTCGTCACGTGTTCCTGCCGGATCTGCGTTGCGCCTTTGCGCCGGGCGGCGTCGAAGGAAATGGTGGCTCCACTCAGCCACGACCGTACCGGGCCGTCTGGTCGCCGCGGGCTCATGCCTGCCTGGAGGCCAACGCCGACGGAGCCGCACCGGATCAGTCGACCGACGACCTGGGTCGGCCCACCGCCCTACGACCGCGACGCCGCCGAGCCGATCTACCGGCGACGCGGATCCGAAACCGGGCGACGACGTCACTTTTCGTGACCGTGCTCGCCGCCGTGCGCATTCTACGGGTGCGCACCGCGGTGGGGTGACCGTGATCGATGGGGTGAACCATTCTGGGCTTTGCACAAAGGACCTTCGAGGTCGCGACGCCGGCCGCCGCGGCCGACTGTCGGCCCACCGTGGCCGGTCGGCGTCTGTCCATGCCCCGCCGGCCGGCGAACCCGTCCACGACTGATCGGCACCCACGCCTACGGCGTACCAGGCGACAATGGCTGCTGCAGAGCCGGACGACCGAAGCGCCACCTTCCCGGTTGCTGCAAAGCCTGCCGAGGATAGGTAGAACGCTGACCTCTGGGACGAGCGAGGGTTTCCAGTGGGTGGTCACCCATCGTCCTACCCCGCGCCGGCGGCGCGCCGTTCGGTGCGACCGGCGATCAGACACGTGAACTGACCATGTAGTTCCTCGGCGACCAGGGCCAGGTCGGGGCAGTGCTGGGGGTCGGCGATCATCGTGACGGCCAAGGTTCCGGCGTAGGACAGCGCGGCAAAGGAGACCGTGACGTTCCCGGTGATCGAGGTGACGGGGATGATGTCGGTGACGGTGGCCCCGAGGAACGTCATCGGTGATGGCGGACCATGCAGGTTCGTGACGAACGTGGTGACCAGACGCTGGCGGTCCACGAACCAGCTGAACATGCCGAGCCGGGCCAGCGCTCGGAAAGCCGGCCCCAGCAGGGTTGCCGACGCGGCCTGCCCGTGAGCTTGCCGGCGGGACCGGGTGGTGTGGGCGATGGCGGCCAGGCGCTCGGTCGGGTCGCCGTGGGTTGACGCCTCGACCAGCATTGCTCCGACGTGGTTTCCGAGGGCGGTTGGGGTGTTTTCCCCCCGACCGGACACCGGCACGGACAGGACCAAGGTTTCGGCCGATTCGCCGCGGTGTCTCAGGACGGCGGTCAATGCGCCGGTGACGGCGGTGAGCAGGACATCGTTGACGGTCGCGTCGGCGGCGTGGGCGGTGGAGACCAGCGCCGCGAGGTCGGCGCGGACCACGGCGAGTTGCCGGTGCGATCCGGTGGGTTGGTTGAGGGTGCACCGGGTCGGGTGGCCCACATGACCTCCGCCGAGTTCGGTGACGGCGTCCCGCACCAGTCGGAGGCCGGCGGGCCACCGCCGGAGGGCGCGGAATCGCGAGGCGGTCGCGTCGACGAGCAGGTCCCGGGTCATGGGTGCCGGTGTCGGGAACGCCCACTCGGGGCTGGGCCGGGCGCCGTCGATCAGCAGGGCCAGGGCGGCGAGCCCGCCGATCCCGTCGGCCAGGACGTGGTGGATGACCAGGACCAGTGCGCTGCGACCGGCCCCGAGGCCGTTGACGAGGGTGATCGACCAGAGCGGGCGCTTGCGGGACAGGGGATGCCTGGCTGCCTTTGCAGCGACCTTCAGCAGGGCGATTTCGTCGCCCGGGGCCGGGCACGTCCGATCGATGATGTGGCGGTCGATGGTGAAGTCGGCGTCATCGACCCAGATGGGTCGGCCGCACCCGACGGGCGCGCGTTGCAGCCGCTGGCGTGGCCGGGGAACGGCGGTGATGCGGCCGGCCAGGGCCGACCGTAGGGCAGCGGTGTCGACGGGTCGATCCAGCACCAGGATCGCGGCGACCTGCATGGGCGCCACCGCCGATTCGGTGGCCAGCGCCATCAGGTCGTTGCCGGTGGTGCGCTGGATCGCAGGGCGCCGGTGTTCGGGTGTCATCGCGTCTCGGTGCGGTGACCGATCTTCGGCCGGTCCCGTCGCTCCGGTGTCGACTGTTTCCGGTTGGCGACGTTGTACGCCAGCGAGGTGAGCTCGAATTCGCCGTACGTCCACGTGCCCGAGTCGGGTTGCCAGTTCACCGTGGCCCTGGTCGCGACCCGTGCCGGGCCGACCTGCGCGTAGTCCCGCAACGGCGTCGACCAGCGCAGCGGGGTGACGGTACGGCCGTCGGCCGACATGGCCCCGCGGCCGTCGGCCACGAAGTCCACCAGATCGCCACCGTCGTCGAAGTGGAGCTCGGCCGACACGGTGTTCATTCCTAGGGTGAAACAGGCTGTGACACGATGGTTGTCGATGGTTTGCCAGGTGATGTCGGGCGAGAGTAGTGCCCCCGGTGCCAGGCAGCACAGGTCGTTGAACAGCGTGACCGTCTCGGCGTGGGTGAGTGCGGGACCCTTCGCGTCGACCATCGAACGGATCGACAACAGCCGCACCCGCATGGTCGCGCCGTCGGAATCGAAGGCGTGCAGGACATCGACCGGCAGCCCCTTCATCCTGGCGTCCATCATGAAGAATCGCTGCGGATTGTCGACGATGTCCAACTGGTCCGCGGTGAACGTCATCCAGGCGCTGTCCGGGGTGGCCCGCATCCGGCCGGTCCAGGTGGCACGAAAGTCGATCACCGGGGGTCGGCCGACCACACCGGCCCGGCGGAGGTACCGCTGAACCGGATCTGGCAGCAATGCCAGGTCCTGCTCGAGAATCGGGCCGCGCGCCACCGGGCGCGGCCAGGCACGGGCGATGTCGCGTTCGAATTCGGCGCGCAGGCTCAGCGGGCCCCGTGACGCGAAGCCGTACCCGACCGCGATCAGCAGCAGCACGTTGGCGACGGTGCCCACCTTCGCATCGCCCCAGGAGGACGCGATGACCACCTCGGAGATCACCACCGTGACCGCCCCGAAGACCCACCACCGCGCCGGCGCGAAGAAGATGGCCGCGGCGGCGATCAGGGAAAGTACGGCCGCCGCCAACCAGAGCAGGCCGACGAGGGGTGAGATGGGCTGCGCAAGTTGGGGTATGCCAGCCAGATCGAATGCCTTGATGAATCCGAAAAGATGAATCAGACCGTGCAGCCCGAAAAGCACGGCAATGGGGATGCGCATCATGGTGCTTGCATTCTCCTCGCAGATGATCGCTTCTATCGGGTGGTGATGGCGCCCAGCAGGTTCATCCGTGCGGCGCGGCGGACGGTGAGGGCGCGGTAGGAGCAGGTCTCATGACGAGGGTCCAGACACTAGAGACAGCAACAGGTTCGATTCGGTGGTGGAACGGTCTGTGGCGTTGGCGAGCAGCTCAACCGATCGGCGTCAGTGGGGCCGTCATCTCGGTTGCGATACCGGCAGCCCAGCGACGGATCTCGGTGAAGTCGCGGTAGTCGCCGGCGTTCGGTCCGGCCGCCATGCGACGGGCGATGAAACCGGTGGCCGTGGCCGGTTCGAGTCGTCCGCCGAAGGTGGTGACCAGTGGCGATCCCAGTTCGGTGGCCAGCCGCTGGACCTTTTTCGGGACTGCATGACCCCCGGTCTCGGTCATCTTCTCGAACGGTCCGCTCTGGAACAGCCACGTGCGACACCTGGTCGCCGAGCCGGACAGCCGGGTGAGCAGATCGACTGCCTCGGAACGCCATCGTGCGGCATAGACGGCACTGCCGAGGACCACTGCGTCGTACTCGTCGAACGAGCCGACGGCGCCGGCATCGCTGACGGTTACCTCCAGCCCGGCACGCCGTAGCTCCTGCCCGATGGCCTCCGCGATCTCTGCGGTGCTGCCCATCTTGGTCGCATATGCCACCAGTGCTCTGGTCATGGTCGGTTCACCCTTCTGGTGATGGTCGTGCGGGAGGGGTTCAGTACCGGGTACCAACGGGTTCGACCGCGGTCGGGGCGACAGATCCACCATCCACTGAGACGGAGCAGCCGTCATCCGAATTCGGCGACCTCCGTTGACCAATCCTTTCCGTTTGGATCGTGACGGGATAGAGGCGAAGGTCCCTCGAGCGAAATGTGAATCCTGCCGCGGGCTGACGCGTCGGGTCGATCACACTCCGGTCGGGGCCGTCTCAGATGTCTCGTCGTCGGATGCGCGGCCGGGGTGACCGATGCTGAGGCGACAGTGAATCTGAGATCGTCCACGACCGGCGTGTCGTAGCGTTTGCTGAGGCCCTGGGCCGCGATCACCCGCGTGCTGCGACAGGGACCGCGTCCGGTGGGGCAGGCCGAACGTCCCGAGGTCGGAGCGTGGGCAGCCCGATGGCCAACGCCAGAACCGCCAGGACCGGGGCGGCCACGCTCCACCAGGTCAGGATGGCGAACGGCAACGTGCCGATCAGCAACAGCACCAGGCGGATCCGCCAGGCGGGTGGCCACGGCGCTACCGCGAGCGCAACTCCGCCGAGCACGCCGACGGCGATCGTCACCGTCGGGCCGGCGCTGACGGCCATCAACAGTTCGAACGCACCCAGCACACTCACCAGCAGATGCCACCACATCGTCGCCACCACCTCGCGCGTGCGCAGCGCGTCACCGGCAATGACGGCATAGACGCCGCCGGTGAACAGCAACAAGCCGGGCAAATACCACAGGGCCCCGCCGGTGGAGAAGCACAGACTTCCCGGTACCAGCAGACCCGCCGCTGCGGCCAGTCGGCGGCCCGGCGTCACGTCACGCCGCAGGGCGGCCGCGGACAACACGCTGATGGCACTGAGCAGGATCGTCAGCAGCCCTAGTGCGACCGGGTCGGCCTTGTGTCCGCTCCAGTCGGGGAGGTGCGAGCCGAGGGTGGCCTGTAGGAGGCCGGCGACGACTCCCAGCGCCCCGCCGATCAGGCCCACCACCGAGGCGATGTGCTGGTTCTGCTGCCACCGGTTCATCGGGTCACCGCGCTGACCGGGCGGCGGGGGCTGCGCAGCGCCGCCCGGACGGGATAGCCGATCCGGAAGGTGACCAGCGGGCTCCGGCCCGGTGTGGCCAGCAGCGTCTGCAGCTGCGGCGCGAAAGTCGCCGGGAGGCCCTGCTGCCGCTCCCGGTCGATTCGTTCGGTGATCTGGTTCATGTGTTGCAACGCCATACCTCTCGAAGTGATGGCGAGGTGGATGCGTTGCAGCAGCCGACCTCCGGTCAGTCGCTGAGCGGGGCTGTCGGTGTCGGCGATGGTGATGATGCCGTAGGCGGCCGCGGTAGCGGTGTGCACGGTACGGGTCTGCTCGAGCCAGAAATTGTCGCCCGCCGTCCGGGACGTGGCCGGCAGGATCTTGCCCAGGGCCAGCGTGACCGGGTCCAGGCCCTGCGCGTCCAAGGTCGGCCCGTCGGCGTGTTGGTCGATGTCGTCACGATTGTTCCGGAACCAGGACAGTGACTCCACCGACTGGCCCATATCGGCGATGAAAGCCTTTGTTGCGGCCAGGATCAGGGCGGTCAGGGCCCCCTTGTCCGCCTCCGAGGTGAACCAGCGCACCTCGACACCGTCCAGGCCGGCCGCCTGCGCATCGAGGCTGTCGAGCACGGCCTGGGGTACGGCCTGCGACCGGTAGGGGCCGCGGTTGGAATGGCGGTCACCGATCGCCTCGTACAGGCCCGATCCGACCGCCGCTCCGCCGGTCAGCAAGACCGTGGCCAGATGGGTCGGATCACCCGGTTCCGGCAGCAGGGTCACGGTGTTGCCGAAACCTCTCGCGTTCAGTCCCAGGACGAGATTCTCCAGCGCACAACCCATTCCGGTGTTGTGCTCCCGATCGAACGGGTCGACCGCCGGCATCCCCCGCGTCGAATCGGCGAACACCTGGACGCCGGCGGCACTGACGTGGAACAGCCAGGGTTGGGTGTTGTGCGGATTGGCGGCCAAGATCGCCGCACCGACCGCGCCCAGCGGCGTCGAATCCCCCCGCCATGACGACCACGGATCGTAGGCGCGACCCGAACCCGAATCCAGCACGCCATTGTCGAACACCCGATAGCTCAGCACGCCCGTGCCGGCGACCAGCACGGTGGCACCGCCGAGACCGAGCAGGCGCAATACCGATCGCCGCGAAACAGTGGCTGCACGGGAGCCCTGCGGCGGGATGGAATTTTCCGCAGCCACCTGATTGGCTGTTGGCGTGACCATGTTTCTCTCCCACGTGCCATCGCTGCTCTGGACGAGGAGGTCCCTCGCCCGGGGGAGCCGGACACGACCTGGAACTCCCACCACCTCCAGCCTCGGGGTCCGCCCAGCTCGTTCACAGGGTCAAAAGTCCCCACCTCCTGCCACCGAAAGTCCGCTGCACCACGGCGCAGCGGCAGGAACTGACGTGGCCGGGAACCCGGAATGAGGAGCCATCGGGCAGAGCCTTCTCGGCTCGGTTCGACGAATTCGATTCCTCGGCGACTGGGTCATCCTGGGTGAGTGTGGAGCGGTCATCGGCTGACGACGTGCGGTCGATCCTGGGGTGCAACCGGCCCACCGCCGCCGCCCGGCGCGCTGTCAGGGCCTTGCCGAAATCGGCGCGATCGGAGAGAAAAGCGCCGCGGCTGACCGCCTCGTCGCGTACATCTGCATCCAGGTCGCAGACGTCGGCTTCACGTCGCGCTCAGCCGCACCGCCAAAATGCGCCACTTCCCGGGCATCTACCGCGTGCTCCCGCTGGGCCGTCATGTGTTCTCGCCGATCGGTTTTCGGGTGAACGTCGTCCGCCACCGGTGGTGGGCCATCTACCGGTGCGGTCATCTGAGTTCCCCGCTGTCGCGTCTACGGCGTCGTTGAACGTGGCGCTCGGTGCAGCATCCGCCGTCGTATCGATTGGGCGGCATTCGGCCCGGGCCCCAAGCGGCTCAAGGCCCGCACCAACCAGGACCTTGTGCCCTTCTGGGAGGAGTTCGATCCAGTCAAGCTGTATCCATGACCAACATGCTGACCTTCCGATGACAACACCCCTGCAGGAAGCAGGCTGGTACCCAGATGTAAGTGGCGTAACTCGATTTTGGGACGGACATGCATGGACCGACCGCCTTGCACCTTCTCCAACACAGGCGATTGCACCTCTGGCCACAATCCAGGCCCCATATACAATGGTCACCACATCAGCCAAGCGCACATCGCACGGACTGCACCTATTCCTGACGATCATCACCGGTGGAATCTGGGCCATCCTCGTGTGGCTTCCGATCACCATCATTCACAGGTTTCAACACGAGAAAACCACCACGCGAGTTGGGTAGCCAATTCCCAGGCGGGTACCGTCGAGAATTGGTTTGAAGATGAACGGCGCCCAGCCGGACGCATGGTAGGGTCGACACCCCTGGCGGCATAGGCTGTGTCAGCAATCCTGCCGCTTGCACAGTGTCTCAAGGCGACAGAATGCGCCTCGTAACTGGCCTTCCAGATCGCCCCACAGTCAGCCCGCTCAGCATTAGTGCTTTTTGCGTCGGCGAACTGGTTGATGCGGACCCGGGCCGTCACCCTCGCCGGGTGACGGCCGGTCGGCAGCCGGCCCGAAAGTGGCTGCAACGCCCCGAATCCGGGGTGGCGGGAGGGGAATTGAGGCACCAACCGCTCGGAGGCGCCGTGCGGGTGCGTCCACGGCTCGGGCACTTCCGGGATGCCCCGAAAATCAGCGGATCCTTAGCCTCCCTTAGCCTTGATCGCTGCGGCTCACCACGCAGGCATCGCCACACCGAAACAACTGGCCGTCATCGGAATCGACGACATCCCATTCGCGAAGATGACGGTGCCGGCCCTCACCACCGTCCGCCCCACCCACCTCGAACAACGCGCCCTACTGCTGGAACAGTTCGTCACCGCCATTCTCACCGAGACACCCGTTCCGCCCCGCCCCGAACTAGACGGACCGACCTTCGAAGTCGTCCAAAGAGAATCTGCCTGACCAAATCGGCCCACAGATATCCCACCTGAACTGCACGAATGGGGCGAGCACCGTCCTGGCCACGAAGATGCCGCTTACCACCTCGACCGCCAACCGATGCCCCTACAGGCCGTGAATCGAGTCCAGTGACCGGCAGGGAAGCCTGCCGGGGAAATAAGGCGAACCGAGACTGGATACCGATGACACCACGCCAGGACCGCTCAGCAGCGTGACCAGCCGATCCCCGTAACACCCGTCCGGTGACAAGCCCCGCAGGGGGACCTCCTGGGGAACATCCGACAACCGATCTCGTCGGTACTCGGCAGCCATCGTCGCCGACGATCGACCGACTGCGCCCGTCACGGAAGCAGCTGCGTCAAACTGAGGCGATCGCAGTGACAGACGACGGTGCCGAAAACCTCAGCTGCCAAGCTCCTCTCGAACCATTCATGTGTCGACCTGAACCGTAGAGAGCCGAGAGTTTCACGATCGCCGACTGAGCGCGACGAATGCGGACGACGGATCGCACCGATGCACGACTAACCGCCGGCTTCGAGCTCGGTGCTCCACTCTGCGAAGAACGTTCGCAGCTCGGCGATGTTCACCGCGCCGAGGGCGAGATCGACATCGGTGTAACGATTCAGGAAGCCAATCATCTCGACGAAGACGCCGGTCTCGAAACCCGAGTCGACCTCGCGGGCCAACGCGAGCAGTTCGACCTTGCTGAACCGATGACTGAGGGCGAGAACATCGACGAAGTCACGCGCTGCAGCACGGTCGAACAGCGCGATCACTTTGCGGCCGGCGAGCTCGGCGGGCGCGAACGTCGGACCGACAGTGCTTGACCCGGCCGGGCGAACAGGGGCGGAATCCATCGCCAGGTCAATAATCAAGTCCTCGGGCCCCTCGACGAGCAGCCGGCAGAAAGTTTCGCCGTCTCGGATCACCTCGACTCGCCAGCCGTGCTCACCTGCTATCGCGATGAACTGGTCCCGGGCCAGCCTGACCTCGTTGGCACCGGGCCGCGTAAAGAAGTCCAGGTCCTGGGTGGGCCGCTCCGTCAGGCCCTGCGCCAACAACGCCCCTCCACCGGCAAGCAGGAACCCGTCACTGGCCGGCAGACCGAAGAAGAGCCGAGTGACCGTCCGCTGAAAGTCAGTCAGCCAGCTGCCCGTGGCACCCACCATCACGCAACGCCCGGCATGTCAACGGAGCCGCGGTAACGACCGATCAAGGGAGACCACGCCACGCGGACCGCCCTGGGCAGCACCAGCTCATCCCACAGGTCGATCAGCAGTACACCGTCCAGATAGCGCAGGACATCGGAATCGCTACCCTCACGCAACACCAGCTCGTACACACGAGCCCTATCGCCCCGATCGGACAGCCGGAACACTCGTTCCGGCTGAGACCAGTTCAACGTCAACGGCAACTCCACCGCCGCCAAGGCCTGCTCCGCTGGCAGCCGCGGAAGCCAAGTCGGCACGCGAACGGGCCGCCCTCTGTCCATTTTCACTTCTGAGAACTCGATCTGCGGCCGGGCGTCCAGTTCGTAACCGGCGGCGGCCACCAGCCGGTCAACGGTGTCCAGCGATGGTGACTTCCGACCATGTTCGTACGCGGAGACGGCCGTGCGTGAGGTGCCTGCTCTTCGCGCGAGATCCTCTTGGCTCAGCCCCGCCGATCGACGGACCCACGCCAGCAGCTCGGTACTTCGCATGACCCGCCCCGCTCCGTCACTGTATCCGATCAGATACCTCACTATCGCACAGAAGAAGTCGATAGAGCGTCAGAGGTCGACGACGACTTTGCTGCGGACGTGGCGACCGGTCTGGAGCTCGACGGCTGAACGGATGTCGTCGACGGGGAATGTCGCCGCGATCGTGCAGATCCGGTTGTCGAGGACTGCCAGCATGTGGGCGACGTCGACGGTATCCGTGCCGTGCAGATCGAGGGCTGCGGTGACCGTTCCGCCGAGGTCGTGTATACGGTCGAGCAGCCCCTCGCCGTAGAAGACGGGTTCGGCGCCGAGTCTCTGGAGGTACCCGGCGGAGGACGGGGATCCGGTGCCGATGACCCGCTTTCTCGCGATCCGGGCGAGTTGCACGGCGACGACGCCGACCTCGCCGCCGGCGATCAGCACGGTGTCCTCGGGGCCGAGGTCGAGCAAGCTACGGGTGCAGGAGGAGCTCGAGCGTGGTGGCGGCTTGGTGGTCGGTCATCGGCAGCACGTGGCTGTAGGTCCGCAGGGTTGTCCTGGCGTCGCGGTGACCGAGCCGGTATTGAGCAGCCAGGATGTCGCCGCGTTCGACCAGGAACGTGGCCACCGAATGCCGCAGCCGGTGCAACGTCACGTCCGGATGGCCCGCGCCGTGACATAGCGCGGAGAACCAAACACCTGGCCGGCGGACCCATGCTCGGCAACTCCGTCAGCGCATCCATCTCCAACGTCATGGACCGCGCCGGGATCCCCGGCACCCCCCACGCCCTGCGCCACTGGTTCGGCCCCGCACTCCGAGAGGCCGGCGTCGACTCCCTGGTCATCAAAGAACTCATGGGACACGAACCCCCCCGCCACCACCGGCATCTACGTCGACGTACCCCTCAAACAGCGATCGGCCGCGGTCTCGTTGTTACCCGTCATCTCGTCGGTACGACCGGCGCTCAACACCGACGACGACACGGCGTTCGAACAGTTCGCCCTGTTCGACTGGGCCTCTCGGTAGGTCGAGTGACTGCATCTTTTGACGGCCCGGTTCGGGCTGATGAGGAATCTCCGACGCTTGCAGATAACGAAGTGATACGCGCCAAGCGGCGACGTGCCCAGAACCGCTACCGCTGTGTTCCTACGCTGCTTCTGACATCTGCACTGTCTACCGCGAACGTCCTGCCGTTAGCCGGGGATGCACGAGTGAAGGCGGTTCGGGCAAAGTGGCCCCCCTCCGAGGACCCGCGATGATCCAGCCGAGGCCCGAGCTAGCGGTTGCACCGTTCTACGGGTCTGCTCCACAAGACGGCTTCCCACCGTCGTAACCACTGGAGCACAACAAGAGCGCCTGGTACCCCCGGCGATCTCGCGTTGCAACCCACCGGACGCGACTGTCCGGTGCGGACCGCCTTCCGGTCGCCGATCCCGCTCGGGCCGCCCGGCCGCCCTGCCGGTCGACCGGTCATCGTCAGGTCTGGGTCGTAAAACCAGCTCCGAAACGGATGGGCGATGGCTACTGCAACACATCATCGATTTCGGCCCCGGCGGTTCCTGACCCGGTCCCTTATCTACGTGGAAATCAGCCGCGCCATCTGGCTCCAGGCATCAGCGCGGCAGTAGACGGGGATTTCGGTGATGGGCACCTTTCTGGTGTGCGGGGCGAGTCCGGGTATGGTTTCGCCCGTCCAGATGTCCACCCACTGCCCGGCGGGGAGGTAGGTGGTCCACTCTGCTTGGTCCGGTGCGGTGACGGGGTTGACGATCAGGTCATCGCCGAGGAGGTACTGGTGGGGGTGCTGCCAGATGGTGGGGTCGTCGGGGTGGTCGAAGAATAGGGCCCGCATCAGAGGTCTGGCGGTGTTAGTACTTTGCCGGGCCTGCTCGGCCAGGTAGGGCACCAGTGCATCGCGCAGGTGGGCGAACTGTCGGAAAACGGGCAACACGCGTTCATCGCCGGAGGTGTTCTGGATGTGCCAGGGTGTACGGTCCCGCAGCGGCGGCCGGTGGTGGTTGAACTCGGAGTGGTACTGCATGATCGGCATGAAAGTGGCGGCGGCAGCGGCCCGGAGGTACAGTTCGGGGTCCGGTAGCGGTCCGGAGAATCCGGCCAGATCCCAGCCCCAGTACAGGATTCCGCAGGCCGAGGCGGTCAGCCCTGCGGTGATGGAAGATCTGAAGGCCTCCCAGGTGGAGTTCTCGTCGCCGGCCCAGACAATCCCGTGGGCTTGGGTGCCGGTGAATCCGGCGCGGGAGAAGGTGACCGGCGCTTTGCCCGCTGACCGTAGGAGGTCGCCGAAGGCGCGGGCGTAGTGGACGGGGAACAGGTTGTTGCCTTCGTCGCCGCGGCGGCCGTCGGCGTACTGCAGGTCGTGGCCCCAGGCGTGTTCACCGCCGTCGGTCTTGAATCCGTCGACGTCCAAATCGGTCAGCAGGTAGCGGCGTTTTTCGGTCCACCAGTCGCGGGTCGGCTGCACGGAAAGGTCGGGCATGAGCGCTTGGGGGAACCACCAGCCGCGGTTGCGGTAGGGACGTCCGTCGGCTTCCAGGACGGCGTGGTGATTGTTGATCATCGCGTCGGCGTCGGCGCGGGCCTGGCCTTTCGGGTGGGGCCTCATCTTCTGCAGCGGGATCTGCCAGAGGATGACTTTGATGCCGCGGGTGTGGAGTTCGGCGATCATCGCGGCCGGGTCGGGCCACGCTCCGTGGTAGGTGAAATCGGATCCGATGTGGGCTTTGCCGTCACCGTTCACGGCGTAGGTGGCGTCGCGGAAGATGGTGATGCCTTCTTCATCGCTCCAGGCCTCGATGACCACCGCGCCGACGGGGATGTCGTGTTGCCGGTGGCTGTCCATCCGGGCCATCACCAGGTCCTGGGTGTTCCATTCGTTTCCGGAGGCCCAGAGCCGGAACACCCAGGCCGGTAACTCTTCCGGCCGTCCCACCTCGGTCAGGAAGGTGTTCAGCACTTCGGCGGGGGATCCGCGGTAGATCGCGACATTCAGCTGTGCCGCCTGGGTGCCGGCCAGTTCCACCTCGATGATCAACCGATCTGGATCGGAGGCCCCGACGTCGTACCAGCTGCGCCGGCTGGTGCGGACGTGGAACCCCCAGCCCGGGCCGTGGTCGGAGATGATGTGCGCGAACGGCATCGGCAGGTAGGTCCGGCCGTGGGCTCCCTGCGACTTGTACTGCTCGAACACCACCGCATCCAGGGCATGGCCACGTTGATCGAGCCGGTCGAACCGTTCACCGAACCCGACGACCCTCTCCCCTGGTTCGAGTCGCAGCGCGAAGCGGACCCGGTCGACACCGTTCACCGAGCGGCGCCAGGAGATGCTGTCGTCGATCAGCCGGTCGGTGTCGATCGACAGGGTGCTGCCCAGGGCCTGCGGTGACCACTGGACCGGTTCGATCGTGTGGCTTCGCGACTGTCGAGTGGCGCCGTGTTCGTTGACCGAGCGGAACCGGTAGCTGTACCGGACGTGGTCGCCGATGGGTGGGCTGTTCACCTGCCAGGGGTGGCCGCCCTGTTGGTCGGATTGGGCTTGGGCGGTGGCCAGATGTCCGTCTCCGCCGGTGTGTTCGGCCAGTGCGGTGGCCTCGGGCAGGTGCGGGGAAAGAGGAAGTTCGGTGGTTGTCGTGGTGCCGTCGGGGTGCTGTTCGGTCCACAGGCAGGTCACGGCGGTGACGTTGGCGGCGGCCAGGACCCCGAGGGTGACCTGCTGCCCGATTTCGGGGATGGTCGGGGTTCGCTGGTCGGGGGTCGCGGCGTAGGGGTGTTCGGAGCCGTAGGGCCGGTGCCGGATCACGGTGTCTCGTCCTCCATGGGCAGGCCCAGTTCGTGGGCCAGGATCAGGTACATGGCGTGGGACCACAGCAACGGGGTCGCCACCGTCCCCCACCGGGTGATCCACTCCTGGCGGTGCTCGGGGTGCAGCAGATGCCCGGGGACCTGTTCGGGTAGGTCACCGTTGGCCTCTGCCTGGGCTGCCGCCCATCTGAGGTACTTCCAGCCGTCGGCGACATCACCCGCGGCGACGCGGTTCCAGCCCAGCAGGCAGCTCAGCAGCAGCCACTGTCCGCCGCCGTAGAAGACGTCGGCGGCGAAGCGGTGCACCCCGCCGCCGACGTCCAGCTGTTCGGCGATCTGATCCAACGTGCCGACGGCCAGCGGGTCATCGACGGCGACGGCGCCGAATGGCACCACGCACGCTGCGAGCGAGGCGTCCACGGCGTCAGTGCCGATCCATTTGGACAGATGTTGGCGCCCAGCGGTCGTGACGGTGGCGTCGGTCAGGATGACCTCCAGCAGGAGCGCGGCGGCCAGCTCGGCGGCGGATCGGCGCTGCTGGTCCAGGCCGGGCAGGGCCGCGGCGGCGATCAGGCCCGCGCGGACGGCGGCCAGGGTGGAGGTGTGGCGGTGTTCGGCGTGTTCTTCCCACCAGTCGTAGCAGGCATCGCCGCCGAATGCTGTGAGGTAGTCCACCGCGACGGCGATAGCCGGTAGGTAGGCCTGGACGGGCAGGTGGTGGCGCTGCAGGTGGGTGGTCAGCGCCCACAGCCACATGCCGTAGCCGTCGGTCTGGAAGTCCCACCACTGGTCGGCGCCATCACCTCCGGCTAGGGTGAACCGGGTCGGCAGCATGTCCGCGGGCGCGGGTGGGCGGCCGGCGGCCTGCCCGGCCACCAATTTCTGCACCACGGCGGCCCGGGCGGTCAGGACGCCGCTGACCCAGGTGTGGAACCGATCCGCTGAGTCCACCTGCCCCCACCGGGACATCGCCTCGACGGTGAAAGACCCGTCCCGCAGCCAGGCGTATCCGCGGTAGGCCGAAAAGGTCGGCGACGCGGGGTAGGCGCCCGAGGGATCTTGGAACTGGCCGATCACCTCCAGGCTCCGCTGCGCCAGGTGTTGGAGCTGTGCTCGTTCGGGCGCCTGGGGGGCCTGATCGGTCGGGGTCATGGATGGCATCTGGGGTGCTCACGTTCCTGGTGGATCGCCGGGCGGGCCGGCGATCCACCGATAGGACGGCGGGGCGAGGTGGTGGACGGGCTGGCGGGTTACTGGCCGATCAGGCTGGTCACCTTGGTCTGGGCGTCGGCCAGTGCCTTGTCCACCGGGCTGCGGCCGGCGGCGGCACTGGTGAGAGCGTTGTTGACGGTGTCCTGCATTTCCTGCTGGCTGGCGATCACCGGCGGCAGGATCGTCTTGTTCAACGCGTCGAACACGGCCTGCCGGTTGGTGGGCTTCCCTGCGGTCAGATACGGCGCCAGGGCAGCGTTGTCGGCGATCGGTGGCAACTCCCAGGATGCCTTGAGCCGGGTCGCCGCGGTGGTGGACGAGGCCGTGAGGAACTGCACCCACTTCTGTGCGGCGGCGGCGTTCTTGCTGGTGGCCGACACGACGGCGGCGTTGGTGAACATCGCGGAGGCTTTGGTGGTGTCACCTGGTTCGACGACGACGTCCCAGCCGAACGGGACTGCGGACAGGGCGCTGAACTCCCAGATACCGGTGTGCCATCGCCAGTTTCCCGGACTTGAACAGGTTGGTGTCGAAGTCCGCGGTGCCGGCGCCGTCGGCGACCGTGGGCATCACGGTGCCGGACTTGCCGATCAGCCAGTTCGCGGCCTTGATCCCCTGCGGCGAGGAGAACGTGGCGGCCGTTTTGGCGGCGTTGAAGAACTGGCCGCCGGTCTGGGCGAGCGCCTTGTAGAACTCGTTGTAGGTGATCGGCTGATAGTCCCCCCACACCTTCGCAGACTTGTTCGTCAGCTTAGTCGCAGCCGCCTTTTCATCGGCCCAGGTCCAGGACGCGGTGGGCAACCCGACGCCGGCCTTGCTGAACAGGTCCTTGTTGTAGAACAGCACCACATCGGAGAACGATTCGGGCAGTCCGTACTGCTTGCCGCCGGTGGTGAACGCGTCGTACAGGGACTTGCGGTAGGTACTGGAGTCCACCCCGGACAGAGCCGCCAGCGCCCCGCTGGACTGGTAGGTCACGAAGTTCTCGTAGTTCAGCTCGAACGCATCCGAGGCGGTACCACCGGCGACCGCGGTCTGCAGTTTGGTGAAGTAGTCGGCGTAGGCGACGTTCTCGACCTTGACGGTGATCCCCGGGTTGGCCTTTTCGAAGGCCGTGACGATGGTGTCCAGGTCCTTCTCGTGGCCGCCGCTGGCGGAGAAGTTCATGTAGCTGACGGTGGTCGCGGCGACCGGCGGTGCAGCTGCGGAGCTGCTGCCGGCCGAGGTCGCCGCGGCGGCCGACGTGGCCGCCGGGGCCACGGTGCCGACTGCGGCGGGGGCGCTGCTGGAAGTGGCTGCGCCGGGGCTGCTGGTGGTCGGCGCAGCGGCGCTGCCGCTGCTGGCGGTGCCTTGGGAGCAGCCGGCCAGCACGGCGGCCAGGGCCACCGCGGCGATCAGCAGCCTGGAACGGGAAGCACGGTTCACTGGGAGTGTCCTTTCATGGGTGCGGCGAAGGTGCCGCACGTGGGGAATGACAGGTACGAAAAATGCTCCTGGATCGGCTTTTGACCAGGAACGAGCGCTATTTGATGCCGGTGTGGGCCAGGCCGGTGATGATGTGCCGCTGGGCCAGCAGGTAGATGATTGAGATGGGGATGATCGAGAAGACGCTGCCGGCCATCACCACATTCCATTGGGTGGTGAATTGACCGTGCAGGGTAGAAAGGCCCAGCGGCAACGTCATGAATTCCGGTGAGCGGATGACCACCAGCGGCCAGAGGAAGGAATTCCAGCTGCCCATGAACGCGAAGATCGCCAGAGTGGCCAGGGCGGGGCGGACCAGCGGAAGGATGATGGTCACGAAGATCCGCAGGTGTCCGCCGCCGTCGATGGTGGCGGCTTCGTCCAGTTCCCGCGGAACACCTTCGATGGCCTGCTTGACCAGGAAGATCCCGAACGCCGAGGCCAACGACGGGGCCAGCAACGCGAAGTAGGTGTCCTGCAGGGAAAGGGTTTTCATTTCGATGAACAGCGGAACCACCAGCACCTGCAGCGGCACCATCAACGTCGCCAGGTACAGCGCGAAAATGACGCTCTTGCCACGGAATTCCAGCCGGGCGAAACCGTAGGCGGCCATCGACCCGGTGATCAACTGCGCGGCGGTAGCCACGACCGCGACCACCAAAGAATTCAGCGTGATCCGCCACATCGGCAGCGTGGCCACCAAGGTCCGGTAGGCATCCAGGGTGGGGTTCTTCACGATCAGGGTGGGTCCGTTGTTCAGGTTCCCGTCGGGGGTGATCGAGGTGATGACCGTCCACAGGAACGGGAACAGCATGATCACCGCGGCGACGCCGACCAGCAGGTACAGACCGATTGCGCCGCGCAGGGAGCGCTTGGTCTCAAGCATGGGTCACCCACTTTTTCTGTCCCCGCAACTGGACGGCAGTGATCAACAGAATGACGATGAACAGCAGCCAGGACAGGGCGGACGCGTCTCCGGCTCGGCCGTAGCGGAACGTCAGGTTGTAGATCTGCCCGACGACGACTTGGCTGGATCCCTCCGGTCCCCCACCGGTCATCACATACACCTGGTCGAAGACCTGGAACCCGTTGATCAGCGAGATGACGACGACGAAGAACGTCGACGGGGACAGCAGCGGAAAGGTGATGCGGCGGAACCGTTGCCATCCGGTCGCGCCGTCCACGGTGGCCGCCTCGTACAGGTCGGTGGGGATAGCCTGCAGCCCGGCGAGCAGGATCACCATCACAAACCCGAGGTCCTTCCACGCCGAAGCCAGGATCACCGACGGCAACGCCCAACTCGGGTCGGTCCACCACCCCGGCGCCGGCAGATGCAGGAACATCAGGACGTGGTTGACCAGTCCGTTGGACGGGTTCAGCAGCCACTGCCAGACCAGGGCGACCACCACCCAGCTGGTCACCACCGGCAGGAAGATCGCCGCGCGGAAGAACGACCGGCCGGCCATCTTCTTGTTCAGCGCCAACGCCAACGCCAACCCCCCGATGTACACCAGCGGCAGGTAGCCGGCGATGTACTCCAGGGTGTGCAAGAAGATCTGCAGCGTCTGCGGGTCGTGGATCAGTTTGGTGTAGTTGGCGAACCCCACCCATTTCATCGGGGAGATCAGGTTCCATTTGTGCAGACTGACCCATGCCGAGGCGATCATCGGGATGAAGGTGAACACCACCAGTGGGATCGCGCTGGGCAACAGGAAGAACAACGCCCACCCGGCGTTGCGCCAACCCCGACGACGACTTCTGGGCAGCGGCTCTGGTGGCAGTTTGCGGACAGCCGGACGGGTCACGGAGGTTTTCAGAATCGTCATGCTGGCACTCGGGATCCATTGGTCTGCAGACGGTCCCGCACCAGGCGACCCTGATCGCCACCGATTCCGACGGTGTCGAACGGGGTGGCCAGCACCAGGCAGGCGGCGCCGAGCAGCCACTTCGTCTCATCCCAAGCCTCGATCAGGTACGGGGTGCTGCGCCAGCGAGGCATCAGGTGCCGCCGGAACGTCTGCTCGAAACCCCGTTCCCAGAAGGGCCACGCGACGATGCCCTCACCGGACAGGATGATCACCTCCGGGTCCAGGGTGTGTACTACCCCCGACAGCGCGGCCCCCAACGTCCGGGCCGCCTGCAGATAGATCTCCGCCGCCGCAGTGCTGCCGGCCCGCGCCGCATCCAGCAGATCCCCAATCCCCTGACCTGCTACCAGCACTCGGTTTTCGACGGCCGCCCGCACCAGTGCGTCGTCGCCGACATAGGCCTCCAGGCAGCCCAGAGATCCGCAACCGCATAGGGCGCCCCCGGAGTAGACGACGGGCAGGTGCCCGATCTCCCCGGCCCCGCCGAACGCCCCCCGGTACACCGAACCGTCCACCACCACCCCGCATCCGATGCCGCGTCCGATGGTGACCACCATGTAGGTCGAATGACGCTGGCCGGCGCCGTAGAGACGGTCGGCCACCGCCAGCGTGTTGACGTCGTTGTCCACCAGCACCGGCAGCCCCAGGCGGGCCCGCAACATCGGGCCGACCTGCGCCTCGGTCCATCCGAGCGTCGGGGCGGCGACCACTCCGGAGTCCTGGGCGTCCACCGAGCCGGGCACCCCGACGCCGACACCGAGCAGATGGCCCTCCATATGCTCGATGTCGGCCTTGAGTAGATGCGCGAGATGGTCCAACGCATCCGGGCGTGAGGGGTCGAAGTCGTAACGTGTTGCCGAGCCGAAGGTTCCGTCCAGGTTGACCTGGACGACGCCGACATGGTCGGCGGTGATCTTGACGCCGACGGCGGACCCGGCCGAGCGGACCAATCCCAGCAATCTGCCAGGTCGGCCGCCTTGCGAGGGCGACGTTTCCAATTCGGTGACCAGGCCGCGGGCGATCAGGACCTTGGTCAATTGCGTGATGCTGGCCGAGCTCATCTCCAGCGTGCGAGCCAGGTCTGCCCGCGAGGTCGGTCCCCTGGTGCCCAACACCGACAGGATCGCCGACGGCATCAAGCCTCCTCGATCGATCGACCGTCCTGCGTCCACGGGAACCCCTTCGTTCGCCACTTTCTTTCGTACTTAGTAAACTACCTAGCGCTGGTTTTGGGAAGGGCCGTGACTCAACTGTGACCTGAGATTGGGGCGTCGGCTCGGCGAGATCCCCGCGGACACTGTGCTTTTGCAGCCACGTGGATTCCTATGGCCCGATTCAGGGGTGCGGAAAGGGGCTGACGCGGCGCGTCAGCCCCTTTCCGTCTTTGCCCACAGGTTAGAAACTGCCGGCGGAGGTTCTTCCAGAACCTGTGGCCGGGGTGCTGAAGGCGTTATTGCTGCCGGGTTGCCATGCGTCGGCGGTGGCAGGGTAGTTAGCCTCAATCTTTCGTGAGACGCCCGGCCTTTCCTCGGCGCGATAGATCTGGTGTTTCGCACCGACGGGCATGTCTGCGGGTTCGTCGAAGCCCCGGTGGGTCACCTGGGTGGGTGCCGGATTCCACGTTCCGGGGGGTTTGTCTTCTTGCTGGCCGGGTGGGTTGTTGCAGGTCAGGTCGGCGCCGGCAGCTGGGTCAGCCGGTCCAGGGCGGTGGTGAACAGGTGCCGGTGGGTTGCGTGACCGGACAGGTGCAACCAGACCCGGCGGCTCCGCCGGGCGATGGTCGCCGCCACGGAGAACAGCTGCAACCGCAGCCGTTTCGGTTCCCAACGGCGGGCCCCGGTGCCGGTCAACGCCAGCATCTGCAGCCACGCGGTCAGCTCCGTAGCGAGCTGGACGACGGCGACCCAGATCTGATTTTGCGCGAACGCAGTCAAGGGCAGGTTCCGCAGGCCGGTGTCTTTCGCGTTGCGGATCCGGTCTTCGCAGCGGGCCCGGTGGCGGTGCCGCAACTCCAGGTCCGCGAGTTGCCCGCCGGTGGTGTTGGTGACGAACGCGGTCAGCCGGTTGCCGCCTGAGTCGGTGAACCGCAGCTGCGCCCCGGGGTGCGGACGTTCGGCCCGGACGATCACCCGCATCCCTGCCGGCCACGTTGACAGGTCCAGCAGGCCGGTGAGTTCGGTGACCCACGCCCCGTCGCGGACCTTCCCATCGCCGTCGTAGGCCGGGGTCCACCCTTGGTCGGGGATCAGGTTGATCTTGTCGACGATGTCCTGCGTCAGCCCGAACCCCACCGAATACGACAGGCCCTGCCCGGCCAGCCACTTCAGGTATTCGTGGGTGCCGCCGCCGCTGTCGGCGCGGACCAGCACCCTGCGCCCGATGCGGCCGCCACGGCGGTTGAAGGGCAACTGCCGCAACGCATCCTTGGTGACCGCGATGTGGTCGGCGGCGGTGTTGGATCCGGCCCTTCCGGGGCGCAGCATCATCGACAGTGGCTCACCGGTGCCGTCGGGGCCGTGATCCACCCACGACCCGAGCGGGTGGAACCCGAAGCCCTTCTTGTAGGTCGGCGCCGCCAGTTCCTTCTCCGAATGGGAGGTGATCAACGTGGCGTCCAGGTCGATGATCAACGGCCGGTCCCGGTCGATTCCGAAGTCGGGGGCGTCCTTCCCGGCCATCTTCCACACCCGCTGTCGGACTGCTGCTCTGGCCTGGTTGATCGCCGCCAAAGCGGCCTGCGGGGTCGCGGCCAACGCGTCGATCAGCCGGGACACTGTTGGGTCGGAGGCGACCCGCCCGAACACCGCCGGCTCAGACCGCACCACCGAGATGTCGGCCAGGCAGTCCCCGCCGATGGCGACGCTGACCGCCAGGTCCAGCAGGATCTTCCCCGGATCCAGCACCGCCCACTGCTTGCGCCACGGCGCCAACGCCGCAGACAAAGCCCGGTCCAACCCGACCTTCCCGGCGGTGGTGACCAGCAGCACAGCACCGGCGTGGGACACCACCCGCTTCGCGGTCGTGTCCACTGTCAACGGCGGGTAGAAACCGGTAGGGTTCGGCATCAGAAAGGTGCTCCTGTTTGCTGACGATGTGGACCTTAGAGACCCTCATTATCGCAGGTCGGGGCACCTTTCCCTCACTTTGAAACACCAAATCCAGTATCTGCGTGAAAGCGCAAGGCTAGGGCGTGTCCCGCGGATCTTGGAGGTCGGTTCCGACAGACTCTGATTTGTGCAGAATCGTCATGATTTGTCGGATGAGCAGTGGGCCCGGTTGGAGCCTTTGCTACCGGATCGGACCCCGATTCGGGGTGGTCGGTGGGTCGATCACCGCAGGGTCGTCGACGGGGTGCTGTGGCGGACCAGGTCCGGTTCGGCGTGGCGGGATCTCCCGGAGTGTTACGGCAATTGGAAGACGGTGTACAACCGGCATCGTCGCTGGTCAGGGGACGGTACCTGGCAGCGGGTGCTGTCGATGCTGCGGGCGGACTGCGATCACGGCGATGTCGGTGAGTGGGCGTTGGGGGTGGATGCGACGGTGATCCGGGCGCATCACCACGCGGCAGGTGCCCGGCACGAACCGCCGAAGGACATCCCCGCCGCCGTCCTTGCCAGCGTCGTGTTGGAGGCTCCGATCAAGGCCCTCAAAGACACAGGGGGCACTATCGAACTACAAGAATTCTGCGGATCGGCCGCCGCCGGTCGTTGATCGGGAGGGTTTGGGGCGTAGCCGCGGCGGGGTGACGACGAAGATCCACATGGCGGCTGATTCGAAGTGTCGGCCGGTGGGGCGGGTCATCTCGGCTGGTCAGCGGCATGACGCGTTGGCGTTCACCGCGGTGCTGGCCGATATTCGGATCGTGCGCGGCCGTGATGGGCGGCCTAGGACCCGACCGGATCGGGTGTTGGCGGACAAGGCGTATTCCAGCGGCAGAATCCGTAAGTCGTTGCGGCGTAGGGGTATCAAGGCGACCATCCCGGAGCCGGTGAACCAGATCAACGGTCGCCTGTCCAAGGGTTCCCGTGGTGGTCGGCCACCCAAATTCGACAAGGAAATCTACAAGGACCGCAACACCGTGGAGCGGACGTTCAACCGGCTACGCGGCTACCGCGCGGTCGCCACCCGGTATGACAAACGGGAGTTCGTCTACCGAGGCACCGTCGACGTCGCCAGCATCGGAATCTGGCTCAGGCATCTAACGGAGAACGATCCACGGGACACGCCCTAGTAGCGGACCTGCCGATGCTGCGGCGTCACCACCACCGCCGACTGGACCGACAACACCGACCTCAACACCGACGTCCTGGCCACGCCGGGATCCCCGGTGCGGATCGGACCGGCCGCGTTGGCGATGTGCGCCTACCTGACCTGCGCCCACTACCTGCCCATCGGGCGAGCCAACACCCTGATGGAAACGTTGACCGGGCTGCACCTGGCCACCGGATTCACCGCCCGCGCCCGCCGACGCGCCGCACACAAACTGATCGGCACGTTCGTTCCGCACCTGCAACAACTGCTCACGACCGCGCCGGTACTGCACGCGGATGAGACCACCGGCCGCGCCGACAACGCACTGGCCTACGTGCATGTCGCCTGCACCGAATACCTGACGTTGCTGCACGTCGCCGGACGATCCAGCGCCGACATCGACCAGGGCGGAGTCCTGGCCACGTTCACCGGCGTGCTGGTCCGCGACGGCTACGCCGGATACGAGCACCTCCCGGCCCTGCACGCCTGGTGCGGAGCGCACCTGCTCCGAGATCTGCGCGCCATCTCCGACGCCGACCCCCTGGGGCAACTGTGGGCCACCGCCATGGCCGACACCCTCACCGCCGCCCACCACGCCGCAGCAAAAGCACGACAGGCTGGCCTTGACCGCCTGGATGACACCACCCTGGCCACGCTGCTCAACCACTACCTCGGCGCGCTGGCCAAAGGCCGCACCGACAACCTCAGCGACCACAGCGACCTCGCCCGGCGGGCCCGGACCCTGATCCGCCGGTTCCACTGCTACCAAGACATGATCCTGCGGTTCACCACAGACTTGACGATCCCGTGGACCAACAACCAAGCCGAACGGGACCTACGACCAGTGAAAATCCAGCAACGCACCTCCGGCGGATGCTGGCGCACCCTGGCCGGCCTCGTCGAATTCGCCACCGTCCACTCCTACCTGGCCACCGCGGGAAAATGGGGCAAAAACAAACTCGACGCCCTCACCGAACTGTTCACCACCGGCCCCTGGCTACCCCCAACCCTGGCACCCAGCTGAATAGCTACGTTTGCCCTCATGCGCCACGGACCACAGCGCGGTGAGCGCTCGTTCGTCAATCCGGAAAATTTCGGGCATTGGCATGAGTTGAAAGTCGGCGTCCGCGGGAGTTTGCGGCAGCCACGGCGGCAAATCGCACGGCCTCGCCTCGCGCTGGTGAATCTGACGCGGCCGCGGAGGTGAGATCTCGCCAGTACTCGTCAACGAGGCCCGGCCCTCGGGCTCCAGCAGTCGATGAGCTCCGCCGTGCGAAGGTTGCTGCAGGACGTTCGTTCCGTAGGTCTTCGAGCCAGGCCACGACAGCACCTACACCGGCAACATCCCAACAACGATCTCGGACGGCGGCGGCCACTTGATCGGCGCTCCAACCAGCGGTCGCGAGGGCTAGGCATCTGCGCTCAAGCGCACGTCCGATCGCCTGACGAGCGAGCCCCGCCGGCAGAGAGGCGCGGACTGCGGCGACCAACCCCTCGACATCCGGGTCGACACCTTCAGCGATGCCGGTCTTGACGAGATTCAAATCCGAAAGGTCTGGAGCTGCTGAGGAGATGCTCGACCGGCCCGAAGCGGAAGCTGTGGCCGGGGGTGGTGGGTTCCAGTTCTTGGTTGAAGTACTTGGTTTGTCTGAAGCTGGCTTCACCCCTGAACGGCGGCAAACTTCATGCCGGGGCGACGCCAGATCGCACGTCTCGAAGCACGCGCTCGCAGACATGCAAGATTTGCATGTCTCTTCACCTGCGGGTACGTCGGCCGAATCTACCGATGTCGAGCCCTGGGACTTCGGGCCTGCAGATCCTGCAGGTCTGTTGACCTGCACGTTTGCGCGTTGCCCTCGACGGGACATGATGGCCTCTCGGTCCTCAGCGACGACCGGCGGCAGGTGGGCCTGGGTGGCGGCGGCGTGGCTGCCGTCCATCACCAGGTCCCATACCGTTGGCGCGTACGCGCGGCTCTTCCCGCGACCGCGCACCGCGGCCTCCGCGATGCGCTGATCGCCGCGTCGAATGACGCCCTTCGCGTGGAGAGAAGACAGAGTGGAGCCGATCGTCCTGGTCGAGACGCCGACGATCTTGGCGATCCGTTCCCACGATGGGAACGCGTTCGCGCCGGAGGTGTCGGCATGCTCGGCAAGGACCATGAGGACGCACTTCTCGGTGGGGTTCGTCTTGACCGGCGCTTCGTACATCGCCCACAAGATGGCAGGAAGGCTCATGACGGTCGCGCCCACTCAGGCCAATCAGTAGTTCCGTGTGGAGAGAGACCGAGCATTACGTCTTCTCCATCGCATCGGCGAGCCGGCACAGTCGCCCGGCCACATCCGGGAGGGTCGAGGCCAGTCCGAGCAGGTCCTCGGCGATGCACCGAAGCTCCTCGGCAGCTGACTCATTGCCATCGGGCGGTGCCCCGTCGACGAGATCCTCTGCTGAGGCAACGATTTCGGGGATGGCGGGGATTCCGTAGCGAATGATCGTGTCCAGCCGCTCGACGAGTCGGGTGACGTTCTCGCGGACCGGCTCGGCGTCACGGTCGAGCTCAGCCCTCGGTCGGGGCATTCGTCCGTTGTGGCTGGGTTGCACCGGCCGTCGGTACTCGACGTCGTCCGGGGTGAGATTGTCAGCCGCGCCACCCGTGCGCGGACTTGATCCCAGACCAGCCGCGAACAGCTCCCAGGGGCAGTCGCTCCCCCCGGGATGCGATTCGCCGCATATCTCGCAGTCGATGAAGCCGTCGTCCACAATGCGACGTCCGACGGTCGCACCGTGGGGTTGGTTGCGCGCCGTCGGTTTCATGCTGCGATCCGGTTGGCCCGGGCAGTCCGTAGGCTCCTGCCGGCGACGATTCCCTGCACGAGGCGGAGCGTCTCCCCGTGCTGCCGAAGGCCAGCCGCGCCAACGCGGGCGAAGAGGTCGGCCGCTCCGACCTGACGATTGCCGGCGGCACATCCGGGTCCGCTGCCGGCGACCAGGAGCGCCAGGCCTGACCATGCTGCGGGAGGCACTCCGGTGTCGTGCCCGGCGAGCGGCGACTGCCGACGGCGTCCGTTCAGCGCCACCACGGCAGCGGAGGCGACTACAGCGTCCAGAGCGGCAACTGGGTACGACCAGCCGGCCCGCACCAGCATTACAGCGAGCACCCGCATCCAGACCGGCAGTGGAGCCTCCAGATTTGAATCAGGTGCGGGTAGGGACTCGAGCGCCTCGGTCGTGGTCAGGCTGGTGCTGCGGTGCGTCCTTGCAATCCGTACCAGGCCACGGGTCTTTGGCGTGCCGACCCCGGTCTGGGCTGCGGCGGCTTCCCCTGCGTACGAACGCTGGGCCACTCGACGTACCACAGACGGTGCCACCTCGATCTGCCCCTTGACGAGCAGCCGGTTGACCGCTTCCCAGACATCGGCCAGGCCTTCGTCGGAGAACCAGCCGGCCGAGTAAGTCCATCTCGAGGCCTCACCGCGGCAGACGCGGCGTAGGTGCGCCACGGCCAGGCGGCCTTCGTGGCTGTCCCAGCCCTTGTCACCGACTTCGCGCAACAGACCGACTAGGTCGACCCCGGCGGATGCTGGACCCACCGCCACCGCGGTGGTCACGACGCCTCCTCCCCCACGTTCACGCTCACATCGGCCAGTCGACCGGTGAAGAAGTCGAGCTCCACGTCGAGAACCATTGCGATGGAGGAGAGTTCGGCCAGGGTGAACCCCGGGTCCCCTCGGAGTCGCCGGCTGATCCAGCCCTGGGATCGGTGAAGAGATGCACCGAGCACTGCCTGGCTGATCGCACGGGCGGCAAGAGCCTGACGGACGCGGCTGCCCACCCGACGATCAAGTTCTGAAGTCGTCATTGCGTCTGTCTACAGCGACGACGAACCGCAGTCAAGCATTTTCAATCGCTCAGCGCATAGTTGTCGCCAATGGGCTGACTACTGACGCTCGAAGGGTAGTGACAGACTGAGCAAGCGGTCGTAGAGTCACGAGCATGACGGTCCCACTCACAGACAGAGTCTCTCTCCGAGAGGCGGTCGCCGCGGAGCTGCGTTCGGAATTGGCCCGCAACCGGATCAGCGCATCGAAGGTCGCGTTTGCGATTGGCAAGGACCAGCCTTGGATCAGCCGGCGGTTGACCGGTCAGGTGGCGTTCGACCTGGACGATCTGGATGCCATCACCCAGGTGATGGGGATCAGTCCCAGCGAGTTGATGGCTGCCGCCCACGAGACGGCGAAGAAGCCGCGGCGTCGGATCCCTGATCGGGAGGTGGATCTGGAGTGCGCCTGGAGGGATTCGAACCCCCAACCTTCTGATCCGTAGTCAGATGCTCTATCCGTTGAGCTACAGGCGCCTGTTCAGTTGTCACTGCGGTACTGCGTACTGCCCAACACCGGCAATCCCAGGAGGACGACCAGCGCGGAAGCGGAGGGATTTGAACCCTCGGTGCAGTTGCCCGCACAACACATTAGCAGTGTGTCCCATTCGGCCGCTCTGGCACGCTTCCCAGGGCCACCGCAAGGAGGCCCGCCGAGCGCTTACCCTACCTGCCGCCCGGACCGCACCGCAAAACGCCGCCCGAGCCCCCCGCTGACCTGGACAGACAGCCTGATTCAGGACAGACAGCTCGTCATCGTCAGGGCGTTCGGGTCGGGTGTCGCCGCGGCCGTGCAGCCCTTCACCGAGTAGCCGTTGCCGTCCCATCCGTACACGATCCAGACGGTGGATCCATCCGCCTGGTCCTGCACCGCCACCCCGATACCGCCTCCGACCGTCAGCGTCCTGGCCACGGCCGTCACGGAGGAGATACCGGGCTGGCCCGTGACGTCGACCCAGGTGCCCTGCGCGCTCACCCGGTAGGCCGCAGCGATGGCGGTGCCATTGGTCTGCTGGGCGATGACGATGCACCGACCACTGGCGTCGCAACCGAGCTGCCCGCCGGGCGGCGTCGGGAACGACGTGCCGTAGGCGACGTTCGCCGCTCCGGCCACACTGCCGTCGCCCCGCAGCGACAACAGCGCGGCACGTCCCTGCGCCGTGGCGACCAACGCCGCACCGAGGGTCGAGGTGACCGCGGCGTGCGTCGCGAGCACCGTACAGCGGGGGCAGTTGGCCAGTGTCACGTTCATCGTGCTGACCGCGGTGGTCGGCGGGGTGATCGAGCTACTCGAAGCCGTTGCGGCCGTTCTGGTCTGGTCCGCAGGCTGCGTCGGAGGGACGGGCACCGATGCCGGCGTCCCCCTGGTCGGAGCGGCCGCAGTTGCGGCACCCGACGACTTGGGACCGGGAGTGGTCCTCGGCGGGAGCACTGCGGGCTTCGTGCCGGACACACCGGAGCCAACAGCGCCCGAGCCGTCTGCAACCCCCGGACCCCCAGCAGCAGGAACGGGCGCAGAGGCCACCGCACCGAGGTCCGGGACCGTCACCACGATCGAAGCCCCGGCGCTCGGAGCGGCGATCCGCACCGACGACGACACGGCTGAACCAGACCCGGAAGCAGAGGGAGTAGCGATCGTGCAGCTGGTCAGGCAGAGCGCAGACAAGGCCGCCGCGAGGGTGCGCCGACCCGAGTGGACCGTCCAGCCCCGTCCGCCCGAATTTTTCCGCATGCAAGTTTCCTACACGAGCACGCCGTCTGACTGCGGTAAGCGCGGGCCAGAGCGTCCCGTGCCAGGCACACCCCGCCGACCTGACGCACTCGACCTCACGCACTCGACCTGACGCACTACAGTGACGAACCGGAATCGACGACGCCCACGGGCGCCGTCGACGAGCACGACACAAGCCGACACGAGCACCAGATGACGAGATCGACGAGGTGAGGAATGACGGTCCACATCCGGCCGGCGCTTGATTCTCTGCCCGCCTACGCACCGGGCCGCACGGTGCCGGGCGCCATCAAGCTCGCCTCGAACGAACTGTCGTTCCCCACGCTGCCGGCCATCTCGGCGGCGATCATGGAGGCCCTCACCGGAGATACGAACGGCATCAACCGCTACCCGGACAACAGTGCGCAGCAGTTGGTCGCCGCGCTCGCCGAACACGTCGGGGTCGACAAGAGCCACGTGATCGCTGGTTGCGGTTCGGTTGCGCTGTGCCAGCAACTGGTGCAGGCCACGTGCTCGGAAGGTGACCAGGTGATGTTCGGCTGGCGTTCCTTCGAGGCCTACCCGATCGTCACGCAGATCGCCGGCGCCATCTCCCAGAAGATTCCGGTGACGTCCGCCCACACGTTGGATCTCCCGGCGATGGCCGCCGCGGTCACCCCGGCCACCCGGCTGATCTACATCTGCACCCCGAACAATCCGACCGGCACCGTCGTGCACCGTCAGGAACTGACCGAATTCCTCGATGCGGTCCCGGAGAACGTTCTGGTCGTCATCGACGAGGCCTACGGCGAATTCGACACCGACCCGGAATCGCCGGACGGCGTCCAGGAGGCGACCCACCGCGCGAATGTGCTGTCCCTGCGCACCCTGTCGAAGGCCTACGGGTTGGCCGGCCTGCGCGTCGGATACGCCGTCGGTGATCCCGCGGTGATCACCGCCCTGGGCAAGGTGGCCATCCCGTTCGCCGTCAACACCCTCGCCCAGAAAGCTGCCCTGGCCGCTCTTGCCGCCCGGGACGAACTGAAACCGCGCTGGCAGCAGGTCATCTCCGAACGCATCCGGGTCACCGCCGCGTTGCGCGAGTTCGGTTTCGAAACCCCGACGTCCCAGGCCAACTTCGTCTGGTTGCCGCTACGGGAGCGGTCGGCGGAATTCGCCGCGCACACCGAGGCGAACAAGGTGATCGTCCGGCCGTTCCAGGACGCCACCGGCGGCGTCCGAATCAGCATCGGCTCGCCGGCCGAGAACGATGCCTTCCTCGAGGCGGCGAAGTCCTTCGCGCTCTGAACCGACCGGTCATCGGTTCGTGACGGGGTCGAAGATGTTGATCGCGACGACGAGAAGCACCAGCAGGACCACTGTTCCGACGAGCACCACCAGTAGGGGGCGCCGTTCGGGCAGCGTCAGGATCCTCTTGTGCTGTCGGGCAACGACTTTCGGGCCGACCAGCCCGCTGATCACGTCGAAGTTCCCCAGCCCCATCCGTTCGGCGAGGGCGAACAGCGCACCGGCCTCGAAGACCTGACCGGTCAGGCGCAGCAGCGCACGACCCTTCCCGCCGACGAGCACCAGCAGAGGCGCCGTGCGGTTGAACGCGGAGGTGTACTGCGGCACCAGGACGCTCAGCGCAATGTCCCGGCGCTGGACCACTTTCGGGTGCAGCAGAAGGCGGTGTTTTTCGACGGTGGCGACGGTCAGCACGACCCGGCTGGTCTGCAGCATGATCGTCACACCGATCAACATCACCGCGGCGATCGTCACGTAGAGCACCGCCGCCCCACCGATGCCGTTGTCCCTCACAGCGTTGTAGATCCCGAGCGCGATGATCGGCAGCAGGATCAACGCACGGAAGCCGACCCCCCGCCAGAACGTGGCCGAGTCCGGGCGCAGCTCCAGCAAGACACCTGACGGATCGCCGGGCGTGGACCGCAACTGCTGATCCAAGGGCGCCGGGGAGGTAGCCGGCGCCGGCCCGAGGGGGCCATCCGCGGGATACCTACCGGCCGGTGAATTCTTCTGCCACTGCTCGTGCGGCTGCATGATGGCGACCCTACCCAGCGGGGCACAAACCGCGGGCGGGTTGTCCACACCGCGAGGAATGCTCGGCCGAATGTTCTGGCGGAGGCGACAGGATTCGAACCTGCGAGGCTGTTACACCCGACCGCTTTCAAGGCGGTTTCCTTAGGCCACTCGGACACGCCTCCGCTTGCGATCCTAGCCTCCCTCCGCCGGCCGGGCTGCGATGTCGGCCGCCGCAGACCTCACGACCGTTCCCCGTGCGCGACGAAGTGCGGGTGTTCGCCTTCGCCCGGGATGTCCAGTGCGCCGGTGATGAAGGCGACCGCGTCGGACATGGTGATCTCCTTCGGGTCCACCACACCGACCCGCCGGCCCAGGCGGTGCACGTGGATGCGGTCGGCGACCTCGAAGATGGCCGGCATGTCGTGGCTGATCAGGATGACCGGAAGCCCGCGGGCGCTGATCCGCTTGATCAGATCCAGCACGCTGGCGGTTTCCTTGACGCCGAGGGCCGCGGTCGGCTCGTCCAGGATCACCAGTTTGGTGCCGAACATCGCGGCCCGGGCGACGGCGACGGCCTGCCGCTGCCCGCCCGAGAGGTTCTCGATCGGGACCGTGATGTCCTGGACGGTGGCGATGCCCAGGGATTCCAGCTGCGACTTGGCCTCGATCCGCATGGCCTTGCGATCCAGGAACCGCATCATCCCCAGGAACCCCTCCTTGCGGATCTCGCGCCCCAGGAACAGGTTCGTCGCGATGTCCAGCGCCGGCGCCACCGCCAGGGTCTGGTAGACCGTCTCGATGCCGCGCTTGCGCGCCTCGTTGGGGCTGGCGAAATGGACCTCCTTGCCGTCGAGGTAGATGTGACCCGAGTCCGGGACGACCGCTCCGGTCATCGCTTTGATGATGCTGGACTTGCCCGCCCCGTTGTCGCCGACCACGGCCAGCACCTCGCCGGGGAACAGGTCGAAGTCCGATTCCCTGACGGCCGTGACCTTCCCGTACCGTTTGACCACTCCGCGGGCGGCCAGGATCGGTTGCACCCCGGCCGGACCTCTTGCCGGGCCGGAGGTGTCGGACGGCGTGATGGTGACCAGGCCGTCCGACGTCGTCGCCGGGGCGGGTGTGCTCATGAGCTCCTCCTACGGGTCAGCTGGTCGAACGCAACCGCCAGGATGACCAGCACGCCGGTCGCCAGGTTCTGGTAGTTGGAGTCGATCTGCATGGCGGTCAGGCCGTTGCGCAGCACGGACACGATCAGGGCGCCGATGATGGTGCCCACCATGCCGCCTCGCCCGCCGAACAGGGACGTACCGCCGATCACGACAGCGGTGATCGAATCGAGGTTGCCGGTCTGGAATGCGTTCGGATCGGCAGAGGGACTGCGCCCCAACGCCATCCAGGCGGCCAGGCCGTAGACGATGCCGGCCACGATGTAGACGGACAGCAGCACGCCCTTGACGTTGATGCCGTTGAGCCGTGAGGCCTCGGCGTCATTGCCGACGGCGTAGACGTGCCGTCCCCAACCGGTCTTGCCCAGTGCCAGCCACATGACCAGGAACAGGATGGCCGCCAGCACCGTGCCGTAGCTGATGTTCAGCGAGCCGATGGTGATCTGCTTGCCCAGCAGCGTCAGGGTGCTGTCGGCGCTGACGTCCGTGGTGGTGCCGCCGCTGTACAGGGCCGACACCGCGGTGACCACCGCGAGCATGCCCAGCGTCACGATGAACGGTGGCAGCCGGAGCCTGGTGACCAACAGGCCGGAGATCGCCGCGACCCCACCCGCCACCAGGATCCCGACGAGAATCGCTGCGGAGGAAGCCATCTGCATGGACAGCTTCGCCATCATGACGGTGGCGAACACCATGATCGCACCGTTGGCCAGGTCGATCCCGGCGGTCAGGATCACCAGGGTCTGGCCGAGCGCCAGCGTGCTGACCACCACCGTCTGGCCGACGATGGTGCTGAAGTTGTCCAGGTTCAGGAAGGTGCTGGTCGCGATCGAGAAGAAAACCAACGCGACGATCAATGCGGCCGTCGGTCCCAGGGCTGGGGATCGGGCGAAGATTTCCTTCGCCCGATCCGTACCGCGGGCCTTCGGGGGGGCAATGCTGGTCATGCCGCCTCCTTTGGCGTAGTGCCGTGCTCAGCTGACGAACCGGTGATCTGGTGGAGCGGAATGCGGTGGAGCGGGATGTCTCATCCCCAGCAGTTGGCCAGGCCCCAGGTCGAATCCTTGGAATCGATGCCCGCGAGGGGCTTGTCGGTGATCAGGGTGGCGCCGGTGTTGATCACGCCGGTCGGCTTGGTGCCGGTCTTGGCGAAGTCGACGATCGCCTTGACGCCGTCCTCGGCCATGATCTTCGGGAACTGCATCACGGTCGCGACGAACTTGCCGTCCTTGACGTACTGCACACCCGAGCAGCTGCCGTCGATGGAGCCGACGATGACCTTGCTCTGCAGGTTCTTCTCGCTGAGCGCCTGGTAGGCACCGCGCCCGGCCGGCTCGTTGATCGAGTAGACGACGTTGACGTCGGGGTGCGCCTGCAGCAGGTTCTCCATCGCGGACTGGGCCTTGGTCTGGTCACCGGCGGTCAGCGCGCTGCCGATCACCTGGGGCGGCGTGCCGTCGGGCAACCCCATGCCCTCGAGGAATCCGTTGTGCCGCTGGATGCCGACGCTCGCGCTCGGGTCCAGATCCATCGTGATGATCTTCGGGGCGGTGGCGCCCATCTTGGCCTTGACGTACTTGCCCAGCAGCACACCGGCCTGCAGGTTGTCCGTGGCGTAGGTGGCCGGGACCGCGGTCACCGGTGTCGTCTCGGAATCGAGCGCGATGACCAGGATGCCCTTGGCCTCGGCCTCCTTGATCGCATTCAGGATGCCCGCCGAGTTGCTGGGGGTGATCATGATGCCCTTCACGCCCTGCTGGATCAGGTTCTCGATGGCGGTCACCTGTCCCTCGTTGTCACCGTCGAACTTTCCGGCCAGCGCGATGACCTGCGCGCCCTGGGTGGCGGCGAGCGCCTTGGCCGATTCCCGCAGCTTCACGAAGTAGGGGTTGGAGTCGGTCTTGGTGACCAGCCCGATCTTGATGGTGCCGGCCGAGCCGCCGGCCGCACTGACGGGAGCGGAACCGGCGGCGGCCGCGGAACTCGGTGCGGCCGCGGAACCCGCTGCAGCAGCAGAGGAACCGGAGCTGGTGGCCGGCGAAGCGGTGCTGTTCTTCGTACAGGCCGACAACGACATGGTCGCCGTCAGGGTGAGCGCGACCGCGACAACGGCGGATCGACGAACTGTGAGCTTCATTGCTGGAGTCCTCCTGATGGTGGACAACGCTGTCGCTGATCGACCTCGCTGTCGTGGTGGGGTCGAGCCGGTGATGTGATCGCGGGCGCCTCCCCGGAGAGCCGAAACCTGACCGTTCAGAGTCTGTCGTGTTGATCACATCCCAGCTATGGTGACATGACGCAACGGCTTGCGCAACCGCTTGCCCGTACTTTTTCGCCCGTATGGCCCAACGAAACTGTGGTCTGTGCGCCCGATTCAGCTTGGAGGATGTCAACGATGACGACCATGGCCGACGTGGCCCGCCGGGCCGGCGTGTCCGTTTCCACCGTTTCGCACGTCGTGAACGAGACCCGCCGGATCAATCCGGACACCCGGGACCGCGTACTCGCCGCGATCGCCGAGACAGGATTCACCATCAACACCCTGGCCAGGGCGCTGGCCACCCCGAACATGGCCACCGCCACCATCGGCCTTGCCATGTCCGCGGTGTCGAATTTCTATTTCGCCGACATGGTGGCCGGGATCGACGCAGCGGTCCGGGCCGCGGGCAACACCCTGCTGCTGGCCGACACCCACGAGGACCCGGCAGAGGAACTGGCCATCGTCCGCTCGTTGCACCAACGTCGGGTGGACGGCATCCTGCTCGCGCCGGTGACGGGAAGGGACGGAGCTGCGCTGCAGTACCTCCGCGATCTGCGCATCCCGTCCGTGCTGGTGGACCGTTGTGCTGCAGCGGATTTCGATCAGATCGGGGTCGAGAATGTCAGGTCCACCACCCAACTGACCGCACATCTGGCCCAGCACGGGCACCGGCGGATCGGGCTGGTGTCCGGGGTTCTCGGCGTGCAGACCACCACCGAGCGGATCGAGGGCTACCGCCGTGCGCTCCGCCGGTACAAGATCCGCTTCGACCACCACCTGGTCGTTCCAGGCAATTCCAATGCCATCGAGGCCGAACAGGCGGTGAACCAACTGCTCTCGCTCCCCGACCCGCCGACAGCGCTGGTGGTGGCCAACAACCACATGACGATCGGCGCCATGCGAGCCCTGAAGACCAGGCGGCTACGGGTGCCCGACGACGTGGCGCTGGTGACCTTCGACGATTTCGACTGGGCCGACGTGTTCGCCCCCCATCTGACCGCCATCGCCCAGCCGATCGGCGACATCGCCGACCGGGCGGTCTGCATGCTGCTCGAGCGGATCGCGGGCAGCACAGAGCCACCGCGCACCGAACGTCCACCGGGTATCTGGCGGCAGCGGGAATCCTGCGGTTGCCCGGCCATCATCGCACCCGCCGGCCCTGGCCCGTCAGTCAGCGGAGCAGGCGCGATTGGATGATCGACCCGACGATCCGAACCGGCGGCGGCAACAGCGGTTCCAGGCGGACGAGTGAGTGGACCGACCGACGGGGGAAAACGTCAGGAAGTCGGCTCGAGGACGAACAGCGGGATCACGCGGTCTGTCTTGCGCTTGTAGTCGGCATAGTCGGGGTAGGCCGCCACGGCGCGCTCCCACCACTGGTCGTACTCGGCCCCGGTGACCTCCCGGGCCGTCATCGCGAACGTCTGCTCGCCGTCACGCAGGTCGAGATCGGGGTGGGCCTTGAGGTTGTAGTACCAGACGGGGTTCTTCGGCGCCCCGCCGAGCGAGGCCACCGCTGCGTACTTGCCCTCGTGCTCGACCCGCATCAGCGGCACCTTGCGGACCAGTCCGCTCTTGGCCCCGAGGGTCGTCAGGAGTACGACCGGCATGCCCCGCAGGTTGGCTCCGGCCTTGCCGTCGGACTCCTCGTAGGCCTCCACCTGATCGCGGACCCACTTCTCTGGGCTGGGTGCATATTCTCCATCTACTGGCATGGATCAAGGATAGGCGCGGTCCGGATTCAGCTCACCGCCGCCCGGCCCGCCTCCAATCGCGCGACCGGCACCCGGAACGGGGAGCAGGACACGTAGTCGAGGCCGACCTTGTGGAAGAAGTGGATGGACTCCGGGTCCCCGCCGTGCTCGCCGCAGACCCCGAGCTTGAGATCCGGACGGGTCCGGCGGCCCTCGGTCGCGGAGATCTCGACAAGCCGCCCGACCCCGTCGATGTCGATCGATTCGAACGGCGACACGGTGAAGACACCCTTGTCCAGATAGGCGGCGAACACCGCCGCCTCCACGTCATCCCGCGAGAAACCCCAGGTGGTCTGGGTCAGGTCGTTGGTGCCGAAGGAGAAGAACTCCGCGGCCTCGGCGATCCGGTGCGAGGTCAGGGCCGCCCTCGGCAGCTCGATCATCGTGCCGATCGGCACCTTGAGTTCGATGCCGGCGGCCGCGGTGACCTCGTTGACGATGCCGTCGGTCTCGTCCCGCACCAGGTAGAGCTCCATCACCGAACCGACCAGCGGCACCATGATCTCGACGTGCGGATGCCTCCCCGCTTTGACCAGCGCGCAGGCGGCCTCCACGATCGCCCGGACCTGGAGTGCGAACAGACCCGGGGTCAGCAGTCCCAGCCGGACACCGCGCAGACCCAGCATCGGGTTCGATTCGTGCAGCCGCTCGACTGCTGCCAGCAGACGGACATCGTCCGCATCCGGTGTGCCGGCGGCCGCCGCCAGGGCAACCTTGACGGCCAGCTCGGTCCGGTCCGGCAGGAACTCGTGCAGCGGCGGGTCGAGCAGCCGGATCGTCACCGGCAATGGGTCCATCGCCTCCAGCAGTTCGGTGAAATCCTGCCGCTGCAGCGGGAGCAGCGCCGCCAGGGCGGCCTCTCGGGCGGTGTTGCTGTCGGCCAGGATGACCCGTTCGATCAACGACCGACGCTCGCCGAGGAACATGTGCTCGGTGCGGCAGAGTCCGATCCCCTGCGCACCCAGATTCCTTGCCCTGACGGCATCCTCGGCCGTATCGGCGTTCGCCCTGACACCGAGACGCCGACGCTTGTCGGCATGTTGCAGCAGCCGGTCCACCGAGCGGACCAGGTCGGCGGTCTGCTCGTCGACCCCGTCGGTGGCCGCCTCGAGCCCGTGCTCGAGATAGGTCTCGACCGGCGACGGCACCACCGGTACCCGACCGACGAACACCTCTCCCGTGGAGCCGTCGATGGACAGCAGATCGCCTTCGGTGAGCACCGTCCCGCCGACCGCCATCGTCTTGGCTGCGGCGTCGACCAGCATTCCCTCGGCGCCGCAGACGCACGTCTTGCCCATCCCTCTGGCGACCACGGCGGCATGGCTGGTCTTGCCCCCGCGAGCGGTCAGGATCCCGTTGGCGGCGATCATTCCCTCGAGGTCGTCCGGGTTGGTCTCCTTGCGCACCAGCAACACCTGCTCGCCACGGGCGGCCCAGGCCTTGGCGGTCGGCGAGTCGAACACGATCCGGCCGACGGCCGCACCCGGGGAGGCGGCCATCGCGGTGGTCAGCAGACTGCGCTCGGCATGGGGGTCGAACTGCGGGAACATCAACTGGGCCAGTTGGGATCCGGAGACCCGGGACAGCGCCTCGTCCAGGGTGATCAGCTGTTCGTCGACGAGTTGGCCGGCGATCCGGAAGGCCGCCGCCGCCGTGCGCTTGCCGATCCTGGTCTGCAACATCCACAACTTGCCGCGCTCGATGGTGAACTCGATGTCGCACAGGTCCCGGTAGTGCGTCTCGAGCCGGCGCATCACCTTCCGGAGCTGCGAGTTCGACGCCGGATCCATCGCGGCCAGATCATCCAGGCTCAGCGTGTTGCGGATTCCGGCCACCACGTCCTCACCCTGCGCATTGGCCAGGTAGTCGCCGTACGCGCCGGGCTTCCCGGAGGCCGGGTCGCGGGTGAAAGCGACTCCGGTGCCGCTGGTCTCGCCGAGGTTGCCGAACACCATCGTGCAGATGTTCACGGCCGTCCCCAGGTCCTGGGGGATGCGCTCCCGACGACGGTAGAGCCTGGCCCGCTCGGTGTTCCAGGAGTTGAAGACCGCGCGAATGGCCAGGTCCAGCTGCTCCCGCGGGTGCTGCGGGAATTCCGCGCCCGAGTGCTCCTTGACCGCCACCTTGAACTCGGCGACCAGCGACTTGAGGTCGTCGACGTCCAGGTCGAGATCGCTGCTGACGCCCTTGCTGACCTTGGCCTTGTCCAGCGCGTCCGAGAAGACCTCGCCGGGCATGTCCAACACCGTCTTGCCGAACATCTGCAGGAGGCGGCGGTAGGAGTCCCACGCGAACCGTTCGTCTCCGCTGACCTCGGTGAGGCCTTTGACGCTCGCGTCGTTGAGGCCGATGTTGAGCACCGTCTCCATCATCCCCGGCATCGAGAACTTGGCCCCCGACCGGACACTGACCAGCAGCGGGTCGTGACGGTCGCCGAGCTGGCGGCCGGCGTCGTCCTCCAGGTGACGAAGGGCCATGGTGACCTGCACCCGCAGTTCACCCGGTTCGCTGCCGAGCGAGAGATACTCGCGGCAGGCGTCGGTGGTGATGGTGAACCCGGGCGGAACCGGCAGGCCGAGCTTCGTCATCTCCGCGAGGTTCGCACCCTTGCCGCCGAGCAGATCCTTCTGATCCTTGTCACCTTCGGTGAAATCGAAAACGTAGCGCGTCATTCGGTACTCCTTCAGCAGGCGGCCGGATGCCGTTCACCTCACCGAGGTACCGGCAAAGCGCTCATGGAAGTGTGGCCCTGGTCGCCCGGATCTGCCTGTTGGCGGATCGATTCAGTGGGCGAGCACACGCTGAAAAGGGTGCTCTGCAGACCGCTGGGTGGTCGTCATGGGCGCCTTTCCTGCAGGCGGGGGATGATGACCCCCGTGGGCAGACAGCGGGACCGCGGCGGCCGGGGTGCCACGGCCGGGCCGACCCCGGGTGTCTACCCGATCGATTCCGGTACCGCCGAGCTGGTCCAGGACCGGGACAACACCCTGGGCTACCTGCTGCTGGTCAACGGGGTGCAGAGCTCGCACATCGACCTCGCCGATCCGAGCTGGCTGGATTTCGAGTACATGCGCTGGATCGCGTCCGTCATCCAGGACCGGAAACCGGATCCGCTCCGGGTCCTGCACCTCGGGGCGGCGGCGTGCTCGCTGGCCCGCTACCTGATCACCGTTCGGCCGGGCTCGCAGCACCTCGCCGTCGACACCGACGCCGAGCTGGCCCGCCTGGTCCGCGTGTGGTTCGACCTGCCCAAGGCGCCCGCGCTGCGCATCCGGGTCGGTGACGCCAGGGCGGTGACCGAATCGCTGCCGGACGGTGCCCACACGGTGGTGGTCCGGGACGTGTTCGCCGGAGCCGTCACCCCCCTGCCCCTGACGACGGTGGAGTTCACCCGCCACGTGCGTCGGGTCCTGCGCGCGGGCGGCCTGTACATCCTCAATTGCGGGGATGCCCCCGACCTGCGACTGGCCCGGTCGGAGGCGGCCACCGTCGGGAGTGTGTTCGAACACCTGGCGATCGTCGCGGACCCGCCCATGCTGAAGGGGCGCCGCCGCGGGAATGTCATCATCATCGGCGCCGACGCAGCGGTCGGTGGCCCGGCGTTGGCGCGGGAACTGCTGGGCGGGGCGGTGCCGGCGCAGGTCTGGGACGACCGCCGGTCACGGGAGTTCGCCAAGGGCGCTCCGGTCCTGACCGACCCCGCCCCGCTCTGACAGGTGCGGACAGCACCCCGCGCGTCCGAAAGGGGCCGGCGCCTCGGGACACGCCTCACGGCTACCGCATGAAGGCGGCGGCCACGCCGGAGTCGACGGGGATCAGGAGTCCGGTGGTGATCGGCAGCGTGCCATTCGTCAGGGCCAGCACCGCCAGGGCGATGTGCTCGGGCAGCACCTCCTCCTTGAGGACGGTGCGCTGCGCGTAGTACTTGCCCAGATCCTCCTCGGCCACGCCGTAGGTGGCGGCCCGAGAGGCTCCCCAGCCGCCCGCGAAGATTCCCGAACCGCGCACCACGCCGTCGGGATTGATGCCATTGACCCGGACCCCGATGTCGCCGAGCTCGGCGGCCAGCAGCCGGACCATATGTGCCTGAGCAGCTTTCGCTGAAGAGTAGGCGATGTTGTTGGGCCCGGCGAAGACCGAGTTCTTGGAGCAGATGTTGATGATGTCGCCACCCAGACCCTGTGCACGCAAGGCACCCTCGGCTGCCTTGGCCACGAGGAACGACCCCCGCGGCATGATCTGGTACTGCAGATCCCAATCCTGCAGGGACGTGTCGGCCAACGAGCCCGCTCTGGTGATACCGGCATTGTTGACGATCAGGTCGATACCGCCGAAAGCCACGATGCCGGCGGCGATCCCGGCCTTGACGCCCTCGAAGTCGGTGACGTCCATGGCCACCCCGACGGCCTTGTCGGGCCCGCCCAGATCCGCCGCGACGGATTCGCAACCGGTCTGGTTGATGTCGCCGACGATGACGTTGGCGCCGTGCTCGGCCAGCAGTTTGACGGTGGCCAAGCCGATTCCGGAGGCCCCGCCGGTCACCAGGGCAATCCGACCGGCCAGCGCCTTGGGTGCCGGGCGGCGCTTCAGCTTGTCCTCCTCCAGCTGCCAGTACTCGACGTTGAACTTCTCCGACTCGGCGACCGGCTGGTAGACCGACACGCCCTCGGCGCCGCGCATCACGTTGATCGCATTGACGTAGAACTCGCCGGCGACCCGGGCCGTCTGCTTGTCAGCACCGAAGGAGAACATCCCGACGCCCGGCACCAGTACGACCGCCGGATCGGCGCCACGCATGGCCGGTGAGGACGGGGTGGCATGGCGGTCGTAGTAGGCCTGGTATTCCACCCGATATTCGGCGTGCAGTTCCTTCAGACGGGAGACGACCTCGTCGACCGGTGCGTCCGGCGCCGTGTCCAGCAGCAGCGGCCGAACCTTGGTGCGCAGGAAGTGATCAGGGCAGGACGTGCCCAGAGACACCAGGTGCGCAAGCTTCTCGCGCGAGAGGAAGTCGAGGACCACTTCGGAGTCATTGAAATGCCCGACCTGTCGGCGGTCGGCGGAGGCGATGGCGCGGAGGTGCGGAAACAATTCGGCGGCGCGGGCCTGACGGGCCTCCGGCGCGAGCATCTCGCGCCCCGGGACCAGGGGACCGAACGGCTCGGCCACCGAGTGAGCGTCCAGATACTCCTGGGCCTGACGGATGATCCGCAGGTTGAGGGCCTCCACCTCGTCACTCGTGCCCGCCCAGGCGGTGAGCCCGTGACCGCCCAGGACCGCGCCGACAACACCCGGGCGGCGGGCGATCTCGGCGAGCGCGCGGCCGAGTTCCCATCCCGGCCGTTTCCACGGGACCCAGGCGATGGTTCCGCCCCAGATCTTCTCGACCAGAGCCTCGCCGTCGGCGGCGCAGGCGATGGCGATCACGGCGTCGGGGTGGAGGTGGTCCACGTGGTCGAAGTGCACCAGGCCGTGCATGGGCGTATCGATCGACGGGGTCGCACCTCCGGTGCCGAAGGCGCAGAACGGGAAGTAGCCGACCATCTCGTCCTCGAACTCGATGCCGCGGTAGACACCGTCCAGGGCTCGCACCCGGTCGAGTTCCAGGGTGGCCAGGCCGGACGCCTTCAGGGTCCCCAGATCACCACCGGATCCCTTGACGTACAACAACTCCACCTCCGCGCCGGTCGCCGGGCTGATCTGCCGCACCTTGACGGAGGTGTTGCCCCCGCCGTAGTTGGTGACGGTCGGATCGGAACCAAGTCGGTTGGACCGTCCCAGCAACTCGGCGACGCCGGTCGGAATTTCGTCGGTCATGTCTGCTCCCGTGAGGTAGAAAAAATCTGACAATCGAAGATGGAATCGAATGGCTTCAGTACTGGCCGTTGGCGAGGTTGCCCCGTCGTTCGGAGATGTCTTCGCGGGCGAAGAATTCAGAGACCGATTCGGTAGGAATCGGGGAGACCCCGCCGACGGCATAGGCAGTCGCCCGGACCTGCGCACCCTTGACCGCCATGGCCGAGATTCCGTCGACCCCGGCCGCGCTCGGCGAGAGGGCGACGATTCCGTGGTTACCCAGGAGCACCAACTGGGGCAACTGGCCGTACCGGTCGACGTATCCGAGCAACGAACGGTGGAAGACGCGCCCCAGTCCGACGCCCGGCGACGCGTACGGGACGTACAGGGGCCGGCCGATCACCACGGCCTCGTCGGAGTACACCCAGTAGTCGTAGGCCTCCTGAGCACGAACCGAAGCCATCAGCCCGAGAATGGCGGTCGGGTGCGTGTGGCCGACGAAGCGTACCGGCGAAACTGCCTGCACCGCAATGTGTACCAATGCCTCGATCGAGCCTCGCCGGCGGTGGCCGTCGACCATCCCGGCATCCAGGGCGGCGGTCAGCTCGTCCTGGGTGCTGTTCTCCCGCCCCAGTAGATCGACGAACGGCTCGATGTCGACGGTGACGAAATCCTGCGTGGTGGCCGTCGCCATGTTCGATCCGGACGCCTTCACCACCACTCTCCCGTCATCGAGCAGTTCCGAGGTGTTGCCCTCGGCGAGGATGACCAGGTCGCGTTCCGGGCGGCCCAGCGATCTGGTCAGCTCGAGCAGCTCCCGGCTGACCAGTTCCGGTGCGTGGATCGCGGTCACGCGTGATCCCCTGCGCTCATCATGCTCGTCTCCCACGTCTCGACCGTCATCACTGCTGCGCGTCCGCGCCGTGCTGATCAACCGCGCCGTGTTGATCAACCGCGCCGTGCTGATCAACGGCGCGCTGCTGATCAACGGCGACCAGCCGGCGGAACGTCGATTGGGCTTCTTCCCATCCGCCACCGGGCCGCGGGTCGTAGTGCCGGATCGCCGTGCTGGCGGCGATCGCTTGCCGGATCTGGGCCAGGCCGTCGAATTCCCCGAGGGTGGCCAGCTGCACGGCGCCGTTGCCCAGGGCCGTCCCCTCCGTCGGCCCGCACGAGACGGGCAGACCGGTGGCGTCGGCCGTCAGCTGCGACAGCAGGACGTTGTCGGCTCCCCCGCCCACGATGTTGATCGACGGGGGTCGCTCCCCGGTCGCGTCGACGAGGTAGTCGACGACCGCCCGGTAGCTCAGCGCCAGCGAGTCGACCACGCACCGGACCACCTCGGGAATGGTCTGCGGCACCGCTGATCCGTGGTCCGCGCAGTACTGCCGCACCCGGGCGGGCATGTCACCGGGAGGCAGGAAACCCGGATCGTCAGGATTGATGATGCTGACCAGACCGGGTACCTGCGCGGCCATCTCGGCGAGGTCCGGGTAGCTGATGTCGGTACCCTCACGTTGCCACTGGCGGCGGCATTCCTGCAGGATCCAGAGCCCCATCACGTTGCGCAGCAGGCGGATCGTGCCCGCATAGCCACCCTCGTTGGTCAGATTCGAACGCTGCGACTCGGGCGTGACGACCGGTGTCGGTGTTTCCACGCCGACCAGGGACCACGTGCCCGAGGAGATGTAGAGGCCACCGGGATCGGCCAACGGCACACCCACCACGGCGCTCGCGGTGTCGTGCCCCGGCGGCACGATGACCCGCGCATCGTGCAGCGCGCCCACCGCGAGACCGGGCAGCAGCGGACCGACGTCGGTACCCGGCGGCACGACGTCGGGCAGCATATGGGTCGGGATGCCCAGCTCGTCGAGAAGTTCGGAGGCCCAGCGGTGACCGGCCATGTCATAGGCACCGGTGGTGGAGACGCCGGTGTATTCGGCGGTGGTCGCTCCGGAAAGCTTGTGGTGGAACAGGTCCGGCATCATCAGGAGGGTCTTGGCCCTGGACAGCCTGGTCGGGTCGTCCCGCACATCGGCCATCAGTCCGAAGACGGTGTTGATGGCCAGTACCTGCACACCGGTGGCGGCATAGAGCTTCTGCGCGCCGACCCGTTGCAGTGCCTGTGCGAACGAGGCCGCGTTGCGATTGTCCCGATAGCTGATCGGGGCATCGAGCAGCTGACCGACGGCGTCCAGCAGACCGTAGTCCACACCCCAGGTGTCGACGCCGACACTCGCCACCGGTTCTGGGCCGACCGCCAGGATCCCGAGTCCTTCGACGATGCGCGCCCAGAGGTCCTCGACGTTCCAACGCAACGCGCCACCCTGGACACGTGGAGTGTTGGCGAAACGGTTCGCGATCTTCATCGTCAACCGATCGCCGTCGAACGACACCGCCGTCACCCGACCGCTTTCGGCGCCCAGATCAACGGCGGCCACCGTTCGAGTACCGCGGCTGCTCATCGGGCCCGGTCCGTACGCCGACCGGTGCCACGGTCAGCCGGACCACTCGCCAGATGGACCGGCACGCCGAGTTTCGACCACTGCTCGATCGCGGCTGCGTCCATCCCGTCGTCGGTGAACATGGCATCGATCTCGTCGACACCGGCGAACGAATGCAATCCGAAACCGTCCACCTTGGACGAATCGAAGACACCGTAGACCTGATCGCAGGCCTTCGCCATGAATTGTTTCGTATGGGCCTCCTCGGCTGAGAGATCCATCAGGCCATGCACTGTCGAGATAGCAATCACTCCGAAGAATCCTTTGTTGATACGCCCACGGCCGGTCAGCACATCGCCGATCGGGCCGACCATCGAACCGGCCGATCTACGCAGCACACCGCCGGGCATCAGCACCATGGCCGAGGACTGCTCCATCAGCAGGATGGCCAGGCGTAGCGCATTGGTGACCACCACCAGGTCTCGCCGATCCAGGATTTCCTTGGCCAGGTAGTAGCAGGTCGTCGAGGAGTCCAGGGCGATGACATCGCCGTGGCGCACCAGGGGGGCCACGGACCGGGCGATGCGCTGCTTGACATCTCGTGAATGCCTCAACCTCATCTCGAAGGCACCCTCGTCACTGGTGCCGACGCTCACCGCCCCACCGCGAATCCGTCGCAGCATGGCCCGGCGCTCCAAACCTTCCAGATCCTTGCGGACCGTGACGGCGGAGACCCCGAATTCGGTGGCCAGGTCGTTCACCACCACGCGGCCCTGCGCGGTGAGCGTGTTGAGGATCGCCTGTTCGCGGGCGAACTCGTCGAGGGACGACACGAGCGGGGGGCCTCCTGTTCGCATCCTCTTCGCATCGCGGACGGTGCCGCACCGCTGAGCTGTTGTTCGCACGGCCAGGCGCGGGCGAAGACCGTCACGGGGCCTCGGCGGACGCCTTCGACCGAAAGCAAACGTAACGGCCTCGGGGTCCCTGGTCAATGCAACCGAATCAAACGAAAGCGCTCCGCTTGCGTTGGGTCGATCTAATGGTTTCGTTAAGTGTCCGTCCAGTTTTCGCACGGATCGTTCCCCGGCCGAACCGCCCGCACACCTCAGGGCAGAACCGTGGAGGCCCTGATCACCAGATCCGGCTCGAAGACCACCTGTCGGTGACGGTGGGACTCGGCGGAGACGACTTCCTCGATGAGCAGATCGGCAGCGGTGCGCCCGAGGTCCTCCCTCGGCTGACGGACGGAGGTCAGCGGAACGGCGGCGGCGCCGGCGAAGTCGATGTCGTCGTACCCGACGATCGCCACGTCGTCGGGGACGGCGATGTGGTGACGCGTCATCTCCTGCAGGACACCGAGCGCGATCAGGTCGTTGACGCAGAACACCGCGGTCGGCCGGCGTCTGGCGGGCATGGCGGCGATGCGCTCACCCATCGACCGGCCGGCACTGAACACCGGTCCGTCGGTCTCCATCACGGTCACCCGGATCCCGGCGCGCTCGGCGGCCGTCCTGGCCCCGCGAAGTCGGTCGGCCACCTGCTTGGTCGACAGCGGCCCCCCGATGAAGGTGATTCGCCGGTGCCCCAATGACACCAGGTGGTCGACGGCCAGTTCGCCACCGACCAGGTCGTCGACCGACACCGAGCACTGGCGGCGATGGGAACTCCGATCGACGAGCACCAGAGGCATTCCGCGACGCCGGATCTCCTCGATCGGACTGCTCGCGCGCGCGGCCGGCGTGATCAGGATCCCGGAGGCTCGCTGTTCCTGGAGCAGGCTGAGATAGTGATCCTCGCGGGTCGCGTCATCACCGCTGTTGCAGAGCACGAGGGACAGACCCGCCTGCGCCACACTGGATTCGACGCCCGCAGCGAGGTCGGTGAAGAACGGATTGCGGATGTCCAGCACGACCAGACCGATCGAGCGACTCCGCCCGGCCCGCAACTGCCGGGCCGCCTCGTTCCGGATGAAACCGAGTTCGTCGATCGCGGCCAGCACCCTGGCTCTGGTGGCGGGGGCCACCCGCTCCGGCCGGTTGAGGACGTTCGAGACGGTGCCGAGCGAAACGCCGGCCTTCTTGGCCACATCGATGACGCTGACCTCCCCCGACATCCCATCGCCTCCACCGAGCCTCGTTGAATCGCATCAAAGTACTCCACGGCGTCCGGCGTGGCTGCGCACTCGTCGACCTGCACCGTCGTTTCGAAATCGGCCGACTTTCAGACGAGCCCCGGTCTGCGACGACCGCCCTGTCGGGCCGGGCCCGTTCGGGCGTCGGATCACCTTTCGGGCCCCGGTTTGGTAACAAATTGGAGATGGCTACTTGACGCGCCCGACTCACGGGTTTAACGTTCCGGCCCAGGCACTGAAAGGTTTCACAATATGCCCCCGATCACAGGAGGAGTCGACGTTGACTGAGCAGGCGCCACTGGAGCCGCTGCTCGTGCTGGACCATGCGACCAAGAGTTTCGGTCCCGTCCGCGCGCTGGAGAACGGCTCCGTGACCCTCTATCCCGGGGAGGCCCACGCCCTCCTCGGAGAGAACGGGGCGGGCAAATCGACGCTGGTCAAGATCCTGGCGGGCGTCCACCGGCCGGACAGCGGCGACCTCACCATCTCGGGCGAACTCGTCAACTTCAGCGGGCCGGCCGCGAGCAAGGCCGCCGGGGTCTCGATCATCTACCAGGAGCCCACCCTCTTCCCCGACCTGACGGTCGCCGAGAACATCTTCATGGGCCGCCAGCCGCTGAAAGGCGGCCGCCGGATCGATCGTGGCTCGATGAACAAGGCTGCGGCCGAGGTGTTCTCGCGCCTGGGCGTCGATCTCGAACCCGAGCGGCTCGCCAAGGGTCTGTCGGTGGCCGACCAGCAGATCGTCGAGATCGCCAAGGCACTCTCGCTCGACGCCAAGGTGCTGGTGATGGACGAGCCCACCGCGGCCCTCACCCAGGTCGAGGTGGACCGTCTGTTCGACGTCATGAAGACGCTGCGCTCGCAGGGCGCGGCGGTCATGTTCATCTCGCACCGTCTGGAAGAGGTGTTCGCCTCCTGCCAGCGGGTGACGATCATGCGTGACGGCAACTTCGTCTCCACCGCTCCCATCGAGGATCTGACGATCGACGACATCATCCGCTCGATGGTCGGCCGCAACCTGGAGTCCCTGTTCCCCAAGACGATCACCGCACCGGGCAAGGTGGTTCTGGAGGTCGAACACCTCACGAGCGCAGGCGTTTTCACCGACATCTCCTTCCAGGTACGACGCGGGGAGATCGTTGCGCTGGCGGGGTTGGTCGGCGCGGGGCGCAGCGAGGTGGCCCGGGCGATCTTCGGTATCGACCCCTACGACTCGGGTGTCGTCAGGATCAACGGAAAAGTGCTGCACCGCAACGCACCCCGTGAGGCAATGGCCGCCGGAATCGCCCTGGTCCCGGAAGACCGGCGCCAGCAGGGGCTGGTGATGGATCTGAGCATCGACCAGAACGTCGCCCTGGCCTCCCTGTCCCGGCTGAGCAAGGGTGGGCTGATCTCCCGCTCCAGCGAACGCAACCTGGCCCTGGACTGGGCCCAGCGACTCCAGCTGAAGTTCGGGAAGATGCGCAACCCGGTCGCCACCCTCTCCGGTGGCAATCAGCAGAAGGTGGTGCTGGGAAAGTGGCTGGCCCGCAACCCCTCTCTCCTGATCATCGACGAGCCGACCCGCGGTATCGACGTCGGCACCAAGGCCGAGGTGCATCGCATCCTCGACGGTCTTGTCGCAGAAGGAATGGCCATCTTGATGATTTCGTCCGAACTGCCGGAGGTGCTAGGGATGGCCGACCGTGTGCTGGTCATCCGTGAGGGGCACCTGAGCGCGAACATGTCACGGGCCGAGGCCGACGAGGACTCGGTCATGCGTGCCGCCACCCTGCAGAGCACGGAGTCGATCGTATGACCGCCGTCATCTCGAAGAAGCCGGCCGGTGCGGCCATGGCCAGGAGCGGAGCCCTGCTCCGGGCCCGGGAGATGGGTATCGGTATCGCTCTGGTCCTGGTCATCGCGCTGACCACGCTGTACAACCACAGCTTCCTGTCCGCCAGCAGTGTGCAGCAGTTGCTCACGGGTGCATCGATCTTCGCCCTGCTGGGGGTCGGCGAGACCCTGGTGATCATCACCCGCAACGTGGATCTGTCCGTCGGTTCGGTCGTCGGACTCTCCGCCTACGTCGTCGGCAACACCTTCGTCAACCACCCGCAGATGCCGATCATCTTCGGCTTCGTCATCGGCATCCTGGTCGGGGCAGTGGTCGGCGCCGTCAACGGCCTGATCACCACCGTCACCAAGGTGCCCAGCCTGGTGGTGACGCTGGCGGCGCTGTACATCGTGCGCGGTATCGACGCGCTGATCGTCAACGGCAAGCGGATCGACCCCGGCAGTGTGCCCTCCGGCTTCCAGACCATCGGCTACTACAACGTCTTCGGTGTTCCGCTGCTCTTCATCATCGTCGCGGTGGTGGTGGCCATCGCCGGCTACGCCATGCGCTCCTTCCGGTCCAGCCGCGAGCTCTACGCCATCGGCTCGAACCCTGATGCGGCCGGGCTGGCCGGTATCCCGACCGGCCGCAGGGTTTTCACGGCCTTCCTGGTGAGCGGGAGCCTCGCCGGGCTCGGCGGTGCATTGTTCCTGGCCGAGTACGCCACGGTGGACTCCACCGGCGGCACTGGCTACGAGTTCCTGGTCGTCGCTGCGGTCGTCGTCGGCGGCGTCGCCATCTTCGGCGGCAGCGGCACCATCCTGGGCGCCGCCCTCGGCGCTCTGCTGCTCAACACCATCAACCAGTCGCTGGGCTCCCTCAAGGTCTCCCCCTTCTGGAACCAGGCCGTGGCCGGTGCGCTGCTGCTGGTGGCGATCGCATTCGACCGATGGCTCAGCCTGCGGGTCGCCCGCAGCCTCAAATCCGAACAGGGGGCACACCGGGATGTCTGACATCGTTGCCACACCCGTGCTGAAGAAGTCCCCCAACGGGACCGTTCCACCGTCCGAGCGTCCGTCCCTGCGCTCCGCAGTGCGGTGGGAGAGCGGCCTGATCGTCGTGCTCATCGCGGCGCTCTGGTTCGGGTTCGCACAGCCGAACTTCGCCAGCGGCTCGACCGTGTTCTTCATGGGCTACAACATGGGCGAGATCGCCATCATGGCGCTACCTCTGATGCTCATCGTCATGATCGGCGAGATCGACCTGTCGGTCGCGTCGATGCTGGGTCTGTCGGGCACCCTGATGGGCCTGCTGTTCCAGGACGGCTGGAACATCTACCTGGCCATGCTGGCCGCGCTGGTCGTCGGAGCACTGGGCGGGGCCCTGAACGGTGTGCTGATCGCCAAACTCGGTCTGCCGTCCATCGCCGTCACCATCGGTACGCTGGGCCTGTTCCGCGGGCTGGCCGAGCCCCTCCTGGGGGCCAACTCGGTGAGCAACTTCCCCGCTTCGCTGACGAAGATCGGCGCGGCCGGCGTCTTCGGGACCCATTTCAGCTTCTCCACGCTGGTGTTCGTCATTCTCGCCGTCATCTCCGGTGTCGTCCTGCACTCGACACCGTTCGGTCGGTCACTGTTCGCCATCGGGCTGCAGTCCGAGGCCGCCCGGTTCTCCGGCATCAGGGTCGACCGGATCAAATTCTGGCTCTACGTGCTGTCCGGCGTTCTGTGCGCCTTCGCCGGTATTCTGTTCTCTCTCAAGAACGCCTCGGCCCGGTACGACCAGGGCACCGGCCTCGAGCTGAATGTGGTTGCCGTGGTGCTGTTCGGCGGTGTGTCCATCTTCGGCGGCCGCGGCACGGTGTTCGGCGTGGTGCTCTCCGTGCTGATCTTCGGAACCCTGCAGTCCGCCATGACGATCATCAACATCGACCCCCAGATCCAGAACATCATCATCGGTGTTCTGCTCCTCATCAGTGTCATCATTCCCAACGGCGGGGAGGCCTTACGACGTATCCGAGCTCGGACCCGACGAAGCGTCTGACCGCATTTGTCGACAAAACAAGGTAGTTCCACGAAAGCGAAAGGAATCTCAGCAATGACGTCCAACACCAGGATGAGGCGCCTGCTCGGTGCCGCGACCGCGGTGGCTCTGGCCACCACGATGGCGGCGTGCAGCTCCAGCAGCACGACTGCCACCAGCCCCACCAGCTCGGCCCCGGCGGTCGCCGGCGGCTCCTCTTCGGCGCCGGCCCCGGCCCCGGCCCCGGCCTCGAGCGCGGCGGTCTCCGGTTCGTCCGCAGCCAGCGCTCCGGCGTCTTCATCGGCATCGGCATCCGGATCGTCCTCGGCTCCGGCGGGCGGCAAGATCAAGTCGGGCCTGAAGGTCTACTTCATCCCTCGCGACACGCAGAACCCCTACGAGGTTCTGGCCGACGCCGGCGGGACGGCGGCGCTCAAGGAACTCGGCGGCACTGTCGTCGTCTCCAGCGGGTCGACCGCGACTGCGGCAGCCGAGATCCCCTCGATCCAGGCCGCCATCCAGGCGCACGCCGACGCCATCGTCATCGCCGGCAACGACCCGACCGCGCTCTGCCCATCCCTGGCCCAGGCCGTCGCCGCCGGCATCAAGGTCGTGTCGTTCGACTCGGACGTGACCTGCCCTGATCACCTCTTCATCAACCAGGCGGACACCCAGCAGATCGGCACCTCCGAGGTCGACCTGCTGGCCAAGCAGATCGGCAGCACCGGCGACATCGCCATCCTTTCCGCCGCCGCCACCGCGACCAACCAGAACGCCTGGATCGGCTACATGAAGCAGCAGCTGGCCGCCAAGTACCCGAACATGCACCTGGTCTCCACCGTCTACGGCAACGACGATCCCGCCACCTCGCTCACCGTGCTGCAGGGCCTGATCTCCGCGTATCCGAACCTCAAGGGCATCATCTCGCCCACCACGGTCGGCATCTCCACTGCGGCCCAGTACCTCTCGACCCACAAGAACGTCAAGATCACTCTCACCGGCCTTGGTCTGCCGTCGCAGATGAAGCCGTACATCAAGGACGGCACGGTCAAGGCATTCGAGCTCTGGAACCCCAGTGACCTCGGCTACCTCGCCGGCTACGCGGCCGCATCGTTGGCCTCCGGGATCACCACCACCGCCACCGGAGCCAAGTTCAGCGCCGGAAAGCTCAAGGACTACACGGTGCTCGCACCGTCCGGCACGACCGGCCCCTCGGTCGTGCTCGGGCCGCCGACCGTGTTCGACTCCTCGAACATCGATCAGTTCAACTTCTGATCCGTTTCCGTCGGTGCCCGGCCCGCTGCTCCAGCGGGCCGGGCACCCCCGGTGACGTAGATCAGCCCGCTCCCCCTCCGTGCTACCACTGCGCCCTCGTCACGGAATCCTGACATCTCCTGCCCTGAAAGCCATTCGAAAAGAAGGTGCATTCTCATGATCGACCGCGAGTCAGTCAAGAAGATCCTCGGTACGCAACGAATCGAACTGCCGTCGTGGGCCTTCGGTAACTCCGGCACCCGTTTCAAGGTCTTCGCCCAGCAGGGCGTGCCGCGTGATCCGTTCGAGAAGATCGCCGACGCGTCGCGGGTGCACAAGCACACCGGCGCCGCTCCCAGCGTTGCGCTGCACATCCCCTGGGACAACGTGGACGACTTCGCCGAACTGGGCAAGGCAGCAGCCGACGCCGGTATCGAACTGGGCACCGTCAACGCCAACGTGTTCCAGGATGACGACTACATGTTGGGCAGCGTCACGAATCCCGATCCGCGGATCCGCGCCAAGGCCATCGACCACCTGCTCGAGTGCGTGGATGTGATGGACCAGACCGGTTCCCGCGATCTCAAGCTCTGGTTCTCCGACGGCACCAACTACCCGGGGCAGGACAACATCCGGGCCCGTCAGGACCGTCTGGCCGAGGCGTTGAGCAAGGTGTACGAGCGGTTGACGGGTGATCAGCGGATCGTCCTGGAGTACAAGCTGTTCGAGCCGGCCTTCTACACGATGGACGTACCCGACTGGGGCACCTCCTACGCCCACTGCCTGGAACTGGGTCCGCGCGCCAAGGTCTGCGTCGACACCGGACATCACGCCCCCGGCACCAACATCGAGTTCATCGTCGCCTTCCTGATGCGCGCCGGAAAGCTCGGAGCCTTCGACTTCAATTCGCGGTTCTACGCCGATGACGACCTGATCGTCGGTGCCGCCGATCCGTTCCAACTCTTCCGGATCCTGTTCGAGGTGGTCAGCGGTGGCGGTCTCGACGCCGATTCCGAGATCGCCTTCATGCTGGACCAGTGCCACAACATCGAGCCGAAGATCCCCGGCCAGATCCGGTCGGTGATGAACGTGCAGGAGGCGACGGCCAAGGCACTGCTGGTCGACACCGACGCTCTGGGTGCGGCCCAGTCGGGGGGAGATGTGTTGGGCGCCAACGCCGTACTGATGGACGCCTACAACTCGGACGTGCGCGAACTGCTCGGCGACCTGCGCGAGGAGCAAGGTCTGGAACGTGACCCGATGGCCGCCTACGCGCGGTCGGGGTATGCCCAGAAGATCGCCGCCGAGCGTGTCGGCGGCCAGCAGGCAGGTTGGGGCGCCTGAGCCGATGACAATCGTTTCTCCTTCATCCACCTCACTGGAACACGTTGCCGGACATCGCACCCGGGTCGGCGTCGTCGCCGGTGGTCTCGGTGCGTACTGGCCGCAGTTCCCGGAATTGCTGCCGCAACTGCAGCAGTGCGCGCGCCGGGTGGTCGAGCGGCTGACAGCGATGGACTGCGAGGTGGTGGATGCCGGTTTCATCTCCGACGCCCACCAGGGCAAGCGCGCCGCGGAGCAGCTGAGGGTGGCCGATCTGGACCTCATCGTGATGTACATCCCCACCTACCTGACGTCCTCGATGATGCTGCCGATCGCTCAGCGCACCGGGGTGCCGGTGCTGGTGCTGAACCTCCAACCGACCGAGGCGATGGACCACCGCAACTTCGACACCGGCAAGTGGCTGGCCTACTGCGGAGCCTGTTCGGTGCCCGAGATATCCAACGCGTTCCTACGCTGTGGGATCGACTTCCGTTCGGTGTCCGGCTATCTCGAGGAGGAGAGGTCCTGGGCGAAGGTCGGGCACTGGGTGAAGGCCGCCGGCGTCAGGGCCGGGCTCAGGGGGTCCCGCCATGGCCTGATGGGCCATCTCTACCCCGGGATGCTGGACGTATCCACCGATCTCACCCTGATCACGTCACAGTTCGGCGGTCACATGGAGGTGGTGGAATTCGACGACCTCCGCGTCAGGGTGGCCGCCGTCACCGACGCGCAGGTTGCCGACCGGGTGGCCCTGGCCAGGGAGACCTTCGATCTGGACGAGACCGTTGCGCTTCCCGACCTCGAATGGGGCGCCAAGGTTTCGGTCGGACTCGACCGGCTGGTCGCCGATTTCGGGCTGGACTCGCTGGCCTACTACCACCGGGGGCTGGAGGGCGAGCAGCACGAGAGGCTGGGGGCCGGGATGATCCTCGGCGCGTCGCTGCTGACCGCCCGCGGTGTACCGACCGTCGGTGAATACGAGCTGCGGACCTCCATCGCCATGCTGATCATGGACCGACTCGGCGGTGGCGGTTCCTTCACCGAACTGCAGGCCCTGAACTTCTTCGACGACGTGGTGGAGATGGGGCACGACGGCCCGGCGCATCTGGCGATCAGCGCCTCGCGGCCGCTCCTCCGCGGACTCGGGGTGTATCACGGCAAGCGCGGATACGGCGTGTCGGTGGAATTCGACGTCAGGCACGGCCCGGTGACGACCTTCGGCATCGCCCAGCAGCGCGACGGTTCGTTCACCCTGGTCGCGTCCGAGGGTCAGGTGGTCCCCGGCCCACTGCTGCAGATCGGCAACACCACCTCCCGCGTCGACTTCGGCTGCCACCCCGGCGACTGGGTCGATCGCTGGAGCGACACCGGCATCTCGCACCACTGGGCCCTGGGGGTCGGGCATCGCGCCAAGGAGGTCAGCGCCATCGCCGAACTCCTCGACCTGGAGTTCGTGCACGTCCAGCCCTGACGCCCGCCGCGCCCCCGGCCGCGCTGATCAACATCGATCGCGCACCGCCCCTCGGCCCCAGCCCCCCGGACCCGCCCCCCCCCGGACCCCCCCCGCGCTTATCAACATCGCCCGCGCTCATGAAAACGTCGACTCGCTTCACTCCCGTCCCAAAATCGACAAGTTCGTGAGCGCCGGCGAAGTTGATAAGCGCGAAAGGGGCGGGGCGTCGGGGGGCTGGGCTCAACGAGCCGTGCTCGGACCCACCCATCTCCTGACGGGCCCGGACCGAACTACCATCGACAGACTCCACCGGCGTGCCGGAGGGGTCACAGACATGGAGATGACACCGATCCGGCCGTCGGCCGATCGTGGTCAGCATCATCAGGGAGTACGCAGATGAGTAGTCCGTCCTCGGCCGCAACGCGCGAGAGGGTTGCCGTCATCGGCAGCGGTGTCGCGGGCCTGACCTCTGCCTACCTGTTGCAACGCAAGTTCGATGTCACCCTGTTCGAGGCTGACGGGCGTCTGGGCGGCCACGCGCACACCCATGACGTCGCGACGTCGAGTGGGCGGGTGGCCGGAATGGACACCGGATTCCTGGTGCACAACGAGAGGACGTACCCGAATCTGCTGCGGTTGTTCGCCGAACTGGATGTCGCGACGCAAGAGTCGGAGATGTCGATGAGCGTTCGGTGCGACGGCTGTGGGCTCGAGTACGCGGGCGCCCGGGGAGTGCGCGGATTGTTCGCCCAGCCATCGGCGGTCCTGCGGCCCAGGTACCTCGCGATGCTGGTGCAGGTCAGGAAGTTTCACGCCGAGGCGCACCGTGTGCTCGAGTCCCCGGAGGATCTTCGGACCCTGGGTGAGTTCATCGAGCAGGGTGGCTACAGCAAATACTTCGCCGATCACTTCCTGCTGCCGGTGGTCGCCTGCGTATGGTCATGTGGCTTCGACGGCGCGCGCAACTACCCGGCCCGCTACCTCTTCGCATTCCTGGAGCACCACGGCATGCTGGCCGTCACCGGCTCGCCGCAATGGCGCACCGTGGTGGGCGGCTCGCGTTCCTACGTCGAGAAGGCCGTCAAAGAGCTATCGGCCGTGCACACCGCAACGCCGATCCGGTCCATCACCCGTCATGCCGACGGCGTGAGGATCATCGACCAGGCCGACGAGGTGCACACGGCGGACCGCGTCGTCATCGCCACCCACCCCGATCAGGCCCTGAAGCTCTTGGCCGACGCGACCGCAGACGAGCAGCGACTGCTGGGCTCCTTCGAATACACGGCCTCGCGCACCGTGCTGCACACCGACTCGTCCGTGCTGCCGAAAGCCAAGGGCGCCAGGGCATCGTGGAACTACCAGATGGACACCTGCGATTCCGACGACTCGAAGGTCAACGTCAGCTACCACCTGAACCGCCTGCAGCGCATCGAGGATTCGGTCGACTACCTGGTGACGCTCAACAGCGAGGGCCAGGTGGATCCGTCGACGATCATCGACGAGATGAACTACGCACACCCGACGTATACGGTGAAATCTGTTGCAGCACAGCAAGAATTAGGCCGGATCAACATCGGCCGGACGGCTTTCGCCGGTGCGTGGCAGGGTTGGGGTTTCCACGAGGACGGTTGCGCCTCTGGCGTACGTGCCGCGGAGGCGCTCGGCGTCACATGGTGATGCTCGAACGGCCGCCGGTCCGATTGACGGAGAATACTGCGACCATCTACCGGAGTCTGGTCAAACATCGCCGGAACACCAGTGCCAGCAGGAACTTCCAGTATTCCGGTTACTACTGGCTGGTCGACGTGGACGCGATGCCGCGGGTGCCACGAGCGCTTCGCCCGTTCGCCCGTTTCGAGGCTTCCGACCATCTCGGTGATCCAGCGGGCACACTGGCTTCCAATATTCGGGAACTGTTGGCAGACAACGATATCGTTGCCGATCGTATCCAGCTGCTGACCTCTCCCCGGGTCGCCGGGTACGTGTTCAACCCGCTCTCGGTGTACTACTGCAGTCTGGACGGCGAACAGGTAGCGGCCGTCGCCGAGGTGCACAACACCTACGGCGGGCGTCACGTCTACCTCCTCCGGCCGGACTCGGCCGGCCGCGACCAGGTCGACAAGGTCTTCTACGTCTCACCTTTCCTGCCGATGGGCGGGCGCTACCTGATGCGGACACCCGTCCCGGGTGACCGGCTGAACGTGTCCATCGCACTGCAGATCGGCGACCGAACCCCGTTCGTCGCCACTCTGACCGGGTCCGGACGACCCGCGACGACGACGACCATCGTCCGCACCCTGCTCCGGTGGCCGCTGGTCACCCTGCGGACCTCGGCGCTGATCCGGTGGCAGGGCATCCGGCTGTGGATTCGCGGTATCCCCGTCCAGCCTCGTCCGGCCGATTCCGCCGGGAACGAGACCGCGCGATAGCGGGGCTGGTCAGCCGGGCTGCTGCGATCAACCCGGCCGATCAACCCGGGCTGCATGGATCAACTTCCCCGATTTGGGACGGGTGGGACAGGAGTCATCACTTTCGTCCATGCCTGCGAAGTTGATCCACGCCGGAGCCCGGGCCGGGCGGGCGTCAGCGGGAGGCGAGGGCTGCGGGCTCGGCAGATTCGGCAGCTGCCTCGGCGCGGAGCTTCTCCAGGAGTTTCTCGCCCTCGATGTCCACCCTGGGCAGCACCTTGTCGAGCCAACGCGGGATGTACCAGGCGGTCTTGCCGAGCAACGTCATGACGGCGGGGACGATCGTCATCCTGACCAGGAACGCATCAGCCAGGACGCCGACACCGAGCGCGAAGCCGATCGAGGCGATGATGGTGTCCGGCGCCAGGATGAAGCCGGAGAACACCGACGTCATGATGATCGCGGCCGCGGTCACCACACGGGAGCCGGCGTTGAAACCGCTCACCACCGCACGCTTGGCGTCGGCGCCATGCACGTACGCCTCCCGCATGCCGGACACCATGAACACCTGGTAGTCCATCGCCAACCCGAACAGCACCCCGATCAGCAGGATGGGCAGGAACGAGATGATCGACGGTGAAGAGGCGGTGCCTGTCCCGAAGATCGCCCCCAACCATCCCCACTGGTAGACCGCCACGACAGCGCCGAACGAGACACCCACGGACAGCAGGAATCCCACGGCCGCCTTGATCGGGACGACGATCGACCGGAAGATCAGCAACAGCAGGATGAGCGCCAGGCCGACCACGATCAGCAGGTAGATCGGCAGTGCGGAGGACAGCTTCTCCGAGACGTCGATCTGGATGGCCGTCTGTCCGGTGACGGCGACCTTCGAGCCGGTCGCGGCCTCCCAGCCCGCGGCGCGTGACCGCAGGTCGTTGACCAGGTTCTGGGTCGCTACGTTGGACGGTCCGGTCGCCGGAATCACCTGCACCACACCGAGAGTGCCGTCGGCCGATACAGCGGCCGGCGCCGCGTGGGGCTTCTCCGGGAGCGCGTTGAGGTCGGCAGCGACCTGGGTCATGGCGGCCTTGAGCTTCGCCGGCGGCGCCGAGACGGTGACGATCAGCGGCCCGTTGAAGCCTGGTCCGAACGACCCGGCCAACAAGTCGTAGGCGTCGCGTTTCGTCGATCCGACCTTTCCGGCCCCGTCGTCGGGGAGCGCGAGGTGCAGCTTGGTGGTGGGCAGGGCGATGATGCCCATCCCGATCACGGTCACGAACAGCACGAGGGCCGGCCGGCGGGTGACCATCCGGATCCACCGATTCGGATTCTGCGCGTGGTCGACGACCGCATGCTGATCGATGTCCGCCTGGCGCAGACCGGCAGCAGCGGCACGATCCGAACGCTTGAGGACCTTGTCGCCGGAGAAGCCAAGGAGCGCCGGGACCAGCGTGACTGCGATCAACACCGCGATCAACACGGTGGCCGCGGCAGCCAGCCCCATCACCGTCAGGAACGGAATGCCGACCACCGACAGGCCGGCCAGCGCGATCAGCACCGTCAGCCCGGCGAAGACGACGGCCGACCCTGCGGTCCCGGTGGCTCTGGCGATCGACTCCTCTATCTTCATGCCCGCCTTGGCCTGCGCCCGATGTCGCGAGACGATGAACAGGGCGTAGTCGATACCGACGGCGAGCCCGATCATCAGAGCCAGAATTGGGGCTGTCGTGGACATCTGGACGAATCCGGAGACCCACAGAATGCCGGACAGGCCCGTGGCGACGCCGATGAGCGCGGTCAACATCGTCATCCCGGCCGCCACCACCGAGCCGAACGTGATCAACAGCACGACCAACGCCACGATCACCCCGATGCCTTCGGTCGAACCGATCGACGGTGCCTGCTTGACCGCGCCGCCGCCCAGTTCGATCCGCAGCCCGTCGACCTTGTTCGCCGAGGCGAGCGAGGCGATGGTGTTCTGGGTGGCGACCGGGATCTCGGTGATCTGCCCGGCGAACTGCACCTGCGCGTAACCGACGTCACCGGTCGGCGAGATGCTCCTACCCGCCGTCGGCGGAATGATCACGCCGACCTTGTCCAAGCCCTTGGTGCCACTCAGCACGTTCGAGATCGCCTTCTGGTACGGCGCTTCGGCCAGAGTGTGCCCGGAGGGGGCCGCGAACACGATCCGTCCGGATGCTCCGCCGGCCGCCGGGATCTGGGCGTTCAGGTGGGTGAGCGCGTTCTGCGCCTGCGTCCCGGGAATGGAGAAGGAATCTGTCATCACGCCCTTGAACGCGATTCCCGCGCCGCCGACGCCGACCAGCAGCAGCACCCAGACGAGCAGCACCAGCCAACGCCGTCGGACCGCAAACGCACCGAGGCGATAGAGCAGTGTGGCCATGTTGTTCTCCTGATCGAGGGGGTCACCGACCGGCGGTCGATGCGCGAATGGGTCAGTTCTTGCGTAGGTCGAGCAGGCCGGCGAAGTCGATCAGCGAAAAGGCGGCATCGAGATCACGGGCCAGACTTGCTTTTTCACCCGCAGCGCCGCGGGCCAACCAACGTTGCGTGCAGGTGCGTCCCGCGGCGAGACAGAACTCGGCCAGCAGCGGGACGCGCAAGTCGTCGGATCCGATTCCGGTCCGGGCGGAGATGATCGCCGCGATCTTCTCGCCGTGCGCGACGTCGCACGTGTTCATCGCGGCCGCGAGTTCCGGTACGGACTCCACCATCACCATGAAGGCGAGCCGGCTACCGGCGATCTGCTCGGCCACGTGATCGAGGACACCGCGCAACAGATCCGTCAGCGGAACCTCGGCCGGGGCGTCGGAGATCATCTTCACCGCGGCGTCGATCCACGATTCACTCACTGCGGCAAGACATTCGGCCTTGCCGTTGAAGTAGTTCGAGAACGTGCGGCGCGAGACGCCCGCCATCTCGACCAGGTCGGCGATGGTGAACCCGTCGTATCCGCGTTCCTCGGCCAGCTCCAGCGCGCACCGGACGAGGGCGGCGCGGGTCCCGACCTTCTTCGACTCCCGCAGACCGATCGTTGGTGACATGAGCACCAGAATAGGAGAAAGTTGCCCATTGCGCAAACATGCGCAATGGGCAAGACCGGATGCTCTCGCAACCGGCGGGCGGTATGTACACGACCGGGCCCGGATGAGCCACCAGCCGAGCGGGCGGCGAGCAGGCTCAGGCGGTCTCCACCGCCACTTCGGCCCCCACGTTCTTCCCGGTCTTCTGGGCCGACAGCACGATGGCCCCGCAGATGGCCAGCATCCCGGCCAGGTCGAGCAGCCCGGGAATCTGGCGCAGCGCGATCGCGTCGATGACGGTGGCCGTCACGGGCAGCAGCGCGACCAGGATGGCGAACCTCGCCGCCGTCACCCGACGCAGGATCAGCTGCTCGATCGCATACGGGATGACCGACGAGCAGACGGCGATGCCGATCACCGCGAGCAGTCGCAGCGGGTGCGTCACGACGATCGCGGTGGCGCCGAAGGCCAACGGGCAGTAGATGATCGCACCGGAGGTCATGGCCACCGCCAGCGAGGAGATCCCGTCACCGCCGGTGGCGATCCGGCGGCCCAGCAGGATGTAGGCGGCCCAGGTCCCCGCGCAGGCGAAGATCGCCACCAGCCCGACGACGGCGCTGTGGGTCCATCCACCCTGAAGGCTGACGCCGGCCAGCGCCACCACCCCGGCGGCGGCCAGCACGATGGCCAGCCGCTCGCGCCAACCGCGTCCGCCGAACGCGGCGACACCGACCGGGCGGAGGAACTCGATGGCCACCGACGTGCCGAGCGGCAGGTGCGAGATCGCCAGGTAGAAGGTGACGTTCATCGTCGCGAGCACGACGCCGAACAGTGCAGCAGCACCCAGCGACCGACGGGTCCAGCGGACTCGCCAGGGGCGGCGCCAGATGAGCAGCACCACGGCGGCAGCGGCGATGCGCCACCAGGCGAGCGCCGCTGCAGGAACGACGCTGAACAACCCCACCGCGAAGGCCGCACCGTAGTACTGGGTGAACCCGGAGGCCAGGAACATCGCCGGCGCCGGGATCCGGTCGGACAACGGTGCTCGGCGCGGCTCTGCTTTCACCCGCTCAACCCTACGGCCACCGCCTCGGCGCGAAGGCAGCCCACGTGTTTCACGGGTGGACCGGGCCGCACCGGGACCGGGAGGCCCCGGGACCGGCAGGTGCGACTATCCGCAGCGCTCGCCGCTGTCGATGACCCACGTCTTGTCGGGCAGTTGCGTCGCGTGCAGGGAGACCGACCCCTCCGTCACCGTGGCAGATCCGGGAACGAGCGCCGCCCGAGTGTGCAGCGTCCATCTCGAGGTCGATGTTCCGAAACCTGACACGCCGCCCTCTCGGAGAAATGTCCGAGCCGCGGTGAGCGGGTCTGCCGATCCTCTGGTGCCGGCGGCCAGCGACAGCGCGAACCCACTGCACCCCTGTGTTCCCGATCCCTGCGTGCCCGATCCCTGCGTGCCCGATCCCTGCGTGCCCGATCCCGATCGCAGCGTCCCGGGTACCGAGATCCGCGGAGCTGCCGACCGCGTCGGCCTGACGAACAGGGGCGTCAGGGCAGCCGAGGAGACGTGCACGACCGAGCCACTCGCGCCGACCGGCCTGTCGGCCGCCGGACTGCTCGCGCAGGCGGACAGAACGCTCACCGCCAGCACCACGGCTCCGGCCAACCGCACCACAGCTCCAACCTTCCGCACCACAGCTCAAGTCCGCACCACAGCTCCGGCCCTCCGCCGACGGCCCGTCGTCATCGCGCGCTCCACAGTGCCCAGACGTAATGCCGCTGTCTTTCGTTGCACCCGGCTTTTCGTTGCACCCGGCTTTTCGTTGCACCCCGGCGGACCGGCATCCTCGGGGCCGGTCTGATCGACGGCAACCGGCGCGCAGGGCTCAGCCGAAGGTCCCGCTCCCGCCCTTCGCGATCGCCACCAGCGTCATCACCAGGACGATCAGGCCGGTGACGGCCAGGCCGACTGCCACCGCGATCCGCAGGGCCACGTGCCTGGTCTCCTCGAAGCGGCCGGCCCGGCGCTTCATGCTCAGCTGATCCGAGAGCCGTAGTGGCCGTAGCAGTCTGAGCACGATCAGCGCCAGCAACGGGACCTGCAGGACCGCGACGAGAGTCCGGCCGATTCCGGTCAGCCGGAAGTCGGAGCCCAGGAACAGCGCGTGCCAGAGGCCCAGCGCGTAGCTGACCGCGGCCAACTGGTGCGCGACGAGCCAGACCCGACGGCCGATGTACCGCCTGAGGTAGTAGCTCGGGCCGAGCAGCACCGCCAGGTAGAGCGAGAGCACGCCCAGCGTGTAGCCGAGCCCGTCCACCTTCGCGGTCCAGGGCACCAGAGCGACCAGGAGCGATCCGCCGGGCACGCCGATGCCGTAGACGAGTGCGTGCAGCAGGGTCAGCGCCACGACCGCCACATTGAGCTGCCGGTGCCAGTTGACCACGGCCGGACGCCACCCCATCCGTCGGGGCCGGCCTCCGCGGCGAGCGGGTTGCCGGATGCTGATCACCAATCCCAGCACCAGGCCCGCATACGCCCAGACCAACGCCACGATGCCGCTGGCCTGCAGCAACAGGGTGCTGGCGCGGCCCCCACCGATCCGTTGCACCGAGTCGAGCAGCCCGTAGCAGGCCCAGATGGCCGCCGCGGCCACCAGCGCGTGACCGATCCCGACGACCACCGCGGTGGACAGGGACCCGGTGGCCTTGGATCGGCTCGTCGGGGCCGGACGGGCGGGCGTCATGCTGCGGCGGTGCGGAGGACTGTCACAGCCCGAATGATCCTCGGCAGGCGTCCAGGCCCGCCACCTGCACCGACCAGGCCGGTTTGCGGAACGTCGCCGGCGTGACGAGCAGGCGCTGATCCACCGCGGCCTCACCGGGCCGCCGCTGCACGACGCGGTCGCCGTTCGGGACGTATCCGACCTTCGCCGACACCGCGAGGGACGCCGGGTTGTCCTCGAACGCTGCACTCTCGGCCCTGATCGCCTTCAGATGGTCGAACGCGAAATCAACCACAGCGCAGCGCATTTCAGTGCCGAGGCCCTGACCCTGATGGGCCAGCCCCAGCCACGAGCCGGTGCCGACGGTCCGGGTCACGGCGAAGTCCGTGCCGCTGATCTCCTGGGTACCCATCAGGGCACCCTTCGAGCGCACCGCGAAATGCACCGACCAGGCGCCCGGCACGCTCGCGGCCCGTGAACGCCAGTGATGTCGCAGGGTGTTCTCGACCAGTTCTTCGCGCGGCGCATCGGTCCAGGGCTGCATGAACGGCATCGTGGCCGCATCGTGGATACCGAGCACGGCGAGATCGACGAGCTCGGCCAGGTCGTCGTCGCACAGCGGCCGCATGATCAACCGCGGGGTGGCCAGCCGCAGTCCGAACAGCGGCCAGAGCCTGGTCAGGGCGTCCCGCGACGTCGTGGTCATGCCGGTCAGCCTGCCATCCCGGTCGCCACCGCGGCAGCCGGATTACCCTCGGGTTCATGTTGGCCATCACGCAGGACAAGCCCGGCGGTCCCGAATCGCTTGGACTGACCGAGGTTCCGGACCCTCCCCACGGCGCAGACGAGGTGTTGATCAGGGTCACCGCCGGCGCCGTCAACCGGGCCGATCTACTGCAGCGGGAGGGGCACTACCCGGTGCCGGCCGGCGCCTCACCGATCCTGGGCATGGAGTGCTCTGGGACGATCGTGGCCGTCGGGGGCGACGTCACGGGCTGGCAGGTCGGCGACGAGGTGTGCGCGCTGCTGGCCGGCGGCGGATACGCCGAACTCGTCGCCGTGCCGTCCCCGCAGGTACTGCCGATTCCGGCCGGCGTTTCGCTCCTCGATGCCGCCGGGCTGCCCGAGGTGGCCTGCACGGTCTGGTCCAACGTCATGATGAAGGGCGGTCTGCGGTCCGGCCAGACGCTCCTGGTGCACGGCGGGTCCTCGGGCATCGGGACCATGGCGATCCAGGTGGGCAAGGCGGCCGGGGCCACGGTCATCGTCACCGCCTCGCGCGACAAGGCCCTGGAGAGCTGCCGCGCACTGGGCGCCGATGTCGGGATCAACTACGGCACCGACGATTTCGTCGAGGCCACCCTGGCTGCCACCGATGGGCGGGGCGTGGACGTCATCCTGGACGTGGTGGGTGCGAAGTATCTGCAGCGCAACATCTCCGCCCTGGCGTTGGACGGATCGTTGATCGTCATCGGGATGATGGGCGGCACCAGAGCCGAGCTCGATCTCGGCGCACTGATGGGCCGGCGGGGCTCGGTGGTCGCCACCGCGCTGCGTGGCCGCCCCGTCACCGGCCCCGGATCCAAGGGCGAGATCGTCGCCGCGGTGCGGGATCACCTGTGGCCGCTGATCGCGGCCGGCACCGTCCGGCCGGTGATCGATACGGTGTACCCGCTCGGCGAGGCCGGGCAGGCCCATCGCCGGATGGCCGAGGGCGGTCACGTCGGCAAGATCGTGTTGAAGATGAACTGACCCGGGAACAGGTCCGTAAGTTCTGACGTGCGAGCACCCATTCGAGAGCGAGTAAGCGATGACCGAGCAGCAGCCCCAGCGTTTCGTGGTGGTCGGACCCGACGGGCAGGACGAGGCGGACGGCCAGCTACCCGCGCACGCCGGATTCGCGGCGGCCTCTGCAGGTACCGACGGGACCGATCCCGGTGACGCGATCGGCCAGCCGGCCAAGGTGATGCGGATCGGCACGATGATCAAGCAACTGCTCGAGGAGGTCAGGGCCGCACCGCTGGACGAGGCCAGTCGGGTCCGCCTCAAGGACATCCACGCCGCCTCGATCAAGGAACTGGAGTCGGGGCTGACGCCCGACCTGCGGGAAGAGTTGGAGCGGCTGACCCTGCCCTTCACCGAGGACTCGGTGCCGTCGGATGCGGAGTTGCGGATCGCCCAGGCGCAGCTGGTGGGCTGGCTGGAGGGCGTCTTCCATGGTCTGCAGGCGGCCCTGGTCGCGCAGCAGTTGGCGGCTCGGGCCCAGCTGGAGCAGATGCGCCGCGGCGTTCTGCCGCCAGGCGTGACGGCCGAGGACATGTCCGGGCCGGGCGGGCACACCGGGACCGGAACCGGGCAGTATCTGTAGCCGGGCCTGCAATCAGGCGCTGACGTCCTGCAAAGTGGCGGCGATAGCCGCCACTTTGCAGGACGTCGCGCGTTTCTGGACCGTCATCCGGCAGGATCTCCGTGCATGGCCATCGTGAACCGCGCCCGTCTCGCCGAGCTGTACCAACGCGAAGGTGACCGCTTCGTCCTCGAGCACCCGCAGTCTGCCCGGCTGGGGGCCGAGGCGAAGAAGCACATGCAGGGCGGCGTCCCGATGAGCTGGATGGTCAAGTGGCCGGGGGCGTTCCCGATCTTCATCACCTCGGCGACCGGCGCGCACTTCACCGATGTCGACGGGATCGACTACGTCGACTTCTGTCTCGGCGATACCGGAGCGATGGCAGGGCACTCCCCCGCGGCCACCGTCGCCGCGGTGAGGGCGCAACTCGACCGCGGGATCACCACCATGCTGCCGACCGCCGAGGCGATCACCGTCTCGGCCGAACTGTCCCGGCGCTTCGGCCTTCCGCTGTGGCAGTTCACGCTGACCGCGACCGACGCGAATCGTCACGCGATCCGCTATGCGCGACTGCTGACCGGGCGGCGCAAGATCGTCGTGCACAACTTCTGCTACCACGGCTCGGTCGACGAGGCCTTCGCGACCCTCGACGACGACGGGCACACGGTGAACCGCCGCTCGAACATCGGGCCTCCGGTCGCCACGGCCGAGACCACCATCGTCGTCGAGTTCAACGATCTCGCGGCGATGGAGGCCGCACTGGCCACCGGCGAGGTGGCCGCGGTACTGCTGGAACCGGCACTGACCAACATCGGCATCGTCCTGCCCGACCCCGGATACAACGAAGCCGTGCGAGAGTTGACGTCTCGCTACGGCGTGATCCTGATCAACGACGAGACGCACACCATCTGCGCCGGGCCGGGCGGGTACACGAGGGCGGCGGACCTGCACCCGGACATGCTGGTGATCGGGAAGTCGATCGGCGGCGGGATCGCCTGCGGCACCTTCGGTATGACGGCCGAACTCGCGACCCGGATCGACCGGGCGGTACCGCTGGAGGACATCGACGTCGGCGGCATCGGCGGAACGCTGGCCGGCAACGGACTCTCGATGGCTGCGATGGCCGCCACCCTGCTCGACGTGCTGACCGACGAGGCGTTCTCGCGGATGATCCCGCTGGCCGACCGTTGGGCCGACGGAGTCCGGGCGGGAATCGATTCGGTCGGCGCACCCTGGCATGTCACCAGGTTGGGATGCCGTGCGGAGTACGGGTTCTCGGTGGAGCCGCCGATCAATGGCGCACAGGCAGCGGCCGGGGACGACTTCGAACTCCAGCAGTTGCTGCACCTCTACGCCCTCAATCGCGGGATCCTGCTGACGCCGTTCCACAACATGGCGCTCATGTCGCCGGCCACCACCGAGGCGGACGTCGACGCCCACACCGCGATGTTCGCCGACCTGTGCGCGGAGCTCTTCCGCGGGTGAGTCCTGGTACGCGTCCACCCACCGCGCTCCCCCACCACCGCGCATACAAATACGCCCGGCGCGCTCCCCCACCGCCGCGCATACAAATACGCCCGGCGCGCGCCGATCTGCCCGTTGGTGGGGCAGATCGGCGCGCGCCGGGCAGATCGGTATGCGCGGCGGCGGTTGGGTGGTCGGACCCCGCCTACAGAGCGCGGCTGTGCGGGGCGTCCGGAGCGGTACCGGTGTGCGGCCGGACCGGCTGCGGATGCGGGTCGCCGGGCTTGGTGGGCGCCGGGCCGGTGTCCCTGACCCCACCGGAGTCCAGCGCCGCCGGTCCCTGCTCCCGCATCGCCCATGGCGATCCGTATTCGGTCAGCAGCGTCAGGAACGGCACCGCGTCGAACGCCTCCGGCCCGAGAACCCCTGCACCGGACCATGCCCCGCGGGCGATCAGCTCCATCGCCACCACCGGGCACACGGCCGTCTGCCAGACCACCGCCTGCGAGTGGTACTCCTTCATGGACCACTCGTTGTCGACCACGTGGTACAGATACACCTCCCGGGGCTTGCCCTGCTTGTCCAGACCCTTGATCCATGTTCCGGCGCAGGTCTTTCCGTGCATCTTGTCGCCGAGGGTGGCCGGATCGGGCAGCAGAGCGGCGATGACGTCGCGGGGTGAGACCATCACCGAACCGACCTGCAGGCGCTCCGCGGAGTCGATACCGAGCTTGCGCTGCAACTTGAGCATCTCGATGAATTCCTGACCGAGGCCGTACTTGAAGGTGACCCGACCGGTGTCGAGCCAGCGCGGGATCAGCAACACCTCCTCGTGCTCGACGTTGACGCACTCGACCGGCCCGATGCCCTCCGGGAATTCGAAGACCTCCGGCTCGGAGAACGGCGCGGTGGTGAACCATCCGCGGCCCTTCTCGTAGACGATCGGCGGGTTCAGGCACTCCTCGATGGTCGTCCAGATCGAGAACGTCGGGGCGAAATCGTAGCCCTCGACCTGCAGGTTCCCACCGTCACGCACGCCGATCTCCTCGATCGAGGAGAACAGGTGATCCGACGCGTACTTGGCGAACACATCCGAGAGCCCCGGCTCCACACCCATTCCCACCAGCGCGACCCGGTCGGCGGCTTCCCACTGCGAAGCCATCGCGAACTGCTCGTCGCCGAGCATGATGCCCGGGGTGTTGAACGGGTCGGTGGGGTGCGGGTGGGACAGCGACATCGCCATGTCGATGTAGTGGGCCCGGCCCTGCAGCGCGGCGTTGAACAGCGGCATGACGAACCGCGGATCGGTCGCGTTGAGGAGCAGGTCGCACCGGTAGCGCGCCAGCAGACCGACCACGTCCTCGATCCTGGTGGCATCGACCTGAGCCGGGATGAATCGGCCGTCACCGACGGTTTCGCAGGTCTGCTGGGCCTTGGACAGGTCGTAGTCGGCCACCACCATGGCTTCGATGTACTCCCGTGTGGCCGCGGTGGCGACCACCGCGGAGCCGACCCCGCCGGCCCCGACCAGCAGGACCCGGAGCTTCCCGTCGGCGGACCGGACAGTGGAACCACCGCGGCCCGAGAGCACCGGGACCGACTCGTCCCACGTGGTACCGCTCGCATCGTCGGCGCGGCGGCGCGCAATGCCCGACAGCGTTTCCAGGACAACACGATTGCCGAGCATCGCGGTCACGTCGGCGTGGTCGTACGGCGGGGCCACCTCGACGATCTCCAGGCCCACCAGCTTGGTCTCCCGGCCGATGCGACGTACCGCGTCGAGCAACTCGCGTGGGGTCAGCCCGCCAGGCTCGGGAGTACCGGTCCCCGGCGCCATACCCGGGTCCACCACGTCGATGTCGACCGACAGGAAGACACCGTCGGTGTCCTGCGACGCCAATGCGATGGCCTCCGTCAGGACCTCCGTCAGGCCGCGTCGCTGGATCTCGGCCATCTCGTAACCACGCATGCCCTGGTCGGCCATCCACGCGAGCTCCGGCGGCTCCGGCCAGTAGCCGCGCAGACCGATCTGGAAGAACTTGCTGCCCTTGACGGCGCCGGATTCGATCACCCGGCGCATCGGAAGGCCATGACCGTAGAGCGAGCCGAACTGGATGTCACCGGTGTCGGCATGGGCGTCGAAGTGGATGACGGCGATCCGACCGTAGCCGAAATGCTCGGCCAGGCCGGTGATGTCGGCCAGCGCGACGGTATGGTCGCCGCCGAGGACGATCGGGATCTTGTCGGCGGCCGCGAGCTGGGTGATGACGTTCTGCAAAGCCCGGAGCGATCGGATCGTCTCGGTCGGGGCCATCTCGACGTCGCCGGCGTCGACCACCCCGAGGTCCAGCAGTGGGTCGACCCGCAGGGACAGGTGCGGACGGGATCCGGTGTGCTCGGAGTAGTCGACCGCGCGAAGGGCCATCGGACCCATTCGTGCGCCGGACCGGTAGGAGGTGCCCGAGTCGTAGGGGGCACCGACGATCACCGCCGAGGCATCCGCGTAGGTGGAGGGATCGGACAGGTCGCAGCGCGGTACCCCGGTGAAAGTGACATCGGGTCCGTACATTGCGCCGTAGCGCGCCATGGGATTCAACTCTCCTGCTAGTGGTTCGGTCCTGGGGGATGCGGACCGTGCTGGTACTGAGGCTGTTACTTGTGCTGCGAATGGTGCTGGTGCTGTTACTTGTACTGCGAATGGTGCTGGTGCTGGTCAGGCTTCGAGGTGCGGGCGGACAGGCGGCCGGACCATCAGCTTGGCGGTGCGCGCCCGGGTTGGACAAGTCACGGTGGACAGTGCACAACAGATCACCGTCCGCCCGTTGTTCATCGTTCGCCCGGCGGCGCAATCGTCAAGAGTCCGCCGCCCGATCGTCGGGAACAGTGCGCCGGGCCTGCATGGATCAAAGTGGTCCATTTGGGACTGGAGTGACAGAAGTCATCACTTTCGCCCATGCCTGAGAAGTTGATCCACGCCAAGGAAGTCGACCCACGCCGAACGGGGGGTCACGAGTCGAAGCCGAGCCCGAAACGGTCGAGGGACCGGAGCCAGAGGTTGCGGTGCCCGGCCCTGGCGTCCGCCCTGGCCGCCGACCAACGGGTCAGGTTGATCACCCCGGCGCGCAGCGGCTCCGGCGGGAACGGCACCGGCTTGGCCCTGACCGTCTTCAGCGAGGTCAGCTCGGTCTTCTCGCCGCCCAACAGGTCCAGCATCACCTGCGCGCCGAACCGGGTCGCGCCGACGCCGAGCCCCGTGTAGCCGACGGCGTAGGCGACCCGGCCGCCGAACCCGGTCCCGAAGAACGGGAAGAACCGTGAGCAGGTGTCGATCACCCCACCCCAGGTGTGGGTGAACCGCAGGCCCTCCAGTTGCGGGAAGGTCCCGAAGAAGTTGTCGGACAGCGTCCGGAACGTTTGCGGTCGCTGGTCCAGGACGGGATCGATCCGGCTGCCGTAGTGGTAGATCGCGTCGTAGCCGCCCCACAGGATGCAGTTGTCGTCGGTCAGCCGGTAGTAGTGGAACTGGTTACCGGCGTCACTGACGCCCTGCCGACCCTTCCAGCCGATGGTGTCCATCTGCGCGTCGGACAGCGGTTCGGTGGTCATGGCGTAGTCGTAGACCGGGACCACGTAGGGCCGGACCCGCTTCAGCAGGGACGGGAAAGCGTTGGTGCCCAGGGCGACCCGGTGCGCCCGCAGCACACCGTGCGGGGTGGTGAGCACCATGTCGCGGCCGTCGGAGACCATCGCGTCGACGTGGGTGTTCTCGTAGATCTTCACCCCGAGCGACTCGCAGGCCTCCGCCAGACCCCAGACCAATCGGGCCGGGTCGATCAGCACCGTCTTGTCGCGGCCGTTCAGCGCGCCGAGATAGGTGGGCGAGTTGACCAGCGCCCTGGTCCCAGCCTGGTCGAGAAGCTCTGCGTCGTCACCGAAGTCGAGCATCTGCTCGTAGTCGGCGGCGAGGTCGCCGATCTGGTAGCTCTCGGTCGCGACCTTGAGTTCACCGGTCTTCTCGAGTTTGCAGTCGATCTTGAAATCCTCGATGGTCCGCACGATTCCGGCGAGGTTGTTCCGGCCGTGCCGCTCGAGTCGGGGCATGTCCTCCGGATACCAGTCCATGCCGTTGGCCTGGCCGTGCGTCAGGGAGGCCGAACAGAATCCGCCGTTGCGGCCGGAAGCCGCCCACCCTAGGGATTTTCCCTCCAGGACGACCACCTCGCGGGACGGGTCCTCCTGTTTGGCCAGCAGTGCGGTCCACAGACCGGAATACCCACCGCCGATGACGGCGAGGTCGGTCCTGGTGGATCCGGTCAGCCGTTCGCGCGGCTCCGGGGCATCGACATCATCGAGCCACCAACAGATCGGCTCGGAATCGGACAGGGAGTTGCGGACGGCTCTCGACCGTGATCGGCCGGCAGGCAGCAGAGGCGACATCGGCGATCACCCCTGCTGCGCAGAGCGTGCGAGAGAATGCGGGAGCTTGCGGGAGGTCTCGATGACGGTCCCGGTCTTGCTGACCCAGATGGAGGCGGACAACGAGACTCCGCGCGGGTCTGGAACGGGGTCGGGCAGTTGCTTCGGCGTGCGGGTCATGGCCATCTTCCTTGGTTGCGAGGAGCCGGGCGCCGAATGTGACGACCGGTCGATTCGCATCGTATCCGGCGACCGCGACGCGGGCGCCCGACGCGAATCGCCGGCACCCCCGGGGGCCCGGAACCACGGCGTCCCGCCCCCGGGAGCCCGGGAGCGGGACGTCATGGCACTGGACCTCGATCCAGCCGTCAACCGATCAACCGATCAACCGATCAACCGATCAACCGATCAACCGAACACAGGGCTACCGATCATCTGGCCGGATTGTTGATGAAGTAGCCGGACACGTCCATCACCAGGTCCACCGGCCCGGCCGCACCGTTGTAGAGCCGGATCTTCCCGTCCGTCCCGACGCGGCCGATCACCGCGTTGGGCCGGTCCCGATGGGCCACGAAGTTGAGGTTCGAGGCCAACGGCAGCGGATTGCCCGGGTACGCGGTGATGAAGCCCGGGCCGACGGTGCTCGTCACGGTGAGGTTCGAGACGATCGCCGAGACCCCTATCGCCGGAATACGGTTGCGGCCCAACACCGTCGGCGCGATGGCCGAGTGCGCCGCCACCTTGCCGTTCACGTTGTTGCCGACCCTGGTGTCCAGGATCCGGCCGGGACTGACTGGCACGAATTCGCCGTCCAGCACGGCGGTGCCACCGCGGAAGTAGCCGGAGACGTCCGCGATCAGCCTCGCCGAACCGGTGGAGCCGTTGTAGATCGTCACCGTCCCGTCCGGCGCGACCGGCACGATCACCAGGTTCGCGTCGGTGTCGCCCTTGTAGAAGTTGAGGCTCGACACGAACGGCTTCGGGTCCGACGGATAGACCGTGATGTAGCCGAGGCCGGTCGCCTGCGCCACGATCATGTTCAGGGTGACCGCTGCCACGTTGGTCGACGGAACCCCGCCGACACCGGTGACCTTCACCGTGATCGACTTCCGCGACTGCACGGCCGCCTTCGGTGCACCCGTCCCGGTTGCGGTGTCCAGGACGCGGGCCGGGCTCAATGGAACGAACGACCCTGGAGCGACCGTCGGCCCGTCGGAGAAGTAGCCCTGGATGTCGGCCACCACATCCGTCACGCCGGTGGAGCCGTTGTAGATGCTCACCGTTCCGTCGGAGGCCACCGCGGCCGCCACCAGGTTGGCCACGGTCGACCTCGCCGGGAAGTTGATGCTGGACGCGTTCGGACGTGTCCCGCCGGGGTAGATCGTGAGGTAGCCGACCTGGGACGAGTCGGTGGTCGTCACGTTGAGCATCACGGTGGCGACGCCCTTGCCCAGCGGCTGGCCGAGTGCCGGCACTCCGCCGACACCGCGGACCCTGATCGTCAGGGTGCCACCGGGGCCGATCGGCTGGCTGGCACCGCGCCCGCTGCGGGTGTCGAGCACGCGGTACGGCGCGAGGGGATGGTAGGCCCCGGCCGCCGCCTGGATGGGCGTGATCGCCGTACACGGGATCTGGGCTCCCGTCACCGGGCTGTAGACCCCCGCCCGCTGGGGTGCTAGCCGGTAGCTGACGGCCGTGGTACCTACGGCGACCGGCACGCTGGTGGAGACCTCCAGGAAGCCGCCGGCCAGCGGGGTCACCTGGGTCGGCTGACCCGCGGTGCTGCTGCCGACCAGCACGGAGAACAGCGAGGGCACCAACTGGGTGTTGATACCGACGTTGGCCAGCACCGTCACCGTCGCGGCGTCCAGACCCGTTGCCGGGTTGATCCCGGTGATGACGCACGAGGTACCCGGCAGCGCGACGGGCTCGTAGAGATAGCCCAGCGGATTGCTGGTCCCCCCCAACGGCGTCGTGACGGTGACCAGGACACCTGCGGGAGCGTGCGCCGGGGTGGTGAAGGTCGCAGTGGTACCGATCGTGTTGACCGCCACGAGGCCGGCCGGGATGGCGACCCCGCCGATGGTGACCGATGTCAGGCCCGGGACGAATCCGGTACCGGTGATGGTCACCGAGGTGTTGCCCCCGGCCGGACCGTGATCCGGCGACAGACTCGCAGCAGCAAGCCGGTCGTAGGTGAACGGCAGGGCCGGAGCGCTGGTGCCGCCGCCGGTGGTGACGGTGACCCCGACGCCCCCGGGGCCGTGGGCCGGGGTGGTGAACGTCGCCGAGGTACCGGCGCTGTTGACCGTGACACCACCTGGGCCCACGACGATCCCGCCGATGGTGACCGTGGTGGCCCCCGGCACGGAGCCGGTGCCGGACACGGTGACCACCGTGCCACCCGATGCCGGGCCGCGGACCGGGCTCAGCGGGCCGACAGTGGTGGGAACGGCGAGGTACGTGTAGGCCAGAGCCGGACTACTCGTGCCCGCCACCGTCGTCACCGCGATATCGCTGACCAACCCGGCCGCGTGGGCCGGCGCCGGGAACGAGGCGGTCGTGCCGCCGTTGCCGACCGCGACCTGCGTGGACGGGACCGTGTTGCCACCGATCAGCACCGTGGTGCCGCCGGGGACGAACCCGGTACCGGTGATCACCAGGGTGTTGCCACCCGCGACCGGACCGGACGTCGGCATCAGACTCGCCGCCGTCGGCACACCGACGTAGTTGAAGCTGAGCGGGGGAGCACTGCTGCCACCTCCGGTCGTGACCACCACATCGGTGACCACACCGGAGATCGGGTGAGCCGGCGTCAGGAACGTTGCCGTGGCGCCGCCATTGGTGATCGTGACCCCGGTGGCCGGAACGACGTTGGCGCCGATGGTCACCGTCGTCGCCCCGGGGACGAACCCGGTACCGGTGATGGTGACCTGGGTGTTACCGGTGACCGGGCCCACTGGCGGCGAGATCGTCGCCGCCGTCGGGATCGGCAGGTAGCTGAAGTTCAACCCCGGAGTGCTGATGCCACCCGCCGTCGTCACGGCGACGTCGTTCACCGTGCCGACAGCGTGACCGGGAGTGGTGAAGGTCGCCGTGGTGCCGGCGCCGTTCACCGTCACGCCCGTTGTCGGCACCGTTGCGCCGCCGATGGTCACCGACGTGGCCCCGGGAACGAACCCGGTACCGACGACGGTCACCGAGGTTCCGCCCAGGACCGGCCCGGATCCCGGCGAGAGGCTGGTCGTGGTCGGGACTGAGAAGTAGGTGAATCCGAGCGGTGTGGTGGTCGAGCCACCGGCCGTGGTGGCCACCACGGACACCAGCCCCGGAGCCGACACGCCAGGCGTGCTGAAGGTGGCCGTGGTGCCGGCGTTGGCCACTGTCACCCCGGACGCCGGGACAGTGTTGGCGCCGATGGTCACCGAGGTCGCACCGGATACGAAGTCGGAACCGGTGATGGTGACCTGGGTGTTACCGGTGACCGGACCGGACGTCGGTGCCAGACTCGCCGCGCCGGGCGCGGTGAGGTAGGTGTAGCTCAGCGGCGAGGTGGCGCCACCGGAGGTGGTGGCCACCACATCGGTGACCAGACCCGCTGCATGCGGCGGTGTCGGGAACGATGCCGTCGTGCCGGTGCCGGTGCCGTTGACCGTGACCAGGGCCGCCGGAACGTTCTGGCCGCCGATGGTCACCGTCGTGTCGCCGCTGACGAACCCGGTGCCGGTGATGGTGACCGGAGTGTTGCCGCCGACCGGACCGGATGTCGGCGACAGGCTCGTCGCCGCCGGGACGGGCAGGTAGGTGAAGCTCAGCGCCGGAGTGCTGGCGCCACCCGCCGTGGTCACCACCACGTCGTTGACCTGACCCGCCACCGGGTGAGCCGGGGTGGCGAAGGTCGCCGAAGTGCCGGTGCCGTTGACCGTCACGCCCGTTGCCGGGACGGTGTTGCCACCGATCGTCACCGTTGTGGCGCCGGAGACGAAACCGGAACCGACGATGGTCACCTGGGTGCCACCCGAGACCGGACCGGACTGCGGCGACAAGCTCGCCGCCGTCGGGATGGGCAGGTAGGTGAACCCGAGCGGCGTGGTGGTCGAACCACCGGCCGTCGTGGCCACGACGGACACCAGACCCGGAAGGAGTGCGCCAGGCGTGGTGAAGGTCGCGGTGGTCCCAGCGGTGTTCACCGCCACCTGGCCGGCCGGGACCGTGTTGAGACCGATCTTCACGGACGTCGCACCGGACACGAAGCCGGTCCCCGTGATGGTCACCGAGGTCCCGCCGCCGACCGGACCGGACGTCGGAGCCAGGCTCGTGGCGCCGGGGATGTTCAGGTACGTGTAGATCAGCGGCGGGGCGCTCGGTCCACCCGCCGTCGTCACCACCACGCCGACCGGGCCGGCCAACGGGTAGCTCGGGGTGGCGAAGGTAGCCACCGTGCCGTTGCCGCCGACACCCACCAGGGTCGGCGGGATCAGGATGCCGCCGATGGTCACCGTCGTGGCACCGGCCACGAACCCGGAACCGTTGATGGTCACCAGCGTGTTACCGGAGAGCGGACCGGAGGTCGGCGACAAATTGGTCGCCCCCGGGATCGGCAGGTAGGTGAAGCTCAGCGCAGGCGTGCTGGTGCCGCCCGCCGTGTTGACGACCACGTCGGTGACCGTGCCCGTGGCATGGCCGGGGGTGGGGAAGGTGGCCGTGGTGCCGTTGCCGTTCACCTGGACGCTCGCCGCCGGCACCGTCTGGCCGCCGATGAACACTGACGTCGCCCCGGACACGAAGCCGGAACCGGTGATCACCACCTGGGTCCCGCCGAGTACCGGACCGGAGTCCGGCGACAGGCCGGACGCGGTCGGGATGGGGAGGTAGTTGAAACCGAGCGGCGGGGTGGTCGAGCCGCCCGCCGTCGTGGCCACCACGTCGACGAGGCCCGGCACCGCTACTGCCGGTGTGAAGAACGTGGCCGTGGTGCCACCGCCGGCGACGGTGACCTGACCGACCGGGATGGTGATGGCGCCGATCTGCACCGATGTCGCACCGTCCACGAAGCCGGTACCGGTGATGGTCACGTGGGTGCCACCGGACAACGGACCGGACGTGGGCGCCAGACTCGTCGCCCCCGGGATGTTGAGGTAAGTGAAGGACAGGGCGGGAGTGCTCGGACCGCCTGCGGTCGTCACCACGACGCCGACCGTGCCCGCTGCACCGACTGCGGGGGTGGCGAACAGAGCGGTCGTGCCGCTACCGCCGACCGTGACCTTGTTCGCCGGCACCGTGATGCCGCCGATGGTCACCGTGGTGGCACCCGGCACGAAGTTGCTGCCGATGATCGTCACCGGGGTGTTGCCGGCGATCGGGCCGGACGTCGGGGACAAACTCGTCGCCGTCGGGATGGCCAGGTAGGTGAAGCTCAGCCCCGGAGTGCTGGTGCCGCCCGCCGTGGTGACCGCCACGTCGTTGACCTGGCCGGCCACCGCATCAGCCGGAGTGTTGAAGGTTGCCGTGGTGCCCAGACCGTTGACGGCGACACCGCTCGCTATCACCGTGTTCCCGCCGATGGTCACCGTGGTGGCACCGGGCACGAACCCGGTACCGACGATGGTCACCGAGGTGTTACCGGCGACCGGACCTGACGTCGGCGACAGCGTCGTCGTCGTCGGGACGTCGAGGTAGGTGTAGGCCATGGGCACCGTGTCCTGGCCGCCGACCGTCGAGGCGACCACGGAGACCAGACCAGCTGCGTAGCCGGGAGTGGAGAAGCTGGCCGTGGTGCCGCCGAGGTTGACGGTCACCGCCCCGGCCCGGGACCGTGTTGCCACCGATGTTCACCGATGTCTGACCGTTCACGAAACCGGTCCCGGTGATGGTCACCGGTGTGCCACCGAGCACCGGACCCGACGTCGGTGCCAACGTCGCCGCACCGGCGGTGTTGTTGTAGGTGTAGGCCGCCGTCAGGGTGCTGGCTCCACCCGGAGTGGTCACGGTCACGTCGACCGCACCCAGGGCATGGGGCGGAGTGGCGAACGAAGCTGTCGTGCCGCCGTTGCCCACCGTGACATTGCCGGCGGGAACGACGTTTCCGCCGATGGTCACCGTCGTGGCACCGACGACGAAATTGGTACCGGTGATGGTCACCGGGGTATTACCGGCGGTCAGGCCCGACGTCGGCGTCAGACTCGTCGCCGTCGGGGCCGGCAGGTAGTCGAATGGCAGCGGCGGGGTGCTCGTGCCGCCCGGGGTCTGCACCGTGATGTCGGCCGGGCCGGCCGGATGCGACGGGGTGGTGAAGGTCAGGCTGGTGGGGCTGCTCACCGTTCCGACGTACGGCACGCTGTCCACCAGCACGAGCGTGTTACCCGTCACGAACCCGGTCCCCGTGACCGTCACCGTCGTGTTGCCGGCGACGGGGCCGCTGTCGGGCGAGAGCTTCGCTGTGGTCGGGACGTCGAGGAACGTGAAGTTGCTCGGCCCACTCTTCCCGGCCGCGGTCTGCACCGTGACCTGGACCTGTGCGGCGGGGTGCGAGTTGGTGGTGAACGTCAGGGTGGTGTCCGTGGTGGCGTCCGCCGGTTGATTGACACCGTCGACGTTGACGCTGGTGGCACCCTGGACGAACCCGGTACCGGTCACGGTGACCAGGGTGCCGCCGGCCACCGGCCCGAAGTTCGGGCTCAGACCGCCGATGGTGGAGATCGTCGGGGGGCCGTAGGTGAAGGGCAACGGACCGCTGACACCGCCGCTGGTGGTCACGGTGACCGGAACCAGGCCTCCGGCGTGCGGCGGGGTGAAGAACTGCAGAGTGGTGTCGTTGACGACGTTGGCCGGCACGGTGGTCCCGCCCACGGTGACGGTGGCGGCCGGCGAGAAGCCGGTACCGGTGACGGTCACCAAGGTGCCGCCCGCGTCAGGGCCGAAGTCGGGCGTCAGCGCGGTGATGGTCGGGACGCCCTGGAACGTGTAGATCTGCGGTCCACTGGTGCCGCCCGGGGTGGTGACCGTGACCGGTACCGCGCCCGCCGCATGGGCCTTCGTGACGAAGGTCAGCTGCGTGGTGCTGGTGGCGGTAGCCGGCTGGCTCTGGCCGTCGACGTTCACCGTCGTGTTGCCGATGACGAAACCGGTGCCGGTCACGGTGACGGTCGTCAGTCCGGTGGCCGGGCCGTGATCTGGCGACAAGCCGTTCACCGCAAGGATCGTCGGACCGTCGAAAAACGTGAAAGTCTGCGGCGCGCTCGTGCCGGCGGCCGTCTGGGCCGTCACATCGACCGGCCCGGCGGAGTGGGGAAGCGTGGTGAACGTCAGATGCGTGGTGCTGGTCGCAGCGGCGGCCTGGTTCTGACCGTCGACGTTGACCGTCGTCGCTCCCGGAACGAAGCCGGTACCCGTGACGGTGACCTGCGTGCCGCCGGCCGACGGACCCTGGTTCGGGGACAACCCGGTGATGTTGATGGTCGGCGGGCCGAAGGTGAAGGGCAACGGGCCGCTGGTGCCGCCGCTGGTGGTCACCGTGACGAGAGCCTGGCCGCCGGCATGCTGCGGGGTGGTGAACTGCACGGTGGTGTCGCTGACGAAGGTGGTGGGCTGCGTGACTCCGTCCAGATTGACGGTCGCACTCGGCGCGAAGCCGGAACCCGTCACCGTGACCACCGTGCCGCCTGAGTCGGGCCCGGTGTTGGGCGTCAGCGCGGTGAGGGTCGGGACACCCTGGAAGGTGAAGGTCTGCGGCGCGCTGGTGAGGCCGGCGGTGGTGACCGTGACCGGGACCCCGCCCGCCGCATGGGGGTCGGTGACGAAGGTCAGGGTGGTGGGGCTGGTCACGGTCGCCGACTGGCCGACTCCATCGACGTCGACTGTCGTGCTGCCCGCCACGAACCCGGTTCCGGTCACGGTGACGGTGGTGTTCCCGCCGGCCGGACCGTAGTTGGGTGACAGCCCGTTCACCGCAATCGTCGGCGGATCGACGAAGGTGTAGGTCTGGGCGGGAGTGCTGGTGCCGCCGTTGGTCTGCACCGTGACCGGAACCGGGCCGGCCGGGTGCGACTTGGTGACGAAGGTCAGGGTCGTTGCGCTGGTGGCGGTCGCGCTCTGGTTGACCCCGCCGACGTTGACCGTCGTGCCACCGACGACGAAGCCTGTGCCGGTGACGGTGGTACCGCCGGCCGACGAGCCCTGGTTGGGGGAAAGTCCGTTCGTGGCGATCGTCGGCGGGCCGAAGGTGAACGGCAGCGGGGCACTGGTGCCACCGGCCGTGCTCGCCGTGACCGGGACCTGACCGCCGGCGTGGGCCGGGGTGGTGAAGGTCAACGTGGTAGGACTGATGACGTTGGCGGACAGGGGGTTTCCGTCGACATTAACCGTGGTGGCGCCGGTGAGGAAACCGGTGCCGGTCACCGTCACGGTGGTGCCGCCGGTGAGTGGGCCGTGATCAGGCGCCAGGCTCGTCGCGGTCGGTGCAGGTGGGCCGGCGTTCGGCCCGACGCTCGCACTGGCCAGCGTGACGACGGCCGCGTTGCCTGCGGGTACGACGCCGATCGACAGGGCGGCCTTGCTGTAGGTCGGAGCCGTGTTCGGTAGCGCGGGTTCCACGTTGCCGGTCAGCGTGACGAGGCCGGTGAGGGCGGTGGCCAGCGGGGTGATCACGTTGGCGCCGAGCCCGGAGACGATCGGGTTGAGACCGTTGGTGAGAGCCGTGAGAACGGGGTTCAACAGGCCGGTGCTGATCGGCAGGCCGGCTACCTTGATCTGACCGAGCCGCGCGGTCAGCGTCTCGACGAACCCACCGGGGCCGGTGAGCGCCTTGGTGATGGCGGGCAGCAGCTGCGTGGTCAGCGCGGCGGTGATCGCCGGCGTCAGGTTGGTGTTCGGGGCCAGCGTGTCGAGGTTGAGGCCGGTGATCTTGCGGATGTCGATGTGCACCGCACCGGTCTGCAGGTTGGCGGTGATCGAGCCGTCGGCGGAGGTGATGGTGGTCAGCGGCGCCAGCAGTTCTGACGCGGTCGGCACGTTCGACACCAGCGGAATCGCGTTGAGGGTACCCAGCGCCGTTCCGACCAGGGAGTTGACCTGGGTGTAGATGCCGGCGACCAGCGGGCTGGTGACGTCAAGGCTGAGCGAACCGATCTTGTAGGTACCGCTCTGCGTGCCCGTCGCGGTCTCGTTGGCCGAGGCCGCCACTGCACCGACGTTGACGACGGCCGATGACAGGGCCGTCTTCAGGGCCGGGGTGGCGGCGATGACCGAGGCCAGGTTCAGGGTGGCGTCCGCCGGGGCGACCCCCGGATTGGCGCTCCCGTTCGCGCCGATCTGGATGGCACCGGAGTTGTCGACCGCGCCGGAGGATGCGTACGAGCTGCCGGCGGTCGCGGCCGTGGCGTACTGGTTGACCGCGCCCAGGGTGAGGATTCCGGGGTTGGCGCCGGTGCCCAGCAGATTGATGCCACCGCCGAGACCCACCGTCACCGAGTTCAGCGCGGTCGCCGAGAGGGGAACGTCGTTAGTGGTGTCCGGCGGGGCCGAGGCCGTCGCCGGCGCCACCGAGGCGAGATTCGCGAGATTACCGGCCCCCACGGTGCCGGAGAGGAATTGACCCTGCGACTGCGCGGCGGGGGGAGGTGCGGCGGAGGCGATTCCCCCGGAGACGAACACGGTGCCGGCGACCAACACCACGGTCACGGTGGCCGAAAGAATACGACGTCCTCGCAGGCGCCATCCTTTTCGGTGCATCACCCCGAACGCCGACTGTGAAACAAAGCGTCCCGAAGTTGCCTGCGCATGCGCCATTTTTCTACTCCCGTACCGGCTGAGCCACCACAGGTCCGTCGGATGCTTCCAACGGTCCCCTGTTCGCGACCCTACGGACATACACGGCACGCGCAACCAGGCTGATGATCATGAACTTTCCGGTGATCGTCACGCGAGGAACTCGGTACTACTGTTGTGCCGCAATGCTTATCGTCGTCCTCACTGGCGGACGGCCCGACTCCGATCGTCAGCGCCGAGCCGACAGACAACTCCTTCTCCACCAGAACCACCTGTTGGGGAAATGCCACTCACGCAAAGTAACCCCAAGAATTGTTCAACAATCGGCCGGCCGCCGCAGACCCCCGTAAGGCGGGTTTGCGCACCTGGGGATCCACACAACGACGGTCGCAGACCCGGATGGCTGCCGATGGAACGTCACACCACGGGATATTTCATCCCCGGCGTGAACAATGGGTGATCAATGGGCCATCAATGCAGAGGCGGCCGCCGAGCACGGGACCGGCCGATCTTCAGCTGTAAGAAATGCCGAAGACGGTTCGGTGCCACGGCTTGCGCGCAACACCCGTGCGATCCATGGCCACATGCTTGATCTGCAGATATTCATGCAGGGCGTAGACGCTCATGTCCTTGCCGAAGCCGGACGACCGATATCCGCCGTGCGGCATCTCGGAGAAGATCGGGATGTGGTCGTTGATCCACACAGTGCCGGCCCGGAGTTCGGCACCGGCCCGCAACGCCCGGTGGACGTTGGTGGTCCAGGCCGAGGCTGCGAGCCCGAACGGCGAGTCGTTCGCCAGGTCGAAGGCTTCGTCGTCGCCGGTGAACGGGAGCACCGTCAGCACCGGGCCGAAGATCTCGTCCTGGACGACCGGGTCGGACTGGACCACGTCCGTGATCAGGGTGGGGAGGTGCCAGAAGCCGTGGGCGAGCCCCGCGCCGCCTGAGTGACTGCCGGGCAGGCTGCCCGGTTGCAACACCCTCGCGCCGCGGGTCCGCGCGGCGTGCACCATCTCGGAAACCTTGTCCCGGTGCCGGGCGCTGGACAGCGGCCCGATGTCCGTGGCCGGGTCCATCGGGTCGCCGAGGACGAGACCGGCCAGCAGGTCGGCCACCCCGTCGACGAAGGCCCCGAACAGAGATTCATGGACGTACGCGCGGGTGGCGGCGGTGCAGTCCTGGCCCGTGTTGATCATCGAGCCCGCCACGGCGCCATGCACTGCGGCCTCCAGGTCGGCGTCGTCGAACACCACGAACGGGGCCTTGCCACCGAGTTCCAGGTGTACCCGGGCGGCACGGGCGGAGCAGGCCGCCATCACCTGACGGCCGACCGCGGTCGAGCCGGTGAAGGACACCATGTCGACGTCGGGGTGCGAGACCAGGGTCGCGCCGGCGTCCGGCCCCGTCCCGCTGACGACGTTGATCACGCCATCCGGGAATCCTGCTGCCGCAGCGGATTCGGCGAACAGGAGCGCCGTCAACGGAGTTATCTCAGAGGGTTTCAGCACGATGGTGTTGCCGGCCGCGACGGCCGGCAGGATCTTCCATCCGGCCATCTGCAGCGGATAGTTCCAGGGGGCGATCGACCCGATCACCCCGATCGGTTCACGCCGGATCATCGAGGTGTGGTCGGCGGAGTACTCCCCCGCCGCACTGCCCTCCAGGATCCTGGCCGCACCACCGAAGAAGGCGGTGTTGTCGATCGTGCCCGGCACGTCGAACCCGGTGGAGAGCTTGATCGGCTTGCCGGTCTGGGAGGTCTCCACCTCGGCGAGTTCGGCCGCCCTGGAACCGAGCTCGACAGCCAGCCTGGCGAGCAGCCCCGACCGCTCCCCCGGCGTCGTCCTCGACCAGCTCCCAAAGGCCTGTCGGGCGTTGGTGACGGCGTCGTCCACGTCCGCCGACGTACCCAGCCGGTAGCGGGTGACCTCCCGCCCGGTGGCCGGGTCCAGCACCGGGAAGGCCTCCCCGGAACCGGCCAGGCGCTCGCCGCCGATCAGGTTCATCTCCGTGCCCGTCATCGGAGCGTTCCTGTTCTTCCTGCTGAAGGTCTTCCTGCTGGGGGTCGCTGATTCCCGGGGTCAGGGCACCTTCTTCCGGAACTTCTCGCCGGTCTCCGGATCGATCGCGATCTGCCCGGCGGGCAGGTTGGAAAGATCGGGCGCGATCACGGTGGCCTGCTCGCCGGAGCCGGGAAGGGTGCTGGGCACGCCCTCTTCCTCGGTACCGAGCAGGAGCAGGTCGGCCGACGCCCGTGGCAGGGTCTTCCCGAGGAAGAAGGCCGGCGACTTCCACCACTGCAGCGCGATGAGCAGGAACCCGACCAGCAGGGCCAGGATCCCCACGACCGCCACCGCACCCAGGCCGAAGATCGTCACGTTGTTGCCGGCGCAGGCTGCGGTGACCTTGTCCGACAGGTCGGCGATCGAGGCGGTCGTGGCGTTCGTGGCCGCCTGACCCGCGGTCAGTGCGGCGTTGGCCGTGTCGCAGCCGGCCTGGTCGGCGGGGTTGCTGCTGGTCAGCCAGTCCGGTGCGATGTAGCTGTGGATCGCGAAGACGAACATCGCGAAGAGGAAGATCCCGCCGGCCAACGGGATGACGCCCCGCATCACGAGATGACGGACCGAGGTGAAGAGCGTCCGGCGGTAGAACCAGGCGCAGGCGATGCCGGTGAGGCCGTAGTAGAAGGCGATCTGCAAACCGATCGAGCCGATCAGGGCGGACAGGAGATCGGTGCTGATCAGGGTGATGACCAGGTAGAAGGCGATGGACACCAGACCCATCCCGACGGTGGCCCAGGTCGGGGTCAGGTACTTCTTGTGGATCCGTGCGAACTTGGTCGGCAGGGCCTTGTAGACCGCCATCGACAGTGCCGTCCTGGCGGTGGGCAGGATCGTGGTCTGGGTGGAGGCCGCCGCGGACGTCAGGATCGAGACGGTCAGCAATCCGAGACCGATGTGTCCGAGCACGCTGTCGCCGAACAGCACCGGCCCGATCGCCGAGAACACGTCCGTGGCGTTGTTCGCGTTGCCGAGGCCGATGCCCGTCGGGTCGGTCCCGGTGCCCGCGAACGCCACCACCGCCACCGAGACCAGCACGTAGGTGATCAGCAGCAGGACGGTCGAGATGACAGCGGCCCGGCCGGGCGTCCGGCCGGGGTCGGCGGTCTCCTCGTTGGTGGCCACCGCGGTGTCCCAGCCCCAGTAGATGAAGGCCGCGGTCAGCACGGCGGGCGCGATGACGCCGCCGAAGGACAGTCCACCGGGCCAGAGCCAGGACAGCTGCGGCGTCAGGGATCCGCAGACGTTGATCCCATCGGGGCAGATGGTGGCGGGCACACCGTGGTGCGAGTAGACCTTCACCAGCGCGACGACCGCCAGCATGATCAGCGTGACGATCTCGATGCTCAGGAGGACGTACTGCAGGCGCGCGGAGACCTCGATGCCGCGGTAGCAGATGTACGTCATGATGACGATCCAGAGGATGCCCGCCACCGTCGACCAGAACGTGCTGTTGGCCAGCTGGTTGTGGATGCCGACGTCGTCGGCCAGCGTGAAGGAGTAGGCACCGGCGATCTGCGCGAGGTTGGCCATGACGATGACGTCGGCGGCGATGATGCCCCAGCCGCCCATCCAACCGACGATCGGGCCGAAGGCCCTCGTCGCCCAGGTGAAGGTGGTGCCGCAGTCCGGCTCGGCCTCGTTCAACTCCTTGTAGGCGACGGCGATGAAGTACATCGGGATGAAGGCCAGCAACATGATGGCCGGCGCCTTCACCCCGGCGAGCAGTGCGCCACCACTCGCGACGATGAAACCGAGGCTGGCGGCCAGGGAGTAGGCCGGTGCCGTCGATGCCATTCCGACGACGACGCTGCCGACCAGCCCGAGCGACCCGCCCTTCAATCCCTTGTCGACCGCGGTGCCGTCGGTGCCCGATCCACCCGGCTGCCCCACTGGTGCTGTCGTCGTCATGCGATCTCCCAGCTACTTGGTTGGACTGTACGGTTATCGCAGCTATGGACGCCCCGCGCAAGGGTTTCGGTGTTGCCATTTGGTTTCGTCAACGGATTCACTTGCCAACAGCACATCATCACGCCCATCATCATCGATATGTCCAGGTCCACGAGCGCCCTCGGAGCCGACAGCGACGGCACCGTCACTGCCCGCAATCGGGCAGCGTCGACGCCGCTGGACGACGTCTCCAAGGCCATCATCGAACAGCTCCAGCAGGACGGTCGGCGGCCCTATGCGACGATCGCCGCCGCCGTCGGGCTCTCGGAGGCAGCGGTACGACAACGGGTGTCGCGGTTGATCGGGTCCGGTGTGGTCCAGATCGTCGCCGTCACCGATCCGATGCAGGTCGGTTTCTCCCGTCAGGCGATGATCGGGATCAAGGCCGAGGGGAACCTCGAGCCCGTGGTCGCCGCCCTCACCGCCATGGACGAGGTCGACTACGTCGTCATCACCGCCGGATCGTTCGACATCCTGGCCGAGGTGGTCTGCGAGGACGACGACCACCTCCTGAGCCTGCTCAACCACCGGATCCGCACGATCGAGGGCATCGCCTCCACCGAATCGTTCATGTATCTCAAGCTTTCCAAGCAGACCTACACCTGGGGAACACGATGAGTACCAGCACCACCAGCAAGGCCACCGACCATCTCTGGATGCACTTCACCAGGATGTCGTCCTACGACAACAGTCCCGTCCCGACGATCGAGCGGGGCGAGGGCAGTTACATCTTCGACACCAACGGCAACAAGTACCTCGACGCGTTGTCCGGGCTCTTCACCGTGCAGGCCGGGCACGGCCGCGAGGAACTGGCGCGCGCGGCCTACGACCAGGCCCGCAAGCTCGCCTTCTTCCCGATCTGGTCCTACGCCCACCCCACCGCCATCGAACTCGCCGACCGGCTGGCCGCCCTCGCGCCCGGTGACCTCAACAAGGTCTTCTTCTCCTCCGGCGGCGGCGAATCGGTCGAGACGGCCTGGAAGGTCGCCAAGCAGTACTACAAGCTGACCGGGAAACCGGGGAAGCACAAGGTGATCTCGCGCGCCATCGCCTACCACGGCACCACCGCCGGTGCGCTCTCGATCACCGGTATCCCGCCGTTCAAGGAAGCCTTCGAACCGTTGGTGCCAGGGACCTTCCGGGTGCCGAACACCAACTTCTACCGGGCACCGGAGTTCGTCGCGGACGACGAGAAGCTGTTCGGGCTGTGGGCCGCCAACCGGATCGAGGAGGCCATCCTCGCCGAGGGTCCGGCGACCGTCGCCGCCGTGTTCCTGGAGCCGGTGCAGAACGCCGGCGGCTGCTTCCCGCCGCCGCCCGGATACTTCGACCGGGTCCGCGAGATCTGCGACGAGTACGACGTCCTGCTGATCTCGGACGAGGTGATCTGCGCCTACGGCCGGCTCGGCACCATGTTCGGTGCCCAGAAGTTCGGCTACCAGCCCGACATCATCACCACCGCCAAGGGTCTGACGTCCGGTTACTCGCCGTTGGGCTGTGCGATCATCTCCGACCGGATCTACGAGCCGTTCGGCAAGGAGGGCGTGTCCTTCGCCCACGGCTACACCTTCGGCGGGCACCCGGTGTCGTGTGCTGTGGCGCTGGCCAACCTGGATCTGTTCGAGCGGGAAGACCTGCTGGGCAACGTGTTACGTCACGAGAACGCGTTCCGCTCGACGCTCGAGAAGCTCTACGACCTGCCGATCGTCGGGAACGTCCGCGGTGACGGGTACTTCTACGGGATCGAGCTGGTCAAGGACAAGGCGACGAAGGAGACGTTCGACGCCGACGAGTGCGAGCGGGTACTGCGCGGCTACGTGTCCGGCGCACTGTTCGCCAACGGACTCTACTGCCGTGCCGACGACCGCGGCGACCCCGTCGTCCAGGTCGCCCCGCCGCTGATCTGCGGCCAGACCGAGTTCGACGAGATCGAGCAGAAGCTCCGCATCGTCCTGACCGAGGCCTGGAACCGTATCTGACCCGCCCGCCCCCTGCCCCCTGCGCGGATCAACCTGCGCGGACGAACAGTCCCCCCGGCCCCTGCCCCCTGACCCCGCTGACCCCCCGACCCGCTGACCCCCCTGCCGCGCTTATCAACTTCGCCCGCGCTGACGAAGTCGTCGACTTCTGTACCACCAGTCACATTTTCGCCACGTTCATGAGCGCCGACGATGTTGATCAGCGCGACCGAGGGAGGTGCGTCCGTCTTGCCGCAGAACCCGTCCGGCCAGGCCTGGGCGTCCGACTACCGAGGACTGAGCCTGTGGCTCGACCGCGTCGACGACCCACTGACGCGGCGTCCCGGGTTGCCCGGAGACCGGTCGGTCGACATCGCGATCGTCGGCGCCGGATTCACCGGACTGTGGACCGCCTACTACCTGCAGCGCGCCGATCCGAACCTGCGGATCGCCGTGGTGGAAAAGGAGATCGCCGGATTCGGGGCCTCCGGACGCAACGGCGGCTGGTGCTCCGATCTGTTCCCGGCGTCCTGGGAGAAGATCGCCCGCCGTCATGGACGGGCCCCGGCCCTGGCCATGAAGGCCGCCATGCGGGCCGGTCTCGACGAGGTCGGCTCCGTGGTCGCGGCCGAGGGCCTCGACTGCGGTTGGGAGCGTGGCGGGTCCATCGCCTTCGCCCGCTCGAAGGTACAACTGGAACGAGCCGAGGCGGAGGTCGAGCACGCGCATTCCTGGGGCGACTCCGACGCGGACCTGCGCCTGCTGTCGGCCACCGAGACCCAGCAGATGGTGGGCGCTGCAGGGGTTCTCGGCTCCACCTTCACTCCACACTGCGCCACCATCGATCCGGGCGCCCTGGTCCGCGGACTGGCCAGGCTGGTCGTGGATCGCGGCGCGGAGCTGTACGAGGGCACCGCCGTGCGGGAGATCCGGCCGCACCGGGTCGTCACCGATGAGGGCATCGTGACGGCAGATGTCGTCGTCAGGGCAACCGAGGGCTACACCTCAGCGCTGCGCGGGGCCCGACGGGAGCTCGCACCGCTCTACTCGCTGATCGTGGCGACCGAACCACTGGACGAGAAGACCCTGACCGCAGTCGGTCTGGCCCATCGACCGACCTTCGCCGACCATCGGCACCTGATCTGCTACGGCCAGCGGAGCTCCGACGGCCGCATCGTGTTCGGCGGTCGCGGGGCGCCGTATCACTTCGGCTCGACCACCGCTGCCCGGTTCGACCGGGAACCGGCCGTCTTCGAATCGCTGCGGCACAACCTGATCGACATGTTCCCCGTGCTGGCAGGGGTGCGGTTCACCCATTCCTGGGGTGGCCCGCTCGGCGTTCCGCGTGACTGGCACGCCGGCGTCGGCCTCGACCGCGACACCGGCTTCGCCTGGGGCGGAGGATATGTCGGGGACGGTGTCACCACCTCGAACCTGGCCGGCCGGACATTGACCGACCTGATCACCGGCACGGACTCGGACCTGATCACGCTGCCCTGGGTGGGCCACCGTTCGCGCAAGTGGGAGCCGGAACCGCTGCGCTACCTCGGTATCAACACCGGTCTGCGGGTGATGGTTTCGGCCGATCGCCGTGAGACGCGGACCGGCAAGCATTCCTCGATGGCCAAGGCCTTCAATCGGTACCTCGGCGGTTGACGGGGCCTCGGGCGATGTGGAGGGCCGGGTCTGGGCCGTAGTTCTGTTCGGCGGACCCGAATGCTCGGGCCGCCGGACTGACCGCGGCCAAGCTACCAGGAGTGGCCGACGAGGGAATCACGTGGAGGCATGACGAGACGGCTGCGACCGATCAGAACCACCGTTCGAGGACGGCGGCCACCCCGTCGTCGCCGTGGTGCGGGGCGATCTCGCTCGCGATCGCGGTGACCTCCGGGTGGGCGTTGGCCATCGCGACCCCATGACCGGCCCAGGCCAGCATCTCGAGGTCGTTGGGCATGTCCCCGAACGCGATGGTGTCGGCGGCGTCGATTCCCCACTGCTCGGCGAGTCGGGCCAGCGCAAAACCCTTGTTGACGCCGGCCGCGGCGACCTCGATCAGGCCGTCGTCGGTGGAGTAGGTGATCGACAACTGATCGCCGACGCCGGCCTCCTCGGCACTGCGCTGTGCCGCCCGCGCCAGCGTGAGCGAGTCACTCGTGCCGCGGATCAACAACTTTCCGGCCGGCTCCGCCAGCAGCGCCGCACGGTCCAGCGCCTGGTAGTCGCCGACCACCCAGGGGTGGCTGTAGGTGTGCTCGGCCCAGAAGTCGTGCTGGGAGGTGCCCAGCCGCTCGACCGCCAGTGAGATGTCCGCGATCTCGGACAGCACCAGCACGAGGGCCTGCATGGCGGTCGGGAGCAGCGGTGCACTGGAGATGATCTCGCCGGCTCCGATGTCGTAGGTGACCGCGCCGTTCATGCAGACAGCAGTCCCGGTGAAGCCGGCCTCGATGACAGGACCCAGCCAGATCACCGGGCGGCCGGTGGCGATGACGACCCGCGCGCCGGCTTCACCCGCCCGGCGAAGGGCCGCCGCGTTGCGAGCGCTCACGCGCCGGCCGTCGGAGTCGAGCAACGTGCCGTCCATGTCGGTGACGACCATCCGGGGGGCCTGGGTGATGAGCGAGGGGACGAGCACCGCCCCATCATCCCACCCTGCGGTGCCGGCCGGTGACGACCCGGGCGGGAGGGATCAGCTCCCCAGAACCCGGTCCAGGTAGTCGTTGCGAAAGCGGCGTCCGGGGTCGACCTCGTCCCGGACGGCCACGACGTCGTCGAAACGCGGATATCTCCCGCGGAGCCGATCAGCACCCAGGGTGTGCAGCTTGCCCCAGTGCGGCCGGCCACCGTACTGGAGCAGGATGTCCTGGACCGCCAGGAAGTACTCCGCGTACGGCTCCCGGAAATAGCGGTGCACGGCAATGTAAGCCGTTGGTCTCCGGTAGGCCGTGGAGGGCCAGACATCATCCGCCGCAGCAGTTCTGATCTCCAGCGGGAAGGATATCCGCCAGCCCGCTCCGGCGATCAGATCACGGATCGCCCCGATCGCCCCGGGTACCGCAGCCCGATCGATCGCGTACTCCATCTCGCGGAATCGAACCCGGCGGGGCGAGGTGAACACCGCCGCGGAGTCGTCGGTGAACTCCCGCACGCTGACGAGCTTCGCGGCCGCCCGATTGACGAACGGAACTACCGGCGGGGCAATCCATTCGGCGGCACAGGCCAGCCCGAAGACGCCATTGGACACCACCTCGTCGTCCAGGATCGTCCGCCAGCGGGGCAGCGGTCGGCCGGGCGCATCGGGAGGCACCCGGCGGTTCGACTTCACCAGGGCGGTCGTCGTGTGCGGAAACCAGTAGAACTCGACATGCTCTGCGCTGGAACTGATCTCGTCGAAGTTTTCCAGGACCTGCGACAGCGGTTCAGGGTGCTCGTCCGCCGCGAGCCGGAAGGACGGCACACACTTCAGCGTGATCTCGGTCAGCACGCCGAACGCTCCCAGGCCGATCCTGGCCGCCTGGAACAACTCCGGCCGCTCAACCTCCGAGCAGTCCGCCACCGACCCGTCCGCCAGCACCAGCCGCAGACCTCGCACCTGGCCGGCCAGACCGGTCAAATCCGCTCCGGTGCCGTGCGTGCCGGTGGAGATCGCCCCCGCCAGCGTCTGGGTGTCGATGTCGCCCATGTTCTCCAGCGCCAGACCATGGGCGGCCAGCAACGACGTCAGGTCGCGCAGGCGGGTACCGGCGCGGACGCAGACCACGGTGCCTTTCGGATCCACCCACCGGAGTCCGGACAACCGGTCGAGACGGACGGTGACGCCCCTGGTCTCGGCGATCGGGGCGAAGGAGTGACCGGCACCGACGGGCCGCACCGACAGACCTTCCCGTTCGGCTCTGGCCAGTAGATCCACGACTTCTTCCTCGTCGCGTGGCATCTCGACATGATGGGGGTCGACCACGACGTTCCGGCCCCAGTTCCGCCAGCGTTCGACCGTCACAGGAAGACCTTGCCCTCGCCGCGATACGTCGGCGCGACCGAGGTCACCCGGTCGCCGGTCACGCAGTGGAATTCCTCGAGGTGTTCGGCGGCCTCCCCGGCTTTGGCGTGCCGGAGCCAGATCTGGTCCCCGATCCGCAACCGTCTCGCGGCCCGGCCGCGCAAGGGGGTCTGCACCTCGCCCGCACCCTCGACGTCGACGTACTCGAGTCCGGGCGGATCGGCGATCACCGGCTGTCGATCGGTGCCGGGTGGCCCGGAGGCGATCCATCCGCCGCCGAGCATGGTGGCCACCGACCGAGTAGGTCTGCGCACCAACGACATCACGAAGTAGGCGGCATGCGCGGGCTGGAAGGCCCGGTAGTGATCGAACAATCCCGGCCCGAACAGTCCGGAACCGGCGGCCAGTTCGGTGACACCGTCCTCGAGGGTCGTCGTCTCCAACGACCCCGTTCCCCCGCCGTTGACGAATTCCAGATCGGCGACCTCGCGGACGGCCACCACCACGGCCGCACGCCGCTCGGCAAGTTCGACGGCGGAACGCTTCTGCATCATGCGGACGAGCCTGGGCCGCAGCCCAGGACCCACGTTCCCGACGCCGGCGATCTGCCCCTCGTAGGCCATCATCCCGACCAGGGCGAATCCACGGCGTGATGCGACCATGCGAGCGAAAGCAGCTGCCGCTCCTGGTGTCCGGATCGGCGACCGCAGTGCTCCCGCCCGGAACGGGCCCCTCCGATAGCCGGCGTCGAGCTCCAGGCAGACCCGGATCCTCTCGCGCCGTCCGGGCGGACGGACCGCGTCGATCAGATCGAGCTGAGCGGGATCGTCGACCATCAGGGTGATCTCGGCGGCCGCGGCCGGATCTGCGGCCAGCGAGGCGATACCCCCACGGTGCACGGTCGGATAGCCGATCACCAGATCACGGAAACCATTGCTGTGCAACCAGAGCGCCTCGGGCAACGTGTAGCAGAGCAGGCCCGCAAATCCGGGCCGGGCCAACGTGTCGGCCAGGACCTGCCGCACCCGGACCGATTTGCTGGCCAGCCTGATGGGTTTTCCGGCCGCTCGGCGCACCAGATCGGCGGCGTTGGCCGCCAGCGCCGCCTCGTCGATCACGCCGAACGGCGGGTCGAGGGCAGCCGTGGCCGTGCGCAGGTCGTCGATGCTCATCCGTGCCTCAGAAGCCGATGTTCGTGGTCGGTGGTCCCCCGAGCGGGCCCGTGATCGTCGGCCCGGTCGGGATCAGGTCTGGCGTGGCCGGCAAAATCGACGGCGAAGGCGTGCAGGGCTGCTCGGGCAGCGCCGCTGTCGCGGTCGACCAGGTAGTGCAGCGTCAGGCCGTCGAGGACGGTGACCACCTGACGTGCCAGCGTCTCCTCCGGGATGTCCCAGGTGATGTGCCGAATCTCCGCGATCTGCACCAGGCTTCGCAGGACACCGTCCAGGTATCGACCATATTGGAACCGGGCGATGTCCGAGGCCCGCCGATCCCGCAGCACCGAGGTGGTGATCTCGTAGAGCACCTGGTGCAGACCCGGATCGGCTTCGACGGTGTCCCAGTAGACCGTGAACGCGTTGATCACCGATTCGGCCATGGTCCCGCCGGGACCGACGGCGCCGATCGATGCGGACACCTGCGCGGCGAGCAGGCCTGCCGCCACTTCGCGCATCAACTCGTCCCGGTTGGTGAAGCAGTAGTGGAAGACGCCCTGCTTCATCCCCGCCTCGCGGCAGACGGCCCTGGTGGTCGCGGCGGCGAATCCGTCTCTGACCAGCACTCTCCAGGCCGCCGCCAGTAGTAGTTCCCGCCGCTGGGTGACGGACATCCTGGGCACGGCTCCACTCTGATCGCGAGGTCCCGGGCCCGTCAAGCGTTTCCGGAAACAATCTTGGTCAGCTGACCAAGATGACCGCCGCGAATCCTTGACGGGCACACCGACGAGTGTGGATAGTGGGCCGATGGAGCGGCTGAGCTATCCAAGGGCGGGTGTCGCGGCAGCGTTCTTCGCTCAGGGCATCGGCTTTGCGGTGGTGCTGACCCACCTTCCGGCGTTCAAGGACCAGCACGGTCTCGACGATCTGGCCGTCACCGGCGTGATGTTCGGGGTGGCCGTCCTGGCCGGGGTCGGATCGACGGTGGCGGGCAGCTTCGCATCCCACCGGGGCAGTGCCGTGACCCTGCGCGCGGCCTTGCTCCTCGCCGCCGTCGGCCTGACGATCACCGGGACGGCCGGCTCGCTGCCGGTCTTCCTGGCCGGCGTCGCCGTGTACGGACTCGGCCTGGGGACGGTGGACGCCTCCGAGAACATGCAGGCCGTTGCGCTCGAGGCCCGTTACGGCCGCTCCATTCTCACGTCCTTCCACGCCGCCTGGTCGGCCGGCGGCATCGTCGGCGCCGTCTACACCTCGCTCACGAACTCCTGGACGCCGGCCGAGTCGTTCGTACCCATCGCCGTCGTCGTCGGACTGATCGCGCTGGCGCCCTATCTGACGGCCGCGGACGACCCGCACTCCGGGGCCGAGGACTCCGCCGACCGGGAGGCTGCCATGCCCTGGCGCCCGCTGGTGATGCTCGGCGCGGCACTGGTGTTGTTCTACGTGGCCGATTCGGCGGCGGCGTCATGGTCGACCATCTATCTGCGCGACGGGCTGGGCGCCTCCGCACGGCTGGCGCCGCTGGCCTACGGCGGGTACCAGGCCACCAGCCTGATCTCCCGGCTGGCCGGGGACTTCCTGGTGCGGCGAACCGGCGCCGTCGGCGTCGTGCGGATGGCCGCGGGCATCGGCACCGCCGGATTGCTGCTGGTCGTGCTCGCCCCCGGGCCGACCTTGGCCATCGTCGGGTTCGCGGTGCTGGGAGCGGGACTGGCGGTGGTGGCGCCACTGACCTTCTCGGCCGCCGGGGTGCTGGCCGGTGACGGGACTCCGGAGCAACGCCGGCGGCGGGCCGATGCGCTGGTGGCCAGGCTGAATCAGTTCAACTATCTCGGATTCGTGCTCGGCGGCGTGCTCACCGGGTTGGTCAGCTCTGCCGGTTCCCTGCGCTGGGGCTACGTCGTTCCGCTGGCGCTGACTGCGGTGCTGGTCCTGCTCGCTCCGGCCTTCGCCCCGCGCCGCCGCGCCGCCAGCGTCCTCACCCCCGACCGCTGATTCCGACGGCCCGGCGGGCCGCATGGACATCCCTCGCTGCCGCACTCCAGGAGGACCACCAGGCCCGTGCGGGCGAGCCGGCCAGATCGGTCCGCAGGACCCGCCCGATCGTCCCCGCACCGCCGCCGAGGCGGAAGAGGCTCCCCGCGAACAACGGCGGAAACCCGGGGGGCACCGTCCCGATCAGGGTCACGGTATCGACGACGGAGGCCCTGCCGAGAATCCCGGGGAGTTCGCGGCTCTCGCAAGAGGAGAGGTCCAGATCCTCGGCCAGCACGGAGGTCCCGCCGACGGCTACCTGATTCTGCACCCGCAGCGCGCCACCTCGTTCGCCGGAGCGACCCAGCACCACCGTCTCCCTGACGCAGACGACGGCTTCATCGCCAAGGGCATACCTGCTGCTGCGCAGGGTGTTCGCGCCGTCGGATATCACCAGCGGTTCGCCGTGCCAGAGCAGCAGACCACCCGCTTCGACGACCGCCCTGACGTTCCACCGTGATTGCTCTCCCTCTGCGTCGTAGGCGACAGTGCCTGCCGTCTCGACGATCTCCAGCCACGCGCCCGCCCCGACCCGCAACTCCAGATCAACCGCGTCACCACCCAGCAACAGTGCCGAGGTCGCGACCAGTGCGACCTTGGCGCCGCCGTCATCGGCGCTGATCAGACGGGGAGCCAGATTGCCGCCGATGAGTTCGAGTCTGGCTCTTCCCCCGTCGACCCGGACGGCCACGCGCGTCACGAGAGCGGGTGGACGTGACTGTGCGGTCCTGCTCCCCCGTGAACGTGGAGCACGGCGGTGCCGCCCGCCTCGGCGTGGCTGTGCGGGGCCATCGGACCGGGGTCGACGGCCACGTGGCGACCGGATCTGAACGCGACCAACAGCTCTCGTACCCAGGCCATCAATCCGTCGATCGACTCGCGATCGTGGCGCGACAGGGCCAGCACCGGCCGACCGTCACGGGCCTTCATGCCGTCGGCGACCATCTGCCGCACATCGACCCCGACGTGCGGACCGAGGTCGGTCTTGTTGACCACCAGCAGATCCGCGCGTCCGATCCCCGGACCACCCTTGCGGGCGACATCCCCGCCGCCGGCCACGTCGAGCACGAAGATCTGCGCGTCGACCAGCGCCGGCGAGAAGGTCGCCGTCAGATTGTCGCCCCCTGATTCGACCAGCACCACGTCCAGCGGCGCGAAGTCGGCTTCCAGGTCTTCGACGGCGAGCAGGTTCGCCGTGACGTCGTCCCGGATCGCCGTGTGCGGGCAGGCGCCGGTCTCCACTGCGCGAATGCGCTCGGGGTCCAGCACCCCGGCCGACCGCAGGTACCGGGCGTCCTCGTCGGTGTAGATGTCGTTGGTGATGACACCGAGGCTCAGTTCGGTGTTCAGCTCACGACAGATCATCGCGATCAGGGACGACTTCCCGGTACCGACGGGTCCGGCGATCCCGAGCCTCAGCGCGCGGGAATCGGGGTGGACGGAGGTGGAGGGGTGGTCCCCGGAATTCGGGTGGATGTCAGGCACGGAACAACCTCTGGGTGGTGGTGGAATGGATCTCGGCCCACTGCTCGATCAGGGGCGCACCGAACGCGGGGATCTCGTCGGGTTCCGTCAGGCCGGCGACGGAACCGGCCATCCTCTCGATGTCGTCCTGCACCCCGATCACCCAGGCGGTGGCGTCCACCGGATCCAGCGGCGCGATCTTCAAGGCTGCGGCCGCGATCGTCTGCGCCTCGTCGTAGCCGATCAGCCTGCCCAGCTGCATCGGTGCCAACCCGGTGCAGGCCGCGGCCACCCCGAGGACCACAGCCCGGCAGGGCAATCGGATCGCCTGCAGCGCAACCACTGCGGGATGCTCCGGCCACAGCCGGCCGACCAGCCGGCCGTACCCCCGACCCAGTAGTGCGGACGTCTCCCGGAGCGCCGGACTGATGGTCCTGGCCCGCCAGGCCAGATCGACCAGGGCCAGCCCCGTGCCGGGATCGGGACCCGACGACAGGTGCCTGGCCACCACCGCCGCGCCCGCCTCGACCCTGGTCACCGTCCGCAGCCGGGCGGTGATGTAGCGGGGTACGTCACGCGCCGGCATGCCGCCGTTGATCGCCGGCTCCAGACCGGCCGACTGGGTGTGTGCGCCGGTCGGCAGACGGGCGTCCGACAGCAGCATGAGCATCAGCTCGGAGCGGCCCGCGCCGGGGCCGGTGGCCGCGCTGAGGCCGGTCACCGCGCCGGGGCCGGTAGCCGCGCTGAGGCCGGTCACCGCGCTGAGGCCGGTAGCCGCGCTTATCAACCCGTCGATTTCTGTCACATCCGTCCCAAACGCGTCAAGTTCATGAGCGCGGGCGAAGTTGATAAGCGCGGCAGGGGCGGGCGGGGCGGGCGGGGCGGCAGGGGCGGGCGGGGCGGCGAGCGGTCATCGGGCCGGCCATCAGAACATCGAGTAGAGCTGGGCGAGGGGCAGGACGGAGGCGGGGGCGGGTTCGACGGGCTCCCCGTCGATCCTGATCGCGAACGTCTCGGGGTTGATGTCGATCACCGGGAGCACGTCGTTGTTGATCATCTGCGCCTTGCCCACCTCGCGGGTGGGCCTGACCGCGACGAGCGATCGCTTCAACCCGAGACGGGCCGCCAACCCGTCCTGCAGAGCCGCCGGGGCCACGAAGGACATCGACGACTCGGCTCCGATCGCATCCCCGAACGACGGCCGCATCAGCACCGGCTGCGGCGTCGGGATCGAGGCGTTCGGATCACCGAGCGCACCCCAGACGATCGCCCCGCCCTTGATGACGATGGCCGGACGGACGCCGAAGAACTTCGGCTCCCACAGCACGAGGTCGGCGAGCTTGCCGGCCTCGATGCTGCCGATCTCGTGATCAACCCCGTGCGAGATCGCCGGGTTGATGGTGTATTTCGCGATGTACCGCCGGGCCCGGAAGTTGTCGGCCGGCATGGAGCCGCCGATGTCACCGCGTCGCAGCTTCATCACGTGCGCGACCTGCCAGGTGCGGGTGACGACCTCGCCGATCCGGCCCATCGCCTGTGCGTCCGAGGACGTCAGCGAGATGGCGCCCATGTCGTGCAGGACGTCCTCGGCGGCGATGGTCGTCGCCCTGATCCGGGATTCGGCGAAGGCGAGATCCTCTGGCACAGCGGGGTTCAGATGATGGCAGACCATCAGCATGTCCAGGTGCTCGGCGACCGTGTTGACGGTGTGCGGCAGCGTCGGGTTGGTGGAACCCGGCAGGACCATCGGCAGCCCGGCCAGCTTGAGGATGTCCGGCGAGTGCCCGCCGCCCGCTCCTTCGACGTGGAAGGCCGACAGGGCGCGACCGGCGATCGCGTCGATCGTCGATTGGACGTAGCCCGCCTCGTTGAGCGAATCACTGTGCAGGGCAACCTGCAGGCCCCACTCCTGCGCCCCGCGGAGCGCAGCGTCGATGGCGGCCGGCGTGGAGCCCCAGTCCTCGTGCACCTTGTAGCCGCCGGCGCCGCCCAGCGCCTGCTCGGCCAGCGCCTCCATGGACACGGTGTTGCCCTTGCCCAGCAGCAACACGTTGACGGGCAACGCATCCATCGCCCGGTGCATCTTCTCCAGGTGCCACGCTCCGGGCGTGACGGTGGTCGCCTTCGTCCCCTCGCTCGGGCCGGTGCCGCCGCCGCCGATGGTGGTCAGGCCGGTGGCCAGGGCCTCGTGGATCTGCGAGGGCGAGAGCAGGTGGACGTGCGAGTCGAAACCGCCGGCGGTCAGGATCTTCCCCTCGCCGGAGATGACGTCGGTGGAGGGCCCGATCTGCAGATCCGGGTGGACACCGTCCGCGACGTCCGAGTTCCCGGAGCGTCCCAGCGCTACGATCCGGCCGTCGCGGATGCCGACGTCGGCCCGGACGATGCCCCAGTGGTCCAGCACGATCGCGTTGGTGATGACGGTGTCGGGCGCGCCCTGGGCCCGCGTCGTCAGGCCCTGCGCCATCGACTCGCGGATGGACTTGCCCCCACCGAAGACAGCTTCCTCACCGCCTGCGGTGTAGTCCTTCTCGATCTCGATCCACAGATCGGTGTCACCCAGGCGCACCTGGTCGCCGACCGTCGGGCCGTAGAGCGCGGCGTACTCGGCGCGGGAGATCTCCACCATCAGAGGGCACCGCCGTCACTCTTGATCTGGAGACCGGGAATCCTGCGCAGACCCTTGAACGCCACCGCAGCAACGTCTCTGGATGCGCCTGGCTCGAACCGCCGTGAGGTGCCGGACGGGATGTCCAGCCGGAAGCCGTGTGCCGCAGCACGATCGAATTCCAGGGCGGTGTTCGCGTCCGGCAGGTGCAGGTGCGATCCGATCTGGATCGGCCGGTCACCGGTGTTCACGATGTGCAGGTCGATGCGCTCGGAGCCCGTCCGGTCGCCGTTCAGCACGATGCTGCCCGGTGCGGTGCGGACGGCCCCGGGACCGTCGGACGAAGCAGACATGAGCTGGACCCCTATGCGATCGGCTGGCGGATGGTGACGAGCTTGCGACCGTCGGGGAAGGTGGCCTCGACCTGGACGTCCGGCAGCATCTCCGCGACGCCGTCCATCACCTGTTCGCGGGCCAACACCTGCCGGCCGGCCGCCATCAGGTCCTCGACGGTTCGGCCATCCCTGGCCCGTTCGATCACCCAGGTGGTCAGCAGCGCAACGGTTTCCGGATAGTTCAGCTTGACGCCGCGGTCGAGCCGGTCGCGGGCGACCATACCGGCCACCGACAACAGCAGCTTCTCGGTGTCCGCTGGTGTCAGATGCATGGCGTGCTCCCGGAGAGGTCGACGGAACGGCGCGAGGTCGGTGCGCCACTGCAGCAGATCATGTCAGCACCCCGGGCGGCGCCCCACGGACGAGGTACCGCCGGACGACATCATCCCCGATCCCGGCCACGGTCCCGATCTCGGCCTGCTGCACGGCCCCGCAGGCCAGCGCGGCCGCGAGGTGGCGGGCCAACGCGAACGCGGTGGCCGGCTCGTCGAGGACGCCACCGGCACCGGGCACCTGACGGTGGTAGTCACCGAGCCGCTCGGCAGCCTCGGACCATCCGTCCCGGAAGAACGCGAAGGTGGCGGCGAAGCGAGTGGGGAGTTGAGCGGGGTGCAGGTCCCAGCCCTGGAAGATGCCTTGCCGCAGGGCTCGCGTCACCCCCTCGGCGTGCACCTGCCAGCGAAGGCCGACGGTCTGCGCGTCGCCGGTCGGCACCTTGTTGTCGGAGCCGTCCGACACCCGGACCCCGGTCTCGGCGGCGGCCAGCATCATCAGACCCTTGGCGAAGTCGGCGACCGGATGACGGAGGTTCTGGTGCGCGCCCAGGATCCCCAGGCTGGCGGTGTAGTCGTAGGTCCCGAAGTGCAGCCCGGAGACGCGCCCGCCGGCGGCGTGGATCATCCGGCCGACCGGCACGGTGCCGTCGGAGCCGAGCACGGTCTGCGGTGTTTCCACCTGGATCTCGAAGCGCAGCGAGCCGGCGGGCAGTCCGTGCGCGGCCTCCAGTTGCGACAGCACCGCGCAGAACACCTCGATCTGGGCCAGCGACGTGACCTTGGGCAGGGTGATCACGAATCCGGCGGGCATCGGCCCGTGCGAGAGCAGCTCGGCGAGGAACAGGTCCAGCGTCCGCAGCCCCCGACGACGGGTGGCGCCGGCCAGGCACCTGATCCGGACGCCCCACGACCGGGGCATCTGCGATCGCCGGACGACGGCGGCGGCCCTGATCGCATGGCCGTCCTCCTCCAGGTCGTCGGCGGGAGTCCCGCGGTGTGCGCGGAAACCGTCCTCGAAGTCGATCCGGAGGTCCTCGACCGGTTCGCGTTCGAGCTTGGCGAGGGTCAGCGAGCCCAGCTCGTCGGGTGAGTCGCTGAGCAGCGACAGCACGGTGTGCCACTGCGCAGGGAACTCCGCCACCGCCGCCCGTGCACGCCCACCCCACGCCTGCACCACTCCCTCGACGAAGCCAGGCACCGGGAGATATACGGTGTGCACCGTTCCCGGGGCGGGCGGCCCGGGATAGGCGGCGGCGTAGGAGGTGTCGTCCGGCGTCAGCATCTCGTCCCAGTGCCGCAACAGCTCAGGGCCGAGGACCCCGGTCTCAGGGGATGAGTTCATAGGCCCGGGTCGTCAGGAAGTCGACGTAGTTCCTCTGCGTCGTCAGGTCGACCAGCAGGTTGCGGGCATCGGCCAGCAGATTCCGACCGTGCGGAACCTCCGCCCAGGCATCGGCCAGGGTTTCGGTGGCCTCGTCGACGATCTGCGTGATCAACGCCGGGGTCACCACCCGACCGGTGTCCAGCATCGTCCTGGCCTGCCGCCACTGCCACACCTGGGAACGCGAGATCTCTGCAGTGGCAGCATCTTCCATCAAGTTGGCGATCGCCACCGCGCCTCGCCCCGACAACCAGGTCACAACGTACTCCAGTGCTACCGAGATGTTGCTCCGCAGACCGGCCTCGGTCACCGGCGGCACGCCGTCGACCTGGAGCGAGGCGAAATCCAGCAGATCGGACGCGGCCACCGAGGCGTCCATCCCCTGGTCCGATTGATCGACCCCGTCGCCCAGTGCCGCGTCGAAGATCTCCGTGCAGAGCGGCACCAGGCCCGGGTGGGCCACCCAGGACCCCTCGTATCCGGCGCCGGCCTCCCTGGTCTTGTCGGCACGCACCTTGGCGTAGGCGATCTCGTTGGCCACCGGATCCTTCGAGGGGATGAACGCGGCCATCCCGCCGATGGCGTAGGCGCCGCGCCGATGGCAGGTGGCCACCAGCAGATCGGAGTAGGCCGTCATGAAGGGCGCCGCCATCGTGATCGTGTTGCGATCGGGCAGCACGAAGTCGGGGCCGGCGTCCCGGAAAGTCTTGATCACCGAGAAGAGATAGTCCCAGCGGCCGGCGTTCAGCCCCGAGGCGTAGTCGCGCAGTTCGTAGAGGAACTCGTCCATCTCGAAGGCGGCCCAGATGGTCTCGATCAGCATCGTGACCCTGATGCTGCCGGCCGGGATGTCGCAGTACTGCTCGGAGAAGGCGAAGACCTCGGCCCACAGGCGGGCCTCGAGGTGGGACTCCATCTTGGGCAGGTAGAAGGCCGGGCCGAGGCCCCGGGAGAGCAGCTCGGCGGCGTTGTGGAAGAAGTACAGCCCGAAGTCGACGAGCGATCCCGACAGGGGCGCACCGTCCAGGCTCAGATGCTTCTCCGGCAGGTGCCAGCCCCGGGGGCGCATCACGATCACCGCATGCGGGCCGTCGGACAACGCGTACGACTTCCCCGACTGTTCCAGGGTGATCGTCCCGCGGATGGCGTCGGCCAGGTTGATCTGGCCGTCGATCACGTTCTCCCAGTGCGGGGTGTTCGCATCCTCCAGGTCGGCGAGCCAGACCTTGGCTCCGGAGTTCAGCGCGTTGATCGTCATCTTGCGGTCGGTCGGGCCGGTGATCTCCACGCGGCGGTCTGCGAGATAGGCCGGTGCGGGGGCCACCTTCCAGTCACCCGAGCGCACCGATGCGGTCTCCGGGAGGAAGTCCGGCATCGCACCCGCAGAGACCGCGTCCCGGCGGGTGGCGCGCAGTTCGAGGAGTTCCATGCGGCGCGGCCCGAACTTCCCCTGCAATGCGGCCAGGAAATCCAGTGCTTCCGGGGTGAGGACGCCGCTCAGGCCGGCCACCTCGGGTGCGCCGGCCACGATCGAGATGCTCACAGAACTCCTCCATGCAGTGGTGGACCATCAGGGCAGTGAACCATCAGGGCAGTGAACCATTCGCTGGGCAACGTCGGGGCCGGACACCGGGTCGGCGCCCGGCACGGCCCCGCTACACGAACCCGGCGACCCCGTCCCAGGTGCCGGCCGGCACCGGGGCATCGTCGCGCACCACCGACGCCTCGATCAGTCCGTAGGGCCGGTCGGCCGCGTGGAACACCTGGTTCGGGTTGTCCAGGTCCCACTTCGTCAGGTCGACGACGAAGTGATGGATGTTCGGCATGGACAACCGGATCTCGGCGATCTCGGGATGTGTCTCGAGCACCGTCCTGGCCATGGTGAACAACGTCTGCTGCAGCGAGAGGCTGTGCACCACGGCGAACTGTTCGAGCAGCGTGGACCTCACCGACTCGAAGATCGCATTCCAGTCGAGACCCTCCACCGTGTTGTAGACCCAGCGCGCGCTGACCGAGGTGGCCATCACCCGGTCGTCGGTCTCGACCAGCGCGGTGTAGGGCACCTGCGGGAACCCGTGGAACTCGCTGCCCGTGGTCTTGAGCACCACCAGTCCGGTGACGCCGGCGAAGACCGTCTCGGCGTCACCGTCCTTGCGCACCAGCGCATTCCGGACCGCACCGGATCCCTTGACGAACGAATGGTCGTGCGGGCCGCCGGCGGTGTCGATGCGATCCCAGGCGTACTGCTCGATCTCCATCCGGGCCCCCGTGACGTAGGGGTAGGTGCCGACGTAGTTCCGGGCCAACCGCAGTCCGTACTCCTCGATGCTGCTGATCCCACCGGTGCGGGCGAGCGCGTACGCGGTGTTCTTCTGCGTGTCGGTGGCGATCACCTTGTCGTTGGCACCCGTCAGGTGGGTGTCGGAGAAGTCGCCGATCAGCTGACTGGTGACGTTGATGTCGGTGATCACGTGGACCGACGTCGACCGTTCGACGTGGACCAGCCGGACTTCGGCCTTCCCGTAGCGGTTGGCACCGAGGACGATCGCCATGACTCAACTCCCGAGGTAGGTGGTGTAGGAGAAGGTGCTGGCCAGCACCGGGATGTGGAAGTGCGGGCGGCCGTCCGGCAGCCGGACGTCGACGGTGATCCGCGGGTAGAACACCTGGCCGTGGACCGAGGCGAAATAGTTCGCGGTGTCGAAGATCAGTCGGTACTCCCCCGGCTCCAGGTTGGTCGGGTTGAGCGCCCCGACCCGTCCGTCGTCGTCGGTGACACCATGGCCGGCCCGGGCGCCGCTCCCGTCGGAGGCGATCCGCTCCAGCACGACCGGGACACCGCCGGCCGGTCGGCCGACGCCCGTGTCGAGCAGGTGGGTACTGATCCGCTCGATGCTCACGGTCGGCTCACGACACCACGGCCTTGGCCAGGCGCAGTGCACTGATCTTCCGGAGCTCTTGGATCACGATCGGCTTCTCGACCGCCGGCTCGTTGCGGAGGCGGAGGTCGAGGGCGGCCAGGATCTGCTCCCCGGAGAGTCCGGCGGCGCAGATCAGGAAGAGGTGCCCGAAGCGCTGCTCGTAGGCCACGTTTCCGGCGGCCAGCGCCTGCGCCTGGGTCACCTCGACCCCGCTCTGCTCGGCACCGGACCAGGCCGACTCGGTCCCGGTGCCGGCCACCGCAGCCCGGCGCTCCCCGATGCGCGGGTGACGGTCCAGCGCGCCGGCCACCTGCTCCCAGGTGATGACGGCGGCCGCGGCGGACCCGGCTCTGCGCAGGGACGCAAGATCGGCGAACGGCCGGCCGGCCGACACCTGGGCGACCCACAGGGCGATGTCCATGCAGGCGCCGAGGATCTCGGCGGCGACCGCTGCGTCTGCGTTGAACTCGGCTAGGGTCGGGCCCTGGCCGGGGGCACGGTGCCGGCCCGCTGCAGAGGCACCACCGACCATCGGACCACGCCCCTTCGCCGGGTGGCTGTGCGGATCGGCGAACGCGACCGCATGACGTCCACGATGATGCCCGGCCATGTCAGGTGTCCATCCCATCGGGTCGGTGCGACCCGACGGCGGCTGGTGGCTCGGTTCTTCGCTCGGACTCGGTGAACAGACCGTGGCCGGCCGGCATCGCCGCGATCGAGGTGTCCAGGTGATCCAGATGAACGCTCGCGACGGCCAGCAGCGCCTCCGCGTCACGCGCCAGGAAGTGGTCCAGCATCGCCCGGTGCTCCGCGTGCAGCAGGCGTCGGTGGTCGTCTTCGATCCGGGCCATCGGTTGGAACGGTTCGGTCACGTTCCAGGCCGACTCCAGCATGCCCAGCAGTGGGCGCATGCGCGACGGCGTCACCAGGGCGAGATGGAACCGCCGACTCTGGACGTGGTAACCGCGGTAGTCGTTGTCGCGCATGGCCTTGTCGAGAGCCGTCAGGGCGTCCATCGCGGCCTCGTCGTCCAGGCGCGTGGCCTGGCCGACGGCACAGGACAGCGCGGCTTTCTCCAGCACCCCCCGGACGGTGTACAGGCCCTGGAACTCCTCGACGGTGAGCTGGGCGACCAGGTAGCCGGCGTGCGGACGATGGTCGACCAGACCCTCACCGATCAGCGTGCGCAGTGACTCCCGCACCGGGATGCGACTCACCCCGAACGTCTCGGCCACCTGGTCCACCGGGATCGGGGTACCCGGTGGCACGCCGCCTTCGAGGATCACCCGCCGCAGCTCGGCCAGGATGGCCGCCTGGGAATGCGTGTCGGCATCGCAGTGCAATCGGCCGATCAGCGGCGAAGTTCGCCTCGTTGCCGGCACCGCCGCTCCCTCCGATGAACGTGGGGCCAGCCCACCTCCCACCGGCACTGCGGTGGGCCTTCACCTCTGACCAGCCGGACGGTATCGACCCTATGTTGCCCGGTGATGACGACCAGGATTCACCCGGAAGACTCTGTCGTGGCTCTACTCGGCGGAATCGCGTCAGAGGACCGCGAATTCGCTCAGCAGCCCGACGTACTTCTTGGCCGGAGGCGGAGCAAACTCGGACCAGGCGCTGGTCCGCAGGCCCATCGCGACGAGCGATTCGACCATCTTGGTGGCCGCGGCAACGCCGTCGACCACCGGTACCCCGAGGGTGGCGCTGATCTCCGCCGTCAGGTCGGCCATTCCGGCGCACCCGAGCACGATGACGTCGGACCGGTCCTCCAGCAGGGCCAGCCGACACTCCTGCGTGATCAACTCCCGGGCCCGCGAACCGGGCTGCTCCAGTTCCAGGACGGGGATCTCGCAGGCCCGGACGTTCCGGCAGGTCCTGGACATCCCGTAGCGGCCGGCCAGATCCCACGCCCGGCCGGTGGTCCGGCCCAGGGTCGTGACGACGCTGAACCCCCGGCCGAGGAACGGCGCGGCGTGCATCGCCGCTTCGGCGATCCCGACCACCGGGCCGACGGCCAGCTCGCGGGCCGCGTCGAGGCCAGGGTCCCCGAAACAGGCGATCACGTATCCGTCGGCGCCCTCCCGTTCCCCGCGCTCGATCTCCTCGAGCAACCCTGGAACGGAAAGTGCTTCGTCGTAATGACTTTCGATGGACGCCGGTCCCATCGATGGGCTCACCGCGGAGATCTCGGTGCCTACCGCGGCGACGGCCCGTGCGCACTCCCCGATGCGCTGCGTCATCGAGATCGTGGTGTTGGGATTGATGATCTTGACCAGCACGGTGGTGCCTCCAGAACGGGTCGCATGGATCAACTTCCCCGATTTGGGACAGGAGTGACAGAAGTTGCCACTTTCGCCCATGCCAGCGAACTTGATCCATGCGAAAGGGGGTCAGACGGCGGCGGGGAGGTCGTCGACGGAAACCGAGTTCTTGTAGACGGCGGTACCGAGGTAGTGCAGGGAGAAGCCGATGCCGGCACAGATGAACCAGGTGTAGGCGGCTACCCCGGAGGAGGCCCCGAACACGATGACGACGCCGACCACGGCGCCGACCAGGGTCGCGGTGATCGCCACCGGGTTGTAGCCCTTGTAGTAGTGGTAGCGGCCCGTCGGGCTGAGCGTGTACAGATCGTCGACGACCACCCGGCGCTTCTTGATCAGGTAGTAGTCGGCGATCAGCACGCCGTAGAGCGGCCCGATGAAACAGCCGAGGATGTCCAGCGTGTAGTGGATGGTGCTCGGGTTGTTGTAGAGATTCCACGGGGTGATCAGCACCGAACCGTCCGCGGCGATCATGCCGCCCATTCGCCAGGAGATGCGCTGCGGGTTGACGTTCGAGAAATCGAACGCAGGTGAGATGAAGTTGGCGACGATGTTGATCCCGACGGTCGCGATCATGAACGTCAGCGCGTCGATCAATACCGCGGTCACCGAATCGAGCTTGGCGACGGTTTCGACCGGGTCCGTGATGAGGGTGCCGAATACATTCCGGGTAGCGGCTGCGGTGACCACGACCAACACCGAGAAGACGATGAAGTTGACCGGGAGACCCAGCAGGTTGCCCCGCTTGATCGCGCTGAAAGACTTGTCGTAGCGGGCGAAGTCGCCATAGTTGAGCATCGGCCCGGAGAAGTAGGAGACGACCAGCGCGATGGACGAGAGGATCACCGGGACGCAGGCCCACCCGGTGAGGGTCAGGCCGCCGTCGGCCAGGTTGAAATTGATGTTGCTCCAGCCGGCCTTGACCACGAGATAGACGGCCAGGGCGAACATCAGCACGTAGACGGCCGGTCCGCAGAAGTCGATGAACTTGCGAATGGATTCCATTCCCCGCCAGAACACGACGGCCTGGGCCACCCACATGATCATGAAGCCGGCCCAGCCCAGGGTCGACAGACCGGCGAACCCGTGCTCGGACTTCAGCGCCCACGGCGCGAGACCGGGCCAGATCTTGAGTGCCAGCAGGACCAGGGCGTTGGACGCCAGATAGGTCTGGATCCCCTACCAGGCAACAGCAATCAGGCCGCGGATGATGGCGGGAACGTTGGCGCCCAGCACGCCGAAGGGAATGCGGGAGGCCACCGGGTACGGCGTACCCGTCGCGTGGCTCGGTTTCGCGACCAGGTTGCAGAGGAAGTAGACGATGACGATGCCGACCAGCAGTGCGATCAGCACCTGCCAGGCCGCGAGGCCGAGGGCGAACAGGCTGCCGGCCGTCACGTACCCGCCCACACTGTGGACGTCGGACATCCAGAACGCGAAAAAGGCGTAGGAGCCCCAGGTCTGCTTCTTCAGGGGAGCGAGGTCCTCGTTGGTCAGCCGCGGGTCGTACCCCGGCTTGACCAGACCACCGAGCTCGCTGCTCTCGGCGTGGCCGTGGGTCGGGTGCCCGCTACCGGCCGGAGACCCCTGGGCGGGGATCACCGACGGCGGAGCTTCGACTGATGTGCCTGAGCGGGTGGACATGTCGGTCATCAGGACTCCATTTCTCTTTCGCCACGCGGACGCACGATCTGGACGCGCTCGCGTGGAGGTGGACGTCAAGGACGGGAGGCACAACCGGGGGCACCTGCGGGTGAAAGGGCGATCCACGCATCTGCCGACAGCGGAAACGTTAGCCACGCCGTGTTGCGCACCGATGACGCAATGGATATATCTCTCGGAGAATGGCCACCGTCGGAACAGCAGCCCGCACTGCTACCAGGCGAAGCCGACCAGTTGCGCTGCGGTCAGCTCACGCACCGGCACCCGTTCGATTCCCATTCCCGCCAATATCCGGCCGTAGGCGGCCGAGGGCAGCAATCGCAACCAGTTCGCGATCGCCTCGGCCAGAGATTCCTCGGCGAGTTCACCCATCAGGTGCAACCGGGAGAATCCCCCGTCGGGGAAGACGTCGACCCGGACGGCGCTCCACCGTTTCCCCGGAGCACCGGCGCTGTCGAGCCGGAACCGGTTGTGGGCGTCCGGCGAAATGGTCGATTCCGGAAGGATGATCTCCCACGGAGCCTCGTCGTCCGTGCGGCCGGACAGTTGTACGCGCCCGGGTGCGTTGCCCAGGAAGCATCCGGTGTCGATGTCCACGTACGACAACCGCGACGGGCCGGCCAGGGTCACCACCAGGTAGTCGTTGCCGGTGGTCCGGCGGCGGGCGGTTTCCCAACCCTCGGACATCGATCGCGCCACACCGGGATAGAGCACCTGTCGCGCATCGGAGTAGAACATGTCAGAGCACTCGGCGATGTCGCCGCCGTTGTGCAGGGCCGCAAGGTCGATCCGGCTGCCGAGCACCCGCGGGTCCGGGACGGCGGTGCCGTGCACCCGGAGCCGGGCCACCCCGCCGTCGGGATAGATGTTCAGGCGCACGTGCGAGAAGGCCCAGTGGTTGTGCACCCGGTAGGTGTTGGCGGTGTTGCCGCGGGCCGCCGAGTGCGGCACCACGGTGACCCACTCGGCGGCCGCCAGCTCCGCGTCGGAGGGACTCCCGTCCAGCCAGGTCGCCTCGACCGAGATCTCCGGCGGATAGTTGCCGGTGAACCAGGCGGTGTCGACCACGATCTCGTGCAGCACACCGGGCACGCCGAGCGCGACCACGGCCCAGTCGTATCCGGGCGTGCGCCGACGGCGCGTCTCCCAACCGTCGTAGATCTTGCCGTGCGGACCGAACTCCAGCTTGTCGTGCCCGGGCGCCCAGGACTGGATCAGGGACTCGCGGGGGGCGAAGAACTCGTCGCTGACGACTCGCACCGAGCCGCCCAGTGCGCGGGAGGCCAGGTCGAGGTCGGTGCGTTTCATCGTCGAACTCCGGAGCATCGTCGGTGGAAGCCAGGACCGCTGGGGGCCGGCCGGATCAGAGCGTCCGTCCGTTCAACAACTGCCCGGCGACCATATCGTCCTCCAGCCGGGTGCCCCGCAGCCAGACCGATCGGACCACCCCGCGCAGTTCACTGCCGAGGTAGGGCGTCACCGGGTGCTTGTGCTTGATCGAGGCGGCGGTGACGGTGAACGTCTCACCGTCGGCGAGGGCGACCAGGTCGGCGTCGGCGCCCACCTCGATCCGGCCCTTGTGGGACAGTCCGGCCAGGTCGGCGGGCCCGGTGGACATCCACGACAGAACGTCGGCCAGGGGTACGTCCCGCCGCAGGGCCTCGGCGAGCACCGCTGCGAAACCGAACTGGAGCGAGGCGATGCCGCCCCAGGCCAGACCCAGGTCACCCACCTCCAGGAGCTTGAGCTCCGGAGTCGACGGTGAATGGTCGGTGACGACGATGTCGATGGTGCCGTCGGCCAGCGCCGCCCAGAGCGCGTCCTGGTCGGCAGCACCTCGGATCGGCGGGCAGCACTTGTACTGGGGCGAGCCGTCCGGGATCGTCTCGGCCGCGAGAGTCAGGTAGTGCGGACAGGTCTCGGCGGTGATCGGGACACCGGCCGACTTGGCCTCGCGTACCAGTCGGGTACCGGCCGCCGACGACACGTGCACGATGTGAGCGCGGCATCCGGTGGCGGCCGAGGCCTGGACGACGGTCCTGATCGCGGCCGCCTCGGCCGTGTCCGGACGCGAGTCGACGAAGGCCGCGTAACTCCGGCCCTGGGGTGTCGGCGACACGTGCAGCACCGCGGGATCCTCGGCGTGCACCAACATCAGCCCGCCGAGCCCGGCGACGACCTCCATCGCACGGTGCAGTTCCGGCGTGGACAGCGGTGGGAACTCCGGCACACCGGAGTCCTGCAGGAAGCACTTGACGCCGAAGACGCCGGCCGCGAACAGGTCGGGCAGGTCATCGATGTTGGTCGGCACCGCCCCGCCCCAGAAACCCACGTCGACGTGGCAGCGGCCGCGGGCGACCTTCTTCTTCGCCGCCAGCGCCGCCGCGGTCAGCGTCGGGGGCAGCGAGTTGAGCGGCATGTCGATGATCGTCGTGACACCGGCGGCAGCGGCCGCGGTCGTGGCGGAGGAGAAGCCCTCCCATTCGGTCCGGCCCGGTTCGTTGACGTGCACGTGGGTGTCCACCAGGCCCGGGATCAACACCACGTCGGCAGACAGTGTCACCACCTTGGGGGCCAGCGGCACCACCTCGAAGGGCTCGATCGCCACGATGGTCCCGTGCTGGATCGAGAGGGCGGCGGACCTCTCCGCGCCGTCGATCATCACCCTGGGGGCGCGGATGGCGAGGTCCAGGATCTGACGATTGGTCACCCGGCCGACACCGGCCAGCTCGGTGGACAGTGCAATCACCCCTGGCTTCCGACGTGGTGGGCCCCGGCTGGGCCGCAGGAGAGCACCGTATCGGTGAAAGGGGTGTCGTCCCGGGTCGAGGGGGTGACGGGCTTGTTACGTGTCGTGCCCGCGTGTTCCGGCCGGTAGGTTCTGCGCATGTCCTCCCCGATCCCCACCCCCGCCCGCGAAGTCCTGACCTGGGAGCGATTCGGTGTGGCCTCCCGCCAACTCGCCCAGCAGATCGCCGAGAGCGGCTTCCGCGCCGAGATCGTCATCGCGATCGCCCGCGGCGGGTTGTTGCCGGCCGGCGCACTGGCGTACGCCCTCGGCACGAAGGCGGCCGGCACGCTGAACGTCGAGTTCTACTCCGACATCGAGGAAACGCTGCCGGACCCGGTGGTGCTGGAGCCCATGCTGGACACCGCGGCCATCAACGGCAAGCGCCTGCTCGTGGTCGACGACGTCGCCGACTCCGGCCGGACGCTGGCCCTGGTGATGGACCTGATGAAGCAACACGGGGCGGACGCCAGGTCCGCGGTGCTCTACACCAAGCCCCGGACGATCCTGGTGCCCGATTATTCCTGGCGCGAGACGGAACTGTGGATCACCTTCCCCTGGTCGGCCCAGCCGCCCGTCGAGGGTGCGGTCGGTACAGCCCTGGTGTAGCCGGCGTGGCATCGCCAGGAGAGGGCGAGGCCGGAGCCGTGTGAGCGCTCCCCAGGCCCGCGTCGACCCGAGCGCGTGTCGCGCGCCGCCCTATAACCCAGTGACCTCCAGCAACAGCGCCTGCTCGGGGCGCAGCACCGGCATCGGCAGCCCGACGGTGGACAGCATCCGCCCGGTCAGCGTCACCTCGCCCGCCGCCAGCCACGGCGGCGGCACCCGTTGGACCAGCGCGGACGGCCCCACCGGCATCAGAGGGACCACCCGGTAGGTACGGTCCGGATCGAGCCCGACAAGCATTGCCGGGGCGGGGATCTCGGGCAGGCTCATGGTCAGTTGGGTGTAGCAGAAGACAGCGGCCGAGCGATCGAGGGCGACGACACCGTGCACCGTGGCCGCCGGGTCCGGATGATCGGCATTGACCACCGACCCGGTGTGCAGCAGCGAACGCAACCTCTTGTGGTCCACGATCAGCTGCCGCAGCGATTCCTGGTCGCTCTCCCCCGCCGCCGCGATGTCCCACTCGATGCCGAAGTGGCCGAAGAACGCGGTCGCCCCGCGGAAGGCGAGATCCTGCGTGCGGCCGGTGGTGTGTGCCTTCGGCGGGCCGACGTGGGTGCCGAGCAGTTCCGGCGGGATCAGCAGTTCGGTCCAACGCTGGATGTGCTGACGCTCGAGGGCATCGTTGCAGTCGCTCGTCCAGAACCGATCCGTGTGCTGCAGGACGCCCAGATCGACCCGGGCGCCGCCGCTGGAACAGCTTTCGATCTCCAGATCCGGATTCGACTTCTTCAGCCGGTCCATCAGGGCGTAGACCGCGCCCGTCTGGGCATGCACGCCGGCCCGGCCGTCGTGCACCGCGTCGACGAGATCACGGTTGTGGTCCCACTTGATGAAACTGATTCCGTACTGCTTGACCATGGCGTCGATCTGGCCGAAGAGGTATTCCGCCGCCTCCGGACGCGCGACATCGAGCACCTGCTGGTGCCGGGCCCGGGGCGGCAGCCGGTCGGCCGGCCCGAGAACCCAGTCCGGGTGCGCCCGGAACAGGTCGGAGTCCTCGTTGATCATCTCGGGCTCGAACCACAGCCCGAACTGCATGCCCAGCGCGGTCACGTGATCGACCAGCGGGCCGAGGCCGTCCGGCCACATGTCCGTCGAGACGACCCAGTCCCCCAGCGAGGTGGTGTCGTCGCGACGACCGCCGAACCAGCCGTCGTCGAGCACGAACCGCTCCACCCCGACCTTCGCCGCGCAGTCGGCCAGGCCCTTCAGCCGATCAAGGTCATGGTCGAAATACACTGCCTCCCAGGTGTTCAGCACGACCGGCCGAGCCGATGACGGATGCTGCGGCCGATCCCGGACGAGTCGGTGGAATCGACCGGTGACGCCGTCCAGACCGGAATCGGAGTAGGCCGCGAAGACATCCGGGGTGCGGTAGCGGGCGCCCGGCGCCAACTCGATCTCCCCGGGCGCGAGCAATTCGGCCGCCCCGATCACCCGCGTGCTGTCCGGCTGCATCTCCGTCCAGCTGACCTGATCCCCGCTCCAGGCCAGGTGAACCCCCCAGACCTGCCCGTGCCGATTGCCGAAGCCGGCAGTACCGGCCGCCGTCACGAAGGAGGCGTCGGCCGAGGTGCGCCCGCGACGGTTCTCCCGGACCCAGGCCCCCTGGGCGAGCATCCGTCGTTGCGGCATCCGCTCGGCGCACCAGCGCCCGGTGAAGTCCATACCCTCCGCCGCTACCGCCGGCAGCGGGAGCACCACGGCGAGTTCACCGAGCTGGTAGGGGGTTTCGCCGGTGTTCGTCACTTCGTGCGCGATCCGCAGGACCCCGGACGGGGTCAGTTCGAGCTCCGAGCGGACGTCGAGACGGGCGCCGGGGTCCTGCGCCAGGAGGACGGCCGTCGCGGCGTCGTCGTCCACCTCCACACCGGTGAGCTGCAGCAGCGGCGCGAAGGCGGCGCCACCGCGGTGACCGCTCAGTCCGGGACGTCCGCGGTAGCCCAGCGCGCGCTCGGGAAGCAGACCCCGACTCAGGATCGCATCGGCGCCGGCGTGCGGCACCGCCGGGATCATGCTGTGCACCAGTAGTTCCAACTCGTCGGGACCCGGGGTACCGAGATCGGTTCCCCAGTGCAGGAGCACCGGCTGACCCGGACCGCGGGCGTCGAGAAGGACGCTGACCCCTGCGCGGCGAAGATGGATGATTCCGTTCGTGGACAACGCTCTACCTCCGTGAAGATGCATTGGAAAACGGCTGGTGGGACGGCGGTTGTGGGATCAGGGTCGACCGCTCAGTGGCGGACCGGCTCCCGCCGACGGGCGTGCGAGGACCGGGCCGGTGGAACCCCGGTCTGCGGGTCGGCACCGGCGGCGGCATTGGCCTCGACTTCCACCACGATCAGTTCACCGACCTGCTCGGCGAGGATCTCGCGTGCCTCGTCCTCGATGCCGTCGTCGGTGATCAGCACATCGGCGACCGACAGCCGGCCAAAATCGGCGAGTCCGGCGGTACCCCACTTCGTCGAGTCGGCCAGGACGACCACCTGACGCGCACTGGCGATCAAGGCCATGTTGGTCTGTGCCTCGGCGAGATTCGGTGTGGTGAAACCGGATCGGGAGTCCATCCCGTGCACGCCGAGGAACAACCGGTCGACGTGCAGCGAGCTGATGGACCGGTCGGCGATGGGTCCGACCAGAGCGGCACTCGGCGTCCTCGTTCCCCCGGTCAGGATCACGTTGAGGTCACCGGGGCCGGCGGCCAGCACATCGGCGACCGTCGTCGAGTTGGTGACGACGGCCAGGGGCTGCGGAGCGGTCGCGATGTGCCGGGCGAGCATCCACGTCGTGGTGCCGGCGGACAGGGCGATGGCCGAGTTCGGTTCGATCAGCTGTGCGGCCCGCGCCGCGATGGCCCGCTTGGCCGGTTGCTGCAGAACGCTTTTCGCTTCGAATCCGGGCTCCTCGGTGCTGCTGGGCGTCAGCACGGCCCCCCCGTGGACCTTGCGGAGCCAGCCGTGTGCCTCCAGGTGCTCCAGGTCTCGTCGCACCGTCATGTCCGACACCCCGAGCAGCTCGGTCAGCTCGCTGACCCGCACACCGCCGACACGTTCCACTTCCGTCAAAATCAGTTCGCGCCGTTGACTGACCAACATGGCAAACCCTCCCTCCCGTGGCACACCCACGTTGGGTGCCCGGTTGTGATCAAGATCCTCCCGGCGCCGCCGCAGTTCGCTGCGGCGGCGCCGGTACCCGGATGAATCAGGCCGGCAGCGGCCGCGCGATCACGGCCACACCACCTGCGGCCACACTGCTGCCGCCCGACCAAGGCCGACCAGTGAGCAGGTCGGTACCGGTGAGATCGAGCGGAACATCCTGCGCGCCATGGTTGATGGCGAAGGTGTAGGTGGCGGAGTCGCTCTGCCGCACGATCACATCGAGGTCCGGGCGCTGCCCTGCGGGTCGCGGGGCCGCCTCGATCCCGGCCGCGCTGCAGACGTTCGTCAGCAGACCCGTCATGGCTGCGGTGTCCAACTCGGTCCCGACGTACCACGCCGTTCCCGTTCCGGGTAGCGCCCGCCGGGTCACCACCGGGCCTCCGGGGAAGGGTCCATCGTCGAAAACCGCCACCACTTCGGCATCCTCGATGTTCACCAGTTCGGTCCAGATGGTTCCGACGGAGTCACCAGTCATCGCTGCGTCATCGCTCTTGGACGTGACTCGCACCTGCTCGCCCTGGAGCAGCGGTGAGAATTCCTCGCTGCGGATGCCCAGCAGTTCGGCGAACGCGCCCGGGTAGCCGCCGAGCCGGATGTGATCGTCCTGATCGACGATGCCGGAGAAATATCCGATGACCACCGACCCACCGCGCGCCGCCACCGCGGAGATGTTCGCCGCGGCCTCATCGGTGCACAGGTAGAGGGAGGGCACCAGCACCACGTCGTAGCCGGCGAGATCTCTGCCCGGATGGACGAAATCGCAGACGATGCCCTGTTCCCAGAGCACGCGGTGCCACCGCCGGACCTGACCCATCATTCCGACGTCGATGCTCGGGTGGGAGTCGAGTTCCACTCCCCACCAGGCGTTCCAGTCGAAGGCGATGGCGATCCTGGTGGCGACCCGACTACCCACGACGTCGGCCAGCGCACCCAGATGTGCCCCCAGGGCGCACACCTCGCGCCACCGGGCGGTGTCGGTTCCGGCATGGGGGAGCATCGCGGAGTGGAACTTCTCCGCACCGGCCTTGGAGGCGCGCCACTGGAAGAAGAGGTCGCCGTCGGCGCCGCGCGCCAGGTGCGTCAGGCTGTCGCGGATCATCTGGCCGGGTGGTTTGGCCGGGTTGCGGGGCTGCCAGTTGACCGCCGACGTCGAGTGCTCCATCAGCAGCCAGGGCGCGCCGTCGGACAGCGAGCGGATCAGATCCGCCGACATGGCCAGGTCGTGGGTGGCGCCGCCCGCCCCCAGCCCCTCGGCCAACCGGTAGTGGTCGTTGCTGATGAGATCCTGCTCCTGCGACCAGGTCCAGTAGTCCAGCGGCTTGAAGAACTGCATGAAATTGGTCGTCACCGGCTGGGCCGCACGACCGCGGATGACAGCCGCCTCCGCCCGGAAGCAGTCGAGCAGTTCGTCGGAGGAGAACCGCGCGAAATCCAACTGCTGGGTCGGGTTGGCGAAGGTGTGGTAGGACGGCGTGCGCGGCGGGAGGATCTCGGCCCAGTCGTAGTAGTGCTGGCTCCAGAACGAGGTGCCCCAGGCTTCGTTGAGCGCGTCGAGGTCGCTGTAGCGCGCCTGCAACCACCGGCGGAACGCCTCCGCGGAGGCGTCGCAGTAACAACTCCAGTTATGGCAACCGTATTCGTTGTGGACGTGCCACATGGCGACCGCGGGGTGGTCGGCATAACGATCGGCGATCAGCGCGGTGAGCGCGCTGGAGGCCGCACGATATTCGGCCGAGGACGGGCAGAACGACTGGCGGCCACCGTAACTGCGGCGGATGCCGTTGACGTCGACGAGCATCGAGTCCGGGTAGCGACGGGAGAACCAGGGCGGTGGCGTCGCGGAGGCGTTGGCCAGGTCGACAGCGATGCCGTTGGCGTGCAGGAGATCGATGATCCGGTCGAGCCAACCGAATTCGTAGAGACCTTCCTTCGGCTCCAGCAGGGCCCACGAGAAGATGCCCACGGACACCAGGTTGACGCCGGCCTCCCGCATCAGCTGGACGTCCTGCGGCCAATAGCTCTCCGGCCACTGCTCCGGGTTGTAGTCCGCCCCGTAGGCCAACCGGCCGCCGAGCCGGTCCGTCAGCCGCTTCATCGAGGTCGCGAAGTGCTGGGTCCTGGCCGGAAGGAAGTCGGTGTCGCTGTCCTGGGTCATCCTTTGTTGGCTCCCAGGGTCAGACCGGCGACGAACTGCCTCTGCAGCACCAGGTAGACGATCAGGACCGGGACGGCGGAGAGCAGGGCACCGGCCGCCAACTCGGTGTAATTGGTGGCGAACTGACCGTTGAGGTTGTTCAGACCGGAGGTGATCGGGAGCCGATCACCCTTCTGGATCAACAACAATGCCCAGAAGAAGTCGTTGTAGATGAAGATGACCTCGAGCGTGGCCAGTGCCGCGAGCGCGGGCCTGCACAGCGGCAGGATGATCTTCCAGTACTGCTTCCAGACGCTCGCACCGTCGACCTGGGCCGCCTCCGTCAGCTCGATCGGCAGGGCCTTCATGTAGTTGCTCATGACGAACGTGCAGAAACCCAGCTGGAACGCGACGTTGACCGCGATGACGATGTAGTACGTGTTGATGAACGAGCCGGAGTCCGAGATCGAGGCGGGCAGCGGGGTGTGCTTGGCGATCTGGAACAGCGGGGTGGCCAGGACCTGCTGCGGCAGTAGGTTTCCGGCCGTGAACAGGATCAGCAGGGGTACGTTCCAGCGCCACGAGACCCGCGACAACTTGAAGGCCGCGAACGACGCGAGGATCAGCGTCAGCGCCACCGCGGGCACCGTGATGATCAACGAGTTCGTGAAGAAGAGCGGGAGATCCGCGTCCTTCCAGGCGTTGACGTAGTTGTCGAAGCTGTAGCGGCCGCCGACCGAGAAGAACGAGTGGTCGTTGAAGTAGGCCAGCGGACGGAGCGAGGTGTAGAACGTCCACACCAGCGGGATCATCCAGAGTGCGGCCGCGATGATCAGGAAGATCAGGATCGCGATCCGGCCACCTTTGCTGCCTCGCGTCAGCGGTGAGCCGCGCAGCACCTTCTTCTTCTCGGCCCTGGTGCGCGCGACCGGCTCGGAGGCGGGGCTCTGCAGGGTCGAGGTCATGCCTGGCCGTCCTCGCTCGTGACGGATCGGTGGTCGGCTGTTGCTGACGCGATCATCGCTTCTCCTCTTTGAACGCCTGGGTCAGGTAGCTGATGATCGGGACGAGCGCGATGACCAGCAGGATGACGGCCAGGGCGGAGGCGTAGCCGACGCGGGCGGCCGCCCCGCTGTTGGTGTAGATCATCGTCGCCAGCAACTGCAGGCCGTTCGTGCCCTTGTTGATGATGAAGACGATGTCGAACGCACGGAGCGCCTCGATCACGGTGATCACCACGATCACGATGTTGATCGGCTTCATGGCCGGGAAGACGACCCGGAAGAAGGTCTGCCGGGAGGTGGCGCCGTCGATCGCAGCGGCTTCCCGCAACGACGGGTCGACACCCTTCAGACCGGCCAGGTAGAGCACCATGATGTACCCGATGTGCTTCCAGCTGGCCGCGATCAGAGCGGCCCAGAGATTGATGTTCGGGTTGCCGAACCAATCGACGTGGGTGCCGAAGACACCATTGATCAAGCCCTGGTCCGGGGAGAAGATCAACTGCCAGATCACTCCCACCAGTGCCAGGGAGAACATCACCGGCAGGAAGAAGATGCTCTGCATGATCTTGCTGCCGGGCAGTTCCCGGTCCAGGAGGACGGCCAGGAACATGCCGGCCGGGCTGGCGATGAAGGCCAGGAAGGCCAGCCAGATCAGGTTGTGACGCACCGCCGGCCAGAAGTTCGGATCGACGTTGAAGACGTCCTGGTAATTGACGGTCCCGATCCATTGGATCTTCGAGAACGCGCCGACGCCGTTCCATCGCCCGAACGACAGGATGATGGAGGCAATGGCGGGGAACCAGACGAGAATTGCTTCGATCAGGGTCGGGATGCCGATCATCAGAGCGATGACGACCCGGTCCCGGCCGGTCAGCCGGTGCACCCGACGGTTCTTGTCCAATGGCTTCTCGACCGGGACCGCAGTCACCGGCGTCTGCTGCGTTGCAGTCACAAGGGGAACTCTTTCTACCCTGGGGCAATCCGAACGGGTCGACCTCGGGAGGCCGACCCGGCCGGATCACCCGAGATCAGGAGGTGAAGATCGTCTTCGCCTGGGCTTCGAGGCTCTTCGTGACCGAGTCGGAATCGCCGTCCTTCAGGAACTGCTGCAACGCCGGGATGACGACGGGGCTGGCGAAATCGGGCCGGCTGTCGCGATCCAGGAACTGCGAGATGGACTTGGCGGAACTGATCAGCGCCACCGCCTTTTTCTGCAGGGCCGTGTATTTCGCGGTACTGGCGGTCTTGTTGGCCGCCACGTTCGAGGGGTCGGCTCCGAGGTACAGGAGCTGGGCCTCCGGTGAGGCCAGGTAGGTCAGCAGCGCCTTGGACTGCGGGCCCTGACCCTTGCTGCTCAGCAGGAATCCGTCGATGGGTGCCTCGACGGCGTCCATGCCGACGTTGGTGTCGACCTCCGGGAACGGGAAGAAGTCGATGTCCGTGTCTCCGACCGGGAACTGCTGGCCGACGAACATGCCCAGCAGGTACATGCCCGCCTGCTTCTTGACCAGCGTCTGGGCGGCTTCCTGCCAGGTCCGGCCGAGTGCACCGGTCTGCAGGTACGGGAACAGGCCCTTCCACGTGTCGAAGACCGTCTTGACCTTCGGGTTGGTCCAGGACTCCTTGTGGGTAGCGACCAGGTCCATGTGGAACTGGTAGCCGTTGATCCGCTGATTGAGGTAGTCGAACGTACCCATCGCCGGCCAGCCGTCCTTGTCGGCGAATGCGATCGGCGTCAGGCCGTCCTTGGCCATCTTGGCGGCCAGCGTCTTCAGCTCGTCCAGGGTCTTGGGGACGGTGTAGCCCTTGGCCTTGAACACGCTCGGCCGGTAGAAGAACGCCCAGGGGTAGTTGTAGAACGGGATGAAGTACTTCTTGCCGTCGGCAGCCGTCGAGGCCGACTTGAAGCCGTCGGCGTACTGGCTCTCGATGCCCGACCAGACGTCGTCGATCGGGGTCAGCAGACCCTGGGCGGCGAAGAACTGCATCCTGTTGCCCGCGAACCAGGTGAACACCTGGTCCGGGCTGCCCTGCAGGTAGTTGTTGATGTTCTCCTGGAAGGAGTTGTGGTCGACGGTGTTGACCTTCGTGTCGACGCCGTCAGCCTTCTTGAACGCGTTGAAAACGGCCTGGTAGGCCGCCTTCGGCGTGGCGTCGGAGGCGTTCGAGCCGAACGTGACGGTCCCGCCGACCTGCGTTGCCGCCGAGGTCGAAGAACCCGAGCCGGCCACTGCGGAGCTGGCTGCCGACGACGCTGCGGAGGAGGCCGACGAACTGCCGGCCGCACTCGAGGTCGATGCGGCCGCACTGCTGGACGCGGCGGCCGTCGAGGTTCCCGTGCACGCCGAGAGGATCGGGAGTGCGGCTGCGCTGGCCACGCCGGCTCCCAGTATTCGCAACATGTTTCGACGATTCATGCTGCTGTTCCGCAACACTGGTTCAAAATCTGAATTGGTCACCATTGGCCTCCAGATCTACACGGGTCGACTCTCGACCCCGAGAAGTGAACAAAACCTGTCACCCCTGGGTGGTGAAGTCAACATCACGCCGCGTTACGGCTTGATAACAATCACATGTCGGGGCAGATCGGACGCGGTGCGGACGTCTCAGAGGGCCGGTTCGAGCACCTCCAGTCCCCCGAGGCCGGGACGGAGCGCCTCCGGCACGCGGACGCTGCCGTCGGCCTGCTGATGGTTCTCCAGGATGGCGACGAGCCATCGGGTCGTCGCCAGGGTGCCGTTGAGGGTCGCAGCGATCTGCGGCCGGCCGTCCTCGTCGCGGTAGCGGACGCTCAGCCGGCGGGCCTGGAAGGTGGTGCAGTTGGAGGTCGACGTCAGCTCGCGGTAGGTCTGCTGGGTCGGCACCCAGGCCTCGCAGTCGAACTTGCGGGCCGCCGAGGTACCCAGGTCACCGGCCGCCACATCGATGATGCGGTAGGGGACCTCGATGGCGTCGAGCATCTCGCGCTCGTAGCCGAGCAAACGCTGGTGCTCGTCCGCCGCGTCCTGGGGCCGGCAGTACGAGAACATCTCGATCTTCTCGAACTGGTGCACGCGGATGATCCCGCGGGTGTCCTTGCCGTAGGAGCCGGCCTCCCGCCGGAAGCAGGTGGACCAACCCGCATAGCGGATCGGTCCGTCGGTCAGGTCGAGGATCTCGTCGGCGTGGTAGGCGGCGAGCGGCACCTCCGAGGTGCCCACCAGGAACAGGTCGTCGTTGGCCAACCGGTAGACCTCGTCGTTGTGCTCGCCGAGGAAGCCGGTGCCGTCCATGGACTCCGGCTTGACCAGCACCGGCGGGATCATCGGGACGAACCCGTTGGCGATGGCCTTGGACATCGCCAGGTTCAGCATCGCCCACTGCAATCGGGCCCCGACCCCGCGCAGGAAGTAGAAGCGCGCGCCGGACACCTTGGCTCCGCGCTCGGTGTCGATCGCCTTCAGGCCCTCGCCGATCTCGAGGTGGTCCTTCGGCGTGAAGTCCAGGACCGGCGGCGTGCCGACGTGTTCCAGGACGACGAAGTCCTGCTCGCCACCGGACGGTGCACCCTCCTGTACGACGTTGGGCATCGCCTTGTGCGCGGCCACCAAGGCGTCGTTGGCCGTGTTCGCGGCGGCCTCGGCGGCACGTACCTGGGCGGCCAGGTCCTTGCCGCGCTCCAGCAGAGCGGGGCGCTCCTCCTTCGAGGCCTGGCCCACTGTGCGCCCGAAGGCCTTCTGCTCCGCACGCATGGAGTCGGCAGCGGCGACGGCTGCCCTGCGCTCCAGATCCGTCGAGAGCACGCGATCGACCGCCGCCGGATCGGCGCCCCTGGCGATCTGGGAGGCACGGGCGACATCAGGGTTTTCGCGGAGAGCGCGCAGGTCGATCACGGTCCTGAGCCTAACGGGGAGACGTGGCCAGGGCCGAACGGGCCGGACCTGGTCGCTCCGAACGCACCGGGCCCATGCATCGCCCATCTTCGGCCTGCATCATAGGGGGATGGCGGTGACGATGTCGGATCAAGCCTTCGAGGAATTGGTCTCGGAGGCTCTCGACCTGATCCCGCGCCGGTTCGCCCGGGCGATGGACAACGTCGTCGTGCTGGTCGAGGCCCGTCATCCGACGCAATCGCTCTACGGGCTCTACCACGGAGTGGCGCTGACCTCGCGGACGTCGAACTATTCATGGTCCCTGCCGGACACCATCACCATCTACCGCGAGCCGATCCTGGCGTCCGCCGACGACGACGAGGGCGCCCGGCAGCAGGTCGCGACGACCGTCATCCACGAGGTCGCCCACCACTTCGGGATCGATGACGACCGACTGGACGAACTCGGCTGGGGATGAGGTTCGCCGCGCTCGGCACCACGCCGGCCGGAGGGATCACCCGGGCTCGCAGCGTCGCACGTGGGCACTTCGGATGAGGCCGACAACGGGGCGGTGGCCACGCGGGCCGTCGCCCACATCATTTGGTGCCCATCATCTTCAGGACGACGTAGGCGCCGATGATCAGCGCCAGCAGTCCGATGACGACCGGCCACGGCACGTTGCTGTAGTTGCCGCCCGAGTGGGTGTGATGATGGATGCGGAAGGCGCTCGCGAGGTGACCGTCGCGCATCAGGTTCGACGCCGTGTTGACCGTGTTGACCGTGCCGAACGTGCTGCTCATCGCAAACTCCCCGAAGTCTGTACGCCTGCTGTGCGGCGTCCACCGTTGTCCGGCGTCTGACGGGGCCTGGTGTGATCCGGTTCCCTCCGGCGCGGTGCCATGATCTGCGGTCGAGGGCCGCAACCAGCGACACCGATCGGACGGGCTGATCGCCACCCACTACGCTGCCTGGTCAGCAGTCCCAGCCGTTACCGCCCGCCCGGCCACCCACGCATCTGTCAGCCCACCGCCCTGTCGACCCACCCTGGAGCGTCATGCCCACCATTGCCGTTGTCGGAGAGGTTGTCGCCGATGCCGTCCTTCCCCCGGACGGGATCGTGGACGGTGCAGCGCATCTGACCGTTCATCCGGGCGGAGGTCCGGCCAACTTCGCCGTCGCGGTGTCACGACTGGGCACGACCGCGAGGTTCGCCGGCCGGCTCTCCACCGGCGCTCTCGGAGACCTCTGCCGGGCCAAGCTGGAGGGCTCGAATGTCGACCTGTCCGCGTCCGAGGCGGCCACCGAGCCGGCTACGCTGGCGATCGCCCGGATCGACGACTCCGGTGCAGCGGCCTACGAGTTCTACACCGAGGGAACCGCGGACTGGGCCTGGACCGACGAGTCCCTCGCCCCCCTCGTCGACGGCCCCTTCCCGAACGACGACCGCCCCGTCGCCATCCACACCGGGACGCTTGCCCTGGCTCTACAACCCTCCGGCCTGGTCATCGAGAACCTGTTGACCAGGGCGAGATCTCGACTCACGACATCGATCGACCCGAACCTGCGGACCATGCTGGTCCCGATCGAGACCTATCGCGCCGTCATCGATCGGTGGGCCGGGCTGTCGGACATCATCCGGCTGTCGGAGGACGATCTCGAACAGCTCTGGCCGCACCGGTCACCCGAGCAGGCCGCCGCCCACCTGCACGCTTTGGGGGTGCCGTTGGTCGTCGTCAGCCTGGGAGCCGGCGGCGCCTTCGCCTCCCTGCGCGGGGAGCAGGTGCGGGTACCGATCGCGCCGACCGATCTGGTCGACACGGTCGGCGCCGGCGACTCGTTCCACGGCGGCATGATGCACCACCTCGCGGTCGCCGGGGAACTCGGTGGACGGCTCGACCACCTCGACCTCGCCGCCCTGACCGCGGCACTGCAGTTCGCTTCGAGGGTCTCGGCGATCAACTGCTCCCGGGCCGGGGCGAACCCCCCGTGGGCGCGTGAACTCGGCGGAGGATGAGCGACCGGCGCCCCGCTGGACCGGCCCGCGCTCACGAACATCGCGGTATTGGGACTCGTGGGGCAGGAATCGACCCGATCGTGAGCGGGGGCGAAGTTGATCAGCGCGGCCAGGTTGCTGAGCGCGGGCGAAGTTGATCAGCGCGGCCTACAGGAACCGGACGAGTTGAGGAACCGCGTCGATCGGTGTCCTGGCCTGCATCCCCTCGCCGATGGCCTGCATCTTCCAGCTTCCTGACTCCCGGAACACCTTGGCCATCACCGTTCCCGTGAAGGCGCCGCCGGCACCGAGTGTGTAGCGGGCCATCTCACCGCCGCTGGTGTCGTCCACCAACCGGCAGAAGGCGTTCGCCACCTGCTCGAGGGTCTGCCCCTCGTAGGAGGTCACGATGAAGACCACGGCGGTGACGTTCGCGGGCACCCTCGTCAGGTCGACGGCGATCGATTCGTCGTCCCCGTCGCCGTCACCGGTTCGGTTGTCACCGAGGTGCTGGACCGAGCCGTCCTTGGAGCGCAGGTTGTTGAAGAAGACGACGTCCAGCGGTTGCTGACCGGCGAACATGACGGCCGAGGCGTCCAGATCGATGTCGGCCTCGCGCAGGCCGAACATGCTGCGCTTCTTGATCGCGTCCCAGCCCAGGCCCATCCGGACCGTGGTGAGCGCCACGCCGTCCTCCTTGTGCAGCGAGACCCGTTGCCCCTTGAGCAGATTGACCGAACGGCCCTTCACAAGGGAAACCTCGCCACCGGCCGGCGCAGGAGGAGTGGGCGCAGCCGCCGGAGGCGGGTAACCCTGCGCCGGACCGACCGGCGGCGGATAACCCTGCGCCGGACCCGCCGGAGGCGGGTACGCAGGAGGCGGGTACGCAGGAGGCGGCGGGTACGCGGACGGCGGTGGCGGAGGCGGATACGCAGCGGGAGCCGGCGGCGGCGGACCGGGCGCCGGGGCCACTGGCATCGCCGGCGGCGGCGATGGCGTTTCCGCCTCGTCCACCGACACACCGTGGTCGGCGACCAGGTCGGCCAGGCCTCCGGCATATCCCTGGCCGACGGCGCGCACCTTCCAGTCCGCACCACGCCGATAGACCTCCAGGACGATCACGATGCTCTCGCTGGACAGCCCGACCGACTCGTACTGCACCAGCAACGTCCCGGCGGCATCGAAGAGTTTGGCCACCGGCGGCGCGAACGATCCGAAGCGACCGGTGGGGTTCTCCAGTGCGACCACCACTCGCACCTGTTCGATCTCGGCCGGCACCTGGGGCAGGTCCATCTCGATCCGCCACGCGCGCCCTGGTTCGGGCTGACGACAGCGCACTCCGGGACCGTCCGGCTGGTTGAAGAAGATGAAGTCGGCATCCGACCGGACCTTCCCGTCCGGCGCGACCAGCAGGGCCGAGAGGTCGGCTCCGGTGGCCAGGTCAACGGTCACGACGATCGACATCGCCGTCAGGGGGGCATTCTGGCCCTTGCTCAGGGTGACTGGCGCGGACATGGCTTCTCCTTCGCTGGAGCGGACCGCACGCCGGACCGGCTCGCGGATGGGGAGGTCGGTCGGTCACAGGAGAATCTAGCCGCTGTGCTGCACCCGGGCATGAGTTCGCGCCCTCGATCGGCGGTTCCACCGACGGTTCACACCCCCTGGACACCCGCCACACCGACGAGCCGGAGCGTCACGATCTGGAACGGCCGGAGATGCAGCCCCACGGTGCGGTTCTCCGGTGAGACGTCCAGCTCCGTCCCGGAGCCGTCTCCCGCCCGCTCCAGCAGATCGGTGACGATCACGTCCTCGAACCGGAAAGAAGCGCTCAGCGTGATGGTGCTGCGCCCGCCGAGCGGCTCGTACAGACGGACGATCACGTCGCCGGATCGGTCATCCGCCAGTTTGACGGCCTCGACGACGGCCGTCCCCGGTCCGGACAGCCGGACGAGGGGGTCCACCGGGGCGGAGCCCGGCCCACGGCGCAGTGGCAGGTTGATCGCGTACCCGGCCGCTGCGGCTTCGGGGACCCCCGCGCCGGCCACCAGGGCGTAGCGCAGCACGTGATCGCCCTGATCGGTGTCCGGGTCCGGGAACCGCGGCGCCCTCAGCAGTGAGAGCCGCACCGTCGAGGTGCTCCCGCCACCCAGGCGGGCGTGCCGGGTGACGTCATGGCCGTAGGTCGAGTCGTTCACCACGGCGACCCCGTATCCGGGCTCGCCCACCTGTACCCAACGATGGGCGCAGACCTCGAATCTGGCGGCGTCCCAACTGGTGTTCTGGTGGGTGGGCCGGGTGAGGTGACCGAACTGGATCTCGAAACGGGCGTGGTCGGTGTGCACGTCCACCGGGAACGCGACCTTCAGCAGCTTCTCCCGCTCGTGCCAGGCCACGTCGACCCGGAAGTCGATCTGTCGTGAGCCGGGCGAGAGCGTCAGATCCTGGATGACGCGGGACGCCCCGAAGTTTCTGGCCACCCGCACCGTCACGGAACCCGAGGCATCGGTGGCGACTGCGATGTCGTCGACCTCGACCAGGTCGACGACGGTGTTCCGGTAGTGCTCGTCGAGGTCCCATGCATCCCATTGATTCGGGAAATCCGGGTGCAACTGCAGGAGGTTCCCGCGCGCCCCGGTCGGCAGGATCTCCCGGCCGGCGGCCAGGTCACGCACGGAGGAGATCAGTCCGGCGGCATCGACGACCACCCGCAAAGAGCCGTTGTCCAGCACGATGTCGCCCTCGACGCCGGCGACGGAGACCTCGGCGGCGGGCGGCCGGCGCGGCCCGGCAGCCATCGCGGGAATGCCGTCCCGGGCGAACGGGCCGGCGTTGAAATGGACGGATACCTCGTGCCCGTCGTCGGACAGCACGTCGATGGCGTCGTCGATGATCTCGTTCAGTTCCGTCGCGATCCCTGCGTAGGCGGCCACCGCCTCACGGTGCACCCAGGCGATCGAGCTACCCGGCAGGATGTCGTGGAACTGTTGCAGCAGCACGATCTTCCAGATGCGATCCAGCGCTTCGTACGGATAGTCGAGCAAGCCCCGGACGGACGCGGTGGCAGACCAGAGTTCGGCCTCCCGCAGCAGGTGTTCACTGCGCCGATTGCCCTGTTTGGTCTTCGCCTGGGAGGTGTAGGTGCCGCGGTGGATTTCCAGGTACAGCTCGCCGGCCCACACCGGGGCCGACGGGTACTCCGCGCGGGCCTCGCGGAAGAAGTCCGACGGTGCCTGCATTCTCACCCGGGGCGAGCCTTCCAGGTCGGCCGTCCGACGGGCTCTGGCGATCATCTCCCTGGTGGGGCCACCGCCGCCGTCACCCCATCCGAACGGCACCAGCGAGCTACCGGCCCGCCCCTTCTCGCGGAAGTTCGCGACCGCATGGGCGAGCTCGGCACCGCTGAGCTCGGCGTTGTAGGTGTCGACCGGCGGGAAATGCGTGAAGACACGGGTCCCATCGATGCCCTCCCACCAGAACGTATGGTGCGGAAAGGTATTGACGGTGTTCCATGAGATCTTCTGCGTGAGCAGGGCGCTGCACCCGGCCAACGCGGCGATCTGGGGCAGCGCGGCGGTGTAGCCGAACGAGTCCGGCAACCACACCTCGCCGCACTCGACATCGAACCGGTCCAGGAAATACCGCTTCCCGTAGGAGAACTGGCGCGCCATCGCCTCGCCCCCGACCATGTTGGTGTCGGACTCTACCCACATCCCGCCCACCGGCACGAAGCGGCCGGCCCTGACGTGGGCAGCCACCCGCGCGAACAATTCCGGCCGATGGTGCTCGAGCCATTCGTACTGCTGCGCAGAGGACATCGCGTACACCAGATCGGGGTGGGTGTCGAGCAACTGCACCACGTTCGACGTCGTCCTTGCCACCTTGCGAATCGTCTCGCGCACCGGCCAGAGCCAGGCGGAATCGATGTGCGCGTGCCCGATCGCACTGATGCGGTGCGCCGAGGCGCCGGCCGGTGCGGCCAGTACCGTCGCAAGTTCCGACCGCGCACCGCCGGCCGACCCGACGACGTCGTCGAGCTCCACCCGATCCAACGCCCGCTCGATCGCGTGGAGGATCTGGAATCGCCGGGGCTCGGCCGCCGCGAGCGAACGCATCAGCGAGTCCAGTACTTCCAGATCCGCCACCAGCTCCCAGACGTCCGTCTCGAGCACGGCGATCTCGGCTTTCGCCAGCCGGTAGAGCCGAGCCGTTCCAGCAGTTGACTTCTCGCCCCTGACGGTCGGCCGGAATTGATGCCCCCGCTGGATGATCGGGTTGGCCGCCGCCTCGACGTGGAGATCGATCCGTTCGCCACCGAGCGCCGGATCCGCCAGCGGAATCCAGCTGTTGCGGGGATTGAGTCCCTTCACCACCGTCAACCCGTTCCCGGACCCGTCGCTCCGGAAGACCAGGCCCTCGGCCTGGAATCCGGGCGTGGCCGGCGTCCAGCCGAGATCGACGACGGCCTCGACCACCCGACCGGCTGCCGCCGGCGGCACGGTACCGGTCAGGTGGAACCAGCTGGTCCCCCACGCCGGGCCCCAGGACTGTCCGACCGCGAACGGCTCGTAGGCGGCCACCAGGGCGTGTTCGGGTGGCACCGGTTCGCCCTGACCACCGCCGACGTGCCAGGCCTCGATCTGCAGATCCGCGACCGGCGTGTACACGCAGGGTCGGATCCTTTCGGTCAGCACCCGCGTCAACCGGTCCTGGATGGCTACCGTTCGATCGTGCACGATCGTTTCCCCTCCTCGACCGGCCCTGGCCCGGCCTCCCGAAACGGTGCCCACCCTACCGGGCGAGATCTCGCTACCTCGGATGGCGGATGCTGATCGAGCCACCCCGCTTGGTGCCGGTCAGCAACAGGTCGAGCAACCCACCCGGCCCGGGCGGGATCCTGTTGTCCACGCTGCCGCCCCGGACCGACAGTCCGTCGAGTCGGACGGTACCGCCGTGCGGGAGCACGAACTCGGCGGAGCCACCGATGTTCGAGCGGAACTCGACCGTCACGGTGGTGCTGGTCAGGGTGGCCCGGCTGAAGTCGAGTCTGGTACCGGCTCCGACCCCGCCGATGACGATGTGCGGAGGCACCGGCCAGCGCCCGCGGAACGACCTCGATCCCCAGCCGGTCAACTCCAGCACCTCGGCCCCACGGGCGGCTGCGGGCGCCCCGGAATATCCCGGGGTGTGGCGGAGCGGTCCGGCTGTCAGCGTGGCCGCGTCCTCGACGGTGCGACCGGCCACCCGGAGACCGGGCAGGTCCAGCAGCAAGGTGTTGAGGTCGGCGCGGGTCAGTGCCGCACTGGCGGCTTCGCTCCGGCGGCCGTACTCGGCCGGATCGAGCAGACCACGCCGGGCGGCCTTCGCCAGGAGCGCGAGCACGTGGGCACGCTCGTCATCGGAGACCCGCAACTGCTTCGGGTCGATGGCCGGCCCGGTCATCCTCCCAGGATAACCAGCGGTTTCAGGGACTACCCAGCGGTTTCAGGGACGAGCCGGGACGGGGATGGCGTCGTCGAAAGGATCCTCGTCGCCGGGGGCGGAAGGCGTCGCCCCGACGAGGCCGGCACCGACCTGCGCACCGGTCCAGGAATGAGCCGTCCAGCCCTGCTCCAGATCGCCCGAGAGCACCACGATCCCGGTGTTGCGCAAGGGGTTGACCGCCCCGAAGCCGTCTTCCAGATTGGTGGCCCTGGTGGAGGCCCAGAAGCGGTTGACGGCGCCGTGGGCCACCAGAGCCGCGCCGGCCACGCCGGTGCCGACGACTTCGCGGACGACATCGTCGAACCGCTCCAGTACCTCGGTGCCGCTCTCACCGTTCGGACCCGGTGTGCGGTCCTGGAGGCGGCCGGCCATCCAGCCGCCGATGACGCCCAGGTACCCGCGGACGGAGAGGTCGTCATCCTGCATTTCCCATTCACCGGCGGCGATCTCGCGCAGATCGTGACGGATCGTGATCTCCAGGCCGCGACGCCGCGCCAACGGGATGGCGGTCTGCTGCGCCCGCACGGCCGTGGACGCGTAGATGGCCTCGATCGGTTCGGCGCCGACGGTGTGGGGCACCGCGGCGGCCTGCGCGGCGCCGAGGTCGGTCAGACCCGGACCCGGAGGTGCCGTGTCCAGCAGACCCAGCACGTTGGACGGGGTCTGACCGTGACGGATCAGCACCAGTCTCATGACGGCACACGCCGGACGACGCCGGTCACGATGGCCGAGACCGCCTCTGCCGCTGCGTCATACCTTCCGGCAGTCGCGAAATCCGCAGCCGGGACGTTGGTCCCGGACATCCGCGGGTAGGAACCCAACCAGCGCATCAACGCCGCCCGGCGGATCAGCGCGGCGACCGTGTCGGCCATGGCGGGTTCGGCGATGTGTCCGTCGGCGTCGATCAAGAACACATACTCCCCCAGCTTGTTGCGGGTGGGCCTGGACTCCAGACGCGTCATGTTGATGCCACGGCCGGCGATCTCGGCCAGCACGCTCAACAGCGAGCCGGGCTGGTTGTCGACGGAGACGATGAACGAGGTCCGGTCGTTGCCGGTGGGCTCTGGCGGCGGGGTGCCGCCCGGACGGAGCAGCACGAATCGGGTGATCGCATCACGCACCACCCCGACATCGGTGGCCAGCGCCGTCAACCCGTACCGGGAGCCGGCCACCGGAGCTGCTGCGGCGGCGTCGATCTCGCCCGCCGCCACCGCTGCCGCCGCTGCCGCGGTGGACGTGGTCACCACGATCTCGGCGGTGGGCAGGTGCTCGGCCAGCCAGTCGCGGACCTGGGCGTGACCGTGCGGGTGGGAACCGACGGTGCGGATGTCGCCCGCGACGGTGCCGGCCCGGACGAGCAGGTCGAAGGTGACCGGGACGAAGGCCTCCGCGCCGATGACCAGGGCATCACCGTGGGTCAGCTCGTCCTGGGTGAGCGGGACGCCGCCCTCGACCGAGTTCTCCAGCGGGACGCAGGCCGCATCCACGTCGCCGGACCGCAGCAGCTGCAGCGCGACGGAGACGCCGGCGGCGGGGACCAGCTCCACTTCCAGGCCCTGACTGCGCTGGAGGACGGCGATCACCGCAGCTTCGGTGAAGGTGCCCTGCGGCCCGAGGTAGGCCCATCGTTGCATCACCCGGTCACCCTAGTGCGCGGCCGATCCGACGACCCCCTGCCCGCTTCCGCATCGTCAGCCACCCTCGGTGCAGCGCACGATCCTGGCGGCTTCGATGGCGGCAGCCACCGAGCCGGACGCCGCAAGGTGAGCCACCACAGGCGCCGGGGTCGGGGCGGGAACCCCGACGCCGACCGCCGAGCGGTCCCGCGCCAGGTTGCGCTGCTGCCGGCGGGCCAGGGCCACCTCCGGGGGCACCGTGACCCAGATCAGATGGACGACCGACGGTTCCAGTTGCCGGGCGAGCTCCGCCCAGGCGTGCGGGTCGGAGCACTCGCTGGTGAACGGTGCGACCATCACCACGTCGTTGCCGATTCTCCGGTTGTCGACGGCGATGTCGGTCAGGCATCGATACCGGGCCGTGCGCACGGGGCCCCGCAGGCCGGGATGATCGAGGTCGGCTCCGGCTCCGACGAGGACCGCCAGCTGCGCCATCAGCGGATTGGTCGCGACGTCCTGGTCGAGCAGGACGGACCCGGTCACCTCGGCCAGCGCCCGCCCGAGGGTGCTCTTCCCGCTCCCGGCCGGCCCGGCGACCACGTACGTCACCCGCCGCGCGCCCTTCGTCCTGTCCATTCCGGCGATTGTGCAGCACGCGGGCCCGGACCGGAGCCCGGCATCGGGCACCGCATCAGCTGACCGCCGCCACCACAACACTTGACAGCCGGCACGCCACCACGCAAGATCGATGAGACAACGTTGTCTCGTACATCGAGGAGGTCGTCGTGGAGGTACAGCGGTCGCCCCGTCGGGCCACCATGACCGACGTCGCGCAGGCCGCCGGCGTCAGCCTCAAGACGGTCAGCCGCTACGTCAACGGCGAGACGAACATCGACCCGGTGATCGCCGGCCGGATCGGCGAAGCCATTGCCACCCTTCACTTCCGCCGCAACCAGGCGGCCGCCAGCATTCGGCCGGGACAGCGTTCCCAACTCGTCGGACTGATCATCGAGGACGTGGCGAACCCGTTCTATGCTGTCCTGACGCGCAGTGTGGAACTCGTGCTGCGCGCCAGGGGTCTGCTGCTGCTGGCGGCGTCCTCCGAGGAGGACCCGGTCCAGTTCGGCCGGCTGGTGGAGCAACTGATCGAGCGACGGGTGGACGGGCTGATCGTGGTGACCCCCAGCGATCCGGGCCCGCGGTGGCCCGAACTCGCCAGAGAGGTCCCCGCGCTGGTCATGCTCGACCGTTTCGATCCGGCGATCGAGGCCGACAGCGTGATCGCCGACGACCAGCGCGGTGGCCGCGACGCCACCCGCCTGTTGATCTCCGGCGGTGCGCGGCGGATCGCCTTCGTCGGCGAGGCGCTCGGCCTGCAGAGCATCGCGGGGCGGCACCGCGGCTACGTCGAGGCCCTGACCTCGGCCGGTATCGCAGTCGACCCCGGCCTGGCCATCGACGGCGTGCGGACCGGCGACGAAGTGTGTGCCGCCGTGACCTCGTTGCTGTTGCGGGACAGCTCGATCGATGGGATCTTCGCCGCGAACAACCTCGCCAGCATCGGTGTGCTGCGGGCCCTGCGGGATCTGGGCCTGTCCCGCCCGATCGTCGGCTTCGACGATTTCGAGGCCGCCGGCCTCGTCGATCCCGGCGTCACCGTCGTCTCCCACAGCGTGGCCGACATGGGCCGTCTCGCAGCCGAGCTGCTGCTGGACCGGATCGACGGCCAACAGGTCCCGGTCCGCCGAATGGTGCTGGGCACCAACATCACTCTGCGCGGCTCGCACCTCACGGTGCCCATGCCCGCGCCGGCACCGGCCGGCCCCTCCCCGAGAAGAGAGATCTCCACCCCATGATCCAGTACAGGCTCAACCGCATGTTCCATCCGAAGTCGGGGCGGCTGCTCGACGTGGCGGTCGACCACGGCTTCTTCGGGGAGAGCGCCTTCCTGAACGGCATCGCCGACCTGCCCGCCGCCATCGACACGTTGATCGAGGCAGCGCCGGACGCCATCCAGCTGACCATCGGCCAGGCCCGGCTGCTGCAGAGCCGACCGGGCCGCTTCAAACCGAGTCTCGTCCTGCGATCGGACGTGGCGAACGTCTACGGCGCGCAAATGCCGGAGCGGGTCTTCAGCATTCCGATCGAGAATGCCGCCGAGACCGCGGCGCAGCTGGACGCCGTCTGCCTCGTCGTCAACATCTTCGACATCCCGGGCCAACCGGAGCTGAAGGAGCAGTGCATCCGCAACGTCCTGGCACTGCGGGCGGAGTGCACGCGACTGGCCATGCCGCTGATGGTCGAGCCACTGGTGATGCGGGCCGACAACGCAGGCGGCGCCTACCTCGTCGACGGGGACGTGGACCGGATCACCGCCCTCGTGCGCCAGGCCGTCGAACTGGGCGCCGACCTGATCAAGGCCGACCCGACCGACCAGATCGACGAATACCACCGGGTCGTCGAGGTGGCCTCCGGGATCCCCGTGCTGGTCCGGGGTGGCGGCCGGGTGGCCGATGCCGTTCTGCTGCAGCGCACCGCGGATGTCCTGCAGCAGGGCGCGGCGGGCATCGTGTACGGCCGCAACATCATCCAGCACAGTGATCCGGCGGGGATCACCCAGGCGCTGATGGCCGTCCTGCACGACGGCGCATCCGTCGAGCACGCGCTCACGCTGATCGGGGCAGCCGGATGACCGGCCGCGAGCCGGTCAGGGTCGGCGTGATCGGGGCCGGCCTGATGGGCCGGGAACTGGCCGGTGCCCTCGGTCGCTGGTCGGCGCTGGAGCAGTCGCCGGTGGACCCACGGCTGACGGCCGTCTGCGACGTCGATGCCACTGCGCTGGACTGGTTCCGGCGGGTCTCGTCGGTGGGAACGCTGACCGAGGACTACCGCACGCTGCTGGACGGCGCAGTCGACGTCCTCTACGTCGCGGTGCCGCACCATCTGCACGAACAGGTCTATCTCGACATCGCGCAGGCGGGCGTGGATTTCCTCGGAGAGAAGCCGTTCGGCATCGACCCCGGCGCATCTGCAGCGATCGGAGACGCCATTGCGGCGTCGACATCATTTGTCCGATGCTCCAGCGAGATGCCGTTCTACCCCGGTGTGCAGCAGGCGATCTCCTTCATCGGACAGGGTCGCCTCGGCCGCGTCATCGAAGCGAATTTCTCCTTCCTGCACTCCTCCGACCTCAACCTCGCCAAGCCGATCAACTGGAAGAGGCAGACCCGGTTCTGCGGACAGATCGGCGTGATGGGCGACCTCGGGATGCACGTCACCCACGTGCCGCTGCGACTCGGTTGGCGTCCCGCGGCGGTCTTCGCCCAGCTCCAGGAGCTGGTACCGACCCGACCGGACGGGAAGGGCGGCACCGCGGTCTGCGACACCATCGAGAACGCCACCCTGTCCAGCCGCGTCGACCTGCCGTCCGGTGCCTTTCCGATGACGCTCGAGACCAAGCGGATCGCTCCGGGTGAGATGAACACCTGGCGGATGCGGGTGGTCGGGATGGAGGGTGGCGTCGAGTTCAGCACCCGCTATCCCCAGACGCTCAAGGTGATGACGATCCGTGACGGACAACAGGTGTGGGAGGAGCGGATGGCCGGTAGCCAGTCCGCCCAGCCGACCGTCACCGGGCCCATCTTCGAGTTCGGCTTCACCGACGCGCTCCTGCAGATGTGGGCGGCCTACTTCGCCGAACGGGCGGGCGAACTCGGCGAGGCGTTCGGCTGCGCCACGCCGCAGGAGGCCCTGACCAGCCATCAGCTCTTCGACGCGGCCCTGCTCTCCAGCGCGGCGGACCGGTCCGTACCGCTGGTGCCGGGTTCGCGTCGTCGTCATCGGAGCATCGATGTCTCCGGCGTGATCGGCCGGGGCTGACGGTCCCGCGGGTCACCGCCCCGCACCGCCCCGCGGCAGTGACCGAACCGTGACCACGGCGTCGCCAGAGGGGCATTGACAACGCTGTCATCTGCAGGCAGAGTGGCCCTTGCGCCCCGCAGTATCAGTGACTGTCGTCACACGGATCACTGGTGATCCGTGGATGACAACGCTGTCACCGTGGGGCTCACCGCTGGGACCCGAGTGTCCCGACGGCCACGCTCCAGAGGTCGCCCGAGTCATCGGGCCTTGCAGCAGCCAGCGGTCGGCACCGACGCCGTCGCAGGACGAACAGGAGGCACTGATGCTGATCGCAGCGCCCAACCTGTGCCTCGACATCACCATCGCAATCCCCCGTCTTGTGCCGGGGTCGGTGTCAAGGGCCACCGGGACCGACACCTCCGCCGGCGGCAAGGGCGTCAACGTCGCCCGCGCCGCCCGAACTCTCGGCGGCCGCCCGGTGGTGGCCGGATTCCTACCCCGCGCGGACGGGTCGCGTTTTACCCGACTGCTGGATGCCGAAGGTCTTGCGCTCCGCAAGGTCGACGTCGACGGGGTCCTGCGCATTGCGAGCATCCTGGTCGAGGACGACCGTCGGGTCACCGTGATCAACGGCCGGGGCGCGGACGTCGACAGCACGAGGTGGCACCGGTTCACGTCGCTGATCGTCGATGCCGTCGCCGGTGCCGGGGTGCTGGTCTGCTCGGGTTCGCTGCCCCCCGGCGCACCGGTGGACGGTTACGCGCAGTTGGTGGAGATCGGCCACCGGGGTGACGTACCGGTCGTCGTCGACGCGGCGCCGGCGGCGCTGGCCGCGGCCCTGGGAGCGCAGCCGGACCTGGTGTCCCCCAACCTCTCCGAGGCAGAGGGCCTGCTGTTCGGCCGGGTCGACGAGCAGGTCGACGAGGTCGGCGAGGACATCCCACTGCGGGCCGTCCGGGCCGCGGTCGGCCTGCACGCGGCCGGCGCCGTCCGCGCCGTGGTGACCGCTGGATCCGCCGGCGCGGCACTGTGCACCACGACCGGCGCCTGGTGGCTCGCGGCCCGGCCCGTCGACCTGGTCAACCCGATCGGTGCGGGCGACTGCTTCGCCGCCGCCGCCGCGCTGGCCCTGGTCGCCGGGGCGAAGGACATCGACGTGGTGAGACGCGGTATGGCCGCGGCCTCCGCTTCCTGCGAGCAGCCCACGGCCGGCCGGCTGGATCCGGCGCGTGCCGCGGAGCTCTTCGAGAAGATCACCGCACAGACGATGGACCCCACGGTGCTCGCCGGATGACGGGCCGCGCCACCGTGTACGACGTGGCCAGGGTGGCCGGCGTCTCGATCAAGACGGTCTCCCGGGTGGTCAACGGGTCCGAGCAGGTGTCCGAACCGACCCGGCAGCGGGTGCTGTCCGCAGTGGCCGAACTGGCCTACGTCCGCAACTCGGTGGCCCATTCGCTGCGCACCGGGAGCGGAGACGCCATCGGAGTCGTCATCGATTCCATCGCCGACTCCTTCTTCGCCATGCTGGTCTCGGTGATCGAGGAGCGAATGCTGGCCGAGGGAATCGGGGTGCTGATCGCCTCGACCGGTCGCTCGCCCAGCCGGGAACGCGGGCAGGTCGTCCGGCTCGCCGGTCAGAACGTCCGGGCCCTGGTCATCGCGCCGATCGGCGACGATCACAGCTATGTCACCGACGTGACCGAGGGCCTTCCCGTGGTCCTGGTCGACCGCGGATGGGAGATCCCCGGGTACGACACGGTGGTCGTGCAGGACCGCCTCGGCGCGAAGTCGGCGGTCGATCACCTGATCGCCGGCGGCCACCGGCGGATCGCCTTCATCGGGGACAACGGGGACCTGCCGACCATCGCCGAGCGGCGCTCGGGCTATCTCGATGCGCTCGCGCAGGCGGGGATCGCCGTCGACCCACTGCTGGTGCGGAACGGCTGCGGCGAGCCGGAACCCGCCGCACTGGCCACCGCAGAACTCCTGGCGTTGGTCGATCCGCCCAGCGCGGTGTTCTCCTCGAACCCCAGGGCCAGCCTCGGAGTGGTCAAATCGCTGCACCAGGGCGGCCGCACGGACATCGCCATGGTCAGCTTCGGCGACTTCGCTCTGGCGGACTCCCTGGAACCGGCCGTGACGATCGTCAACCAGGACCCGACCCCGATCGCCGAAGCCGCGGTCGACCTGCTGCTGGCCAGGATGCGCGGCCAGCAGTCGGACGCAACGAACATCGTGCTGCCCGTGAACGTGGTGCCGCGAGGATCTGGAGAGCTGGTGCCATGCAACCGATAGTGATGCCGCCCAACATCATCGACCACTTCTACCTCGGTGGCGAACGGATCGCCGAGCTCCGTGGGGTCGGCATGCCGTCGCCGCGCCGTCCGGAGGAGTGGCTGGCCGCGACCACCTTCCGCGCGGGCGAGCCGGGAGTCGGTCCGAGCCGCACCGACAGCGGGGAGCTGTTGCGCGATCTCATCGCCGCCGACCCCATCGGCTGGGTCGGCAGCGACGAGGGTCCGGCGGGTGACAACGGAATACTGGTCAAGCTTCTCGACCCCGCGCAGCGGCTGCCGGTGCACGTGCATCCCGACCGGAGTTTCGCCACCTCGCACCTGAACTGTCCATACGGCAAGACCGAGGCCTGGTTCGTACTGGCAACTTCCGGCGAGCAGCCCAGCGTCTGGCTCGGATTCGCGCAGGACGTCGATCCGGCGGAGCTGAGCCGTCGGGTCGACGCGCAGGACTCGGACTGGATGCTGGGCCGGATGAACCGGATCCAGGTGAAGCCCGGTGACGGCATCCTGGTCCCGGCCGGTACCGCGCATGCCATCGGTGCCGGTGTGTTCGTCGCGGAGGTCCAGGAGCCGACGGACTTCTCGATCCTGCTCGAATGGTCGATCACCACTGCCACCCGCGAGGAGTCCCATCTGGATCTGGGACTACCGCTGGCCCTGAGCGCCACCAACCACCACGCCTTCTCCGCCGAATATCTGCAGACCCTGCTGACCTACACGGATCCGAACGGCCGGAGCGCCGACCCGCGGCCGTTGCTGCCGCCCGCGGCCGATCCGTTCTTCCGTCTGGACCTGCTGGCCCCCGGGCCGGGAACGGCTCCGTCGCTACCCGCCGGCTTCGCGGTCGGCCTGGTCTTCGACGGACAGGGCGAGATCCGTTCGCCCAGCGGTGCTCCGCTGTCGGTGACGCGCGGCCAGGTGTTCGCCATCCCGGCCGGGTTCGGAGATTGGTCGGTCACCGGTGACGTGCAGTTCCTCGCGTGCCGGCCGGGCGCCGGCTGGCCCGGCACCCTGCAGGTGAGCGCGTGAGCACGCCGATCCTGCTGGGCGTCGACGTCGGGACGTCCGACTCGAAGGTGCTGGCCACCACCCTGACCGGCGCGGAGATCATCGCCGTCTCCACCCCGACCGCGTGGCGCAACCACGGCGGCACCCTGACCGACACCGATCCGCAGAGACTGGTCGACGGTGTGTTCGCGCTGCTGGAGCACGCGGTCGAGGTGGCCACCGAGCAGGTCGGGCCGGTCACGGTGCGCGCCATCGCGGTGACCGGGATGGCCGAGGCCGGCGTCCTGCTGGACTCCCGCGGGGTTCCGCTGTACCCGATCATCGCCTGGTTCGATCCACGGGGGAGATCCGAGATGCAGTCCCTGCCCGCTGATCTCATCGACCAGTTCGGTGGCCGGACCGGCCTGCCGGTCTCTCCGCTGGCCACCATCGCCAAGCTCGCCTGGATGCGCGGACAGGGCACCGACCTGCGCGGCAAGCAGTGGCTCAACGTGCCCGAATACCTGGTCCACAAGCTGGGGGCGGTGCGGGCGTCGGAGATGTCGCTGGCAGCCAGAACCGGTCTGCTGGACCAGGATTCGGGTGAGCTCTGGCCGGAGGCGCTGGCCGCCATCGGAGCCGGCCCCGACCTGATCCCGCCACGGGTGACCGCCGGGACCCCACTGGGGCGGGCCGGTGGCGACGCGGTACCGGCCGTCCTGCACGGCGCGGTGCTGACCGTGGCCGGCCACGATCACCCGGTCGCCGCGGTGGGTTGCGGTACCACCGGAGCCGACGAGGTCTTCGATTCCTTCGGCACCGCAGAGGCTCTCGTACGCTCCGTGGACGGTCACCTGGACGCCGCGGCCCGTCATCGGCTGGCTTCGGCCGGCGTCAACTCGGTCCACCACGTGCTGGCCGGCAGGCGGTTGCTGCTCGGCGGCACGAAGGCCGGGTTGCTGTTGCGCCGAACCCTGGACCTGCTCGGATCCGGGACGGTCGACCGCAGGGCCGAGCTCGACGACGCGGCCTGCGCGCTCACCGACCGCACCGGAGCGCTCGCGAGCGATCCGATCGAAGGCGTCCGGGTCTCCGGTGCGATCAACGACGACGGGACCCTGCGGATCGAGATCACCAACGACGACGTCAGTCCCGCCGCGCTGTGGCTGGCCACCCTGGCCCATGCCGTCGACGAGGCAGCGCGTTGCCTCGACCTGATGGAGGCCGAGATCGGTCCGGCCAGCGCCGTCGTCGTGGCCGGCGGCTGGACGAGGATGCGGTCGGTCCGACGCTCCAAGGAGTCATCCCTTCCCCACGTCCGATTCTCCGACCGATCACAGGCCGGGGCCTTCGGAGCCAGCATGTTCGCGGCGCACGCCTCGATCGTGGCCGACAGGCTCTCCGACAGCGGGGATCCGAGCGGAAATTCAGTGGCCGCCCCGACCGGGCCGACCGAGGAATTCGCGGCCCGCTACACCTCCGCCGCTGCACACGGGCAGCGGCGGACCGAACCAGTCCCATCCCACGCACCAGCACTCGAGGAGATCACCAGATGACCGGCTCCACCACCAAGACCGGCCTCGCGGGCATCGCGACCAGCCAGGCCACCTTCGCCATCGTCGCGATGGACCAGCGCAACACGCTCAAGCGCATGTATCACGCGGTCGGCATCGCCGACCCGTCGGACGAGGAACTGGTGCAGATCAAGGCAGATACCGTACAGGCGTTGCGCGGCAGCGCTTCCGGCTATCTTCTCGACCCCACCTTCGGCACTCCGGCGCTGCGCCTTCTGCCGGCCGAGGGACCGCCCTACGGCGTGCTGGTGGCTGCCGAGCCGTCCGAGCGCGGCACCATCAACGGCGAACCGCGTGGTCACCGCGACCCGGCATTGAACGCCCGGTGGGTCAAGGACCAGGGCGGCGACGCGGTCAAGTTCTACGTCCAGCTGCGCGCCGACCGCAAGCCCGGACCGGACGGCATCGACACCACCGCGGAGGTGCTGCAGGTCGTCCGCGAGGTCATCGCAGACTGCCGGGAAGCCGGTATCCCCAGCGTCATCGAGAACCTGATCTTCCCGCTGGCGGGTGAGGACGCCCCGACACCGGCCCAGCGCGCCGACCGGATCATCGAGGCCGCCCTGCTGCTGGACGAGCTCAAGCCCGACCTGATCAAGCTCGAGTTCCCCGGCGATGCTGCCTCCTGCAAGCGGCTCGCCGACTCGCTGACCGTCCCTTGGGCGGTGCTGTCCGCCGGTGTCGCGTTCGACGAGTTCGCCGCTGCACTGCGGATCTCCTGCGACGACGGCGGCACCAGCGGATTCATCGCGGGCCGCTCCATCTGGAAGGACGCGGTCGGCATGAGTCGACCGGAACGCCAGGCCTTCCTGGCGGACGAAGGAAGACGTCGTCTGGACAACCTGGTCCAGGTGATCGACGGGCGTGCGCGCCCCTACACGGAGGTGACAGCGCGGTGACCCCCATCTTGGAAGCCCGTGGCCTTTCGAGGAGCTTCGGACACGTCCGGGCCCTCGACGGAGCGGACTTCGACATCAACGCCGGAGAGGTCGTCGCCCTCATCGGCGACAACGGTGCCGGCAAATCGACGATGGTGAAGGCCCTCTCGGGCAACCTGCAGCTCGACGAAGGTGAGATCTTCTTCGAGGGCGACGAGATCGAGATGACGAACCCCCAGCAGGTGTCGGCCCTCGGGATCGAGGTGGTCTACCAGGACCTTGCGCTGGCACCGCATCTCGACCCGGCGCAGAACATCTTCCTCGGTCGCGAACTGCCGGCCAAGGGATTCCTGGGCAAGCTCGGATTCATGGACAACAAGGAGATGAGGCGTCAGGCCCGCGCCTCGTTCGACGAGCTCGGCGCAACGGTCAGGTCGCTCACCGCACCCGTTGGCTCCATGTCCGGCGGCCAGCGGCAGGGCATCGCCATCGCCCGCGCCATCGCCTGGGCTTCGAAGGTCGTCTTCCTGGACGAGCCGACGGCGGCCCTTGGGGTCGTGCAGACCAAGAACGTGCTCGAGACGATCAAGCGCGTCCGGGACAGAGGTATTGCGGTGGTGCTGATCTCGCACTCCATGCCGCACGTCCTGGAGGTCTCCGACCGGGTGCAGGTGATGCGACTCGGTCGGCGGGTGGCCACCCTGCAGACCAAGGATTCCTCCATCGAGCAGCTCGTCGGCGCCATGACCGGCGCCCTGGACATGTCGAACGGGAGCGCCGCATGAGCGTCATCTCCAAGCCCAGCGCTCCGGTCGGCCTCGACGGCGAGGAGCACGAATCCCTGCTCAAACGGCTCACCAACCTCCAGTCCGTCTGGATTCTCGGTGTCCTGGTGGTGATCGTCGCCTTCTTCGCCATCAAGGGCGGCGGGAAGTTCTTCTCCGCCGACAACTTCTCGCAGATCAGCCAGAACATCTCGGTGCTGGCCATCCTCGGCGTCGGGATGACGTTCATCATCATCACGTCCGGCATCGACCTCTCCGTCGGTTCGGTGCTGGTCTTCGCTTCGGTGATTTCCGCGCAGGTGATACAAGCAATGGGCGGTTCGAGTGGCGGTGCCATCACCGTCGGCGTGTTGGCCGGCCTGGTCGCCGGCGGAGCCTGGGGGTTCGTCAACGGCTTTCTCGTCGCGAAAGCCAAGGTTCCGCCATTTATCGTCACCCTCGGGACCCTCTCGGCCGCACTGGGTCTGGCTCAGGTGCGCACGTCGGGACTCAATATCACCCTGGACGATTCCTCATTGACGGACTTCGGCATCTACACCAGGGTTCTCGGTATACCAGCGTTACCCTTCGTTGCTCTAATCGTTGTCATCCTGGGTGGAATTCTCTTGCACCGGACGAAATTTGGTCGCTATACTTATGCGATCGGATCGAACGCCGAAGCAGCGAGGCGCGTCGGCGTGAAGGTGGACAAACACCTCATCCTGGTCTACAGCTTTGCTGGTGTTCTCGCCGGAATAGGTGGTGCGCTCTACCTGGCTCAGTACGGCACCACGACCATCGCCGGTCAATCCCTCACCAATCTGAACGTCATCGCCGCTGTGGTCATCGGCGGGACATCGGTGTTCGGCGGTGAGGGTTCGATGTTCGGCACCATCGTCGGGCTGTTCATCCCGGCCGTCCTGCAGTCCGGCTTCGTCATCATCGGGGTGCAGCCGTTCTGGCAGGGTGTCGCGGTCGGCATCGTGCTGATCGCAGCCGTCTACATCGACCAGACCCGCCGCGCCGCAGCACTTCGCGGAGCAAAATCCTCCAAACGACTCGGCAAGCAGCCGAGCGGAAGAAAGTGAAAGGAAACGCAATGAAGCGGTCCCTCGTACTCGGCGTCGCCGCCAGCGCCTGTCTGACGCTGGCGCTGGCCGGCTGCTCGTCGTCCAAGCCGGCGGCTGCGGCCAGCAGCTCCAGCGTCGCAGCGTCCAGCAGTTCGGCGGCGTCGTCGGCCCCGGCCGTCGTGGCCCCGGCCTCCTCCGCTGGGTCCTCCGCAGCCTCCTCGGCGGCGGCTTCGTCGGCACCGGCCTCGTCGGCACCGGCGTCCTCCGCCCCGGTTTCCTCCGGATCGGCGTCGGCCAGCGTCGTGGCCCCGACCAAGGCCAAGAAGAACTACAAGATCTCCTTCATCCAGGGCGTCGCCGGTGACAACTTCTACATCACCATGCAGTGCGGCATCCAGACCGAGGCGGCCAAGCTCGGGGTCACCGTCAACACCCAGGGCGCGACCGCGTTCGACCCGACCCTGCAGATCCCGATCCTGTCCTCGGTGGTCTCGTCCAAGCCGGATGCGATCCTGATCGCGCCGACCGACGTCAAGGCCCTGCAGGCCCCGTTGGCCAAGGCTGCTGCAGCCGGCATCAAGATCGTCCTGGTCGACACCACGGTCAACGACCCGTCGTTCGCCGCCTCGCAGGTCTCCTCCGACAACGTCGGGGGCGGAAAGGCGGCCTTCACCGCGATCAAGGGTCTGAGCCCGAAGGGCGGCAAGGTCCTGGTCATCTCGGTCAATCCCGGCATCTCGACCACGGATGCCCGCGTCAAGGGCTTCCAGGACGCCACCGCAGCCGACTCGTCGTTCACCTACCTCGGTGTGCAGTACTCGCACAACGACCCGGCGACGGCGGCCCAGCTCGTCACCGCTGCGCTGCGGAAGGATCCCGACATCACCGGAATCTTCGCCACCAACCTGTTCGCCGCCGAGGGCGCAGCCACCGGCATCAAGCAGGCCGGCAAGGCAGGCAAGGTCTCGATCGTCGGTTTCGACGCCGGCCCCGATCAGATCAAGGCGCTCAAGGACGGCACCGTGCAGGCACTCGTCGCCCAGCAGCCGGACACCATCGGCACGGACGGCCTCGACCAGGCCATCGCGTCTCTCGACGGCGGCACGGTGACGCCGAAGATCCAGACCGGTTTCTCCATCATCACCAAGGCCAACGCGGACACCACCACGGCCGCCTACAAGGCAGCCTGCTGACGCGTCCCCTCTGACTCTCCGGTGCCGGCGGTGTTCGACCGGCGGCACCGGAGGACCTCGTTCGGCAACGAAGACGAAGTGTCTGCAACGCCCCTCGGGTCCACGGACCCGAGGGGCGTTTCTTGCTGCCGCGCCTCGTGGCCATCACCCCGGATTCGGCATCGCCTATGCCGCAGTCGATATCGCTACCAGCGTCGCCGAGGTCTTCCAGCTCAGCCGCACCGTCACGATCAACGACGACGTGGATCTGACGTCATGGACCCCGACCCGTGACCTGCACCTGCTCGATCTGACCGGCTCGTGGGCACTGCGCAATGGTGCGGCACAGTCGCTGGCGGCCGCGCGGCGGCCGGTGTGCTGCGCGTGGTCCGCGGCGATCCGATTTACTCGGCACACCCTCGACGGGCTGTGGGCGCCGTCGACGATGACCGGTGAGCCGACGGCCGTGCTGTACGAGCACTCAGCCGATTCGTTTCCTGCCGCGCCGGCATTCATTCGACCATTGGATGCGCCACTGGTGTGGACATTGATCCGAGATGCCCCCTGCGCATCGCTTATCGGGTCGGCTAGGGCGTGTCTCCCAAAAGTTGGGTAGGTGTGGCGGGATGCTCACTGAATGAGTTCTCCTTCGTCGCGGTACCGCGTCTTCAGTGACGAGCAGTGGCAACGGATCGAGCGGTTGTTGCCGACAAATGTTGGCCGGCGGGGTCATCCGTTCGGTGAGCACCGGCGGGTGGTGGAAGGCATCGCCTACCGGTACCGGGCCGGGATCCCCTGGCGGGACTTGCCTCGGGACGTGTTCGGACCGTGGCAGACCGTGTGGAAGCGGCACCGCCGGTACGCCGGAGACGGCACCTGGGACCGGGTGCTCGCGGCGTTGTTGACCGACGCTGACGCTGCCGGTCAGATCGACTGGACCGTGTCGGTGGATGCCACCATCAACCGCGCCCACCAGCACGCGACAAACACGACACGGCCCGAGCAGGACACAGGGGGCAGTATCGAACTACAAGAATCTGCCACTGGTCGATGCTGAACCTGCAGGTCACGGCATTGGCAGGTCCCGGGACGGGTTGACCACGAAGATCCACCACGCGGTCGATGGCAAGGGCCGGCCACTGGCGATCGTCATCACCGGTGGGCAACGCAACGACGGTGCCGTCCTGGAACAGGTACTGGCCGACATCCGGGTTCCGCGCCGAGGTCGGGGGCGACCACGGACCCGACCCGATGCCGTCCTGGCGGACAAGGCCTACGCCGCCGGGATCACCCGCAGGATGCTGCAGCGCCGCGGGATCAAGGTGGTCATTCCGCTCAAGAGCGACCAGATCGCCGCCCGCAAACGTAAGGGCAGCAAGGGTGGCCGTCCACCTGCGCTGGACCGCCAGATGTACCGGGAACGCAACGTTGTCGAGCGTTCCTTCGCTCTGATCAAGCAATGGCGGGGGCTGGCCACCCGCTACGACAAGCTCGCCATCACCTACCGCGCGGCAGTGGTGCTTTCGGCGTGCATCGTCTGGAACCGACTATTGGAAGACACGCCCTAGCCGGTCGCCGATCCCCGACCGACCCCGACTGTGATCTTGATCGTGGACCACTTCAGGACGCGGGTCCGGTCGCCACACGGGCTTCCGCCGACGACACCTTCGAGGCGCACCTTCTACGAAATCTGTTCGGCTCTTCGATGATGACGAGCTCGTTCTGCAGGTCCGAGAGTTCTGACCCTCTGAACGAGTCCGGATTCAACTCGTGCAACAACACGGTTCGTCGGAACATCCACTCCCAGAAAGTGGATCTTGACACCCGAGTCGAGGAGCTGACCACGCCGAGTCCTGACCACGGCCGATACCGTCAGGAGGTGGTGCATCGAAAGCTGGACCTGTCGCAGAACGACCGGCGGGCTGCTGCGCAGCAGGGAAGCGCCTGCAAGGGCCACCCGGAATGGCTCGTCGTGGTCCGAGTACGACACGCTAGGTCCGGCAGAGACGATTTCCAGGCCAGCAAACCCTGGGATTTCACTCAAAACGGGTTCGAGCTGGTGGGCACGCTCCATTGCGAACCGGATGTCGGCAACCGATTGCAAGTAGTCCCGCATTGCCGAGGGCCCTCCGCGCTCCTGGGGCGGCTTCCGCAGTTGGCCGCCCTGGTGATGTCCGCGGCCTGCGAGGTGCTCGCGTGGAACGATCTCGCGGCCGCTCTGACCGAGGACTTCGCCACTCTCGCCCCGCAGGACCGCAATCTCGCGCGAAAGGCGTTTCTTGGCCCGGGGCAGGGCGACAGGCTCTACGGGATCTCCGACGACGCCGAATTCCGGCACAGCGTGGTCATGCAGCTGCGTGCGAGCCTGTCTCGATATCCATCCGACCCTGCGGTGAGCGGTCTCATCCAGGAACTCCGCGACGGCAGCGCCGAGTTCGCTCGGCTCTGGGATCGCCATGACGTGCAGGCCGCGCCGATGCTCACCAAGACTCCCGCCACCGGGCTGTGGGAGACATCACCGTCGACTGCGACTCCCTCATGCTCACCGACCGCGACCAGCACATGGTGCTGTACACCGCACAGCGGGGATCCCGGGACGCCGAGGTCCTCGCTCTCCTCGACGTCATCGGCACCGAGACCATTGCCGTAGCCGAACCCACCACAACGGCCCATGCTCGAAACGGCTGGCGCTTCAGCGGATCTGGCTCACTCACGCTGACTTCGGGTCCCGCCGGGCGACACGAAACTGCGCTGGGTTCGCACAAGCAGTTGGCCGTCGGCGGGTATGCCGTCGTCCATCGGGGGATCGTAGGCCAGCCGGTAGCCACGCTTGACCACGGTCTGCACGCACCGCGCGTCCATCAACGCCGACCGCACCCGCGCAACTGCCATCTCGACGGCGTGCTCGTCGGTGGCGTCCCCCGGTGCGGCACGCAACAGTTCGGCCCGGGACACCACGCGACCCGGATGGCGCATCAGGGTCCGTAGGAGCGCCATCGGTGCGGGCGGCAGCGGGACGAGTCGGTCGTCGATGACCACTGCCGAGCCCCGGAGCTGCAGCTGGTGCCCGGCGACCCGGAGAGAAGGTGCGCGGGCTGGGAGCACCTCGCCGAGCTCGCGCACCATGGCACCGATCCGGGCGCGTCCCGGTTGAACGGTCGGCACCTCCCGGCGCTCCAGCGGCGACGCCGTCACGGCGCCGACGCACAACGGGATCCCCCTGTTGCGAAAGGCTTCCAGCATCCTCTCCTGTTCACCGATCGCGTCCGCTGTGCGCAGCAGGCTGACCACGGCGGGGGCGCTGGTGAAGGCGACCGCGTCGACCGCCCCGGTCACGATCAACTCGACCATCCGCAGAAGAGCCGTCATGTCCTCCGGCGGCACCCAGCGGTACACCGGTACCTCGACCACGTCGGCGCCGGCCGCCCGCAGCGCCTCGACGAAGTCGGGCAGCGGCTCGCCGTGGAGTTGAACGGCGATCCTGACGTTCTCCAGATCCTCGGTCAGTAGATGATCGAGCACCTCCGAGCACGATTCCGAGGCCGGAGACCAGGCATCGACCAATCCGGCCAGTCGCTCTCGCAGCGCGTCGCCCAACCCCCAGCCGTCGGCGGCCTCGATCCAGCCTCGGAATCCGATACCCGTGGTGGCTACGGCAAGATCGATCGGGTCGTCGACACAGGCCCTGGTGGCGGCGAGCAGCTCGGTGTCGTCGGGCAACGGAACGAGCCGGATCGCGGGGGCATGGGTGACGCGGGCGCCCCGGCGCTCCAGCAGGCTGCCCAATTCGTCCGCCCTGCGCGCGGCGGTGACGCCGACCGTCCAGCCGGCGAGCGGCAGGACATCGATTAGCTGTCCACCTGCAGGACAATCGATTTCGCGCGGTTCGGCCTCCATCAGACCTCCGGCGGGGGTGTGGCCCCGGCCGGTCGGACGACCTGGACCAGACCGTCGATGACGCGGACGCGGTAGACCGGAAGTCTGGTTCCGGGTGCATCCAGACAGACCCCGGTGCGCAGATCGAACACCTGCTTGTACATCGGGGAGGCCACGGTGGCGCTCTGGCCCCGGCTGCCGACGATCCCGCGCGAGATCACGTTGCTGTGGCTGAACGGGTCGTGGTTGCCCACGGCCAGCACCTCGTCGTTCCAGAGACGGAAGAGCGCGATCTGCGTCCCACCTATCAGCGCGGCCACACCGCGTTCTCTCAACAGTTCGTCGAGGCGGAAGATCGCCACCCAGACCACCGGAACCTGCAGCGCGACTGCCGGTGTCGCCTTCATGGCGTGCCCACCCGGAGCCGCGGACCGGCGATCAGGCTCGCACTCTCGGTCGGCGTGGCCGGACGGTGCTGCTCGCGTTCGGCGACGAAGACGATGTCCCGGTCTGGCTCACCCGGAGCGTTGACGAACGAGGTGAACCGGGCCAGGGTGGTGGGATCGTCGATGGCATCACGCCATTCGTCGGAGTAGGACCGGACGTGCTGGGCCATCGCGGCGTCGAGATCGTCGCAGATCCGCAGCGAGTCCTCCAGCAGGACGGCGCGCAGGTGGTCCAACCCCCCCTCCATGGCTTCGATCCAGACTGCGGTGCGCTGCAGTCGATCCGCGGTCCGGACGTAGTACATCAGGAACCGGTCGATCACTCGGATCAGCTCGTCGGTCGCCAGATCCTGGGCCAGCATCTCGGCGTGACGAGGTGTGAACCCGCCGTTGCCGCCGACGTAGAGATTCCAGCCCTTCTCGGTGGCGATGATCCCGAAGTCCTTGCCCCGCGCCTCCGCACACTCCCTGGCGCACCCGGAGACACCGGCCTTCAGCTTGTGCGGGGACCGCAGTCCGCGATAGCGCAGTTCCAGGTCGATGGCCAACGCCACCGCGTCCTGGACGCCGAAGCGACACCATGCGGACCCGACGCACGATTTCACCGTGCGCAGCGACTTGCCGTAGGCATGCCCGGATTCGAACCCGGCGTCGACGAGGCGTCGCCAGATGTGCGGGAGCTGTTCGACGCGGGCACCGAACAGGTCGATCCGTTGCCCGCCGGTGATCTTCGTGTACAGACCGAAGTCCGCGGCCACCTGACCGATGACGATCAGTTTCGCCGGCGAGATCTCCCCGCCCGGGATGCGCGGAACCACCGAGTAGGTGCCGTTCCTCTGGAGGTTGGCCAGGAAGTGATCGTTGGTGTCCTGCAGCGTCGCCTGCTCGCCCTCCAGGATGTGCCCACCCCCGAGGCTCGCGAGAATGCTGGCGACCACCGGCTTGCAGATGTCGCAGCCGCGGCCGAGACCGTACTCGGCGACAAGTCCGCTGAAGGTGGTGATCGGCTTGACGCGCACGATGTCGAAGAGGTCGGCACGCGAAAGTTGGGCGAAATGCTCGCACAGGCCATGACTCTGGGCCACCCCCGCCGCCGCGAGCATCTTCTTCAGCAGCGGCACGCAGCTCCCGCAACCCGTGCCGGCGCGGGTACAGGCTTTCAACGCCGGCACGTCGGCACATCCCTGCCGGCGGATGGCGTCGTCGATGGAGTCGGCGGTGACACCCGTGCAGGAACAGATCTGTGCCGCTCCGATCGGACCGGCGATCTCGCCACCGGCGCCGACCAGCAGAGCCTCCGGTGATCCGGGGAGTGGACCGCCGACCGCGCTGCGCAGCAGCGGGTAGGCCGAGGCGTCACCGACCAGGACACCCCCGAGCAACGTCCGGGCGTCGTCGGACAGGACCAGTTTCTTGTACACCCCCGCCACCGGATCGGCATAGACCACCTCGAGGGCATTCTCGGAGACACCATGGGCATCACCGAAACTTGCCACCTCGACTCCGAGAAGTTTGAGCTGGGTGGACAGTTCGGTGCCCCCGAACAGGGATGCGCCACCACACAGCCGCTCGGCCACGGTGTCGGCCATCGAGTAGCCCGGAGCCAGCAGCCCGTAGACACCACCGCCGATGCAGGCGCACTCACCGATGGCCCAGACGGCGGGATCCGCGGTGCGGCAGGCCGCGTCGACGACGACGCCACCGCGGGGACCGACCGCAAGTCCGGCGGCACGGGCCAATTCGTCACGGGGGCGGACACCGGCGGCGAAGACCACCAACTCGGCCCCGATCGATCCTCCGTCGGCGAATTCCACCTGTGAGACGCAGCCGTCCGCGTCCGCCGTCAGTGACGCCATTGCAGTGGCCGCGTGCACCGTGATGCCCAGCGCCTCCACCTTGCGGCGCAGCATCGACGCACCACCCTCGTCGATCTGCAGCGCCATCAGTCGGGGGGCGAATTCGACCACGTGAGTTCGAAGACCCAGTCCCAGCAGTGCATTGGCCGCCTCGAGCCCGAGCAGGCCACCGCCGATCACCGCGCCGACGTGCCTACCGCGGGCGTAGGACTTCATGGCCTCGAGATCGGCGATGGTGCGGTACACGAAGGTTCCGGGCAGGTCGTGCCCGGCGACCGGCGGTACGAAGGGAGAGGAGCCGGTGGCGAGAACCATTGCATCGTAGGTGATCTGCTCACCCGTGGAAGTGGTGACCACTCGACCGACACGGTCGATGGACACTGCAGCCTGGCTCAGGCGCAGATCCAGCAGAGGATCGTCGTCGTAGAACCCCTCCGGCACCAGGGTCAGGTCGGACTCGGTACGCCCGGAGAACCACGCCGAGAGCGCCACCCGGTCGTAGGCCGGTCGTGGTTCCTCGGCCAGGACGGTCACCTTCCAGTGGCCGGCGGTGTCCCTGGCCCGCAGCGATTCCACCAGTCGTTGTCCCACCATGCCATTGCCGACCACGACGAGATGGGCGACCCCCGACTCGACGGAATGCGCTGCCCTGACCGTCTTCCCATGCTCGTCGTGTCGGTCCGCCCGCTCGCGTGTGTCAGGTTTCATGTCGGAGAAGTTGTCCTCACTCGTCTGGACCCGGTCGGTGCCGATCGGACCGTCACCGGAGCCGACGGCACCACCCGGGGGTCGTCATCCCGCTCGTGTGATGTGCTGTCCCGCAATCCCGTCCCCGCCGGGGGGCTCATGTGACGGCCTGCAGTGCGGTGCTGCGGTGGCCGGCCGGCACCGCTGAGTTCACACGCCTTCCAGTTGTTTCTCCGACTTGCGGACGTACACCACATAGGTGACCACGAAACACAACGCGTAGAACACGATGAACCCGACGTACGCCGCATTCGCCGACTTCGTCGCCAGGAACGACTGAGCCGCCCGCCGTTTTCCGGACTGTAGAACGGTGACTACTACGCTGCGGAGTTGTTGGCCAACCACCATTGCTCTGCTTCGTTGGGCGTAATGTATCCCAGCGCCGAGTGCAACCGAACCTGATTGTATCTTAATTCAATGTACCGCGTGATGTCCATCTCCGCCTGTTCACGGGTCGGATAACTAGTACGATTCACCCTTTCCACTTTCAGTGTGCCGTTGAATGATTCTGCCCAAGCATTGTCATAACACACACCAGTTCGTCCTACCGACCGACGAACTTTGGGCTCTTGTGACGTTCTCGTGGGCGTCTTGACCCCTGGTTGTGGGCGACACACCGTGCCCGGTATAGCTTCTGGATTATCTAGAAACAGTCACTATCCAGGAGCACGGTGTGCGCGGTGTAACGATATGGCGAAAGCTGCTCGGTGTCGAGCAACTGCAGGTGCTGGACATGGAGTGGGAGGGGGCCGCCGGCCAGCAGGTGCTGGTCGTCTCGGTGCGTCCGAGCAAGGGCGCCCGGAGCAGGTGCAGTCGATGCCGACGTAGATGCCCGGGCTATGACCAGGGCGGTGGGATTCGTCGGTGGCGGTCGCTGGACTGGGGGTCAACGATGGTGTTCCTGCAGGCTGCGGCCCCGCGGGTGAGTTGCCAGAGGCACGGGGTGGTGGTCGCGGCTGTGCCGTGGGCCCGACCCGGCGCTCGGGCGACGGGAGCGTTTGAGGACCAGTGTGCGTGGTTGGCGGCGCACACCGCTTCGTCGGTGGTGGCGCAGTTGATGCGGACGTCGTGGCGGCATGTGAGCGCAATCATCGAGCACGTCGTCGCCGACGGTTTGGCCGGCCGGGACGTGTTGGCTGGGCTGCGGCGGATCGGTATCGATGAGATCTCCCACCGCAAGGGACACCGCTATCTGACGTGTGTGGTGGATCAGGACTCAGGCAGGTTGGTGTGGGCCGCGCCGGGTCGCAACAGCGACACGCTGCACCGGTTCTTCGACGAGCTCGGCCCGGACCGAGCGGCGGCGCTGACGCACGTGTCCGCCGATGGGGCGCAGTGGATCCACGACACAGTGACGGTCCGGGCCCCGCAGGCGGTGTTGGGGTTGGATCCTTTTCATGTTGTGGGGTGGGCCACCCGGGAGTTGGACAATGTGCGTCGTCAAACGTGGAACATGCTGCGGGGCAACAGTAGCTCCGCGCAGGCGTCGTCGGTGAAGGGTAGTAGGTGGGCGTTGCTGAAGAACCCCGCGGACCTGTCCCCGGAGCAGCGCGGGTCCCTCGCTTCGATCGCGAAGACCAACCGAAATTTGTATCGGGCGTATCTGCTGAAGGAGCAACTGCGGGCCGTGTTCCAGGTCAAGGGCCAGGGCGGCCGGGAACTGTTGGCCGGGTGGATCGCCTGGGCCAGCCGCTCCCAACTGCCCGGGTTCATCGCCTTGGCAAAGACGTTGAAGCGGTTCCAGCAGCTGATCTGGAACACCCTGATCCACCAGATGAGCAACGCTCAGTCCGAGGCCACCAACACTCACCTACGGGCCTTGACCCGCCGGTCCTACGGCTTTCACAGCCCAGAAGCGTTGATAGCCATGGCGATGCTTACCAGAGGCGGGTTATGCCCGCCGCTACCAGGCCGCTAACTGGCCCACGAAAACGTCAGGAGACCCGAACTTTGAGGTGGGTAGTGAGGTCAGCGAAGTCCTGAGAGCAGTACTGGCTTCCGCGGTCACTGTGAAATATGCTGACATCGGGAACAATCCTGACATTACGTGCGGCCATTTTCAGAGCGTCAACCACCAGCGATGCCCGCATGTGATCTGCCATTGCGTAGCCGACGACTTTCTTCGTAGCGCAGTCCAGCACGGTCGCCAAGTACAGCCAGCCCTCCCAGGTCGGGATATAGGTGATGTCACCGACCAGCTTCGTACCCGGCACGACCGCGTTGAAGTGCCGTTTTACCAGGTCAGGGGTCTGACCGGTGTCGCCGGCGATGGTAGTGACCGGCCGAAACGGACGGGGCTGGCATGGCACCAGGTCGAGCTCCCGCATGATCTGCCGGACCGTGTCGTCATCAGCCCAATAGCCCGATCGCAGCAGGTCAGCGTGTACCCGACGGTAGCCGTAGGTCCCATCGGAGGCCTCGAACAACGCCGTGATCAGCCGAGCAAGATGGGTGCGGCGCCGGCTGGTGTAGGACGGCCCGCGACCCTTCCACTCGTAGAAGCCGGACTTCGACACCTTCGCCCAGCGGAACATCAGGTGCAGCGGGTAGTGGCCTTCTTCACTCGCAATGAATGCATACTTTCTGCTCACTGCGATTTCTTGGCGAAGAAGGCCGTTGCTTTTCCCAGAAATTCGTTCTCCATACGAAGCTCACGCACTTCTTTCTCCAACGCCTTCAGCTTCGCCCGCTCCGACACGGTCAGTTCCTGCGTGTCGCCGCCGTGACGCTCGCGATGGGCCGCCACCCAGTTCCGCAGGGTCTGCTCCACCAAGCCCAGTTCGCGAGCAACGTCAGCGATGGGCCGAGATTTGTCGGTCACCTCCCGCACGGCCGTATCCCGAAACTCCGGGGTGTACTTGCCTCGAAACTTGCTCACCATTTCTCCGATCCTTTCCGGCGATTCTACTTGGGGGTCCAAGTCCGGGAAGTACCGGGCTGCTCATTGTACACCGCACCATTACCCACACCCGAGAACAGGAACAACGCGATGAACCCGACCAGATACAACGGCAACGACTTCGCCAACGCCGCCGACAACACCAACGCCGCCCCCAACGCCATCGCCACAAAATTGTAGAAACTGACCTTCGCGCCACCGAACCGATCCGCCAACCGCCCACCATAGGGCCGCACCAACGACCCCAGCAACGGACCGAGGAACGTCAGGTACGCCGCCTTGATCGGCGTGGAGAACGTCCCCTTGAACTGCACCTGCAACACCTGACCGAACGCGAACCCGAACCCGATGAACGAACCGAACGTCCCGATGTACAACAACGCGATGATCCAGGTGTTGCGGTCCCGCACCACCCGGCGCATCGCGCCCCTGGCATTGGCCGCGACCGTCAGATTGAGCAGCCCGGTACTTCCCGGACTTGGACCCCCAAGTAGAATCGCCGGAAAGGATCGGAGAAATGGTGAGCAAGTTTCGAGGCAAGTACACCCCGGAGTTTCGGGATACGGCCGTGCGGGAGGTGACCGACAAATCTCGGCCCATCGCTGACGTTGCTCGCGAACTGGGCTTGGTGGAGCAGACCCTGCGGAACTGGGTGGCGGCCCATCGCGAGCGTCACGGCGGCGACACGCAGGAACTGACCGTGTCGGAGCGGGCGAAGCTGAAGGCGTTGGAGAAAGAAGTGCGTGAGCTTCGTATGGAGAACGAATTTCTGGGAAAAGCAACGGCCTTCTTCGCCAAGAAATCGCAGTGAGCAGAAAGTATGCATTCATTGCGAGTGAAGAAGGCCACTACCCGCTGCACCTGATGTTCCGCTGGGCGAAGGTGTCGAAGTCCGGCTTCTACGAGTGGAAGGGTCGCGGGCCGTCCTACACCAGCCGGCGCCGCACCCATCTTGCTCGGCTGATCACGGCGTTGTTCGAGGCCTCCGATGGGACCTACGGCTACCGTCGGGTACACGCTGACCTGCTGCGATCGGGCTATTGGGCTGATGACGACACGGTCCGGCAGATCATGCGGGAGCTCGACCTGGTGCCATGCCAGCCCCGTCCGTTTCGGCCGGTCACTACCATCGCCGGCGACACCGGTCAGACCCCTGACCTGGTAAAACGGCACTTCAACGCGGTCGTGCCGGGTACGAAGCTGGTCGGTGACATCACCTATATCCCGACCTGGGAGGGCTGGCTGTACTTGGCGACCGTGCTGGACTGCGCTACGAAGAAAGTCGTCGGCTACGCAATGGCAGATCACATGCGGGCATCGCTGGTGGTTGACGCTCTGAAAATGGCCGCACGTAATGTCAGGATTGTTCCCGATGTCAGCATATTTCAGGCTCTTGTGACGTTCTCGTGGGTGGTTTGACCCCTGGTTGTGGGCGACACACCGGGCTGCGTATAGGTTCTGGCTTATCTAGGGTCAGTCACTATCCAGGAGCACGGTGTGCGCGGTGTAACGATATGGCGAAAGCTGCTCGGTGTCGAGCAACTGCAGGTGTGCGATGTGGCGTGGGAGGAGGCCGACGACCGGCAGGTGCTGGTCGTTTCGGTGCGTGCGACGAAGGGCGCCCGGAGTAGGTGCAGTCGATGCCGGCGTAGACGGCCGGGCTATGACCAGGGCGGCGGAACCCGGCGGTGGCGGTCGCTGGACTGGGGGTCGACGATGGTATTCCTGCAGGCTGCGGCTCCGCGGGTGAACTGCCGGACGCACGGGGTGGTCGTCGCGGCGGTGCCGTGGGCCCGACCCGGCGCGCGGGCAACCCGAGCGTTTGAGGACCAGTGCGCGTGGTTGGCGGCGCACACCGCTTCGTCGGTGGTGGCGCAGTTGATGCGGACGTCGTGGCGGCACGTGAGCGCAATCATCGAGCACGTCGTCGCCGACGGTTTGGCCGGCCGGGACGTGCTCGCGGGGCTGCAGCGGATCGGCATCGATGAAATCTCCCACCGCAAAGGCCAGCGGTATCTGACGTGCGTGGTCGATCAAGACTCCGGCAGATTGGTGTGGGCCGCACCGGGCCGCAACAGCGACACCCTGGGTCGGTTCTTCGACGAGCTCGGCCCAGAACGGGCGGCGGCGTTGACGCACGTCTCGGCCGACGGGGCGCAGTGGATCCACGACACCGTGACGGCCCGCGCGCCGCAGGCGGTGCTGGGATTGGATCCGTTTCATATCGTGGGGTGGGCCACCCGGGAGTTGGACAAGGTCCGTCGTCAGACGTGGAACACGCTGCGGGGTAGGAGTAGCTCTGCGCAGGCGTCGTCGGTGAAGGGCAGCCGCTGGGCATTGCTGAAAAACCCGGCGGACCTGTCCCCGGAGCAACGCGGGTCGGTCGCCTCGATCGCCCAGACCAACCGGCATCTGTATCGGGCGTATCTGCTGAAGGAGCAACTGCGCGCGGTGTTCCAGGTCAAGGGCCAGGCCGGCCGTGAACTGTTGGCCGGCTGGATCGCCTGGGCCCGCCGCTCCCAACTCCCCGGCTTCATCGCCCTGGCCGCAACGTTGAAGCGGTTCCAGCAGCTGATTTGGAACACCCTGATCCACCACATGAGCAACGCCCAATCCGAGGCCACCAACACCCACCTACGGGCCTTGACCCGCAGGTCGTACGGCTTTCACAGCCCAGAAGCGTTGATAGCCATGGCAATGCTCACCCGCGGCGGGTTATGCCCGCCGCTTCCCGGACGCTAAACCACCCACGAAAACGTCAGGAGACCCATATTTCACAGTGACCGCGGAAGCCAAACCAGACTCAACCGGTGGTAGCAACACTCGGCTCCTGCAGTAATAGTAGCTGCTCGGCCATCGCTTCCGCCGGTGTCTTCCAGCCGAGCGTTTTGCGGGGTCGGTCGTTCAATGCATCAGCGACGGAGTCAATTTCTGCGGCGCACCAGCGGGATAGGTCGGTTCCTTTCGGGAAGTACTGACGTAGCAGGCCGTTCGTGTTTTCGTTCGTACCCCGCTGCCAAGGGCTGTGCGGATCGGCGAAGAACACCGCCATACCAGTCTCGGCCTTTAGAGAGACATGCGCGGCCAGTTCCTTGCCACGGTCCCAGGTCAACGACTGACGCAACTCCCGCTGCACTGCAACCATTTTCGCGACAATACTGTCCTTGGTTGCGGTCGCGCCGTAACCGCTCAATGCGGGACCGTTCTTCACCGGCGGCTCAAGTCCGTAGCCTTCCATTCGCGGCAGGTGCAGCAGGATCGTGAACCTGGTCATCCGTTCCACGACGGTGCCGATCGCTGACCGGCCGGTGCCGATGATGAGGTCGCCCTCCCAGTGGCCGGCGGTCTTCCGATCGTCGGCCTCGGCGGGCCGCTTATCGATCGTCACCTCCGGAGTCACGTGGCCGGTGGCTCGCTTTCGGGCTCTCGCCCGGGGGACCCGCAACGCCCGTCCGGTCCGCAGACACGGCACCAAATCGCGCTCCAAGGCGCCGCGGTCCTTGATGTACAGGGCCTGATAGATCGCCTCGTGGGAGATGCGCATCGTCGGGTCGTCGGGGAAGTCGATCGGCAGGCGGTGGGCGATCTGTTCCGGGCTCCACGCTGTCACCCACCGCCGGTCCTGGCGGTGAGGCTTGTTACGCCCCTTCCATTTTGCAACGACTGGTCCCGGTACGACAGTGCCGTCCGCGGCGCGGATGACCCCGGCCAGGCGGTCCTGGACATGGCCACGAAGCCGATCGTTCGTCACCAACTTGGCCGTCTTGGGACGGCGGGCCATCAGCTCGGCCTTCCACTGGGCAGTCGACGCTCGATACTCCAACTGGCCGCCACGAGTTGCGGCATTGCGGCGCAGCTCCCGCGAGATCGTCGATGGCGACCGACCCAGGCGGCGGGCGACCTCACGCACTCCGTTGCCCTGCGCTGTCAGCAGAGCGATGTCCTCTCGCTCAACAAACGAGAGATATCTGCCCGACGGGGGCTGCAGTTCAATCAGCGGCATGCCGCCACTGTCGCGGAACCAACGCGTCCCGACGGGCCCCGACACGCCGCACGCCGTCGCGGCGTCTTCGCTGGTCATCCCTTTCGCGATGTTGCGCCAAAATACCCGTTCGACATCCCGGCGGGCCGGCGGCCGCCCGGGCGACCGCATCGCCGGCCGCCCGGTCATCGACATCATCCGATCCGAAGCTGGACCCATTGCAAGACCTCCACTCTCGGGAGTGTTGCGACGACCAGTTGAATCCGCCCAGTACTGCTCTCAGGACTTCGCTGACCTCACTACCCACCTCAAAGTTCGTCGGTCGGTAGGACGAACTGGTGTGTGTTATGACAATGCTTGGGCAGAATCATTCAACGGCACACTGAAAGTGGAAAGGGTGAATCGTACTAGTTATCCGACCCGTGAACAGGCGGAGATGGACATCACGCGGTACATTGAATTAAGATACAATCAGGTTCGGTTGCACTCGGCGCTGGGATACATTACGCCCAACGAAGCAGAGCAATGGTGGTTGGCCAACAACTCCGCAGCGTAGTAGTCACCGTTCTACAGTCCGGAAAACGGCGGGCGGCTCACCCACGAGAACGTCACAAGAGCCATACATTACGCCCAACGAAGCAGAGCAATGGTGGTTGGCCAACAACTCCGCAGCGTAGTAGTCACCGTTCTACAGTCCGGAAAACGGCGGGCGGCTCAACTGCGGCCCCAGGAACAACACCAACACCGACCACAAACTCCACACCGAGAACCCGATGTGCTCCGACAACACCGAGAACCACAGATTCCGACGGGCCACCCTCTCCCCACCGCTGTTCCAGAAATCCAGATCCTCCGGACGCCAATCATCGATCCAACGTCTGCCGCGGCGAACTGGTTCGAGTTCCTGGGTGGGGGCGGTGGTCGTCGTCGAACTCATGAGGGCTCCTGTGAAGGTGAAGGCGACCGAAGCGGCGGCAGGATGCCGATCGGGAACTGCATCAGCACCGACGGAGCTGATGGACGGCAATGGGTCTGTGATGTCACGAACCTAGGCATCGACCATTTCGCCCGAGTACGAATGGTCGACCGAACTTGTAACGTTGTCCGCACACCGTGCCGCCTCCGTCGGTGAGAACAAGGGAAACCAGCCGCTGCGGGTGCAGCGGGAGCTTCGCCGTCGGTCCGACAGGTGGTGAGGCACGAACAGCGGTCAGGGCGAGCTGGTCCGTCGGCCGCGCACGAGGAGATACCCGACACCGATCAACGCCAGCACGCCGACACCCAGGGCCGATCCGGCCAGCAAGGTGGGGGTGCTGCCACCGGTCGTCGCGGGCGTCACCTGGCTGACGTCGGCGGCCACGGCTGCGCCGGCCGGAGTGGTGTCGGCAGCGAGACTCAGTACTGGAGCCGGGAAGTCGGGCTCGGGTGCGCCGGCCACCGGTAGCTGGATCCAGCTGACGACCGATCCGTCGCCATAGGTCTGCAGGACCTTGAACACGAGCTGCTTCACCTTCGGGAGCGGATCGGCCAGGACCTCGAACTCGTCGAACTGGTGGGGTGCGATCCCGCCGGCGGTGGCCGTCCAGGTGATGCGCGTGACGATCTCGGTCACTGCCTGTCCGTTCTCGGCCTTCAGGGGGGCCACCGGCACCGCGGTGGTGACCTTTTCGGTCCACCCGGTCCTGGGCCTCACCGAGACGTTCGTGATCGGGGTGTCGGTCGGCAGCGCCACCTCGACCTTGGTGGTTGGGACGTCCTTCTCCGTCGGCACCCGGAAGGTCAGCACTCCGTCGCCGCCCTGGGTGGCACCCGGCGCGGTGACCACGACATGCGCCGAGGCGGCGCCCGCCAGTGGACCGATCAGCAGGACGGCGATGAACGCGGTGGCGGCGAGCAGGCGTCGGGTGCGCATCGATCTTCTCCATGGGTGGGTGCGGCGACGGGCCGGGTGGTCAGCGGGTGCGGACGGTGAAAAGAGTCGTGGTGCTGTCGATGTCACTGGTCTGGGTGGTGACGGCCAGCTGCCAGGTGCCGACCGTCGAGAGCTCGACACGCGTCAGGTCGTAGTGCCCCGGAGCTGTGCGCAGCAGCTGGACGGGGACGACGTCGACGAATTTGCCGGCGCCGTCGGTGTAGGTGAAATGCATGTCGTTCAGCCCGACCCGGGCAGGATCCACCTCGACCTGGATGCGGAGGTCGGCAGTCACCGACGACGAGTTGGTGAAGACCGGGAAATAATTGTCCTTGGCCGGCGGAGTAGAGACCAGTACAGCGGTCACCGCAAGCACCACCAGTGCGATTGCGGTCTCGAGGAACACGCTGCGTCGCAGGAGTCGGACCGCTCCGGGGGGCGCTGCGCCCGCCGGAATCCCGGTGACCGGCGCGCTGTCGCGCCCCGTGGAGATCGACCCGCCGCCGGCGGTGACCAGGCTGGCCCGCGTCAGGAGGACCGCGGCGGACTGCGGCACCGGACGAAGATAGCTCCGCCTGACCCTGGCTCTGGCCACCGCAGCCAGCACGAGCATGATCGCGACGAGTCCCACCTTGACGAGCAGGAGTCTTCCGTAAGTCGTGCCGGTCAGGGCACCGGGTTCGCGCACCTGACGCCAGCCGGCGAACGTGCCGGTGACGACCAGCACGACGACGGCGAACTCCGCATACCGCGACCATCGGGGCATCACGACCGCCAGGTCGGCGGGCGATCGGCGCCGCAGGACCACCGCGGCCAGCAGCACGAGACCGCCCAACCAGGCGGACGCCGCAGACAGATGCAGCACGTCGGCCGGTAGGCCCAGGACGGCCAGCTCGCCATCCCCGGCGTGGCCGATCAACGAGGTGCTCAGCAGCAGACCGACACTCACGACGCCCGACGCCGCTCCCAGGACCCTGGGCCGGACCCGGCCGAGCCGGAGCAGCACCACGGCCGCTGCGATCAACAGGATCAGCCGGAGCGCGGTGACCATGCCATAGGGCGTCTGCAGGACCTTGACGATCAGTTCCGGGTCGAAGGCGTAGACCAGCGGCAGTCCCTCCGAGTAGGGCCCCTGCAGCAACAGACCTCCCACGCTGCCGACCAACGCCAGCACCCAGCTCACCCTCAGCATTCGTCGGACGCCCCGCACGGTCTGTCCGGCGGGCCACAGGACGAACACGAAAGCCAGGCCGCCAACCAGCAGGAGCAACCCCAGATACAGGACCCAGCGGGAGATGTCGAGCAGATCCTGCGCGGCTCGGCCCTCACCGGCCTGCTCCGCAGCCGCTGCGGTCCCCGCCCCGGTCGCGCTGATCTTCCCGATGCTGAAGGTGGAGGCACCAAACACCGTGTGGCTGTCGGCACTGAGCACTCGCCACAGGATGGTGTAGGTACCCGGCTGCAGACTCGCCCGCAGCGGTTCGACCACGGTCCGTCCGCCGTCGCGGGTGGTCACCTGGCCCGTATCGACCCGAGAACCGTCCGGGGCCAGCACCTTCACCGCACCGAAGGCCGTGCTGACCGGCTGGTCGTACCGCAGGCTGACCTCCGCCGGAGCCCGGCCGATCACCGAACTGTCCGCCGGGGTGGACTGCACCAGCGTGGCGTGCGCGGAGGCCGGCACGGCCGGCAGCACCAGCAGCAGGAGTACCAGCAGGACCACACCGACCGATTTCGAACGAATCGACGTCATGAGGCCCCCCGGCCGGCTCGTGTCATGAGAGCTTCCTGGCCAGCAGCTGCATCTGCGTGATCTCGGCCGCCACACTGGACTGGATCTCCTGCGCGAGCGCTCTGGCCTGCGGGTTCGAGCAGTTCGCGACGGACGCCTTCGCGATCGCCATCGCGGCCTGATCGTCTGCGATGGCGATCGACAGGAACTTGCGGTCGAACGCCGATCCCTTCAGCCTGGTCAGCGTGGCCGCGTCGGTCGCGGCGCTGTTGCTCCCCCCGCCGTGGTCGTGGCCGGAAGCTGCCGCCGGGTCGGTCGAGGGCACCGGCTGACCCCAGGCCCGCGCCATCGCCGACATCTTCAGGTAGGTCGTCCCCTGTGCCGCATCGATCTTGGACGCCAGCGCCCTCACCTCGGCATCGGCTGCCCGGGTCGGGGCGAGCTCCGCCTCCTGGGCAGCGACCGCGTAGTGCGGGACCATCCAGCTGATGAAGGCCGTGTCCCACCCGTCGTAGACGGTCGAGATCCCGTTCACGGAGGTCGGAGCGGCACCGGCATGGGCGACGCAGCACACCCCGCCGTCGAGCGCGGTCAGCGCAGTACCGGGGGCATCCGCCCCGCTCTGCGGGACAGCCTGCGACACGGGCGCTGACGCACCGCCCGACCCACCGTCCGAGTTGCCGGTCGGCAGCGGTGCGAACCCGCACGCGGCGAGGGTCGCGAGCAGAACGGCGGTGGCCACAGCGCGGCGACCCGTGCGTGCCGTCATCGGCGAATGTGGGGGAAGGCGGGACAGAGGCACGACCTGATCTCCTGATCTTCAACGATGGCGGCCAACGGGACCGGGACCGGCCTACTTCCCGGCCGAGTAGTCGAACGACCCGTCCGGGTTCCAACGGGCCTTCGCACCCGCCTCGCCCGTCTGGTACGTCAGCACCAGCACTGCGAGGGCGACCACCGTCACGCCGGAGGCGACCGTCCAGCCCACCCACCCCTGATGGGACCGGCCCTCGAGGACGGCCACCAGGATCGCCGCCACGAACAACACCAGCAGTGCGATCATCAACCGGTCAGCAAACTGCTCGTGCTGCGAGATGAGCGCCCCGCTCAGATTTCCCGGTCCGGTCAGTTGCGTCCCCAGTGCGGTACGGAGCGCCTTCCCGCTCTGGATGGAAACGAACACCGCACCGACCGCGATCGCCGCGACGACCAGGAACGGCCACCTCAACCTGCTGCGCCACCTCGGCACCACGAACGCGATTCCGGTCACGGCCGCCAACGGCGCGAAGACCACCGCTACGTGCAGGACCAGCGCGTGCACCGGTAACCCGTGAAAATCTCCGAACACGACGAACTCCTCCCGGAAAGGTGGGGCCGCAACGAACGCCGTCCCGCGTCAGCCCAATTTGATGGTGCCGCCGGAAACGGTCACCTTCGCCTCGGCGAGCGGGGCGGTGGCCGGTCCGTTGATCACCGACCCGTCCTTGATGGAGTAGCTGCTGCCGTGGCAGGGACAGGTGATGGCCCCGTTCGCCACACTGGCGACGATGCATCCCTGGTGGGTGCAGACCGCGGTGAAAGCTTTGTAACTGCCCGCGGTCGGCTGCGTGACCACGATCTTGGCCGCCTCGAAGATCACACCACCACCGACCTTCACGGCGGCGGCACTGCCCAGACCGTTCTCCGCCGCCGCTGCGCCGGACACCGCGGCCGCGGACGTCGGCGCCGGTGCGACGTCACCGATCGCGTTGGCCTCGACCGTGGAGTTGGCCGGATCGGAAGAAGCCGTGGAACTCGCGGCGGCAGCCGTCGTGCCCGCACTGCTGCACGCAGCCAGAGTGGCCCCGGCGGCCGCGACTGCGGCTCCGTAGAGGGCGGTCCGGCGGTCGATCGAGTAGTTCGTCATCGTCATCCTTGTCTGTGCTGGGGGCGGCGCAGGCGGCCGCAGGTTCGGCCCGGTCGAAGGGTCAGGTGGTGACGTCCTGCGCCGGGGACGGGGTGCCGAACGCGGAGTACGGCACGAACTGGATCTCGTGAGGCATTGCCTCCATGGGGATCTCGTTGATCAGCTTGCCGGTGTCGGTCTCCCAGATCTGCACACCCTCGACCGGCTGACCGCCGAGCAGGAACGGGTACCGCGAGGTCGACATACCGTGGTTGAGGGTCCAGAGTTCCTTGCCATCCGGGCTCAGCCCGGTGTGCGCGGGAATGACGGTGCCCTTGGAGGCCCACAGCGTCTGGTAGTTGCTGGTGTTCACCTTGAAGATGGAGTTGTCCGAGGTGGCGATGTAGGCGAACTTGCTGTCCGGGCTGATGCTGATGTGGATCGGCGAGCCCTCGATCGGTAGTTTCTTGATGATCTTGAGCGTCGTGTTCTCGATCACCCAGACCTCCTTGAAGGCGAGACCGGCCAGCCACACGTGCTTTCCGTCCGGAGTGATGTTGACGCCGTGGGCGGTGGCCGGCATCGGGATCTGCTTGACGATCTTGTTGGTCCTCCAGTCGATGACGGCCAGGGTCTTGGCGCCGTCGACCGTCACGAAGAGGTAGGGGGTGTCGATGGCCTTGCCGTCCCAGTACATGCTCTGCGAGATGTAGTCGGGGCCGGCACCGACGGGGATGCTTCCGATGTTCTTCATGCTCGCCGTGTCGATGATCGAGACGTCCGCGCCGTACTGGTTGGCCACGTAGAGGTATTTGTCGTCCGGGGTCAGCGAGATGTGGTGCGAGCCTTTGCCTGCCTCGACTCGGGCGACCTCCCGCAATGTCAGTGGGTCGTACTCGATGACGGTGGACACGTCGTAGGTGAAGGCACTCGCGGTGAACATCCGCTTGAAGTCCTTGGTGAAGACGATGGCGTGCGAGTCACGGATGTTCGGGTACTTCGACGGGTCCGTCCGCGGGTGATAAGTGCCCGCATTGGTGATCGCCGTCACCGTCTTGTGGGATTTGGCGTCGATGATGAAGAGTTTGTTGCTCTGCCCCGCACCGATCACGGCAATACCCGACCAGCCCACCCTGCCGCCGGCATTCATCACTTCGAAAGCCTTGGAGGCAGAGGACTCGACGCCTGGGGTGGCGGCCGTAGGAGCGGCCGAGGCCGCTGTCGTCCCGGCCGAGGCCGCACCCTTGCTCGAGTCCGTGCACGCCGTTGCCGCCAGGGCGACCGCACCGGCGGACGCTGCAAGAAAACCGCGCCGGCCGAGCCTCTTGGCCTCGGCGGCAGTGGGGCTTTCGTTCATCGTGATCTTCCTCTTTCAGGGATCCGAGTAGCCGTCGCCGGCGCCACCCGAAGGGCGAGATGTCCTGGCTGGACCCGCGTTACATTTGTCGGCCAATATTGCGCCACCAGTCCTCGCGCATATCGACGACGTCAACTTCACCTCACATGCCCCGATGAAGGGATGTGCGGTGATCGGCACGCGAACGTATTGATATTGCATCCGAACGCCAGGGATAACTCCCGACCACGGCCGCGCACCATGGCTCGTTCGGCCTATCCCACCGACGCGCATGTCCAATTCATCACCATTTGGCTCCGAATGCACCGAGCAATCGGACGAATTCAGGAATCGTCAACCCCATCGGACGCGCCACCCCGGGGGCCGAATGTGCTCGGGATGTACTCGGGCCGCCCTGCGGGCCGTCGGGACAGCGCTCGTCTCAGCCGAGTTGACCGGAGGCACGGTCCGGGCTGATCCGGATCACCACCCGCCGGTCCGCGATTATCGCGGCGCGATACTCGGCCCAGTTCGGATGCTCGCCGGCGATGGAGCGGTAGACCGCGTCCAACAGGTCGAGGGCTTCCGGCTGGCCGACGATCTCCGCCTGCCCGTCGACCTGGACCCACGGGCCGAAGAAGGCGTCGGTGAAGACGAGCATCGACACGGCCGGATCCCGGCGGATGTTGGCCACCTTGGCCAGACCGTTGCGGCTGGAGATGACGAGCCGGCCGTCGAGCACCCCGGCGTTCACCGGGGACATCTGCAGACTGCCGTCGCGCCGGTGGGTGGCGAGCACGGTGCGGTCGTTCTCGGCCACGAAGGCCAGCGCGTCGTCGAGTTCCATGGACGCAGTCTGGCACTGCACGTGGGCGCGTGCCCCTGCCGGCTCGTGCCGGCCCGGGACCGCCTTGTCGCAGCGGCGCTCAGCCGGCCTGCAGCTCCGGGTTCTGGGCCTGCAGCCTGGCCAGGGTCGCCGGATCCTGCATGTTCATCCAGGCCAGCACATCCCGGAACGGCACGCAGTAGGTGTTCGGCTTGCCGCAGTTGGCCAGCACGAACTTGCCGATCGCGTCGGAGTAGGCGTTGTTGTTCCAGGCGTTGAAGTGGTTGCCGAGGACGAGCGGTGCCCGGTTGCCGTTGTAGGTGGCGTTGTACATGTCCTGGTAGGTGGCCTGGACCTGTGCCGAATCGATCGCGCTCTGGTCCAGGGTCACACCTCTGGAACTGGCGTTGCGCTGCGTGTAGTAGAAGTTGTAGTCCATCGTGATCTGGTAGTGCTGGGTGCCGTGGATCGGGAACTCGGCCATCCCGAACTGCCAGATGTTGTTGGTCGAGGACTTCGTCGGCCAGGAGATGCCTCGGCGGGTGAACGACGAGTCGTAGGTCATCCCGTGGGCGGCCAACGCCGGGAACAGGTCGGCCTTGTGACCCTCCAGGCACGGCGTGCGCTCGCCCTTGATCTCGCTCGGGTCGATGTTGAGCTTCGTCGAGGCCGGCAGGTTGTTGTTGGCGTTCACGTTCTTCATCAGGGAGAAGAACTGGTCGAGCTCGTCGTTCCAGTTACTGGTGTTCCAGTCCATGCCTCCGGGCGGGTTGTCACTGCAGAAGTGGCCGTTGAAATGCGTGCCGACCTCGTTGCCCAGCGCGATCGACTTGTTCAGGTCGGCGATCTCGACCGGCAGGTCGCTGGGCTGGTTCCAGCTGATCGACGACTTGCCGGCCCTGTGCCCGGGGCCCGTGTACTTGGTCTTGGTGTCCTGGCTGAGCATGTAGGTCCCGGACAGGAACCCGGTGAAGTGGAACGGCACCTTCTGCATGATGTCGAACCAGTACTGCCACTTCTCGTGCCACCCGACGCCGTCGAAACTGACGATGATGAACTGGGGCGCCTTCTGACCCGCCTTGAGCTTGGTCGGCACGAACCCGTCGGCCGGTGCCCCCGGGCTCTTCGCCGTGGTCGGAGTGGCGTTCGGCGGCTTGCCCGAGGTGGGCCTGCCCGAGGAGGAGCCCTTGGTCGACGAGCCAGGCTGGGACGAGGGCCCGGCCGCGCCGGGCGCCGACGACGCACCCCCGATGGTCACCTGGTTGGTCACGGTCACCGACGGGTCGGAGCCGGCGCTGGTGCAGGCCGAGACCACCATGGCCGCACTGAGCGCAGCGGCCACCGCAGCCATCCTGGTGCGTGTTCGCCATGACCGTCGATTCACAAAATCCTCCAGCGTCCGATGATGCGTGTGAAACCCGATGCCTCGCGAGAAGGCTGTGAATTGGCAGTGGAGCTCAGTATCGCCTAGTACTGGATGAGACCGTCGCATTTCGGCCACTTCAGGTAAGGGCATCCACCCAGGTTCGACTGGTGGTGCTGCAGCGCCGCGAGAACGGCCGGATCCTGCGCGTTCATCCAGTCGACCAGGTCGCGGAACGGAACGCAGTTCACCCCGGGCCGGCCGCACGCGGCCAGCGCGAAGTTTCCGACGGCGTCGGAATAGGCGTTGTTGTTCCAGTCGTTGAAGTGGTTTCCGATGATGATCGGCTCGTGGATACCGTCGGTCTGCGCGGCCTCGAGCATGTCCTGGTAGGTGGCCAGGACCTGGGCAGAGTCTGCCTTGCTGCGGGCCAGTGACGGGACGGCCCCGCCGGCGACGGTGCTCGGCTCCTGCTGGGCGTAGAAGTTGTAGTCCATGGTGATCTGCGGGTGGCCGCTCCCGTGCAGCGGAAACTCCGACATGCCCATCTCCCAGATCTTCCCGTCCGAACTCTTCACCGGCCACGACAATCCGGTGCGGGTGAAGGAGCTGTCGTACGTCATGCCGTGCGACTCGAGAGCGGGGTACAGGTCCACCTTGTGGCCGGTCAGGCACGGTGTCCGCTCGCCGTGGATCTCCGCGGCGGTGACGTTGAGCTTGGTGATGATGCCATTGTTGGCGTCGACATTCCTGACCAGACCGAAGAACTGGTCGAGTTCGTTGTTCCAGTCGACGGCATTCCAGTCGCTGCCGCCGGGCGGGTTGTCGTCGCAGAAATGACCGTTGAAATGCGATCCGACCTCGTTTCCCAGCGAGATGGATTTGTTGAGGTTACCGATCTCGACCGGAATATCGGAGGGAGAATCGAACGGAATGGACGATCTGCCGACCGCATGGCCGGGTCCCTGGTACTTGTCCTTCGTGGCACCCGAGAGCATGTAGGTTCCGGACAGAAAACCGGTGAAATGCAACGGCACCTTCTGCATGATCCCGAACCAGTACTGCCACTTCGCATCCCAGCCGGTTCCGTCGAAGCTGAACACGACGAACTGCGGAGCCTTCTCACCCGGCTCCAGCTTGGTGATCTTGAAGCCGTCCGGTTCGGTGCCACCGGCCTTCACCCCGCCGTCGTCGTTCGCCGGTACCGCAGTGTTCGCCGGTACCGCAGTGGCCGCCGGTACCGCAGTGGCCGACGAGCTGGAACCCGGCGACCTGCTGGTCGAGGACGAAGATCCGGCCGACGTGGCTCCAGCCGAGGATCCCGGCGCCGCGGCGACGTTCGACGTCACGGTGACCACGTCGACCGCAGCCTGGGTCCCGCCGCCGGTGCAGGCCGTCAGCATCATCGTTCCGATGGCCACCAGGGACAGCGCCACCAGTCGGCCCCTCGTGAATCGCGAGCGTCGTCGCACTTGTCCTCCTACCGCGGTGCCTCTCGAAGGCATCGACTCTTCAACCACTCCACCAGCAGTGGGAGGACGTGTGTCACGACTGTCGGTTCCCTGTGCCCACCCGCACTGCCTGCCCATCAGCACCGCATCCCCGCCCCGACCGTGCGCACCTATCCTGGTGATCGTCATGACAACATCACCCCCCGCGACGCGCCTGGGCCGCCTGCTGCACGTGCAGCCGGCCGAGGACTTCGGACTGACCGAGCGTCAGGATTCCAAGCGCTCCATCGGCGTCGAACTGTCCGTCGTCTTCCTGATCACCCTCGGCATGAGCGGGCTGACCTCGCTGGTCAGCCTGATCGAAACCCAGATCAAGGCCTCCCAGGCCAAGACCGTGATCAGCCACTACGTCGTCTCCGTCGCCGCCCCGAAGTCGACCGTCGGCTACATCGATCTGGTCTACCAGCTACTGAGCATCACCAGGGGGCTGGCCGAAGGTGCGATCGGCCTCTACCTGCTGTGGCGGGCCGGCTTCAGCATCTCGCGGCGACTCGGCCTGAACCTGCGACGCCCCGGCCGGGACCTCGGGACCGGCTTCGGGCTGGCGGCACTCATCGGGATCCCCGGCCTCGGCCTGTACCTGCTGTCCCAGCATCTCGGATTCAGCCTCACGGTGCAGGCCTCCACCATGACGGACGTCTGGTGGCGGGTGCCGGTCACGGTGCTGATCGCGGTGGAGAACGGCCTGCTCGAGGAGGTGCTCGTCGTCGGGTACCTGATGACCAGGCTCCAGCAACTGCGCTGGTCGACGTCGGCGGTGATCGCCGCCAGCGCGGTACTGCGTGGTTCCTACCACCTCTACCAGGGCTACGGCGGGTTCGTCGGCAACGCGATCATGGGGGTCGTCTTCGGCTGGTTCTACCTCAGGTACCGCCGCCTCTGGCCCCTGGTGATCGCCCACTCCGTGATCGACATCGTCACGCTGGTCGCCTACCCCCTGCTGAAGGGTCACGTCAGCTGGCTGCCGTGATCCGGCGCACCCGAGCGGTCAGCGCAGGGTGAACTGACGACCCAGGATTCCGTCGCGAGCGCGACGCTGGGCCGAGGTCAGAGGCTCGTCGACGGCCAGCGCCGCGTCGAGTCGGACGGCGAACTCCCGGGCCGGCCCGTCCCACTCGGAGGAGTGGGCGTCCCGATCCAGATCCCACACCGGCACCAGACGACCGTGGGCGCGGAACGAGCCGACGTATCGGGATCCCTCGCCCAGATCGAGGGCCTCGTCGACGGCCAGCCTGGCCAGCGCAGCCATCAAGGGTGCTTCGTCCTCGGGGCGAACCCAACGCAGATGCGCTTTCTCGCCGGCGTCGACCCAGTAGACGCCGGGTAGGCCGGCCACCCGGGCGGTCGGCATGATCGCCGTGTTCGCCCGTTCCAGGGACACGGCCACCTCGCTGCCCGGCTCCGGCTCCTCCTCGAGCCACCAGCCGAACGAGTCGTGCACCGTGACGTCGAAGGGTTCGTCGACGATCAGGTCGGCCAGCCGACGACCCTCGGTGGCCCGCCCGACGACCGACAGCACGCTGGAGGGTTCGGCCGCCAGGGCCCACTCCAGGGCTGCGGCCAGATCGCGGGACAGATCGCCAGAGTGCGTCTGCACCTGCATGCCGAGCAGGATCGAACGGTCCGCTCTGGTCAGCGCGGCTGCGGCAGCGGGCAGGACGGTCGCCAGGGTGATGGACGGCACCGGGTCCACCGGCTCCAACAGGGTGATCGGCACCGTGGCGGACGGGACGAACTCGCGCAGGGCAATGAGTTCGGTCTCGGCGGCAAGGCCCTCGAACGGTCTTGCGACGATCATCTCGGCAGCATCGGCGGCGCCGTGGCAGGCCTTGAAACGGCGGCCCGATCCACAGGGGCACGGACGCCGCGGGTTCTCGCCGGCCGGCGCGAGGGAATCGATCGACGCGGAAGCACCACGCATCTTGTTCTGCTTGGACACAGCGGTCTTCTTGGACACCGCGTCACCGTATCGGACCCGGGTGTGTCGCAACGACCTCCGGCGGCCGGCTCAGCAGACCCACAGCCTCGGCAAGCACAGATTCCGGCCGAGGCCGGTGGTGGGATTCGACCGGCCGCCAGTACTCTGCTCAGAGTCGGGGGCATCGGGATCCTTTCGTTCTGCCGTGGGCAACGCCGCCTCGGAGGTCAGTTCGTCGGTGCACCGACGCCACCGGTCCAGACCACTGATCGCGACAGGTCGGTCCACCACCGGCACACCCGAGGATGATGAAATTTGCCGATCGACGACGTGTGGGTGACCGGCGAGCCGGTACCCGGTATTCCGGGCCAACGACAGGCCCTGACCGACCAGCACGTGGTGGCGACAACCGAAGGAACAACGCGCAACGGTGCGCAGACCGAGCACCTCCCACGCAACGCGGACCAGGGCAGCAACGGCGCAGACATGACACCTCAGAACCGCAACAACGGCAGCAGCAACGGATCTGAGAACGGTGGCGTCAGCGGGATCCGACCCGCGATGCAATCGTTCGACCCGAGGGCGTTCGACCCCGGACCCGATCTACCGCCGCTGCCCACCCTGCGTCCGCTCCCGACGATCCGCCCGCTGAACCGGTGGCCCGCAGAGCCGGCCCCGGTCCGAACACTACCCGAGACTCCGGCGCTCCCCCAGGTCCACCCGGTCGACGAGCCTGCGCAGCCCGCTGAAGCCGCGCAGACCGACGAACCCGCACCGCCCGACGGACCCGCGCCGCCGTCCGAGCCGGCCACCGCGCCGCCGACCGAGCCGGCCACCACCCTGCCGACCGAGCCGGTCCGACATCACCGTCGGGCCTCCGAAGTGGTCGAATCCGAATCCGATGCCGAGCCGGTCCCTTCCCGACAGGCACACGCCGGCGCCCGCTCGGCACAACGGGTGCTGGTGGTGGGTGGCAGCGGCGTCATCGGGAGCGCTGTCGCGCGAGCGATGGCCGGCCAGGGCGCGAGGGTGGCCGTGCACCATGCGACCCGTGCCGCGGAGGCGGAAGTCCTGGTCGCCGATCTGCCCGGCGAAGGTCACCTGAGCCTGGGGGCCGACCTGGCGGACTCCGAGGCCGTGGCCGAGCTGATCCGATCGGTGGACGAGAAGTTCGACGGCCTCGACGTGGTCATCGACGCCGCCTCGGCCGGCGAAGCGGCGGCCGGCGCCTCGGTGGTGGGCAGCTCGCTCGCCGAGTGGACGGACGCCTGGACCGGGGCCCTGACCGTCGACGTCCTGGGCGCGGCTACCGTCGCGCATGCTGCGGCGTCGGCCTTCGTGGCCCGCGGCGCAGGAGGGCGGATCATCCTGCTGGCGGCCAAGGGCCGACCTTTCACCGGCAGCCCGAACCCGGTGGTATCGGCCACCGAACAGGCGGTCGAGGCTCTGGGCTCAGCGCTGGCGGCCGAGTTGGCACCTCACGGGATCGGCGTCATCGTGGTCGGCTCCGGCTCCGGCTTCGTGTCCGGCTCCGGCGCGGCTGCCGCGGCCGGCTGGTCGCCCGCCGCGCTCGCCGAGACGGTGGCCTGGCTCGCCTCCGGCCCGGCGTCTGCGTTGCCGGGCGCGATCTTCAACATCGCCGGCTGACCGCGGGTGGGCTCCGGGGGCCGCACCTGCCAGCCCGCCGGAACTCCGTCCGCCGGCCCGGACAAAAACCGCCGGAAGCGCCGACAGACCAGTGCCGTCAGCACCGCGGTCGAGGCACCGGCCAGATCCACCCAGATGTGCAGTTCGACGGTGTCGGCGACCGCCTGATCGCTGCGGCCGAACGCCCGCCCCAGGGTGACGAGCACGAGCACCGCGTTGATCCCCCACGCCGCCCACCAGGCCATGACGAGCCGCGACAACCGCGGACGGATACCGGCCGGGCGAGCCTCGTCCGCGGCCAGCAGTCCATCGATCTCACCGGCCACCACCCCGAGCCCGTAGATGTTCCATCCCGGGATCACCAGCCGGGCCAGCACCGCGGCCGGCGGCCGGCTCGGCGCCATCGAGAGGCGTCTGGCCGCACCTGTGTGCAGCCGGACCAGTACGACCGCGACGACGCCGGCCGTCACCACGGCGACCACCAGGGCGGCCAGTGAGGTGCTCGTGACGAGTCGGTCGGACTCGTCGACGACCCTTACGGACAGCACCTCGGTCCGCCCGCGGAGCAGGAGCACATACCGCCAGATCTCCGCGCCGGCCGCCGCCGAGGTGGCGACGGCAGTGACGACCGAGAGCCAGAGTCCGGCCTGCAACAAACCGATCGGCCGGTCGCGCGAGGTGTCGGGCGCGGTGACCTTCGCCGCCCTCCACACGGCAGCCGGATAGCCCCATCTCGGCGGACTGGTCCCGTAGGACGGAGGTCCGAGGTAGGGCCCTCGTCGCGGGGGGGCGGTGGTGCGTCTTCCGGGGACGACGGCCGTGGGCGAATCCGCTCGCCAACGCTGGACCGGGAGAGCGGCCGAACAGTAGACGCAGGTCCGGACGCCGCGTGGCAGTGGCGGCTGGATCCGGTGGCACCGCTGGCAGCCGATCACCGGGGCGGAGCCCTGACCACCGGTCCCGGTCGGGCGTGGGGCCTGGAAGCCCGGCCCGTTCGGTGACCAGCGCGGCGTGCTCACGGTCCCGATCCGTCAGATCACTTCGGGAGTGGTGCCGGACTCGGCCACCAGCGGCAGACCGAGACCGGCCCAAACGGACATCCCGCCCGCGACGTTGACGGCCTCCCACCCGTTGGCGTCGAGGTACTGCGTCACCCGCTCGGAACGGCCACCGGAGCGGCAGATGACGTACAGCGGGGCCCCTTCCGGCACGTCCGCCAGGCGGCCGGTCAGCTCGCTCATCGGAACGTGGACGGCGTCCGGCGCGTGACCGGCCACCCACTCGTCGTTTTCCCGGACATCGAGCAGCACCCGCTCGGCGGGCAGCTCGCTGACGGTGATCTCCTGGTCGCTCACATCCTCCATCCTTGCATTCGGCGAACTCGACCGGGCCCGGCGTGGACGACCGGGCCCCACGTGGACGACCGGGCCCATTCGTATGAGCGTCGGGCTGCCTGTCTGACGCTCGAGCGTCAGACAAGCCGGGGACAGGTCGGACGGGCCGGCGGGAGTCATACGAGACGAGCAAGAACCCCTACTTGATCAGCCGGGACAGCCGGCGATCGGCCAGGAGCTTGCCGCCGGTCTGGCAGGTCGGGCAGTACTGGAACGACCGGTCGGCGAACGAGACCTCGGCCACCGTTCCCCCGCAGACCGGGCAGGGCAACCCCGTCCTGGCGTGCACCCGCAGGCCGGTCCGCTTCTCGCCCTTGAGCCGAGCGGCACCGGCCCCGACGGTCCGGGCGATCGCCGCCGAGAGCACCGAGACGATCGCCTCGTGCAGCGACGCCAGGGCCGTCTCGTTCAGCTTGCCGGCCGTCGCGAAGGGGGAAAGCTCTGCGGTGTGCAGGATCTCGTCGGAGTAGGCGTTTCCGATACCGGCCAGCACGGTCTGGTCGGTGAGCACGTTCTTGAGCCGGCCGGTCCGTCCGGCCAGCGCCGCGGTCAAGGTGTCCAGGGCCAGGCCCCTGCCGTCGCCGCCCATCGCGTCCGGGCCGAGCCGGGCAACTCCGGGCACCTGGAGCGGGTCCGTCACCACCGCGGCGGCCACCGACTTCTTCGTACCGGCCTCGGTGATGTCGAACCCGCCCCCGCCGGAGAAGCGCACCCGGAGCGCGATCGGGCCGCCCATCTTGGGCGGGGTGGCGGAGATCTTGTCGGACCAGCGCAACCAGCCGGCCCTGGCCAGGTGGACCACCAGGTGCAGCGCGGGTCCGTCCGGATCGCCGTCTGGAACCGTCACCAGGTCGAGGAACTTGCCGTATCGGTCACCGGCCGCCAGCACCCGGCCGACCAGGGCCGTGGCGGGCGGGTCATAGGTCGTCAGGACGTTGAGGGAGGCGACCGTGACGCCGACGATCTGCTGACCCCCGGCATGCTCGGCGACGAACCCGGCGAGCGCGCTGACCTCGGGGAGCTCGGGCATGCCCAGAGTCTGCCAGGGTTGCCCTCGCCTGACGATCCGGTGCCTGGCATTGTCGAAGCCATGCCGGAGTTGGACCTGGACGAGTCGACGGTCCTGCACGGCCGCGGGCTCGTGCTGCGCACCTGGCTGCCGGAGGATCTGGACGCCCTGCTGGAGGCCTGCCAGGATCCCGAGATCCAGCACTGGACCCCGCTTCCCAGCCCATACCTGCCCGAACACGCCGAACTGTTCCTCGACGCCTGCGCGCTGCGCTGGGTCCACGGATTGGCATCGTTCGCGATCCTGGACCGCGACGAGACCTGTCTGCTCGGGTCCATCGGATTCGTCGGCCTCCCCGAGGACGGGGTCGTGGAGGTCGGCTACTGGGTGGCGCCCTCGGCGAGGGGGCGGGGGGTGGCCACCGCCGCCACGGGGGTCATCTGCGACTGGGCCTTCGGAACGCTGGAGTTCAACCGGGTGGAATGGCAGGCCTACGTCGGCAACGAGGGGTCACGGCGGGTCGCCGAGCGCTGCGGGTTCACCTTCGAGGGCACCCTGCGCGGACGCGGCTACCAGCGCGGCGAGTACCGCGACATCTGGATCGCCGGGCTGCTCCGGAGCGACGGTCGACCTGACGTGCCGGACGCGACCGGTCACCAGTCGGCGGGCTCGTAGTCCTTGAGGAAGCACCCGTGAAGGTCGTTGCCGGCCTCGCCCTGGACGATCGGGTAGTACACCCGCGCGGCGCCGTCCACGAGGTCGAGCGGGGCATGGAAGCCCTCCTCCGCGAGGCGGACCTTGGTGAAGTGCGGCCGTTCGTCGGTGATCCAGCCGGTGTCGACCGCCGTCATCAGGATGCCGTCGCTCAGCATCTCGGCGGCACTGGTCCTGGTCAGCATGTTCAGTGCGGCCTTGGCCATGTTCGTGTGCGGGTGACCGGCCCCCTTGTAGCCGCGGCTGAAGATCCCCTCCATCGCCGAGACGTTGACGACGTACTTCCGATGGGCCGCACTGCCGGCCATCGCCGCGCGCAACCGGCTGACCAGGATGAACGGCGCGGTCATGTTGCACAGCTGCACCTCGAGCATCTCCAGCGCATCGACCTGGTCGACCCGCTGCGTCCAGCTGTTGACGGTGTGCAGATCGGGAACCAGGCCACCGGCGTCGATGGCTCGGCCGGCCTCGATCAGCTGGTTCGACGCGGACCCCGCGACCAGCGCCAGCCGGGACAGTTCCCCGCCCCGCAGGGCCTCGGGAAGATGCGGTGACGGATGCTCGGAGAGAGTTCCGGCGAGCGCCATCGGGTGGGCGTCGGAGATGTGGTCGAACGTGAGCAGGTCGGGCAACGGCCCGTCCGGCAGCGGATCGGATTCGGCGGCGGCGAGCGGCGCGTAGGCACCGGGACTCCGACGGACCGTCTGCGCCGCGTTGTTGATCAGGATGTCCAGCGGGCCGGCCTGCGCCACCGAGTCGGCCAGCGCCACCACCTGGGCCGGGTCACGCAGGTCGATACCCACGATGCGGAGGCGGTGCAGCCAGTCCGCGCTGTCCGGCATCTCGGTGAAACGCCGGACCGCGTCGTTGGGGAACCGCGTCGTGATCGTGGTGTGGGCGCCGTCACGGAGCAGTCGCAGGGCGATGTACATCCCGATCTTGGCCCGTCCACCGGTGAGCAGAGCCCGCTTCCCGGTCAGGTCCGTGCGGGCGTCGCGGTGACCGCGGTTGACGGCCGCGCACGCCGGGCAGAGCTGGTGGTAGAACGCGTCGACCTGCGTGTAGTCCTGCTTGCACATGTAGCAGGGCCGCGCCCTGAGCAGGACGCCGGCCAGGGCACCCTGCGTGGTGGACACCAGCGGGAGGCCCTCGGTCTCGTCGTCGATGCGTTGCGGCGAACCGGTCGCCGTGGCTGCGACGACGGACCGGTCGGCCGCCGAGATCGCGTCCCGTCGCTCCGACCGTCTGGCGTTCTTGACGTTCTTGAAGATCCGGGCGGTGGCCCGGCGGACGGCCACGGCGTCAGGATGCTCCGGCGGCAGCGACTCGCTCTGCCGGATCACGGCGAGCGCCAGCGCCAGCTCCGCCGGGTCGATCCCGGCGGGGCGGGCGGGGTCGGAGGTTCCGACTTCGTCGGCCGGTGATGGGGCTGGATCGGTCACGGCTCAACGATAGGCAACTCTGCGGGGCACAACGCACCACTCGCGGCCGGCGCCTCACCGGCCGGCGCCTCACCGGCCGAGTCGCAACAGATCCGAACTCTCCAGGATCCGCAACGGCGACCCGTTCCCGGCCACCTCGATCATCGCCCGAGCCAGCTGATCGCTCGCGATCACGTATCTCGGTGCCACCCTGGCCAATACCGGGTACAGGAAGCCGGTGCAGCGGTACAGGATGCGGTACAGGCGGTTCCGCGGCCGCACACCGTGCATGGGCTGGATGTATCCGGGCCGCACCGCATATCCCTGGAACGGCAGAGCGAGGACCGCGTTCTCGGTCTCTCCCTTGACCCTGGCCCACATCAACCGCCCGCGCTCGGTGCTGTCGGTCCCGGCGCCGGAGACGTAGAGGAATCGCATCTTCGGGTTCTGCTCGGCCAGTTCTCGGGCGGCGGCCATGGTGATGAAGTACGTGACCCGGCGGTAGGCCGGCTCGGTCATCCCGTTGGCCGAGACTCCCAGGCAGAAGAAGCAGGCGTCGTAGCCGGCCAGCTCCGGCGCGATCGACCTGAAGTCCAGGAAGTCCTGGTGGACGATCTGCTGAACCTTCGGATCTGCGACATCGACGCGGGACCGGCCGACCAGCAACACCTTCTCGACCCGCGCATCGAGCAGGCACTGGATGAGCATCACCTGGCCGACCATGCCGGTGCCACCGAAGATGATCACCTTCACCCCCCGACCCTATCCGGGCGACCGGACTCCGTCCATCGGATCGGCCGGCCACCTGGCATCATCGGCCACCATGTTCCGCATCGCGTTCTATCAACCCTGCATCCCCGGCAACACGGGCAATGCGATCAGGACCTCGGCGGCCACCGGCACCGAGTTGCACCTGATCGAGCCGCTCGGCTTCGATCTCTCCGACGCCAAGCTGCGTCGGGCCGGGCTGGACTACCACGACCTGGCCTCGGTGACGATCCATCCGGACCTCGATTCGGCCTTCGAGAACTGGTCAGGGGCACGTGTTTTCGCTTTCACGGCGAGTGCAGAGCAGATCTACTCCGACATTGCCTACTTCCCCGGGGACGTCCTGCTGTTCGGGCCGGAGCCCACCGGCCTTCCGGCCGAGGTCCTCGCCGACCCGCGGCTGACGGGCCGGCTCCGCATTCCGATGATCGCCGGCCGCCGGTCGCTGAATCTGTCCAACGCTGCTTCCATCGCGGCCTACGAGGCCTGGCGCCAACACGGATTCAGCACCGGAGAACGATGAGCACCATGAGGGATGCCCTGCCCCGCCCGGACGACCCCCGCCCGGACGACCTGCGCATCCTCGTGGTCGGAGCCGGCGCCACCGGTGGGTACTTCGGTGGCCGCCTGATCGAGGCCGGCCGCGACGTGACCTTCCTCGTGCGGCCGGGACGGGCGGCGCAACTGGCCGCCGGGGGGCTGCAGATCATCAGCGGTCACGGTGATCTGACGCTGCAGCCGAAACTGGTCACCGCCGACGCGATCGACGGCCACTACCATCTCATCCTGTTGTCGGTGAAGGCCTACGGACTCGAGCAGGCCCTGCTCGACATCGCACCGGCCGTCGGCAAGGACACGATCATCCTGCCGCTGCTGAACGGCCTCCGCCACATCGATCGACTGCGCGACACCTTCGGCGAAGCAGAGGTTCTCGGAGGCGTCTGCGTGGTCTCGGCGACGCTGGACGGTGCCGGACGCGTCGTGCAGCTGGCCGGTATGCAGGAACTGACCTACGGCCCGCTGAGCGGCGTCATCCCACGCGGCGCGTCGGCCGTCCACGCCGCGCTCCAGGGTGCCGGATTCACCGCAGGGCTGACGGAGAACATCGTGCCGGCCATGTGGCAGAAGTGGATCATGCTGTCGTCGCTCGGCGCACTCAACTGCCTGATGCGCGGCACCGTCGGCGAGATCATCGGGGTCCCAGGGGGTCCGGCGTTCGCGGAGCAGCTGCTGAGCGAGACGGCCGGTATCGCGGCCGCCGCCGGCCACCCTCTGCGTGACGCCGGCCAACCGGTCGAGGTCGACGCCATCATCGGGGATCTGGTCCGACTCGCCGACCGTTTCGGCGCCCCGGCTCCCCTCCTGCGACTGACCATGATCAACCTGTCCGTGTACCGGGCGCGCCCGGCGCGGTCCGGCCACTGACGTCCGGCCGGCCCCACCGGGCACCAGAAGACGTGTCAGCAGGTCCTTCGAGCCGATTCCGTGCGCACGGACCAACCCGGCGGCGAGCCGTCTCCGAATGACCTGGCAGAGAAATTTGTTGCGCACGAGCAGCCGGGGCAGTCCCCGGCCGCGATGAGGGAGTCGATCGATATGGCAATACTCGCACCCGCGAAAGCACGTCTCCGGGTCACCCCGCAGCCGTCCGCCGGGGTCTGGCCGGGGCTGCACGACGTGTCGAAGGCACCGGTCCACGCGGCCATCGCCCGGCAGCTCACCCGGGCGGCCGTCAAGAAGCTGCCGATCACCCTCCAGTTCCCCGACGGCACCCGGTGGGGCGCCGGCGGTCCGCTCCTCCAGGTCGTCAACCCGGCGGCGTTCTTCCGCCGCGTCGGCACCGAGGGGCTGATCGGCTTCGGCGAAGCCTGGATGACCGGCGACATCACCACCGGCGGCTGGGACGCCTCCCGGCCCGCCGCCAGCCTGCGGCCGGCCGAGCTGAACGCCGCCACCGACGAACTGGCCGCGGTGCTGACGGTGATGGCCAAGCGGATGTCGGTGCTGATCCCCGGCTCGCTGCAGAAGCTCCGCCGCGCCTGGCAGACCCGCCCGCCCAAGGAGGAGGAGAACACCCTCACCGGCGCCAAGGAGAACATCCACCGGCACTACGACCTGTCGAACGGCCTCTTCCAGCAGTTCCTGGACGAGACGATGGCGTACTCGTCGGCCTGGTACGAATTCGGCGACGACCATGCGGCGGACCTGGAGAAGGCCCAGCTCCGCAAGGTCGACGGCATCCTCGACCTGGCCCGGGTTCGTCCGGACACGCACATCCTCGAGATCGGCTCCGGCTGGGGCGGTCTCGCCATCCGGGCGGCTGCCGACCGAGGCGTAAGGGTCACCACGCTGACCCTGTCCGAGGAGCAGAAGGCGCTGGCCGACGAGCGGATCGCCGCCGCCGGGCTCTCGCACCTGATCGAGGTCCGTCTCGAGGACTACCGGGCCCACGCCGCCACCCATGTCGGCAAGTACGACGCAGTGGTCAGCGTCGAGATGATCGAAGCCGTCGGGGAGAAGTACTGGCCCGACTACTTCGCCTCGATCGACCGCATGCTGGTCCCCGGGGGCCGCTTCGGCCTGCAGGCCATCACCATCGCCCACGACCGCCTGCTGGAGACCCGCAACGGCTACACCTGGGTGCACAAGTACGTCTTCCCCGGCGGCATCCTGCCGTCCCTGAAGGCCATCGACGACGTGCTCGCCTCGGACACCTCGCTCCGGGTCCAGGAGAGCCGCCGGCTGGGTCTGTCGTACGTGCCGACCCTGGAGCAGTGGAGGCACCGCTTCAACGCCGACCTGCCGAAGGTGGCCGAACTGGGTTTCGACGACACCTTCATCCGGATGTGGAACTTCTATCTCGCGTACTCCCAGGCCGGGTTCGCGGCCGAGTACCTGGACAACTGGCAGCTCGGCATCGGCCGTCCCTGAGAGTGACGAAAGCTGTCAGCGTTCCGCCGAACGGGTGAACTTCGGGAATTGCGGGCCCCGTACCCATCACCGACGGTTCACCTTCGAACCACTTGACGACTCCGATCGGGAATGATCGGGGTCGTCAGGTTGAGGTGGCCGTTGATGTGGAGGGGGAGCAATGTCTGATCCGGGTGACTTCCTTCCGGCCCGTTCCCCGGAACTCCAGGCGCTGATCGACGAGATCGCAGCCGAGGCAGCACGGGAGAAGGCTCTCCGTGCCGGCAGTGCCGGCAGTGCGGGCAGTGCCGGCAGTGCGGGCACCCCGGCAGCACCCGTCCCCGCCGACGATGTGACCGCAAAGGCCGCAGACGATGCCGTGCCGCCGGCAGCCGGGGCCGTGCCCGGTACCACGGTGCCCGTGGCCGAGGCTGCGGCTGCGGCGTCACCCGCCGATGCTGCGTCCGCGCCCGCGGCTGTCGCACCGGTCCAGGACCAGCAGGATGCGATCGCACTGTCCGTCGCCGCCCCTCAACGTCCCCGGCGGGCCATGGCGCTGGCCGGCGGGGTCGCTGCAGCCGTGGTCGCCATCGTGGCCATCACCGTCGGCAACCGCTCGGCGGCTGTCCCGTCCTCCTCGGTGGACCAGAAACTGCCGGTCGGATACGCCGTGGTCGGCTCCGTCGGATCTGACGGCCGGTCGACCGCCGTCACCGTCACCGCGCCGATGACGACCGTCGGCGGCAAGCTGGTCGCGCTCGTCGCAGGTGCCGACGGCACCACCCGGCAGGCGCCGGTGCTCACCGTCCTGAGCTCGACCCCCGCGACTTCTTCGCCCGCGGATTCGGGAACGAGCCCGTCGGGCACCTCCGCCACGACACCCTCCGCACCGAGCAGCGGCGCCGGGTACAGCGCCGCCCTGAACAGTGCTGCCGGCAACAGTGGCGCCGGGGTTCGCACCGCCGACTCGACCTCACCCGACCGCACCGGCCGCCCCGGCTCGCCCGAACCCGTACCGGCCGCCGGGGACACGGCCACCGTGGTGACCGGGACGTCAAGGCTGACCGGCTGGGCGCCGGTCCCGACCACCCTTGGTCCACCTCCCGGCACCCGCCCTGCGGGTAACCCGACCCAGGGCGGCGGATCCTCCCACCCTGCGGGTCCCAGCGTCCCGAACACCTCGGCAGCTCCGAACCCGGGCGCGGGGGGCGGGAGCACCGCCACGAGCCCCAGCAGGACCAGCACGAGTGCCGGCAGCGGAACGGGGAGCAGTCCGGTGACGCCCACCGCGCCGAGTCCGCCGGTCCCTGGCCCTCCGCAGACGACGGTGCCGGGCAGTACAGCCGGCGGCACCGGAACCAGCGGTCAGAGCACCGCCTCCACCTGCATCGCGATCAGCCTGCCACCGGTGTCGGTGGCCGGCGGACTGCTGCCGACCAGCATCAACTTTCCCTGCCCCTGACCCCCCGGGACCCTGGAACGGCTACGCGGGAACGACGGCTACGCGGGAACGATGTGGTGCGCGGGGCGCCCGATGGGGACGAGGCTGAACCCGGCCGCCGCAGCGGTCTCGTCATCGATCATGCCGCGACCGTCGACGATCACCCGACCGGGCATCACCCTGCCGACCTCGAGCAGGTCCAGTTCACCGAAGACCGGCCATTCGGTCAGAATCACGAGGACGGCCGCACCGGCCGCAGCGGTGTACGGATCGGGCACCACGGTGATTTCCGGGCGGTCCCGCGCGGCCGTGACGTCTTTCGAGATCGCCGGATCGAACCCTTGCAGCACAGCGCCTTCCGCCGCCAGCCGCAGAGCGACGGCCAGTGCGGGGGAATCGCGCAGATCGTCGGTGCCGGCCTTGAACGTCAGGCCCCAGAGCGCGATCCTGACGCCGCAGAGCGAACCGCCGGCCGCCGCCCGCACCTTGTCCGCAAGGCGGTCCTGCGCCTGGTCGTTCGAGACGTAGGTGGCCTCGAGCAGTGGAAAGGAGACGTGGTGATCGGCCGCGATGGTGGCGAGCGCCTTGGTGTCCTTCGGGAAGCAGGAGCCGCCCCAACCGGGCCCGGTCCGCAGGAACTTCGATCCGATCCGCTCGTCGAAACCCATGCCGTCGGCGATCTCGGCCACGTCGGCCCCGACCGTCTCGGCGAGGGCGCCGATGGAGTTGATGAACGAGAGCTTCATCGCGAGGAAGGCGTTGGCCGCGTACTTGATCAGTTCCGACGACTCCGCCGACGTGACGACCGAGGGTGCGCCGAGGTCCCGGTAGAGCTCCGCGACCGCGAGGGCGGCCGCGCGATCGGTCGAGCCGACCACGATCCGATCGGGATTCATGAAGTTGCGAACCGCCGTGCCCTCCTGCAGGAACTCCGGGTTGGACACCACCGCGACGTCGGCCCGGTCGACCGTCTCGGTGATGTCCTGGGCGGTACCGACCGGCACGGTCGACTTGGTGACCAGGATGGCGCCGGGGTCGAGGAGGGGACCGATCTGCGCGACCACGTCGTGCACGATCCGCAGGTCCGCCCGGCCGTCGCCGCCGTCCGGGGTCGGCAGGCACAGCAAGATGTACCTGGCCCCGGCCGCGGCCGCTGCGGCGCCGTGGACGAACGTCAGATTGCCGGACTGCAGGCCCCTGGCCATCATCTCGTCGAGGCCGGGCTCCAGGATGGGCACCTCGCCGCGCGACATCGCAGCGACCTTGGCCGCGTCCACGTCCCCGCAGACGACCTGGTGCCCGAGGCTGGCCAGGCAGGCTCCGGAGGTCAGCCCGACATAGCCGGTCCCGATCACTGCGATACGGCCGACCGACATCTATTCTCCCTCGACTGTGCTTGCCCGATCACCGGGCACCGACCGGACGGAGCTCACCGCATCCGCCCGGCGGATCGACAAGATCCGCGCCGCAATGGATGCGGTCGTGGCATCGTACGCTAGGGAACATGACGAACCCGATGCTCCGCAGACTGGGTCACTCCGGTCTTGCGGTCTCCGCGACCGGTCTGGGCTGCAACAATCTCGGCCGCACCGGCACCGTCACCGCTGATCTCGCTGCCTGCCGCACCCTCGTCGACACCGCCCTGGATGCCGGGATCACCTTGTTCGACGTCGCCGACATCTATGGTGCAGAGCCAGGAGTCAGCGAGACCATCCTCGGGATCGCACTCGGCGCTCGTCGGGACGAAGTGGTGCTGGCCACCAAGTTCGGCATGGATGCCAAGGGCGCCAACGGCCGCGACGACGGAGCCAGGGGCTCCCGCCGGTACATCGTGCAGTCGGTGGAGGCCTCGCTCCGACGGCTCAAGACCGACTGGATCGATCTCTACCAGCTCCACCAGCCGGACCCGGCCACCCCGTTGGCCGAGACACTGTCGGCTCTGGATGATCTCGTCGATGCCGGAAAGGTCCGTTATATCGGCCATTCCAATTTCGCCGCCTGGCAGCTGGCCGACGCAGCCTGGCTGTCCCGTGAATCGGGGGCGGTGCCATTCATCTCGGCCCAGAACGAATACTCGTTGGTGCGCCGCGAGATCGAGGCCGAGCTGATTCCGGCCGCGACCCATTTCGGTGTCGGCATCCTGCCGTTCTTTCCGTTGGCGAACGGTCTCTTGACCGGCAAGTTCCGTCGCGGCAAGGACGCTCCGGCCGGTACCCGGTTGGCCGACCTCAAACCGGCCCTGCTCGAGTCGGCGCCGTGGGAGGCGGTCGAACTGCTCGCCCGGTTCGCGGCCGACCGGGATCTGGGCATGGTCGACGTGGCCTTCGGTTGGCTGCTGGCCCAACCGCAGGTGGCGTCCGTCATCGCCGGCGCGACCACCCCGGCCCAGGTCGTCGCGAATGCTGCGGCGTCCGGTCGCTGGGTACCGGGGCAGGACGAACTCGACGCCATCGACCTCATCTTCGCGCCGCCCGTGGGATTGGGATATCGCTGACCAAATGCTCACGGCGAGCTGCAAAACGTTCACCAAGCGTCACTCTGGGCTACCGCCCGGCCTTGTCGTCCCGTAACCTCGACCGGGTCCCGGCGTGTCGTCACCGCGCCTGGGGACTCATCCGTGCTAAGGGGACATCGAATTGGCTCGTCATCGCAGCGCACGTCGAGGCGGTCCGGTGCATCGCGCGCTGGTCGCCCTGACGGTCGTCATCACCACCACCGTCGCCGCTGTCGGCACCGTCACGGCAGCGCCGGCGGGCCAGATGGGCGAGGTGGGCCAGGCGGGCCGAACCGCCACCGCCGTGGTCGCGGTGGCACGGTCCTCCTCGCTGGCCGTCGGCCAGGCGATGCGGCCCGGAACGATCATCGCGTCGCCGAACGGGTTCGTGATGCTGCGGATGCAGGGTGACGGCAACCTCGTGATGGGGGCCGGCAGCCATGTCCTGTTCGACTCCGGCACCCGCGGCGCCGGCAACTACGCCCAGGTCGACGCAATCGGCGACTTCGTGATCTCCAACGCCGCGCACCAACGGATCTGGGCCACCTACACACGCGGGAACACCAACGTGCTGCGCGTCGGTGACGACGGCAACCTGGTCCTGGCCGGGCGGACCGGCCGGGTCGCCTGGAGCAGCCACACCCACGCCGGCGAACTGGATCAGGGTGGCATGCTGCGCCCCGGTCAATTCCTCAGCGGCCCGCGCGGCGGCCGCCTCACCCAGCAGGGCGACGGAAACCTGGTGCTCCGTCGCGCCGACGGCAGGATCATGTGGAACGCGCAGACCGGTCGGCACCCCGGCGCCCACACGGTGCTGCAGAGCGACGGCAACCTGGTGACCTACTCCACCTCGGGACGGCCGCTCTGGTACTCCGGGATGGCCGGCCCCCGGGCCAGTGCCACCCTGGGTGCGGACGGCGTGCTGTCGGTGCGACGCGCCAACGGCGGCGTCGCCTGGTCCTCCGCAGCGCCGGCGACGATCAGACCCGTCAACCCCGCTCCGGTCACGGCTACCGGCTATGCCTCGGCGATCCTCAGGATGTGGGGCGGCAAGGTGACCGGCCTGCCGGGTGCGTACAGCGACCTCCTGGCCACCAGCCGCGGCCTGACGATCACGAACAGCGACTCGTGCGGGCAGACCGTCCGAGTCGACATCAGGATCGTCGCGTTCCTCTACGACGTGACCTCGAAGTACCGGATCAAGATCAACAACATCATCACCGGGCACGGGTGCGACTCTGCGCGTCACCCGAGGGGCATGGCCACCGACATCGGCGGCGCGTGGAACATCTCGACCGGGGCGGCGACCAGCTTCGGCGGGTACTGGGGACCGAACAACACGTCGATGGACGCCCAGTTCGCGACCTACGCCTCGTCGATCCTGCCGGTCGGCTCCGGTCTCGGCCAGCGGTACTGCGCGGGCACGTCATCGGCGAACGTCAGGGCCGGAATCGCGTGGTTCGCGGACAACTGCAACCACCAGCACGTGCAGGTCTGAACCGCCCGATCAGGGCAGCAGCGCGGGGAACGGAGCCCTGCTCAGCGGTGTGACCTTGCCGGAGGTCTGCAGCACACCCATCCAGGCCGAGGCCTGCTGCAGGCTCAGGTTGCTCGGCTTGCGTGAGATGACGCTCTCCCAGCGCGAGAAGATCACTTTGGCCAACGGGACGGCCGGATCGATCGGCGTCGTCCAGGTCACCGAGTTCGGGAAGAAAGCCACCACGACCACCGGCCCCTTGCCCGTCCAGTTCGCCGCGATCTGCGCCATCGACGCCTCGGTGGCGTTCTGGATCGACACCACCTTGTCCGAGCACAGTTCCTGCAGGGCCGGCAACATCGAGCCGGTGATCGGGTAGGCACCGGCCTGCACGATCAGCCCGTCGCCGGCCAAGGTGCAGATCTGGTTGACGAAGTCGTACTCGCCCAGACCCTCCCGCGATTCGAACATCTTGCCGCCCCAGTTCCAGGCCGGCTGGACCATCAGCACGGTCACCACGAGCACGCCGACCGCCCGGAAGGGGACTTTGGGGAGCCGCATGACGACGGTGCGCAGTGCGAAGACGGCAGCGATCGCAGTCGCGGGGATGACGACCGGCAGCAGACGACGCAGGGCCCAGATCTGGTCCGGGGTGATGGCGATCTTGTTCAGGTAGACGAGGCCGACCAGCACCGGCACCACCCAGACCACCAGCAGTTGCGGGTCGCGGCGACGGCAGAACCGGACGCCCATCATGATGGCGCCGACCAGGGCGGCGCCGATGACGATCCAGCCCAGGTACCAGGCCATCCAGCTGATCGTCATCTCGTCGTAGCTACGGGTCCCGTCGATCGACAGGCCCTCGGACTTCTGACGGGCGGCCACCGCGCCGACGTAGTCGCCGCCGTCACGATTCTTGACGAAGTGATCGACGAGCCAGAGCGGCCGGCTCACCATCGCGACGGCGGCGACCGCGACCACCACGCCGACGATGATCGCCAGCTGGCGTCGATGGGTGGACATCCCCCTCACGCCGGGAAGGGAAAGGCCGCGGAGCAGACTGAGGCCCATCCCGAGAACGAGGATCACGGGCATGGCGGCCAACACCGGGTACAGCTCACCGGAGAGCCCCGCGAGGTACTTGGGACTGTGCACGTAGAGGTCGAACCACCCGAGAGTGGCGGCCGGCAACGCCCCCCAGATGAAGGTCAGCATGGCCATCCGGCCCTCGTGCCGCCGGATCTTCTGCACCGGGGCGACAGCCAGGAGGGCGACGGCCGCCAGCCCGGCGACCATGGTGAGGCCGCCGTCGATCCGGGCGATCATGGTCGCACCGGCGAACGCCCCGGAGAGCGCGAACAGCCGGGTGCTGCGCTTCCCGACCGCCACCCACAGCGCGACGAGCATGCCGCAGACGAAGATCAACGCCGTCGGCTCCGTGTAGGGCATGCGCGAGAAGGCCGCGAGCGGCATGGTGACCGCCAGCAGGAGCATCGGGGCCAGGCCCCACAGCGGCCCGAGGATGCGGCGTGACAACGCATAGACCGACAGCAGTGCCAGCGCGCCGATGGCGACGTTTCCGGTCAGTACACCGGCGGTGCCGTGTACCCAGCCGAACACGGCCAGCAGACCGGGCAGCAGGTCGTTGCCCTGGACGTGGTTGACGGCCCCGGAGTTGCCCTGCAGGAAATCGGTCAGCAGGCCGGGGACCTGTGCGGCCAGACCGGGCAGTGCGGGGTCGAGTGCGACATCGGGGGTCTGATGATGGACCAGGTACAGGGCGGACAGCGTGTACTGCGCCGGATCCCGGTCCAGGCCGATCATCTCGGCGGTGTGGCCGCGCTGGACCAGGTACCAGGCCACGGCCAGCGTCAGCGCTGCGCCGGTCCCGGCCAGAGCGGCGCGGTTGACGTCCGGCGACCGGGAGATGAAGCGGCTCGTCAGGATCACGGCGACGACGGCGACGGGGAAGACCAGCACCGGGCGGAACTGGCCCACCAGCAGTGCCAATGACACCACCACCGAGACGGTGAGGAACCACGTCATCAGGCGGTCGGGCAGGGTGACCAGCAGGGATGCGAGCAGTCGGCCGGTGCGTGACCCCGGGTCGGCCGGAGGTGCAGCCTCTTCGGAAGTCGCCACCGCGGTCGCCATGTAGTCAACTCTCAGTAAAGGGTCACCGGCCCCCCAAAATGCCTTCCGAGCCTGAGAATTGACTGTGAGGACACCATGGCGCGTCGCCGCCAGGAATCGGATTTCGGCGGAGCCGATGCCATTTCCTGCAGGTCAGCACGGGATTCCTGCTGATTCTAGGGGCCAGGACGAGCCCGCGGAATCCATCCGCCCGACGGCCGACGCTGCCGAGACCGGAATCACCCGGTCCCGGCGGCCGCCGCCCACTTCTAGCCCTTGTTGAAGACGGCGGTGACGACGAGGTGGTTGTGCACGTTCGCGCCCATCTTCGTCCAGGTGATGCCCCACTTGCTGCGGTCGAGGTCCGCGACACCGGTGACGGTGGCCCGGGCACCGGACTGGACCGCGGTGGCCACGATGTCGAGCGGGTGGGTCTGGCCGTGGATCGCCATGGTGCCGGTGACCGCGATCTTGCCGTCGGCGGCCGGCGTGGCGCCGGTGACCGTGTAGACGAACGTCGGGTACTTCGCGACGTCGAAGAAATCGTCCGTCCTGAGGTGCGCGTCGCGCTTCGCCATCCCCGTGTCGACGGAGGACGCGTCGATCACCAGAGTGCCCGTCGTGGTTCCCGCGGCGTCGGTGACCCAACTGCCCTCGACGGCCTTGAAACTGCCCTTGACCGGCAGCAGCCACATGGCTTTGGTGCGCAGTTCGACGGTGGTCGCTGCGGCGTCCAGCTTCCAGGTGCCGACGTAGCCGGCGAGCACGGATGTATCTGCCATTGAACTCAAACTCCCTGTCGAGATCGAGCCCCGGGTGGGCCCTTCCCGGTGGAGCCTACCCGAATACTTCGGTCGACCGAAGTATTGCCGGGGGAAGGGTTAGTGTGGGGGTCATGAGGGCTTCCCGACGTCGTCGCGGCGACGCACGCGTTGCGGTCCTGGAGGTGCCCGACCTGGATGCGCGCGCCGACCCGGTGGTGGAGACCACCGGGGCGGCCGGGGTCTGCCCGCCGCCCGGCGCTGTCGGCGCTGTCGGTGCTGTCGGTGCTGTCGGTGGTCTCGGTGCTTCTGGTGGTGTCGGTGGCCTGGGGGCATGCGCAGCGGAGACGGAGCGGGAGACCCTCGCGGAGTGCCTGCGCAAGCTGGTGCAGTTGCTCCCGCAGGTGACCAGGGGGATGCGGCGCCGTCAACTTCCGTCCGGGCCGCTCGATTCGGGATTGGGACCGCGGCACGGCGTGGCCCTGTCGGTGCTGAGCGAACACGGCCCGATGACGGTCGGCCGGCTCGCCGGCGAACTCGGCCTGACCCTGCCCACCGTCAGCGGGATCGTGGCCGACGTCGAACGTGCGGGGTTCGTGGAACGCTCGGCCGACCCGGGCGACCGTCGCAGGATCATCGTCTCGCTGGCCACACCGCACACGGCGGCGCTGGACACCTGGCTCGACGGCGCGACCGCACCGATGGCCAGGGCCCTGCACAAGCTCAGCCCACCGGAGCGCATCACCTTCCTGAAGGCGATGACCTTCCTGGAGGCCGAGCTCAAGAACGATCCCGATGCCGCCGGCGCGATCCCGGCTTGCGGGGAGCGGCAGTCCGGCGTCCCGGGCGACGCCGGGCCCTGAGATCCCCGCAACATCACCGCATCCCGCGCGAGCCGGAGGCGTCAGCCCTGGTGCGGGTACCCGACCGAGGTGGCCGCCACGAACGTTTCCTTGATCGACCGCGGTGACGTCCAGCGCATCAGGTTGGCCGCGGAGCCGGCCTTGTCGTTGGTGCCGGAGGCCCTCGCCCCGCCGAACGGCTGCTGCCCGACGACCGCGCCGGTCGGCTTGTCGTTGATGTAGAAATTACCGGCGGTGAACCTCAGTGAATCGGTCGCCACCGCGACCGCCGTCCGGTCGCGGGCGATGATCGAGCCGGTCAACGCATACGGAGAAGCGGAGTCGACCTGCTGCAGCACCTTTTCGAAATCCGCGTCGTCGTAGACGTGCACCGAGAGAATCGGCCCGAAGTACTCGTTGCAGAAGATCTCGTCCGCGGGGTCGGTGCCGAGCAGCAGGGTGGGCCGGACGAAGTATCCGACGGAGTCGTCGTAGGTGCCGCCCGCGATCACGTCGATCGAATCGGTCGCGTGCGCTCGATCCAGCGCAGCCTTGAGCCGGCCGAACGAGCGGTCGTCGATGACGGCCGAGGTGAAGTTCGAGAAGTCCTCGACCGAACCGATGGTGAGCGCCTCGGTCTCGGCGACCAGCTGGTCCTTCAACCGGGGCCAGAGCGACGCGGGAACGTACGAACGTGAAGCAGCCGAACACTTCTGACCGGAGTACTCGAACGCACCACGGACCATGGCCGTACGCAACACGTCGACGTCGGCCGAGGAGTGGGCGACGATGAAGTCCTTGCCGCCGGTCTCCCCGACGAGCCGCGGGTAGCTGCGGTAGTTCGCGATGTTGTTGCCGATGCCCTTCCAGAGATCCTGGAAGACCCTGGTGGAGCCGGTGAAGTGGACGCCGGCCAGGTTCGGGTCGGCCAGGAGGACTTCGGAGATCTCCGGACCGTAGCCCGGCAGCATGTTGATGACGCCGGCCGGGAGCCCGGCCTCCGTCAGGAGATCCATCGTCAGCGAGGCGGCAAGTTGTTGTGTCGTCGAGGGTTTCCAGATGACGACGTTGCCCATCAGCGCGACGGCCGTCGGGAGGTTGCCGGCGATGGCGGTGAAGTTGAACGGCGTGATCGCGTAGACGAAGCCTTCGAGGGGGCGGTGGTCGGTGCGGTTCCAGATGCCCTTGGAGTTGGCCATCGGTTGGTCGGCCAGGATCTGGCGGGCGAAATGCACGTTGAAACGCCAGAAGTCGGCCAACTCGCACGCCGCGTCGATCTCGGCCTGGTAGGCCGTCTTGGCCTGGCCCAGCATGGTGGCCGCGTTGATGCGCGCTCGCCAGGGACCGGTGAGCAGGTCGGCGGCCCGCAGGATGACCGCGGCACGATCGTCGAAGGACAGGGCACGCCAGCCCGGCGCCGCATCGGCGGCGGCCTTCACGGCGTCGGCAGCATCCGACCGGGTCGAGTTCGCCGAGGTGGCCAGCACCCGCTGGTGGTCGAACGGAGCAACGACGTCGAAGGCCTGACCGGCCGGGTGGCGCGTGCTGCCGCCGATGATCGCGCCCAGCTCGAGCGGACTGTCGAAGGACTTGAGCGCCGCAGTGAGCCGGTCGCGCTCGGCGCTGCCGGGCGCGTAGTCGAGCACGGTCTCGTTGATCGGCAGTGGCGGGTGCGTGACGGCGTCCATGTGGGGTTCTCCTTCGGAGACGAGTGGCGATGGTAGATCCGAGACATCAGGGGGAAGGGGCCCTGGACGTCCTGCAAGGTGCTCGCTATCGCGAGCACCTTGCAGGACGCTACTGCCGCTGCTGCTCAGGAACGGGTGATCATGGCCCGCAGGAAGAACAGCAGGTTGGCCGGGCGCTCGGCGAGCCGGCGGGTGAAGTAGCCGTACCAGTCGCTGCCGTAGGGCACGTAGACCCGGACGGTCCGCCCCTGGGCCCGCAGCGCGAGCTGCTCGTCCGCGCGGATGCCGAACAGCATCTGATGCTCCCAGCTGTCTGCGCCGCGGCCGTTGTCGGCGGCGAGCCGGGCCGCGATCCTGATCATCCGGGGGTCGTGGGAACCGACCATCACGTAGCCGTCGCCGGCCATCAGGATCTTCAGCCCGCGCACGTAAGCGCGGTCGACCGCTTCCGGTCCCTGGTGCGCGGCGATGCTCGGCTCGTTGTACGCACCCTTGACCAGACGCACCCGGGAGCCGGCCGACGTCAGGGTGTGCAGGTCGGCCTCGGTGCGCAGCAGCATCGCCTGGATCGCGACGCCGACGTCAGGGTGGTCCTCGCGGATGGCCCGCAGAATCTGCAGGGTGCTGTCGACGGTGGTGTGGTCCTCCATGTCGAGGTTCATCCGGGCGCCGGCCCCGTACGCGGCATCGGCGATCTTGCGGGCACTCCTTAGAGCGTATTCGTGGCCATCGGTGCTGGTCAGCGACTGCCCGACCGCGGAGAGCTTGACCGACATCTCGGCGCCATCGGCCAGACCGGCCTTGGCCAGTTCGTCGATCAGCTCGAGGTAGGCAGTGACGGTGGCGTCGGCCGCGTCGGTATCGGTGGTGCCCTCGCCGAGATGGTCCATGGTGACCTGCAGACCCTTCGCCCGCAGGTCGCGCACCGCAGTTACGGCATTGCGGGTGGTCTCACCGGCGACGAACCGGTCGACGACGGCGCGGGTCAGCGGGAGGCGCGTCATCAGGTCGCGGACGCCGTGACTGGCGGACAGGGCCAGAATCGGCTTGCGCAGCAGGTACATGGTGTTCCTCCGACAGGACGAGGTTAATCGGGCGGCTGTACGATTACAGTACGACAACCGGCGTCGCAGTGCCAGCGTGCGATCGGTCACGGAAGGAGGAGGCATGGTCATCGACGATTTCGGTCCCTTCGAGGGGGTATTGCCACGCCCGAGGGACCGAACCGCGGGGCGGAAACGCCTTCCGCCGGACGTCCGCCGCAAGATGCTGCTGGACGCCGCGCGGGACGTCATCGCCGCGCGGGGATTGCACGCCACCACCGTTCGTGACGTCGCTGCGGCCGGCGGGGTGGCAGTCGGCACGGTGACCTATCACTTCTCCTCCATGCAGGAGGTACTCGCCGGCGTCCTGGAGAACGAGATGGAGACCTACTCGGCCGACATCTGGGCCGGAGCAGCGTCCGCGCCCACCGGGTTGGCCGGTCTCACCACCCTGATCGACGGGCTGGTGGCCTCCGACGTCCGTGCCCACGAGCACTGGAAGCTGTGGCTGGACTTCTGGGCCCTGGCCGCGCACTACCCGCAGTACTCGACGTGGCAGTCGAGGGTCTACCGGGACCTGCACCAACTCACCTCGGGCATCCTGTCGAGGGGCGCGGCCGACGGCACCCTGCAGGTCCGGGACCCGGACGGGGAGGCCGTGGAGTTCATCGCACTGCTCGACGGACTGGTGGTGCAGTCCTACCTACCCGAGTCGCGCCTCACCCCGAGCCGCGCACGCGCTGTGCTGCACCACTACGTCCGCGCCACGATGGTGGCCCGCTGACCGTCCCGGAGACACTGGACATCCCGGAGACAGCAGAAGGCCTTCTTCCTGCGCAGGGCTTCAGACGGTGACGGCGACCGGGACGGCTGCGACCAGGGCGGCCGAGGCCAGGCGGCTCACCCGGATCTTGACGGCGATGACGCGACCGACGACGGTGGTCAGGGCCATCAGGACGAAGAACGGAGCGATCGAGGCCTCGGCGATCTGGTGGCTCATCATGAAGGTGCCGACCTGGTTGCGGAAGCTGCCCACGTTGTCGACGCTCCAGACGAACCCGACCCGCAGCGCCATGGCGACGAGCCAGGTGGCCACGAACGCGGCGCCGGTCGTGGTGAAGAGCTTGCCGGTGGCGCTGTCCCGCTCGACCCCGGTGCTGACCGTGGCCAGCACGGCGAACACGGCGCCGATGGCGACCCCGACGGCGTAGAGCCAGATCGACGATCCACCGGTCGGGATGTTCCGCAGGTAGGCGTAACCGAAGCCGGCCACCGACAACACCGGCGTCAGCACCTTGTGCCAGGTGTACTCGCGCCGTCCGAGCTGGGATGCCATCATCACTGCGAAGATGCTGCCGCTGATGACCAGTGCCGTCATGAAATCGCTCATCGTGTGTCTCCTGGAGTCCGGGTGGTGGTGGCCTCTTGGCCGCTGAGGACAACCTTCGTCCCAGCGGCCGGCCAACACATGGGCTCAGGGGTGGACTCCCGGGTGGACCTGTGCGCTCCACCCGGAGGTTGAGTCCTCAGGTCCTGCCGACCACCTTCGTCAGGCCCGCGCGCAGGCCGGCCGGGTCGGGCAGCCCGGCGAACATCTCGGCGTCGATGGCCCTGGCGACGGCGGTCGAGGCGGTCACCGTCTCCCGCCCTCCGGGTGTCAGCGTGAGTCGGTAGGCCCGCGCATCGCCGGGGTCGGGCAGCCGTTCGATCAGGCCTCGATCGACCAGCGTCCGGACGATCTTGCTGGTCATCATCCGGTCGATGCCGGCGAACTCGGCCACCGCCTGCTGGGTCGGGGCGCCAGTGTTGCGGCCGAGCCAGCTGGTCGAGGCCAGGATGTCGAACTGGGTGTGCGTCAGGCCGAGCGGACGCAGCCTGGTGTCCATCTCGCGCCGCCAGGCCAGCGCGGCGTGGTGCAGCCAGTAGCCGGTCGAGATCAGCGGCCCACCGGGGGCTCCGGTCATGCCCGCCGTTCCGCGGTGCGGCGGGCGGCCTCGGCGGCGAGGGCCGCGAACGTCGACGGCATGTTCCTCCGGATCTCCCTGCCGAAGTACACGCGAAACAGGACCGAGAGCGGCCCGTGGACGCGATAGGTCTTGCACAGCTTGACCTCTCCGGTGGCCGTGTCGCTCATCCGGTGGTCGAGGACGAGCTTGCCGCCGGGTAGCGGGCACTGGGTCGTGAAACGCGTCCTCGGCTCCACCGCGGTGACCACGAAGGACGACCCAGGACGCCGGCCGACCTGCTTGCTGAAGCCGGTCGCCCCGGGCCCGAACGGGCCATCGAGTCGCAATTCCTCCTCGCGGCCGTCCCAGCCCGGGTAGGCCGGCAGATCCGTCCAGGCTTCCCAGATCGCCGCCGGATCACCCTCGACCGTTGCGGTGCAGACGATGTCGTACTTCATCCCGACCTCCAAGATTGTTGTCGCGACTACTATAAACAGTAGTCGCGACAACAGTCAAGGATCTAGAAGCCGGCGAGGGAGTGAGGGACGTAGGGGTCCTCGAGGCGCTTGATCTCCTCGTCGGAGAGCGAGACGTCCACAGCGGCCACGGCATCCGTGAGGTGCGCCATCTTCGTCGCGCCGACGATCGGCGCGGTGATCACGGGCTGGGCGAGCACCCAGGCCAGCGCGACCTGCGCACGTGACAACCCACGCTCGGCGGCGATCTCGGCGACCCGGTCGACGATCACCCGGTCGGAAGAAACGGTGTCGTACAGGGTCTGGCCGAAGAAATCGGTCTCCGAGCGGGAGGTCCTGGCATCCCAGTCGCGGGTCAGCTTGCCGCGCGCCAGCGGGCTCCACGGGATGACGCCGATCCCCTGGTCCTGGCAGAGCGGGTACATCTCCCGCTCCTCCTCGCGGTTGATCAGGTTGTAGTGGTCCTGCATGGTGACGAACCTGGTCCAGCCGTTGGCCTCCGAGATGTACAGCGCCTTGCTGAACTGCCACGCGTACATCGACGACGCGCCGATGTAGCGCGCCTTGCCGGCCTTCACGACGTCGTGCAGTGCTTCGAGCGTCTCCTCGATCGGCACCGTCGGATCCCAGCGGTGGATCTGGTAGAGGTCGACGTAGTCGGTGCCCAGCCGCCGCAGGCTGGCGTCGATCTGCGACATGATCGCCTTGCGGGAGAGTCCGGCCCCGTTCGGGCCGTCCGCCATCCGGCCGTGGACCTTGGTGGCGATGACGATCTCGTCCCGGTTCCCGTAGTCCTCCAGGGCCCGGCCGACGATCTCCTCGCTGGACCCGGCCGAGTAGACGTTCGCGGTGTCGAAGAAGTTGATCCCGGCCTCCAGTGCGGCCTTGATGAACGGTCGACTCTCCTCCTCGCCGATGGTCCAGGCGTGATTGCCGCTCGCCGAATCGCCATAGCTCATGCAGCCCAGGCAGATCCGCGAGACGTCCAGCCCGGTGGTACCCAGCTTCGTGTACTCCATGTTCGGTAGAACTCCTCTTCAGTCGGCTTCCAGTTCGGCGACGGTCGGCACCTGGCCGGCCCGCTCTGTCATCCACCGGCGCAGCGCCAGGGTCGCCAGCACGTCATCTTCGTTGTACCGCAGGATGCGGTCCGCCATCACCCGGTCGACCGGTTCGATGGGGCCGGCGCCGACCGACCCGCCGCCGGACACCCGGCCGACGGCGTCCCGGTACCAGGCCATCGAATTCTCGCCGCCGGGCTCCGGGTCCCGCCAACCGAAGCCGGCCACCGGCGCGAGGGCCTTCAACTTCATCGACCCCGGAACGACGAACTGGTCCCGGATCTCCTGGTAGATGTCGACCCACTGCGGGGACGAACAGAACTCCGAGATCTCTGCCACCGTCGGCATTCCTACTACGTCCGGGTAGCGAACCGGGGTGGACCGGAGCCATCGTTCCTCGGCCGACCGCGAGTAGCAGAAGGCGGCGAAGGAAAGTCCGCGTGCCGCGGCCAGTTCGCGGAGAGCGGTGAGATACCGCCAGAACTCCGCGAAGGCCCGACCTTCGTCCTGGTCCGGCAACGGATTCCAGCTGACGAACGCGCGATAACCGCTCGTCAGGCCGAGTTCCGCCACCGCCGGCCCGGTGAGGTAGGTACCCCAGAGGTAGGCACCGTCCTCCAGGAACGATTCCATGTCGACGTCGAGTTCGAGGTCGGCCCGGCGGACCTCGATCTGCTCGTTCTTGCGCACCAGCGGCCAGCCCGCCAGGAAGGCCCTGGCCCGCACCCGTGCGGTCCCGGGGGCGACGCCGGTCAATGGCAGGGAGCCCGCCAGATCGGCGTCCAGGCCGGCCAGATCGTCGACGGTCCAGACTCCGGCATCGTGCAGGAGGTCGACGTCGCCGCCGGCGAAGATCAGCGAGATGTCCTTGGCCGCTTGTAGTTCGGCGAGACACACCGGCCACCACGAACAGCGCCGGCACTCACCGATCCGCGACGGTCTGGCCAGCGCCGGAGCGCCGGTGGCGGCTGCCGTCGCCACCGCCAGCCGATCGGCGAAGCGACGGTCGTAGTCCGTCAGCACCGAACTGCCGGGTAGATCGAGCCGGTGCCAGAGCACCACGGAGGAGTCGCCCTCCCCCGGACCGCCGAGGCCGATGACGCCGCCCCTGGCCACCGAGGCGGCCAGTCCGAGGTCCTGGAGCAGACGGTGGTGGTGGGCCAGCGCCAACGCATCCGCGGCATGTGCCCGCGCCTTGCGGCGGGCGTCGACGGCTACCTCCGACGGATTGGTGACGGGCGCCGTCAGCGCCCCTGATCCCGGATCGGTGGTGCGGTGCGACCGGATGATCACGGCCTGGTAGCCGTCACCGGCCCAGAGCAGCAGGTCGGGCGTCCCGAAGCGGCTCACGCTGCGCAGAGACTGCTCGATCAGCACGGCCGGCCGATCCCCTCCGGTCGCATCCCAGGGGCGGGCAGATCCGCCGGCCGAAGCGCGGAACGACGTCAGCACCGCCGTCCGGTGGGAGTCCCCCTCGGCCAACCGCAGTCGTAGACCGTCGTCGACGGGCGCCCGTGAAGCAGAAGGAGCGTGCACATCGGCGTCCAGGTGGACACGGCGTCGGCAGCGACCGGCAGCAGCCGGCCCCAGCCGGACCGGCAAGGCAGACACAGCGGGCCCAGCGCGCTTGACCGGCTCGATGTGCGTGACCGACTCGTCGGACGTCATCGGGACCCCGGACCGCATCTCTGCCGGCCCGGTGGCACTCGAACCAGTGAGAGTCATCCTCTCCACCCTAAGAGGCCGCGCCGGTTGATGCGTGCATGCGCCTCTAAGCTGTGGACACCTCACCCGGGGCGCGCAGCCCCGGGGCGCTGCGGGTGAGAAGTCTGATGACGGGAGACGCGTGATGTTCGGTAGGAAGAGCACCAGCCGCAAAGGGCTCGCCCGCTCAGAGAAGAAGGTCGCGCGGAAGGCCCGCAGGGTCGAGGGCAAGGCCGGCCGCGCCGGCAAGAAGGCCGGCCGGAAGGCCGCCAAGGCCGAGCCGAAGGGCGTCATCGGCACCCTGACCGACCCGAGGACCGCCAAGCGCGCCTTGTCCGTGGCGAAGATCGCCGGACCGGTGGTGGCGCCGTATGCGCTCAAGGCGGCCACCGGGGCCCGCGGTTTCCTCGACGACCGACGTGCCATGAAGCTCGGCGTCACCGCGGACGAGGTCGCCGCCTATCGCGGTCCCACCGGCCCGGCGGGGGCCAGGATCGCCGGGCTGCGGTCATCGATCGACGAACTGAGCAGGCGCCACACCGCCGACCTCCAGGTGGTTCGCTTCGCCGACGTGGCGAAGGCGAGACTGGCCGACCTCGGCACGGCGGTGCAGACGTCTGCGTCGATGCCCCCCGCTCGGCGGCGGGGCACCCTGTCGGCGGTCGGCAAGGAACTGAACCAGATCGAGGCCGACCTGATGACGTACCTGGTCGGCAGCCGCAACCAGGGATCCGGACGAGCCGTAATCTGAGTTCGTGCCCGGCCCCACTTCGTTGCGCTGGCGACTGCTGCGATCAGCCGCCTTCTCGGTAGTGGCGACCCAACTCGCCGCCCTCGGGCACCTGATCGGCGGCGGCGGCCGACCCGATCCGGCCATTCTGCTGATCGGCGCAGCAACCATCGGCGCCATCGGCACCGGCCTCGCCCGGCAGCAGCGCCGATGGGGCCCGATCTTCGCCGTCATGGCGGCCAGTCAGCTCGCGTTCCACCTCTTGTTCACGGTCGAGATGCACACCGGGACGATGTCGTCGATGACCATCGGGCATTCGTCCACGGGCTCTGATGCCGGCCGGATGCTCACCTTCCACCTGATCGCCGCCGCCTTTGCGGCCGCGCTGCTGGCCACCGGTGACGCGGCGGTCTTCGGACTGTTCGGCGCGCTGCGGCGCGCCGTCCGGGTCCTGCCGGCACACGTCCCCGCCGATCGCCCCCTGCCGACGGCCCCCTTCGCCGATCTCGACCGGCCCCGCCCCCGGGGCGCGCTCCTGTCTATCAGTCCACGGAGAGGTCCGCCGCACGCCTGGTAGTGACTCCGACCGTCGCGTGCGCCGTCACTTCCGACGGCGAGTTCTGCTGTCACTTCTGCAGTGACTTCTGCAGCGACTTCTGCGGCGACTTCACAGTTACTTCCACCCCGGGAACACGTGCGCGCCCGGGGGGCACAGACCAACCAGGACAAGGACTTCCACTCATGTCGATCTTCAGACCCAGCAAGTTGCTGGCCGTCGCCGCACTGGCCGCCATCGGCCTGACGACCGGTGCCGGCATCGCCTCCGCCCACGTCAGCGTGAACCCGAACACCGCGGTCGCCGGCAGCTACACCGAACTCACCTTCCGGGTGCCCAACGAATCGGCCAAGGCGGACACCGTCAAGGTCACCGTCAACTTCCCGATGGACCATCCCTTCGCCTCCGTCTCGGTCAAGAAGCAGCCGGGCTGGACCGCGGTGGCCACCACCACCAAGCTCGCCACCCCGTTGTCCGATGACGACAACGCGAGCATCACGCAGGCCGTCAGCAGCATCACCTGGACGGCCGATGCCGCCGGCCGGATCGCCCTCGGCCAGTTCGCCGAGTTCGACGTATCGGTCGGGCCGGTCCCCAAGGTGGCCTCCGTGATGTTCGAGGCCATCCAGACCTACAGCGACGGCAGTGTCGTCAAGTGGGACGAGCCGACTCCCGCCTCCGGCGTGGAGCCGCAGGATCCCGCACCGGTGCTGACCATCTCGGCCGCCGCCGCCGAGCCGGCCGCCGCCGCAGCCGCAGTCTCGACGACGGGCACGGACGACAACGCCGCCCGGGTGCTCGGTGTCGTCGGCATCGTGGTCGGGGCCCTCGGGGTGCTGGTCGGAGCGGTGGCGCTGCGCAGCAGGCCCAGGGTCGGATCGTGACCTCAGCTCGGACATGGCTGGCCCGACTCACCATCGCCCTGGTGGTCGCGGCCGGCTTCGGCATCGGCGTGGCAGCCTCTGCCTCCGCGCACGATGTGCTGATCTCCAGTGACCCGGCCGACGGCGCCACCCTGCGGTCGGTGCCCTCGACGGTCAGCTTCACCTTCGACCAGCCTGTGCAGAACTTCGACCCGGTCGTGTCGCTGATCGGCCCGGACGGCAAGCAGTACGCGACCGCGACGCCGCAGATCAGCGGCAGCGTGGTCACCGGAGACGTTGCACCGGGACCGGCCGGGGCCTACACGGCCGCGTATCGGATCGTCTCGGCCGACGGCCATCCGGTGACCGGTGAGGTCCGTTTCACCCTCGCCGCCGGAGCGTCGTCGGCATCTGCGGTGTCGGCGTCCGCGGTGTCGGCGTCCGGCGGGCCGGCCCCGCCCGTGGCGGGCGGTCCTTCGGGGTCATCTGCGTCATCAACGTCATCCGCGTCAGCTGCGTCATCCGCGTCGGCTGCGCCTGCGGTGGCCTCTGCGTCATCCGGGAGCAGTGGTCTGTCGGCCGGGATCTGGATCGGGCTGATCGTTGCGGCCCTGGTGATCGCCGCAGCTGCCGTTGTCCTGCTGCGGCGGCCGCCAGGTCGCGGGCCGAGGGCGGACAAGGACTACTGAGTCAGTCGTCGTGCCCGCCCGACCGACCGGGCGGGCACGACCGGCCTACCTCGTCTCGAGCAGGCCGAACTCCGCTCCGGTCAGGGCATTCGACGTCTCCCACAGCCAGCCGGCGGCGATGGGGTCGGCGGCGGCGGCGGACGTCATGGACGACGGGTGCGGTCGGCCGCGCAACCCGAACGCCGGACCGAGGAAGGACCCGCCCGGAACCGTCGGATCCGCCGCGGCGGAGATCTGCGATCGGGCGCCCTCTGCCGGGCTCGAACCCATCCAGGCGGTGGCCTTGCGGGAGAAAGCGACGATCGGGCCGGGCTTGTCGTCCCGTTCGATCAACTCGGTCGCCGACCATCCGGGGTGGGCGATGACCGAGGTGACGGGCGAGCCGGCGGCACGCAGACGCCGGTCCAGTTCCAACCCGAAGAGCAGGGTCGCCAGTTTCGACTGCCCGTAGGCACCCATGGGCGAGTACTTCCCGGCCAGATTGAGACTGCGGTCCAGACGGGGGGCGGCCCGGTGAGCCAGGGAGGAGATCGAGACGACCCGTCCCGCTGCGGCCGCCTCGAGCGCGGGTAGCAGCCGTGCCGTCAACGCCACGTGCCCGAGATGATTCGTCCCCATGTGGGCCTCGAATCCCTCGGCGGTGACCTCACGGGTCGGTACCAGCATGACGCCCGCGTTGTTCATCAGCACGTCGAGTGGACCGCGCTGAGCCTCCGCAGCACCGAATGCCGCCACCGAGGCCAGGTCGGTGAGATCCAGACGGCCCACCCGGACCTTCGCCGACGGGGTGTCCGCCCGGATCCGCCCGGCTGCAGCATCACCCTTGTCGGTGTTGCGGACCGCCAGCACGACGTCGGCGCCGGCGCGGGCGAAGGCCAGCGCACTCGCGTATCCCAGACCGGTGTTCCCACCGGTGACCACGATCCGCCGACCGGTCAGGTTGCCGATACCGTCGGTCTTCCATGAGGACACTTTCGCTCCCGATCCGCAGTGCTCGATGATGACGAGTTCCGTTGTACAGCAGAGGGGTGACAACCTTGACCGTGCCCGACCTCCACGTGCCCGACCTCCACGTGCCCGACCTCCACGTGCCCGATGTCCACCGGCCCGACCTCCACCGGCCCGATCTCCACTGGGCCGGCCTCGCCGACTCCGCAGCCCCGTGGCTGGAACTGACGGCCGTCGCACTGGTCGAGACCGGTTGGGATTCCAGGGTCCTGCACGCCCGGGCCGCAGACGGGTCGCGATGGATCTTCCGCTTCCCCAGGCGTCCCGAGGTGGTTGCCGACATGGCGCGGGAGCGCCTGCTGCTCGCGCTGTTGCGCCGTCACGACCTGCCGATCGCCGTGCCGGACTGGAAGATCCACGTGCTGCTGCCCTCCGGTGACGGCGAGCAGCTGGTGGTCGGCTATCCGGAGCTTCCCGGATTCCCGGCCGGCACGGAGCCCGCCGGCGACGGCGTGTTCGAGTTCGCCGTCGACCTCCCGCCTCCGTCGCGGTACGCAGCCACCCTGGGAGCCGCCATGGCCGCCCTGCACGCCGTGGACCCCGGGCCTCTGCCGCGCGTCACCGCCGCTGATCTACGCACCGAGAGCTCCACGATTCTTGCTCGGGTGCAGGCACTTCCGGTCCCGACAGTGCTGCTGCGGTACTGGCAGAGCTGGATCGAGGACGACAGATGGTGGCAGTACGCCACGATGTTGCGCCATGGGGACCTGCACCCCGGCCACACGATGATCGACGGGACCGGCGCGGTGGTCGGCGTCATCGACTGGACCGACGCCGGGACCGGGGACCCGGCCATGGATTTCATCGACACCCGGCACGCCTTCGGTCCGGCGTTCGGCGATGATCTGCTGGCGGCCTACTCGTCGGCCGGCGGTCTGATCGACTCGGTCCCCGGCAGGGTCGTCCGCTGGCAGTCCTTCGCCCCCGCGTCCGCAGCGCTCTTAGGTCTCGACCATCGACGTCCCGATCTGGTGGCCTCGGCCATCGGGAGACTGCGGCAGCAGGCCACCCGACTCGGGGCCGGGCAGTTGCCTCTCTGAGCAGGCCCCGCGCCTGCTGGCGTTCGCCGACCCTAGTGACGTTCCTGCATCGGCATGACGACCTCGCGGACGATGAGCTGGACGGCGGCAGCGACCGGGACGGCGAGGACCGCTCCGGTGACGCCCAGCAGCGCACCGCCGACGAGCAGCGCCACCACCACCGCGCCGGTGGAGATGTCCACCTGACGGCGCATCACCCGCGGATAGAGCCAGTACGTCTCGAACAGGTGCTGGGTCAGGTAGAAGGCTGCGGCGACGATGCCGATCGTCAGGGACTGCGTGAATCCGAGAAGCGTCATCGAGACGCCGACGGTGATCGGGCCGATGACCGGCACGAAGTCCAGGACCGCGGCACCGAGCGCGATGGCCCAGGGATAGGGCAGGCCGACGATGGCGGCGAAGACCCCGGCCACCAGACCCGCCTGGATTGCGACGATCGTCGCACCGACCAGATAGCCGCCCATCTGCTTGAAGATCTTGTCGCCCAGTTCGGTCACCCTGGTGCGCCTGGTGGCCGGCGCCAGTCGATAGGCCGCCGACTTGATCTTCGGGAAGCCGGCGAGGAAGAACAGGGTCAGGATCAGCACCACCAGGAGGTCGGCAGCGATGGACGCGACGGTGACACTTGCCGACAGGATGCTGCCGGCCGCGCCGCTGCCGATGGTCTGGATGAAGTTCGAGTTCTTGATCGCGTTCAGGATCCCGAACTTCTCGTTCAGAGAGTTGATCGTGTTGTTGTGCAGCAGGTCGGTGATCAGCGTCGGGACCGTTTTCACGAAGGTCGCGAGTTCGGTGACGATCGGCGGGATGATCGCGTAGATGGCACCGCCGAGAGCAGCCACCAGGCCCAGGAAGACGATCGTCACCGCCCAACCGCGACGCATGCCGCGCCGCACCAGGCCACCGACCGCGGGGTCGAGCCCGATCGCCAGCAGGAGGGCGACGGCGATGACGATCAACGTGCCCCGCAGGGTGTCCAGCGAAAGGTAGGTGACGTAGGCCAGCAGCAACCCGAGGCCGCCGAAGAAGCCGATCTTGAACGGGTGGAACGTCGGGCGTCGGGAGCGGTCGTCGTCGGCCAGCGCCTGTTCGGCGGCGCGGCGACTCGCCTCGGCCGCCTCCGCCGCGGCCTGCGCGGCCCGGGCCGAACGCTCGGCCATCATCCGGCCGGTCAGGGTCGACAGAGCGCTGCCGAGTCCGGCCAGACGCCGACGTTGGATGACGGCCTGCACCGCTGCGGCATCTCCGGCGGCCGCAGCTGCGTCCTCGGCAGCCTCCTGCGCCGACAGGTGCGCATCGATCTCGCCGCCGACCTGGTCCAGTTGTTCCAGCGCGGAATCCAGTGCCCGCTTCAGGGCCCTGTTCTCGGCGACCAGGGGATCGTGGCCCGGTGGCTCCAGCGGGTCCGTCATCGGGCTGGTCCGACCAGATCGGACTCGATGGGGTGCCGCGACAGCCAGACCGGGATGTAGGGACAGCTCGGAACGATCAGGAGACCAGCGGCGCGCGCATCGTCGAACACGCGTTGGACGAGTTCGGAGGCCACCCCGGTCCCACGGAACTTCGGGTCCGAGTAGGTGTGGGTGATGTCCCAGGTCCCGGGACCTGGCACGTAGTCGAGGACGCCGGCCTCCTCGCCGTCGACCGTCAGCCGGAACCGGCGCTGCGGAGTCAGATGCTCGATGAGGTGCTCGCCCCGGGTTTCCACCATGCAGCGATGGTGACACAGCCGGGCCGCAGTGCCGATGTCAACTCGCCCCCGCCGCGGGTGTCGGACCCTCCCGGGACGGGTGCTCGTGTGGCCATTCCTCGACCGGCAACGGGTCGTCGTGCGTGGTGTATCGGTGTCCGGTGGGTGTCGTCCCTATCGTGGTGCGCTGGACGTCGTCTCTGGTGGTGCGGTGTCCGGCATGGGTCTTGGCGCGGTGGTCCGGGCGGCACTTCGGGTGGATGTTGGCGGCCGATGTCGGCCCGTGCGGAACGGGCACGATGTGGTCCAGGTCGCATCTCGGTCCGGGCACCGTGCAGACGGGGTTGGCGCACCCGCCGTCCCGCATCTTGATCGCAGCCCCGAGCTTGCGGCTCGGAAAGCGCCCGAGTTCGTTGACCTGCAACAGGTTCCCGCCCGGGTCGGTGAGCAGCTGGTAGAACAGCGTGCCCGGTTGGCCGGCGAGATCGCGCACCAGATCCGCCGGGACCAGCGCCGATCGGTCGGTCAGCTGACCGGGGGCATCGCTGTACCCCAGGAGGGATTGCACCGACACGACGACGCCGATGGTGACCGGCAGCGGCCGCGAGGAATGACCTGTCGGACACCGCGTGATCAACGGACGACCCGGTCGATCCGGGTCAGGTGGTCGGCCGGTACCTGGTGGGGCTGCCAAATCGGGTGGGGCCGCGGTGTTCGGCGGGGCTGCGGCGTTCGGCGGGGCTGCGGCGTTCGGCGGGGCTGCGCCACCGCGATCCGGTCGGAACGCGGATGCAGGCAGGTCCCAGTCGTCTTCTGGATCCCAGGCCGACGGCACGTCGTCGGTTGTCACATCGTCGGTTATCACATCGTCGGATGTCACATCGTCGGGCGGGGAGTCGGCCGGGTACTCATCGCCAGCATCGCCGTCGACGTCGGCCAGGTGACCGACCCCGACGTCTTCCTCGCCCGCATCGCCCTCCTCCCAGGTCACATGGCAGCCATTGCTGGTGCGCCCCAGCAGCAGATCGACCAGGGCGTCGGCCCGACGTTGCTGCACGGTCCGGGGATCGTCGGGACCAGCGATCCCGGCCAGCGCGTTCAGCACCTGATCGATCGCCGTCGCGTCCACCGACGACAGTGCTGCGGACAGGAAACTGATGCCGTACAGATCCGGGCGCACGGAGGCATACCGGTCGGCGAACGACCGCCGTAACCGCTCGTCGGTTTCCAGCGGCTCCACCCCGGCCACGAACTGGTTGAGCCAGCGCCCCAGCAATTCCGCGGTCTTGCAGACGGCGACGGGCAGGACCAGCGCGTTGAGCAGTTCCTTCGAGTGATCACGGGTCAACCGCACCAGGGCATGGCTGATCCGCGCAGCCTTCAGCTGATCGATGTCTCCGGCCAGCCACGCGTCCCAGACGTCCGGCGTCTCCTCGCGGAGCCGCCGGGCCATCGCGACCGTCCTCTGCACGGAGTGCCTCGAAGTGGTCATGGCCAGGCCGATCTCCATCGCGGCGAACTCACCGGGCCGGTACCGCGGATCGATGCCTTCTGCAGCACGATCGGAGATCCGCTGATCGTCCAGAACCCTTCTGACCTGACCGAACTCGACCATCAGGGCAGCCTGCCTGGCCTGGGCAGCGGCCAGGACGCGTTGCTGGGCAGACAACTCCGCCACCAGAGCCGCGGCCCTGGTGGTCGGCGGATCACCCGGCTCTTCCATAGCCAGAACACTATCGACGAGCACCGACAGTCGGCCCAGATCCGGGTCATGATCCAAGCATCTGTACTGATGAGCCGCTTGGGTAGAACCTCGAACTCCGAACTCCGATCGGATCTGCGCAGCGCCAACGACGCCAACGGCGCGCGCGGCCGCCGTGCTCAGCCGAACCAGTGCAGGAACTGCCCGTGACCGCCGGCGTAGCCGACGGCTACGGAGTCCTTGCGCAGGACGAACACCGACGTCGTCGGATCCGCCGGCGTCGGTAGGGTCTCGCCGTGACGGAGGTCGACGGACGACCCTTCGTTGCTGATCCACAGGCCCGGTAGGCCCGTCACGGTAGCGACGAACCTGGCCTGGTCCGCAGGACTGAGGTAGGCAAGAACCGCGCTGTGGAAGAGCACCAGCGCCGCGCCGGACGGAGCCCGGTCGGCCAACTCCGCGACGCCCGAGTCGAGATCACCGGCACCAGCAGCGGAGGAGCGGCTCGTGCGACCTGGATCGCTGCGGACAGCTGTGCGAGCCGAGCATCCTGCCCCGGCCAGACCAGCGTCCGGAGCCATCGGACGTCACCCTCTCCGCTGACGCTCGGTGGTCCATCGCGACAGCAGGGCCCGGCGGAAACAGGTGAAGGCACCGGGTTCGACGCCGACGTACCCGGCAGCGGCGAACACCAGATTCGGCTGCCTCTTCAGCGCCGGCAGCGGATCGATCAGCTGCCGCAGCCCGGCGTCGTCGGCCTCCGTGATCGTGCCAGGATCACAACATGCGTTCCGTCTACGAGGCAGCCGGTGGCGACGAGGGCCTGTGTCGTCTGGCGCAAGCGTGGCATCGCCGGGTGATGGCCGATGACGTCGTCAGTCACGCGTTCAGCCACGGGTTCCACCCCGAGCACGGCGAACGGTTGGCCGCATATTGGTCCGAGGCACTGGGCGGCCCCGCGGCCTACTCTGCAATGCATGCCGACGAGACGTGGGTGGTCGGGATCCACAGCGGAAACGGTCAACACGAGGAAATGGACACTCGAGCCATTGATTGCTTCGACGAGGCGCTGGCGGACGTGGGAATCGCACGGGACGACGACGTGTATCGAACGCTCCACGAATATTTCGTGTGGGCGACCACCACCACCCTGGCCCGATACCCCCAGTCCGCGGACGACGTCCCGAGCAGTCTCCAGATTCCACACTGGTCGTGCAACGGCCTCCAACGTTGAGCGTAGGTCTCCGAAGAAATGAAGTCTTGTCGGTCACCGGGTCAATGGCGAGCCTCCTGGGCGCCATCGAAGTAAGCCGGCGCACCATTACTCGCCGTGGGGTAGTGGAAGACAGACAGTAGACTCATTGTTTGATTCACCATTCGTTCGACGTCGCAGGACCGAACCTCCACAGTTGACTCTTGACTTCAGCTCGCGACCGGAAGACAGTGGGTGCGGTGGAGGACGACACCCACTCACGAGGAGGGTCTCCTGACGTTTTCGTGGGTGGTTTAGCGTCCGGGAAGCGGCGGGCATAACCCGCCGCGGGTGAGCATTGCCATGGCTATCAACGCTTCTGGGCTGTGAAAGCCGTACGACCTGCGGGTCAAGGCCCGTAGGTGGGTGTTGGTGGCCTCGGATTGGGCGTTGCTCATGTGGTGGATCAGGGTGTTCCAAATCAGCTGCTGGAACCGCTTCAACGTTGCGGCCAGGGCGATGAAGCCGGGGAGTTGGGAGCGGCGGGCCCAGGCGATCCAGCCGGCCAGCAGTTCACGGCCGGCCTGGCCCTTGACCTGGAACACCGCGCGCAGTTGCTCCTTCAGCAGATACGCCCGATACAGATGCCGGTTGGTCTGGGCGATCGAGGCGACCGACCCGCGTTGCTCCGGGGACAGGTCCGCCGGGTTTTTCAGCAATGCCCAGCGGCTGCCCTTCACCGACGACGCCTGCGCAGAGCTACTGTTACCCCGCAGCGTGTTCCACGTCTGACGACGGACCTTGTCCAACTCCCGGGTGGCCCACCCCACGATATGAAACGGATCCAATCCCAGCACCGCCTGCGGCGCGCGGGCCGTCACGGTGTCGTGGATCCACTGCGCCCCGTCGGCCGAGACGTGCGTCAACGCCGCCGCCCGTTCTGGGCCGAGTTGGTCGAAGAACCGACCCAGGGTGTCGCTGTTGCGGCCCGGTGCGGCCCACACCAATCTGCCGGAGTCTTGATCGACCACGCACGTCAGATACCGCTGGCCTTTGCGGTGGGAGATTTCATCGATGCCGATCCGCCGCAGCCCCGCGAGCACGTCCCGGCCGGCCAAACCGTCGGCGACGACGTGCTCGATGATTGCGCTCACATGCCGCCACGACGTCCGCATCAACTGCGCCACCACCGACGAAGCGGTGTGCGCCGCCAACCACGCGCACTGGTCTTCAAACGCTCGGGTTGCCCGCGCGCCGGGTCGGGCCCACGGCACCGCCGCGACGACCACCCCGTGCGTCCGGCAGTTCACCCGCGGAGCCGCAGCCTGCAGGAATACCATCGTCGACCCCCAGTCCAGCGACCGCCACCGCCGGGTTCCGCCGCCCTGGTCATAGCCCGGCCGTCTACGCCGGCATCGACTGCACCTACTCCGGGCGCCCTTCGTCGCACGCACCGAAACGACCAGCACCTGCCGGTCGTCGGCCTCCTCCCACGCCACATCGCACACCTGCAGTTGCTCGACACCGAGCAGCTTTCGCCATATCGTTACACCGCGCACACCGTGCTCCTGGATAGTGACTGACCCTAGATAAGCCAGAACCTATACGCAGCCCGGTGTGTCGCCCACAACCAGGGGTCAAACCACCCACGAGAACGTCACAAGAGCCCACGAGGACGTGGGTCCGAGAATGCCACCCCGGGAGAGCAATGAAGCTCAGTCGATTGTCAATCGCCGTGGTCGTCACAGGTGCCATCTGCCTGACGAACTCGCCATCTGCCGGTGCCGCCACATCAATGGCGTCCGGTAGATCCGAGGACGGGCTCCACGTCTCGGTCGTGGTGAATGGACTGAACAATCCCAGACATTTGAGCATCGGTCTGGACGGCGCACTGTATGTGGCGCTGGCAGGGATCGGCGACCCGACGAAGCAGAACTGCGTTCCGCTCATCGGCGTATCCGGAGCCCCGACGACGGGCTGCGTGGGTCGGACCGGCGCGATCGGCCGGGTCGCGGGCCACCGTGTCGTCACCGTGCTGGGCGGGCTGGAATCCGAACAGGAACAGGACAACGGCGAAGTCGCCGGGCCCGCGGCACTGACCTGGGTGCATGGAGCACTCGGGGTGATCATGCAGGACACCGACCTCAGGGCAGACGGATCGAACGGGCTTCCCGGTGGCGACGAGTTCGGCAAGGGCATCATCGCCGGATTGCACAGCCCACGGTCCAGCTGGGCCTTGTTTCCTGACTTCGCTGCGTTCGCCGCCGAACATCCCCAGGTGAATGCCGGCGGGCTGCCCGGGGAATCGGCGACCGATTCCGATCCCTACGGAGTCACGCCCTACCGCGGCGGCTGGGCCGTCGTCGACGCCGCAGCCAACAGTCTGCTGTGGGTCAGTCCGGCCGGCCGGCTATCCATTCTTGCCCGCTTTCCAACCTTTCCCGAATACGTTCCCGCCGGTGTCCTCGGGCCTACGGCACTGACCATCCAGGCTCAGGCCGTCCCGACATCGGTCACCGTCGGCCCGGACGGCGCATTGTTCGTCGGGGGCCTTCGCGGAGTCCCGTCGCTTCCGGGCACGGCTGATGTCTATCGGATCATGCCGGGCCATGCCCCGACCGTCTGGGCCACTGGATTCTCCTCGATCACCGACCTGGCGTTCGACCGCCATTCCCGGCTGCTGGTGCTGGAATACAGCGTGGGAGGGTTGCTCTCACCGCCGACGACGCCCGGAGCCTTGATCAGGGTCAATCGGAACGGCACCCGAACAACTCTCCTGTCAGCGGGTCTGTCGCAACCGACCGGGCTGGCCATCGGTAGGAACGGTGCGATCTACATCGCCAACCACGGCACGTCATCAGGTTCGGCCACGCCGTCCGGACAGATTCTCGAGCTGACGTCGTCCTGACCCGAGATGCCTATTCGGTGCCTGGCGGTGTGGAGGATTGTTCGAGCCAGCACGTGAAGGCGACGACGTCGGAGGGGCGCCCGGGGAACCGTCGGATCAGGTCCGCGGCGTCCTGGGATCGGCCGGGGGCAGGATCTGCCCCCGATGGCGTCGGGCGACGTCGGCGGCGAACACCTCGCCGGGGCCAAAGGCGGTGAGCAGTTCCTTGGCGATCCCCCGACTCCACACCTGGGTGCGGTACCACGACGTGTACAGCGTCAGGTGCCGGAAAGAGGCCTGGAAGTGTTGAGGTCCAGGGGGTTCCAGGACGTCTGACTTCCGCCGCAGCTCGCGCAGGGTGGTGTCGAAGTCCGGCGGGCGGTCCCGGTGGGGCACGTGGGACACGGTGGCATGGTACCGCCGGGCGCAGACGGTGATGGCGGTACCGAATCGGTCCGCGGCGACCATGCGGGCAACGGGATCGCGGGGGATCGAGCGGCCGAGGGTCGTCCGACGTGGCCCGCATCCCTTGGAGAAAGATCTCGTCCATGACCGAATTCGACGGCGCCATCCTGTCCTTCTATAGCGATCGCTACGACGAAGATCAGCGACTGGTCAGCTCGGGGCACGGCCGGCTCGAATTCCGGCGGACGCAGCAGCTGCTCCGCCGATTCCTGCCCGCCCCTCCGGCGATGGTCCTGGACGTGGGAGGCGGGACGGGTATCCACGCACGCTGGCTCGCCGCGGACGGCTACCAGGTCCACCTCATCGACCCGGTCCCCCACCACGTGGCCCAGGCCGCCCGCCATACCGGGTTCACTGCAGCTCTCGGCGACGCCCGGGAACTGCCGATCGACGACCAGTCCGTCGATGCGGTGCTGCTGCTCGGCCCGCTCTACCACCTGATCGAGGCCGAGGAACGGAGCCGGGCGCTCACGGAGGCCCGACGGGTCGTCCGGCCCGGCGGACCGGTCGTCGTCGCGGCCATCAGCCGCCATGCCGCGCTACTGGAGCTGGCCGGATTCGGGGAGCTGGACCCTGCGCGGGTCAGCGAAATGGCCCGACTGATCGAGACCGGCGTCAACCACGACGACCCGCAGGGGTTCACCACCGCGTACTTCCACCTTCACGAGGAGCTGGCCCGGGAATTGTCCGACTCCGGTCTGGCCGACGTCATCGTGGTAGGTATCGAAGGTCCCACCGCCCCGGCCCTGGACAACGCATCGCCGGAGGCGGCCGACCGGGTCCTGGAGTCCGCAATCCGGTGTGCCGAGCTGGTCGAGTCCGACCCGGCGCTGCTCGCGGCCAGTCCGCACTTCCTCGGGATGGGCCGGGTCCCGCTGCTCGATCGCTGACGAACGCCGATCGACAACTGACGCGAGATGGGGGTCGCCCCGGGTCCGTATGCTTTCGGATCGTCCATCTGCGCAGTTCGAACCGCGCACCTGCCTGCCCAGCGCGACCGTCACTCAACTGGAGTACTGATGTCCCAGCGTCACCCGCTTGCCCTCGTCATCGCACTCGCCGCGGCCACCGCCCTGACGGCGTCGGCCTGCGGTTCGTCGTCGACCACGGCCGCGGTCAACAGCACGAGTTCGTCCGGCCCGGCGGCAGCTTCATCCGGCTGCGCGCCCGCCGATCTCAAGACCACGGCCGCCAACACGTTGACCATCGCGACCGACAACCCGGCGTACGACCCCTGGTTCTCGGGCAACGACCCGACCAACGGCAAGGGCTTCGAGTCGGCCGTCGCCTACGCGGTCGCGACCAAGCTCGGATACACCAAGGCCCAGGTCAAGTGGACCAAGCAGTCGTTCAACGCGGCCATCTCGCCGGCCCCCAAGAACTTCGACTTCGACATCAACGAGTTCACCATCACCGCCGACCGGGCCAAGGCGGTCGACTTCTCCACCGGCTACTACGACGTCACCCAGGCGGTCGTCACGGTGAAGAGCTCGAAGATCGCAGGAGCCAAGAGCATCGCCGACCTCAAGGGCGCGAAACTCGGGGCGCAGATCGGCACCACCAGCCTCGACGCGCTGAACGGCGTGATCGCGCCGAGCTCCAAGCCCACCATCTTCCCGACCAACGACGCCGCCATCGCGCAGCTCAAGAACGGTCAGGTGGACGGCATCGTCGTCGACACGCCGACCGCCTTCTACATGTCCTCCGCCCAGCTCGACAACGGCGTCATCATCGGTCAGCTCCCGGCCGGGACCGCCAAGCCCGACCAGTTCGGGCTGCTGCTGGACAAGGGATCGGCTCTCACGTCCTGCGCGAGCAAGGCCGTGGATGCGCTGCGCGCGGACGGGACCCTGGCCAAGCTGCAGACCACCTGGCTGGCCAACGCCGGCGCGCCCGTCCTCAAGTAATCCGTGCCACAGAAATCCGTGCCACCGAAATCCGTGCCACCGAAATCCAGGGCACCGAAATCCGTGCCGCAGACGGCCGCGGCCGACGGTTGGGTGCCGTCGAAGATCCAGCAGCAGCGACTCGCCTACCGACGCTCCCGGAGTCGCCGGTCCAGCCTGATCGCATCGGCCTCGACGGTGGTGCTGCTCGCAGTCGTGGCTGTCGCGGTGGTCAACACGCAGGGCTGGCCGCGATTCCGGGCCTCGTTCCTGGATTTCTCGTACGGCTGGCAGGTACTGCCGGACATCCTCAAGGGCCTCTGGCTGAACATCCGGCTGATGGTGATCTGCGAGGTCGTCATCCTGGTCCTGGCCATGCTGCTGGCCGTCGCCCGGTCGCTGCGTGGTCCGGTGTTCTTCCCGATCAGGGCTGCCGCGACGATCTACACCGACATCTTCCGGGGACTGCCGCTGCTGCTGGTGCTCTACCTGCTCGGGTTCGGCGTCCCCGCGCTGCGGATCAGCTGGCTGCCCAACAACACCCTGATCTGGGGCGCCGTCGGACTGATCCTGACCTACACCGCCTACAACGCGGAGGTGCTGCGCGCCGGGATGGAATCGGTGCACCCGTCGCAGCGGGCGGCCGCCCGGTCGCTCGGGCTCTCGCACGCGAGGACCATGCAGCACGTCGTCGTCCCGCAGGCCTTCCGGCGGGTGATGCCGCCGCTGCTCAACGACCTGGTGTCCCTGCAGAAGGACACCGCCCTGATCGCGGCGCTCGGCACCCCGTACTACGACGCGGTGCTGCAGGCCGACATCTTCGCCAAGACGACGTTCAACTACACGCCGTACATGGTGGCCGGTCTGCTGTTCCTGGCGCTGACCATCCCGATGACCAGGTTCACCGACTGGATCGCCCGCAAACAGGGCTGGACCACCGCCGGGGCGACGGTATGACGCCGATACCGACCCGGAAGCAGCGGACCGGCCACGGCTCCGGCGCCCACCTCCTGCAGATCGAGCACCTGCGCAAGAGCTACGGCGAGCACGTCATCCTCCGCGACCTGTCCCTCACGGTGGCCCCCCACCGGTGCGTCGTGCTGATCGGCGCGTCCGGGTCCGGGAAGTCGACGTTGCTGCGCTGCCTGAACCTGCTCGAGACCGTCGACGACGGCGTCATCCGGCTGGACGGCACGGACATCACCGATCCGCGGGTGAAGGCCGACGAGATCCGCACCAGGGTGGGCATCGTCTTCCAGTCCTTCAACCTCTTCCCGCACATGAGCGTGCTGGACAACGTCACCCTCGCCTCCCGGGTGGTGCACGGTGTCGCCCGCGACCGCGCCGAGGCCGACGCGATGGCGATGCTCGACCGCGTAGGTCTGGCCGAGAAGGCGAAGGCCAGGCCGGACAACCTGTCCGGCGGTCAGCAGCAACGGGTCGCCATCGCCAGGGCGCTGGTCAACAAGCCGGTGCTGATGCTCTTCGACGAGGTGACGAGTGCGTTGGACCCGGAACTGGTCGGTGAGGTGCTCGGCCTGCTCGCCGAGTTGAAGTCCGAGGGCATGACGATGCTGGTCGCCACCCACGAGATGGGTTTCGCCCGTCAGGTCGCCGACGAGGTGGTCTTCCTGGCCGACGGCGGAGTGGCCGAGATCGGACCGCCGGAGCAGGTGCTGGCCGACCCGGTCGACCCACGGACCCAACGCTTCCTCCGGCGGATCATCGACGCCGGCCGGCTGTAGCCGCGCCGCCAGGAATCGGCTGCACCGTCAGGAATCGAAACCCAGCAGTTCGTTGCCGAGCCCGACGATCGGGGTCGCCCGGGGAGCCGCCAGATTGTGCGCCTGGACGTCCGCACCGAGCTCGAACCCGGTCGCCGTCCACAGCGGCGCCGGCACGGCCCTTCCCGCGTTCGTCTTCCGCCGGTACATGGCCCGGTCGGCGCGGCCGATCAGTTCCATCGGGGTGGTCGCCGGGTCGGTCCCGACGGCGACGCCGATGGAGGCCGACACCGTCACCACCCGGCCGGCGGCCGTCATCGGGCCTTCCAGTGCCTCGCCCAGATCGGCGATCAGGCGCCGCAGCTCCAGCTCCGGAACGCCGGGGCCCAGCACCACCACGAACTCGTCGCCGCCGTACCGGGCCACCAGATCGGGGAGCCGCACCACTTCCGCGAGCCGCCGGGCCACCGTCATCAGCACCTCGTCGCCGGCCACGTGGCCGTGGGTGTCGTTCACCGCCTTGAAGCCGTCGAGGTCGATCACCAGCACGGTGACGTCCGGGCGGTCGCCGGCCGCGATCATCATCGCCAGATGGTGCACCAGCGAGGCCCGGTTGGCGAGCCCGGTGAGCGTGTCGGTACGGGCCTCCCGGACGGTGCGGTGCATGGTGGCCTCCACCTCGTGCACGCCCAGGATGCCGGCGGCCATCATCGGCAGCAGCACCGCCGCCTGCAGAGCCATCTCGGCGAAGACCGGCGAGAACAGCAGGCTCGTCCCGATCACCGACACCCGCCTGGACCACATCCGGACCTGGGAGCGGGCCGTGGAGATGCCGAGGGAGACGGACGCGGCGGTCAGGAGCAGCACGTTGGACAGCAGGAACACCACGGCGAGCGCCACCCCCGTCACCAGCAGCTGCCAGGGCACCAGCGCCGGACGGGGACCGATCGTCGGCCCCTGCAGTGCCGCGCGCAGCACGACGAAGACGATGGCGCAGACCAGTCCGTGCACGCCGCACATCCCCATGTTCAGACCGAGCCGCCACCAGCGACTGTCGGGCTTGAGCAGGTTCGCGAGCGCCCCGCTGACGGGAAGGAGCAAGGCGGCCCACGGTCCATAGGCCAGGATCGCTCCCACCGACAGTCCGACGGACCAGATGAAGACCCGGTCGTCACGGACGTCGGACAACCAGGGCACGAGCGGGTAGAGGTCGGTCAGCACGACGAGGGCGGCCAGCGCGAGGAACCCGGGATTCCGCAGGAGGTCGCCAGGGTGCGGCGCCGGATCGGCGGCCACCAGGATGACCACGCCGACCGAAACCCGGCCCAGACCACCCCGAACACCAGCCGGAAGTGCCCGGGGCAGCGGCGGAACGGACGCGCGAAAACGTTGTCCCGCCGATTCATCCACGCCTCCCCCGCGCCACTGCCCACCCGGCCCGCGTCCCATTCGCCCTGTTTTCGACATCGTAGGAGATCAGCAGCACCTGCAGCCGGTCGAACAGCGAGAATTCAACCTCCTCCGACGGCCTTTCACCCTTCCGTCCCGGTTCGGACGCCCCGTCGGCGGAAAATGGCACTCTGTCCGAGGTGGCGCGATCAGGCGAGACGGCAGGAGAATGAGGCATGACGGATACCGAAGTGGTCGTGATCGGCGCAGGCCTGTCGGGGTTGGTCGCAGCGGCCGAGGCCGCAGACGCGGGTCGGCGCGTCACCATCCTCGACCAGGAGCCGGCCGCCTCGATCGGCGGCCAGGCCTGGTGGTCGTTCGGCGGCCTGTTCCTGGTGAACAGTCCCGAGCAGCGCCACCTGGGCATCAGGGACTCGGCAGAACTCGCCCTCGACGACTGGCTGGGATCGGCCAGTTTCGACCGGCCGGAGGACCACTGGCCGCGCGAGTGGGCGAAGGCCTACGTCGACTTCGCCGCCGGCGAGAAGCGCTCCTGGCTCAAGCAGCAGGGCGTCTCGCTGTTCCCGATCGTCCAGTGGGCCGAACGGGGCGGCTACCAGGTCGGTGGGCACGGCAACTCGGTGCCGCGATTCCACCTCACCTGGGGGACCGGCCCCGGGGTGCTCGTCCCCTTCGTGCGCCGGGTGATGGAGCACGTCCGCACCGGGCGCATCACGCTGCTGTTCCGGCACCGGGTCACCCAGCTGACCACCTTCGGCCGTCGCGTGACGGGGGTGGCCGGCGAGATCCTGGTCCCGTCTCCGGTGGCGCGCGGCGAGGAGTCGTCCCGTCAGGTGGTCGGCAGCTTCATCCTCTCGGCGGGTGCGGTGATCGTCACGTCCGGTGGCATCGGAGGCAACCACGAACTGGTCAGGGAGAACTGGCCCGGCGGGTTCGGAGCGGCTCCCGAGTCGATGATCACCGGGGTGCCGGCGTCCACCGACGGCCTGATGCTGGGCGTCGCGGAGAAGGCCGGCGGGCGCCTGATCAACGGGGACCGCATGTGGCACTACCCGGAGGGGATCATCAACCACTCCCCCGTCTGGCCGCGACACGGGATCCGCATCCTGTCCGGGCCGAGCCCGCTGTGGCTGGACGCGCACGGTCATCGGCTGCCCACCCCGCTCTTCCCCGGCTTCGATGCGCTGGGCACCGTCCGGCACATCACCTCGACCGGTTACCCGTACTCCTGGTTCCTGACCAACATGCGGACCGTCGGACCCGAGTTCGGGCTGTCCGGCTCCGAGCAGAACGGTGACCTGACCGGACGTTCGGTGCGCAAGCTGCTGGCCGAACGGGCGGGCGGCAAGATCGGCCCCGCCGTGCGGGCGTTCCTGGACAACGGCGTCGACTTCCTGACGGCCACCACGGTTCCCGAGCTGGTGCAGAAGATGAACGCGTTGACCGGCAACGACCTCGTCGATCCCGTCGACCTGGCCCGTACCATCTCGCTGCGGGACGGCCAGGTGCGCACCGGACTGGGCAAGGACCCCCAGGTGGTGGCCACGGCCGGTGCCAGGAAGTATTTCGGCGACCGGAAGATGCGCACCGTGGAACCGCACGAGATCCTCGACCCGGACGCCGGTCCGCTGGTCGCCGTCCGACTGCACATCCTGACGCGCAAGTCCCTCGGCGGCCTGGAGACCGATCTGTCCTCGGCCGTGCTGGGCTCGGACGGCGCGGGGGTCGTCCCCGGGCTCTACGCGGCCGGTGAGGCGGCCGGGTTCGGCGGCGGCGGGGTCCACGGGTACCGGGCCCTGGAGGGGACGTTCCTCGGGGGCTGCCTGTTCAGCGGCCGGACCGCCGGGCGATCGGCGGCGAAGCTGAACTGACCGTCCGGGCCGACCCGCCGGCCGGGCTCAGGCGATCCAGAGGGCGTTGGCCAGTGCCGGCCCGAGCTGGTGGGTGCGTCCGTTGTCGGTGCTGATGACGTACGGCCCGTCGAACGGCAGCCGCTCGATCAGCCTGATGCTCTCGCCCAGGCTGATGCCGACGTCGGTGAGATGCCGCAGCACCGCCGGATCCTGGTCGTCCACCCGCGCGAGATGCCCGGTGTCGCCCGGATTCAGGCCGGACAGGCGATGGGCGTCGACCCACGGGAGCTCGCCGTCGGGGCCGGGGATGGGATCACCGTGCGGATCGAAGCGCGGGCTGCCGAGCGCCGCATCGATCCGCTGGACCAGCCGATCGGTCATCGTGTGCTCCAGGAGCTCGGCCTCCTCGTGCACCTCGTCCCAGCTGTAGCCCAACTGGGCGACCAGGAACATCTCGACCAGACGATGACGGCGGACGACCTGCAGAGCAGTCGCGAGTCCGGTGTCGGTCAGCGTCACCCCGCCGTACGGACGGTGGTCGACCAGGCCCTGCGCCGCCAGCCGCCGCAGCATCCCCGAGACCGATGACGCCGAGAGCCCGAGCCGTTCGGCGACCCGGGAGGTGGTGACGGGCTCGTGCTCGCTCGCCCCGCCCGCCGGTCCGCCGTGTTGCCCGCCATGGGCCCCACCGCGTTCGGCCAGCGAGAAGATCGCCTTGAGGTAGTCCTCGACGATCTGCGACCGCGTCCCGACGTCCTCCATGGTTCGCAAGATTAGTCACGTCCCGTACCAATTTGAGACCGCCTCGGTTCCGAACGAGACGTAGAACTATGTTTGACGATGAGAACACTGTCGTTCCAGATCCATAACATCATGTTTCGTACGTCCGAACTTGCCAGTTGGGAGCGCCTGTTGAGCACGACGAAGCCCGCCACGACCGGTGAAGCGATCATCTCGGTCGAGACGGTGGGGCTCACTGCTCTCGGCACGCTGCAGGCACGCGGTCGTTTCCGTGGCCGCATCGCACTCCTGGGCCCGGCCTTCGTGGCGGCCGTGGCGTACATCGACCCTGGCAACTTCGCGACCAACTTCAGTGCCGGCGCCAAGTACGGCTACCTGCTGGTCTGGGTGATCATCGCGGCCAACGCCATGGCGATGCTCGTCCAGTACCTGTCGGCCAAGGTCGGCGTGGTGACCGGGCGCGACCTGCCGGAGCTCTGCCGGGAATACTTCAGCCGTCGGGTCGCACGCGGCCTCTGGGTGCAGGCGGAACTGGTGGCCATGGCCACCGATCTGGCCGAGTTCGTCGGCGCCGCCGTCGGCCTGAACCTGCTGTTCGGCATTCCGCTGCTGCCGTCCGGCCTGATCACGGCGGTGGTGGCCTTCGCCGTCCTGGCCCTGGAACAGCGCGGTTACCGGCGATTCGAACTCGCCATCCTGGCCCTGATGGCCCTGGTGTTCTTCGGGTTCCTCTACGAGCTCGTGGTGGTCCGCGGCGTGGTCCCGGCGGCCGCCGCCGGGCTGATCCCGAAGTTCGACGGACCCGACAGCGTCGTGTTGGCGGCCGGCATCATCGGCGCCACGGTGATGCCCCACGTGGTCTACCTGCACTCGGCGCTCACCAAGAACCGGGTGCCGACCATCGACAACACCGAGCGACGAACGCTGCTGCGCTTCGCCCGACTGGACGTCTACGTCGGCCTCGGCCTGGCCGGCGTGATCAACCTGAGCATGCTGCTGATCGCGGCCAAGCTGTTCCACACCGCCGGCCGGACCGGCGTCGACTCCATCGAGGCCGCCCACGCGGGGCTCGGCCAGTACGTCGGCGGGGCCGCCGCTCTCGCCTTCGCGGTAGCGCTGCTTGCTTCCGGTCTGTCCTCCTCCAGCGTGGGTACCTACGCCGGGCAGATCGTCATGCAGGGCTTCATCCGCCGGAGCATCCCGCTGTTCCTGCGCCGCGGTCTCACCATGATCCCGGCCCTGGTCGTGCTGGCCCTCGGCCTTCCGACCACCGACAGCCTGGTGGTCTCCCAGGTGTTCCTGTCGTTCGGGATCCCGTTCGCACTGATCCCGCTGGTCCTGCTGACCCGGCGCCGCGATGTGATGGGCCAGTTCGTCAACCGGCGCGCCACCACCGTCGCCGCGACGGTGGTCGTCGCCCTGATCGTGATCCTGAACGTCTACCTGCTCTGGTACACCTTCGCCCGCTGACGGGCCGGACCCCCGCGCTCCCGGACGGGATCCGTCAGGAGCAAAATGACGTCCATGAGCTCACACCCCATCAGGATCGGCGTCCAATTGCAGCCCCAGCACGCCGACTACTCGCAGATCCGCGACGCCGTGCTGCGCGCCGAGGACAAGGGCGTCGACGTCGTCTTCAACTGGGACCACTTCTACCCGCTGTCGGGCGAACCGGAGGGCAAGCACTTCGAGTGCTGGACGATGCTGGCCGCCTGGGCCGAGCAGACCGAGCGGGTCGAGATCGGCGCGCTCGTGACCTGCGGCGGCTACCGCAACCCCGATCTCCTGGCCGACATGTCGCGCACGGTCGATCACATCTCCGGTGGCCGGCTGATCCTGGGCATCGGCAGCGGCTGGTTCGAGAAGGACTACGACAACTACGGCTACGACTTCACGACGCCGGGCAAGCGGCTGGACCTGCTGGGCGAGTACCTGCCACGGATCAAGTCCAGGTTCGGGGAGCTGAACCCTGCTCCGACCCGCGACATCCCGGTGCTGATCGGCGGCGGCGGCGAGAAGAAGACCCTGCGCTACGTCGCGGAGTACGCGAACATCTGGCACGTCTTCGGCGACATGGAAAGTCTCACCCGGAAGGTGGGCATCCTGGGCGAGCACTGCGCCACGGTCGGGCGGGACGTCGCCGAGATCGAGAAGTCGACGGCCCTTTCCGGCGGCCCGGCGGACGGCAGCGACGCCGATGCGCTCGCCGAACTGGGTTTCACGCTGTTCACCGTCGGTCTGTCCGGACCCGACTACGACCTGTCCCAACTCGACGCGTGGCTGGCCTGGCGGGACCGGCGAAACAGCTGATCCAACCGTTCAGCCTCCATTCACGTTCGGTTCGGACACCGTCACCAAAGCGTCACATCACACTTCGGTGTCGATGGCAACACGGTGGCTCCGGGCTACGTATAACAGGGGTGAGGACGTAGACCTGTCGGGGCGCAGGGCCTGATCGACATCCACCGTTGGCCCCTCCGGGAATCGGTGGAAATTCGGTCGGGTTTCGGCGTGACGCGGGAGTGCTCCCGTACTCACATGTACGTGCGTATCCGGCGAGACAGCAGATGGGGCCATAGCGTGTTACCCGCGGCCAGAAGTTACCTGGACATGTTCGACGAGGAAGAGACGCTCCTCTCCGAGGTGGAGCACCCCGCCTACGGCGCCATCCGGGTGCCGGACGGGCGCACGCTGGCCTGGGCGGAGTACGGCAGCGCCAGAGGTGTGCCCTGCATCCTGATCCCCGACGCCGGGTCGTCCCGCCTCGCGCCCGCCTGGCTGCTGCACGATTCCGCGCTTCCCTCTGCCGTGCGCCTGCTGGCGCTCGACCGGCCCGGCACCGGTGCCTCCGACCCGATCGGCCTCGGAGGTCGCGAGGACCCGGCCGAGGACCTGCGCCGACTGGTGGACACCCTCGCGGTGGGCCGCGTCGCCGTCATCGGCATCGGGCAGGGCGTCGACGACGTGTTCTCCTTCGCCTCCCGCTACCCGCGCCTGGTGGCGTCGGTGACCGCAGTGTCGACCAGGATGTCCGAGCCAGCACCCGCTCGCCGCACGCTGCTGCACCCGTTCGCCGATCGGACGCCGCGTGGCAGCGGCGGTCTGCTGGACGCCTGGCTGACCGCCACCGGGGTCGGTAGCGACCTGAACGACGAGACCACCTGGGCGAAGGCCGTTCTGCGGATGCCGGCCGCTGCCAGGGCCGCCCTGGGCGACCGCTGGCAGGAGCCGGACTTCCGTGCCGCCCTGGCCACCGACGCCGAGCAGACCCAGCAGAACTGGGGCACCGTCAGCAGGCCGCGGGTGTCGGCCGACTGGATCCTCAACCCATCGACCGATGGTGTGCCGGTCCACCTGTGGCACGGCCAGAACGAGGGCCTCACCTCCGTGTCGGACCTGCGCTCCGCCGTCGGCGCCCGCCCGGGTTGGGAGATCACCGGCGCCGCCGGCCCGACCGCCGTGCTCGGCATCTGGCCGCAGATCCTGTCCACCGCGGCCGGCTCGTTCAAGATCGTCTCCGCCGCCTGACGCCTGCGCCCGGCCGGGTGTCGCAGGGGTCGGGTCGTGCCGCGCTGATCAACTTCGCCGGCGCTCATGAACCCGTCGACTCGCGTCACTCCAGTCCCTTTTGGTCCATGTTGATCAGCGCAAACGATGTTGATCAGCGCAAACGATGTTGATCAGCGCGACAGGACGCCCTACCCTCGCCCCGCGCTCCGTCCGACGCGCGCCTAGCGGTAGGTGACGGCGCGGTTCGGGAGCGAGTTGGTTGTGACCAGCGCGGAGTACCAGTGAGCGGAGTCCTTCCAGGTGCGCTCCAGCGTCCCGAAGTCGACGCGGATGATGCCGAAGCGGCGGTCGTAGCCGAACGACCACTCGAAGTTGTCCAGCAGCGACCAGACGAAGTACCCCCGCACATCCACGCCGGCGTCGATCGCGGCACCGACGGCGTCAAGGTGCCGGTACAGGTAGTCCACCCTGGCCACGTCGTGGATCCGTCCGTCAGCGGACACCTCGTCGTAGAAGGCCGCGCCGTTCTCGGTGATCATCAGCGGTAGGTCCGGATAGCGGCCGCCGACCTTCACCAGCAGCTCGGTGAACGAGGCAGGGTCGATGTTCCAGCCCATCGCGGTATGCGGGCCGGGTTGCGGGAGGAATTCCACGTCGTCGGCCCCCACCCACGGGCTGGCCGTCGCGTTGCCGTGCCCGTCCGCCTGCTGCCTCTCGCCGACGCCGTCGTACTTGCGGGCCCGGCTGGACGAGTAGTAGTTGACGCCGAGCACGCTGAGCGGCACGTTGATCAGCTCGAGGTCGCCGTCCTGCACGAACGCCCAGTCGGTGACGGCGGCGGTGTCCGCCATCAGCTGCGACGGGTACCTCCCCTCCAGCATCGGCAGCAGGAACGCCTCGTTGCCGAGTTCGTCGATCCGCCTGACGGCATCCAGGTCGTCCGGCGACGACGGGTCGTCCGGGTGCGTGACGTGCAGGTTCAGGGTGACCGACAGCTTCGTGTCTGCGCCGAGGACGGACCGGATGGCGCGCCCGGCCAGACCGTGGGCGAGGTTGAGATGGTGGACCGCGGCCAGCGCGGCGGCGCCATCGGTACGGCCGGGGGCGTGCACGCCGGAGGCATAGCCCAGATAGGCGGCACACCACGGCTCGTTCAGGGTGGTCCAGACCGAGATGCGATCCCCGAGCTCGTGCGCCATCCGCTCCGCGTAGTCGGCGAACTTCAGCGCGGTCTCGCGGTTCGTCCAGCCGCCCTCGTCCTCGAGCTCCTGCGGCAGGTCCCAGTGGTAGAGCGTGGCGACCGGCTGCACACCGGCCGCGATCAGTCCGTCGACCAGATCCGAGTAGAACCTGATGCCTTCGGGGTTGAACTCGCCGGAGCCGCCCGGCTGCACCCGCGGCCACGAGATCGAGAACCGGTAGGCGTGCAGGCCGAGGTTCTTGATGTGCCCGACGTCCTGCGCCCACCGGTGGTAGTGGTCGTCCGCGACGTCACCGGTATCGCCGTTCAGCACGCGGCCGGGGGTGTGGCTGTAGGTGTCCCAGATGGACGGTCCACGACCGCCTTCGGCGACTGCCCCCTCGATCTGGTAGGACGCCGTGGCCGACCCCCACAGGAAGCCGTCCGGGAAAGTGCGGGTGCTCGTCATCTGTGCGGTCCTGTCGCGTGTGGTGTCGCCGGGATCGGTGCGGCCCGGAAGTGGTGGTCCAGAGTGATGCAGGGTGATTCAGCCGGGCGTGGTGCTGCCGGGACGTGTGAGCCTATCGGTGTGAGCGTCACCACCAGCCCCGCCCCCGGCTTCCCCACGTCACCCCGCACCTGCGCTCGTCGGGCCGCACCTCCCCGATCACAACGAACAGGTGCGCGGCGGCGACAGCAGGTGCGTCCTCCATCAGACGATAGGGTCATGCCCGTGTCCAAAGTCCTCACTTCACTGCCGGTCGGCGAGCGCGTCGGCATCGCCTTCTCCGGCGGCCTCGATACGTCCGTCGCCGTCGCCTGGATGCGCTCCAAGGGAGCCGTCCCGTGTACGTACACCGCCGACATCGGGCAGTACGACGAGCCGGACCTGACGAGCGTTCCGTTGCGCGCCAGGGAGTACGGCGCCCAGATCGCCCGCGTGGTCGACTGCCGCGCAGCGCTGGTCGAGGAGGGCCTCGTCGCACTGGCCTGCGGCGCGTTCCACATCCGTACCGGCGGCACGACGTACTTCAACACCACCCCACTCGGGCGGGCCGTCACCGGGACGCTGCTGGTCCGGGCGATGCATTCCGACGGCGTCGACATCTGGGGTGACGGTTCCACCTACAAGGGCAACGACATCGAGCGGTTCTACCGCTACGGGCTGCTGGCCAACCCGCGTCTGCGGATCTACAAGCCGTGGCTCGACGAGGCCTTCGTCAACGAGCTCGGTGGCCGCAAGGAGATGAGCGAGTGGTTGCTCGCCCAGGGCCTGCCCTACCGGGACAGCGTGGAGAAGGCGTACTCGACCGACGCCAACATCTGGGGCGCCACCCATGAGGCCAAGACCCTCGAGTTCCTGGACAGCTCCATCGAGATCGTCCAGCCCATCATGGGTGTGGCCCACTGGGACCAGTCGATCCAGATCCCCGCCGAGGATGTGACGATTGCCTTCCGGCAGGGCCGGCCGGTGGCCGTCAACGGCGTCGAATTTCCCGATCCGGTGGCCCTGGTGCACGAGGCCAACACCATCGGCGGCCGTCACGGCCTCGGCATGTCCGACCAGATCGAGAACCGCATCATCGAAGCGAAGTCCCGCGGCATCTACGAGGCCCCCGGGATGGCGCTGCTGTTCATCGCCTACGAGCGGCTGATCAACGGCATCCACAACGAGGACACCCTGGCCAGCTACCACAACGACGGCCGTCGGCTGGGTCGGTTGCTCTACGAGGGCCGCTGGCTCGACCCCCAGTCCTTGATGCTCCGGGAGTCGCTGCAGCGCTGGGTCGGCAACGCGGTGACCGGCGAGGTGACGCTGAGACTGCGCCGTGGCAACGACTACTCGATCCTGCGCACCTCCGGACCGAACTTCAGCTACCACCCGGAGAAGCTCTCGATGGAGCGCACCGAGGACGCCGCGTTCGGTCCGACCGACCGGATCGGCCAGCTGACGATGCGCAACCTGGACATCGCGGACTCCCGCGCCAAGCTCGAGCTCTACGCCTCGCTCGGCCAGCTGGATGCCGAGCAGACGTTGGTCGGCAAGCTCGAAGCGGGCGAGTCGCAGGCCATCGCGAACCTGCAGATCCCGCCGGACGGCGGCATCGACGACGCCAACGAGCGCTCCAGCATGGAGCTCGGGACCGATTGAGTCGACGTCGGCCGGCCGCGGTCGACGAGTTCGGTCTCACGGTGACCTGGAGCGGTACCGAGACCGAAACACTGTGCCCACCAACGCCTTCGGCGACCAGCTCGTAGGTGCAGCCGGCGAGGGAGCAGACCTGGATCGAGGGCACCTCCGGATCCACGATCCAACACTGGCCGATGCCGCCTTCGGCGTAGCGGGAGAACTCGAGCAACCGGGCCGTCCAGGAACCGACGTCGGTCAGGAATTCCAGTTGTCGCCGGGTACCACTGAAACGACGCCGTCGACGACGACCGACCACGGGAGATCGCCGGTCACCCGACTGGCGGTCACGTCGCGGCCGCGTCGCTCCACCACGAAGCGTGATCCCCCGATGGTGGTCTCGCTGCGGAAACCGTCGGGGAGTTCGAACAGGTGCAGCGCAACAGCGTCGGCGAGGTCGTAGTCGGTGGTGTCCGATCTGGCCCCGATCGGCAGCACGGTGCCCGGCCGCACCAGCAAAGGTAGCGAGTCGAACGCGTGCTTCTCCCTGACCCACCGGCCTCCGGTCACCTTGTCGCCGGTCAACAGCTGGGTCCAGACGCCTTCGGGCAGGTAGTACTCGACGTCGCCCGGCCCGGAGAAGACCGGCGCGACCAGGAGGGCATCACCGAGCATGTACTGGGTGTCCAGGTGGGCGACCGCTCGGTCGTGCGGGAACTCCAGGAGCATCGGGCGCATCACCGGATGCCCGAGATCCGCTGCCTCGGTGATGATCCGACCGAGGTAGGGCAGCAGGGAGAGCTTGAGCCGGGTGAACTTGCGGGCGACCTCGACCGCCTCGTCGCCGAAGGCCCACGGCACCCTGACCGACCCGCTGCCGTGCAGGCGACTGTGGCTCGACAGCAGCCCGAAGGCCAGCCATCGCTTGAACACCTCGGGATCCGGTGTGCCCTCGAAGCCGCCGATGTCGTGTGACCAGTAGCCGAACCCGCTGCAGGCCAAAGAGAGGCCCCCACGCAGGGTCTCGGCCATCGAGACGTAGGTCGATTCCGAGTCGCCGCCCCAGTGGACCGGGAACTGCTGTCCGCCGGTCGTCGCCGACCGTGCGAAGACCACGGCCTCACCCTCACCGCGGCGCCCCCGGAGGAGATCGAACACCGCCCGCTGGTAGAGCTGCGCGTAGTAGTTGTGCATCCGCTGCGGGTCCGCGCCGTCGTGCCACACCACGTCCGTCGGTACGCGTTCACCGAAATCGGTCTTGAACGCGTCGACCCCCTGATCGAGCAGCCTGCCGAGATGACCGGTGTACCAGGCTGATGCGGCCGGATTGGTGAAGTCGACCAGTGCCATCCCGGCCTGCCACATGTCCCACTGCCAGACGCTGCCGTCCGGACGCTTCACCAGGTATCCGCCGGCGAGTCCCTCGGCGAACAATGCAGACTGCTGGGCGATGTAGGGATTGATCCAGACGCAGATCTTGAGACCCCGGTTCTTGAGCCTGGCCAGCATCGCCTCCGGCTCCGGGAAGGTCTCCGGGTCCCACTCGAAGTCGCAGAGCCGGAATGCGCGCATCCAGTAGCAGTCGAAATGAAAGACGGACAGGGGGATCTCGCGCTGTGCCATCCCGTCGATGAGACCGCAGACGGTGGCCTCGTCGTAGCTGGTCGTGAACGAGGTGGACAACCAGAGTCCGAGCGACCAGTTCGGTACCCGGGGCGGACGTCCGGTCAATTCCGTGTAGCGGGACAGGATGTCCTTCGGGCTCGGGCCGTTGATGACGAAGTACTCGAGATACTCGCCGGGCACCGAGAACTGGGTCCGGGTGACCGCTTCCGACCCGATCTCGAACGACACCCGCTCCGGATGGTTGACCAGGACGCCGTAGCCGGCGTTCGTCAGGAAGAACGGAACATTCTTGTAGGCCTGCTCGCTCGCCGTACCGCCGTCGGCGTTCCAGATCTCCACGCTCTGGCCGTTCTTGACCACGGGCCCGAAACGCTCGCCGAGCCCGTAGACGAGATCGCCGACCCCGAGCGAGAGCTGTTGGAACACATGCCTTCGACCGCCGTCATCGGTCGCGAGACCGATACCCCTCGGCAGGCTGCTGGTCAGCACCCGGCCGCCCGCCGCGAAGTCGATCCGCAGCGGATGGCCCCGGCTGATCCGGGCGGTCAGCTCACCGGAGGTGAAACTTGCCGATGTCCCGTCGATCTCGATCGTCGGGACGCAGGAATCCGAGGCTCCGGGCAGCTCGAAGTGCGGACCGGGGTCCAGCGCTCCGGCGTGATGTTCGATCCGGACCCGGATGACGTCCGTCATCGGCGAGGAGAAGCAGATCGTCGCCGTCGCCAGGTTCAGGTCCCAACCGCGCCCGGTGGACGCCGTGGTCGGAGCCAGCGCGCGCAGAGTGGTCCCGTCGGAGGTGATCTCGGCGATCTCGGCCGGCCTCTGGACGCTGAAACCTGCTCGCACCTGCCAGTACCCGTCGCTGAACTTCATCGGGTCGGGTACCCGCCGGCTGCATGCCAGGACTTCAGCACGACAGCAACCTCCCCGCGCTGTTCCGCTCGGAGCGCACCGTCCAGCGCGCGGGACATGATGGACTCCAGTGACACCCGCCGACCGGTGGCGTTCGACTCGATCGCCGCCTCGACCATCGCCAGGCTGGTGACGTTGTCGTGCACCTCGCCCATCGGCTCCTCGCCGGTCCGCAGTGCCTGCACGAACTCACGCAACGAGCCCGCGATCCCGTCGCCCCGCAGTCTGCGTCCGGGTGCGGGTACCTCGATCACCGGGCCGACCCGTTCGACCTCGGGCGGATCGTCTCCGTTCCACCGGGCTGTACCGAACTCGGCGCTGGAACGCCACGCACCGTTCCACGAGGTCTCCAGACCCGGACTGCACCACGATCCGGTGAACACATACCGGGCCCCGGTGGCCATCTCGAAGATGGCGGTGCATCCCGCATCGCCGCGATACCAGCTCCACCCCGGGTTGTACTCCTCGCAGTACACCGACACGGGATCGCAGTCGAGCAGGTACCGGGCCGAGTCCAGCTGGTGGATGGCCATGTCCAGCAGCAGGGGGTGGTCCATCTCGTCGCGGAACCCGCCGAAGTGCGGCGCCTTGAAGAACTCGGTGGTGAGCACCCCGGCGGTTCCGGTCGAGGCCATCCGATCCTTGAAGTCCCACAGCTGCTGGTTGTAGCGCCGGGACTGGCTGACCATGAACAGCTCGCCCGTCACCTCCGCCGCTGCGGCCAGCGAAAGACCCTGCGCCACCGTCGATGCCACCGGCTTCTCGCCCAGCACCGGAAGTCCGGCGAAGAGCGCTACCGTGGTGACCGGATGGTGCGCCGCCGGAACCGTGACGTCGATGACGGCCTGCCCGCCGCCGCGCACGGAGACCTCCACCGCATCCGAGCCCACAGCGACCGCTCCCGGCAGCGACGCGGCCAGGGTCGAGGCGGCCGCGGTGTCCAGATCGACCAGCCCGACCAACTGCACCTCGTCGCATTCGGAGATGGCCTTCAGCCAGGAACGGCCCATGCCACCGACCCCGACGAGCACCACCCCCAGGGGCTGCCCGTCGGCCGGGATCGTTCTGAACGTCATGCAGCGCTCCTCATCTAGGTTGATCCGAACGAACCGTCAGCCGGTCAGGCGTCGACCTGGATGGCCCCGCGGTAGTCGTGACCGGTGTAGAAATCGTCGGTGTCGTAGCGGAGCAGGGTGGGGTCGGAGCGTTCGGGCCGGACCGTCCTCGCCCACTGCACACCGTTGGAGATCACGCGGCGGACATCCTGGTGGAAGTACACCGGAAAGTCCTGGTCGCCCGGGGAGAAGTAGAAGATCTTGCCAAATCCGCGCTTGAACGTGCAGCCGCTGCGGAACACCTCGCCACCGGTGAAGCCGCTGATGAAGACCAGCTCGTCGGGGACCGGGATGTCGAAGAGTTCACCGTACATCTCCTGTTCCTCGATGACGATGGGGTTCGGGACGCCCTGCGCGATGGGATGGGTCGGGTCGACCGTCCAGACCAGCTCCCGGTCGTGCTCGCTGCGCCAGCGCAGGGTGCAGCTCGTGCCCATCAGCTTGCCGAGGATCTTGGACCAGTGACCGGAGTGGAGCACCACCAGTCCCATGCCCGCCAACACATGTCGGTGGACCCGGTCGACCACCTCGTCGTCCACCTCGGAGTGGGCGGCGTGCCCCCACCAGGTCAGCACGTCGGTGTCCGCGAGGACCTCCTCGGTCAGTCCGTGCTGGGGATCGTCGAGCACCGCGGTCCGCACGCGGGCCGCCGACCCGAGGTTCTCCCGGATGCCGTCGGCGATGGCCCCGTGCATGCCGTTCGGGTACCGCTGCGCCACCTGGGGTTCGACCTGCTCGTGGCGGTTCTCGCCCCAGACCAGGACACGAAGTGCTGACATGATGTTTGAGCTCCTTCAATCTGTTTCGACGGATGACGATCTATTTGACGGCCCCGCCGGTGGCACCGGCGGCGATGAACTTCTGGGCCAGCACCAGGAGGATGACGGCCGGAAGGGAGGCCAGCACGGCTGTGGCCATCACCGAACTCCAATCCTGCACGTGCGACCCGATGTACTGGAAGATCCCCAGTGTGACGGGCTGGACGCTGTCCCCGGTCGTCAGGGTCAGGGCGAACAGGAAATCACTCCAGGTGAACAGGAAGGTGAACAACGCCCCGGTGATCAAGGCATTGCGGCTGACCGGGATCACCACGTAGAAGAACGCCCGGAAATGCCCGGCACCATCGACTCTCGCGGCCTCGATGATGGGTTTGGGAATGGTCGTCATGTAGGCGCGCATGATCAGGATGGCGAACGGGATCCCGGCGCTGGAGTCGGCCAGGATCAGCCCGCCGTAGGTGTTCAGGATACCGAGGTCGTTGTAGGCGCTGTACAGCGCGTTGGCGACCACGATGCCGGGGATCATCTGGCTGATCAGGATGCCGAACAGGACCAGGTTGGTGCCCCGGATCCTGAACTGCGCCAGCGCATACGCCGCAGGTGTCGCGATGATCAACGAGAACACCACGCTGCCGATCGCGATGATCAGGCTGGTCAGCAGGTGCGTACCCTGCTCGCTGATCGCGGTCCGGTACCCCGAGAAGTCCCGGTGGGTCGGGAACCAGCTGGTGCTCAGCGCACCGCCACCGGGCTGGAGCGAGGCGTTCACCATCCAGTAGACCGGGAACAGCATGATCGCCAGGAACAGCACGCCCAGGACCGTGTTGATCCAGGACCGCTGCTGCTTCCGGGAGGACACCCGGGCGGGCCTGATCACCGGCGGGGCAGAGGTTGTCGTCATGTGCACCCCCCTACTCGTCGACCGCGCGCCGGGTGGCCCGCAGATAGAAGATGGCGAAGATCAACGAGATCGCGATCAGGATGTTGCCGAGCGCGGCTCCCTGCCCGAACTCGAACTGCCCGAACGACAACAGGTACGACTGGGTGGCGATGGTCTGGGTGGCATTCGCCGGGCCACCGTTGGTGAGCCCGAGAATGATGTCCAGCACCTTGATCGTGTAGACCACGCCCAGCACCAGAACGACGCTGACCACCGGTCGCAGCAGTGGCCAGGTGATGCTCCGGAAGGCCTTCCACCCGGTGGCACCGTCCAGCGATCCGGCCTCGTACAGATCCTCCGGGATGTCCTGGAGGCCGCCGTAGAGAATCGTCACGTTGAACGGGATCCCGATCCAGATGTTGACCACGATGACCGCGATCAGCGCGACCGAGGTGCGCGTCAGCCATGGCACCCCGGTCGTGATCAGACCGGCGCCTTTGAGAAACTCGTTGAGCGCGCCACTGTCGGTGTCCAGGATCCATTTCCAGATGGCACTGGAAACGATCAGCGGGAGCAGCCACGGCAGCAGCAGCAGTGACCGCAGGATTCCGGAGAGCCGGAACCGGTTGCGGAAGAACACCGCCAGAGCCATGCCGAGGACGAACTGCCCGACGATCGATCCGATGGTGAAGAGTGCGGTGTTGACGAGGGCCTTGGTGAAGACGGGCATGCCCATCACCGTCGAGTAGTTCTGAAAACCCACCCACGGCGCGAGTCCGGAGAAGAAGGTGCTCGAGGTGTAGTCCTGGAAGCTCATCGTGATGTTCTTGACGACGGGATATCCGAAGAACAACAGCATGTAGAGCACAGCAGGGGCCAGGAAGAGCCATTGGAAAAGTCGTTCCCGGCCGTGACGGACCTTGCGACCGTCACGACGCCCGGTGGTCGACATCGTCATCTCCCGGGGCCCCTCCTTCCTTCCGGACGTCACGTCGCGGGATACCCCGGCGGTGGTGGACATCTGCCGGTCAGCCCAGCGTCGACGCGGCCGACTTCAGCGCGTCGGCCGGCGACGCGCCGCCGGTGAGCGCCTGCTGCACCGCGGTGTAGATGGCGGTGGCCGTCTTGGGCCAGGCGTCACCCAGGATCGCCGTGCGCGCCCGGGCGGTGGCCACCGTCTTGGTGAAGGCCGCCATCGCGGGTGCCTGCTTGAGGAAGGTGTCCGCCAGCGTGGTCTTGGACGGGACGGTGCCGCGGGCCACCGCCATGGCGACCTGGTTGGCATCACTGTTCATGCAGGCGACGATTTTCGCGCCGTTCTTCTGGTTGTCCGCGTTCCCGGTATTGGGGACGGTCCAGACCTCGCCGCCCAGGGGCGCCTGTGGGACCTGCCCGGCCGTGTTGACCGGGATCGGAACGACGCCGTAGTTCAGTCCCTTGACGGCATTCAGGGCCGGAAACTGCCACGGGCCGTTGATCATCATGGCGGCCTTGCCTGCTGCGAACTGGTTCTCGGCATCGGCCTGGGTCCAGTTCAGAGCGCCTTTGGACAGCGAGCCGTCCTTCATCAGATTGACCCACAACTGCAGGGCTGCAGCAACTTCTGGAGTATTGATGCTCTTCTCCGAGCCACCGTTGGACCACATGAACGGGAGGAAGGTCCAGCTCCCCTCGTAGGTGGCGTTCGCGTCGAGGGCGATGCCGTACTGGTTGCCGACGGTCAACTTCTTCGCGGCCGTCTGCAGTTCCGCCCAGGTGGTGGGCGGGGTGACACCGGCCTTGGTCAGCACGTCCTTGTTGTAGAAGAGCGCGATCGAGTTGACCGTCGGGGCCAGCCCGTAGATCTTGCCGTTGTAGGTGCCGGCCTGCAGGATGCCGGGCGCATAGCCCGCCGTGCTGATGCCGTAGTCCGCCAGCGGAGCGAGCGCACCCGACTTGGCGATCTGCTGCATGTCGGGGTTGTCCAGCATCAGCACGTCGGGCAGCGTCTTGGACGAACTCTCCTGGAGCACCTTCTGGATCAGGCCCGCACCCGGGATGGCGTCCCGGACCACGGTCAGGTTGTTGGCGGTCCCGCACGCGGTCAGCGTCGCGCCGATGACCTTGTTGTCGTTGCCCTCGTTGTAGTAGTCCAGCACATGCACGGTGGCCGGCCCTGACGACGATGTACCCGGGGAGGCGGTCGTGCTCTTGCTCCCGCAGGCGGCGAGCACCAGCGGGAGGGTCACGATCAGGGCGGCACCGAGCGCAGAGGCCTTCAGGCTTGCACTTCGGCCGACGCGGAGTCTCTTCATCTCAGACGTTCCTTCTCTTCTGGTGGGAGGCGCACGTGGATGTCACGTACGCCCTGGAGCTCGATGTCTTTTGCTTGTCGATGCGCATCGATAACGGCAATGAGTAGTCGCGTCATCTGAGGGTGAACTACCTCGGATGATGATCAGGAAATGGCGTGGATGTACCCGTTCACTGCTGGTGCCCGGTTCATGCTGGAACGACGGACCAGGCTCACCGGCACCAGGTCGACCTCTCCGGTGGTCGGTATCTCGTGATTCAGCATACGAAAGAGAGTTTCCATCGCCCGCCGGCAGACTTCCGACGCCTGCTGCTGGACGGTCGTCATGGGAACTCGTAGACGCTCGGCCAGCGCATCCGGGCAGAGGCCGATCACGGCGATGTCCGCACCCGGAGTACGCCCGTGCTCGAGTAGGACCGCAGTGACCGGATCGGGTGCGTCGGAGTGCTGCAGGATCAGCCCCGTCACCGGCGGATCGAGGGCCAGCATCTGCTCGATGACCCGGGAGGCGTCCGAGTGGTTCGGCTCCATCACCAGCGCGCGGATGTCGACGTCGCGTCGCTGCGCCGCGCGCTCGACTCCGCGCCGGAACCGCACGGAGAAGTTGGCCTGACCCTTCTTGCTCTCCGGATCGATGGCGAGCAGGGCGATCTCAGTATGTCCGAGATCGGCCAACTCGTCCACGCAGGTCTCGCCTGCGCCCTGGAAGTCGAAGTCGACGCAGTGCAACCCCTCGCTGTCCTGTGGCACCCCGATCAGCACGACGGGGACGCCGAGAGACTTGGCCACCGGGATGCGGTCGTCTTCCGAGCCGACCTCCATCAGGATCAGCGCATCGCACAGCGAACGGCCGACCAGCCTGCGGAGGCCGGCCGGGCCCTCGTCGGCCGTCACCAGCAGGATGTCGTAGTCGCGCGCCCGCGCCCGGGAGGCGATCTCGGCCATGAACTCGGCGATCACCGTCATGTCGATGTTCGGCCGGAAGGGGACCACCAGTCCGATGATGTTGGTCCGACTGCCGGCCAGGGCCTGAGCGCCCGAATTGGGGTGATAACCCAATTCCTCGATGACTCTCTCCACCCGCTCACGGGTGGCCGGGGAAATGGAGCGCTTTCCGCTCATCACATAGGAAACGGTGCTCTGCGAGACTCCGGCAGCGCGCGCCACATCTTCACTCGTCGGCACTACCGGTCACCTCCTCGTGTCCGTTCGCCATCTCGTGCGCCGTCGATGTACTGCTTGTTATCGATGCGCTTCGACTGGTTTGAGTATTGAGTGAACTAAACCCGTGTCAAGCCCGTCGGGTAACGAACGGGTCACGATCTGCGACGCGGGTCACAGTGGGGTCGCGGTGCCTCTGTCTGACGGGCGGGGTGCCCTCGTCTGACCGCCTGGCCGCTCGTCTGACCGCCCGGCCCCTGGTCTGACGGCCCGGCCCGCTCGTCTCACGGGCGGGGTGCTCTCGTATGACCGCCTGGCCTCTCGTATGACGCTCGAGCGTCAGACGAGCAAGGGTCACGTCATACGAGAGGGCTTTCACTGGCGCTGCGGGACCTTTGACATGCTGCGGTGGTGAAACCCGCGCGTGGCACCTCGACCGGCCTCGTCCTGGGCGCAGTCCTCCTGCTCGCGCTCACCCTGCGGCTGTCGGTCAATGCCCTCGGGACGATGCTGCCGGAGATCCGACGGGAACTCGGCCTGAACGCCGCCGTCGCCGGCCTGCTGCTCTCCTTTCCGCCGTTGGTCTTCGCCTTCGCCGGGATCGCCACTCCTTCGGCGGCGGCGCGGATCGGCAATCACCGACTCGTCGTCGTGGCACTGGCGATCGCGACGGCCGGGCAGTTGATCAGGGCCTGGGTGAGCGGCAGTGCGGCTCTGTTCCTCGGCACCCTGGTGTCACTGATCGGATTGGCCATCGGAAACGTGCTGATGCCCGGGCTGATCCGCCAGCACTTCGCCTCGCACATCACCACCGTCACCTCGGGGTACGTGACCATGCTGTCGTTGGGCGCAGCGGTGGCGTCCGGTCTCAGCATCCCGATCGAGAACATCGTGGGCGGTTCCTGGCGCACCGTGTTCACGATCTGGGCCGGTGTCTCTCTGATTGCCTTGCTGCCATGGCTTCTCGTCGCTTTCGGATCACGGACTGCGGGTGCCGGACGGCGGCGGTCGGCGGTCCCGGTGAGAGCCCTGGTTCACTCTCCCCTGGCCTGGACCATGGCCTTGTTGTTCGGCGTGCAGTCCGCGCACGTCTACGTCGTCGTCGGCTGGTTCGGTCAGGTGCTGCTGGATGCGGGCATCGGCGCCGTCAAGATGGGGGCGCTCCTGTCGGTGGCACCGGCCATCGGGATCGCTGTGTCACTCACGGTTCCGGTACTGCTCCGGCGTCAACGACTCGCCCTTCCGCTGATCCTGCTGTTCGCCGGCTGCTATCTGCTGGGGTACCTCGGTCTGATTCTTGCGCCGGTCGAGGGCGCGTGGGTCTGGCTGTCTCTGATCGGGCTGGGTGGCGGGACCTTTCCGACCGTGCTCACCCTGGTCGCGTTGCGCGCCCGCAGTTCCGATGGCGTCATCGCGCTGTCTGCGTTCACGCAGTGCGTCGGGTATCTGATCGGCGCATCGGGGCCATTGGTGTTCGGCCTCTTCCACCGGTCCGGCGGAAGCTGGAGTCCCTCGCTGATCCTGATGATGGTCCTGCTGATCCCGATGGCGGCCGTCGGTTTCAAGCTTGCGCGGCCACGATTCCTGGAGGACGAGCTCACGCCGACCCGGTGAGAGGTGGCAACAGCTCTGTCATCTCGTCCCGTTCGAAGTGCTCGGCCCAGCCCGGTGGTGTCGAGCCGAACCGCCTGTCGGTGATGTCCGGATCCGCACCGGCCCCCAGGAGCCGCCTGGCCTGCGGTAGTCCGGACTGCAGCGCCAGCGCAGTGGGCGTGACGGCACGCTGCCCGCCCCAAGGTGCCGGTGGCAACTCCCCGGGCATTGTCGTGGCGGCCAGGGTCCGGACGGGAAAGGCATCTGCCCCTGAGGCCCCTGCTCCTACCACCCGTGGGGCTGGACCGGTCGGCAGCGGGGTAGCGACGAAGTCGGCCATTGCGGTTGATCGGTCATCACGCCGGTATCACGGAGACCGCGTGGTCCCGACGTCGCTTTCTCCGATCCGGTGCCGATGAAGCGTTCGCGGCTCCACACCCACTGCTCGGGTGGCGGGATCGATCCACGCCGAACGCGGGTCAGAGGTGACCGAGGCCGGGAGCCGGCGCGTTGGCCAGCACCTCTTCGTAGCGGGCGTTGCGGATACCATTGATCAGTTCGTTGGCTTCTTCTTTGTCCCGCACCACCTTGGACACCACGACAACGGCGAACATGGCCGAGACGAGGCCCATTCCGACCGTCCATCGCTGCTGGACCGAGATATCCAGCAGCATCAGGTTTCCCACGTTCCAGGCTGCGGTGATGGCCAGGAAGACGACCGAAGCGCCGAAGAATGCCGAAGTGTTCTTGGGGACGATCTTTGGTGTGGACATGCGTAGGTGACCTTTCGGTGACGGAACGGGGGTCATTCGGCGGAACCTGTACGACGGCGGGTACTGCGCGCCGGTTTGGCGGCCTTCCGATGTCGAGGCGGTACAACGGCTTTCGACAAGGTATGCCGTCGCCCATCGAATTGATGGACCTTGAGGACTTGTTCCAATTTGGTGTGCCGAATACGGCTGGCCTGCTTGCTGATCCCTTGAGCATCGCCGATGTCTGTGTAGCTGGCCTGCGGAATTGAACTGCGCAGGACGTGCACGGCCTGCGCCTCGAGGATGTCGAGCACCACGCGGGCCTTGGAGATCAGTGCGATCTCGGCGAGCTGCTCACCGAACGGATCATCATCGGGCGCGGGCTGGGTGGCCGCGGACACCAGGAGTGCTGCGATGTAGTCGTACATCTCCTTGAGATCCATGTCGCAGAGCATGCAGCACGACAACGCACATTGTCAACGACAATCTTCATTGTCGGATGCCACAGACCAGCTGCATGGATCAACTTCGTCCATTTGGGACGAGAGTGACAGGAGTCATCACTTTCGCCCATGCCTGCGAAGTTGATCCACGCCAAACGGGGGGACCCATTGCCGGGGGTCAGGCGCCGGGCGGGTCAGAGCACGGTCAGGGGTTCGGGTCGCCCGGCCACGCCGACACCGTCGATCACCAGCACCCGGCCCGACAGCGGGGCGGCGGCGAGTTCGCCGTCCGAGAGCCCCGTCCGTGCGGTCGTGACGAACACCGTCCGCAGGTCCGGGCCACCGAACGCGATGCTGGTCGGACGGCGGACCGGGAGAGGCACCACCCGGTCGATCGCACCGTCGGGGGCATATCGGACCAGCCGGCCGCCGTCCCACTTCGCTCCCCAGACGAATCCGTCGATGTCGACGGTCAACCCGTCGGGATCGCAGTCGTCGTCGACGGCAAAAACCCGGGGGTTCACCAGACCGCCGGAGTCGACGTCGAAGTCGAAAGCCTGGATGGTCCGGGTGACGGAGTCCGTATAGTACATGGTCCTGCCGTCCGGTGAGAAGCCCGCACCGTTCCCGCAACCGATGCCGGTGAGCACCGTCGTGGAGCTCCCGTCGGCCCCGATCCGGTACAGCCCTGACGATCCCGACTCTCCGTCGAGCACCATCCCGCCGATCCAGAAGCGCCCCGCCGGGTCGACGGTGCCGTCGTTGTAACGGGTTCCAGGTAGATCACCCTCCGGGTCGACGACGAACGTCAGGTCGCCGGTGGTCAGGTCCAGGGTGTGGACACCGTTCTGCAACGCGACCACCAGCCCGCCCTGCGCGCGGACCGCGAGAGCTCCGACCATCGAGGGCATCGGCCACGTCCGGACCACCTCGGCCCCCCAGGCCCACCGGTGCACGAGCAGGCCTTCGATGTCCACCCAGTAGAGGCACTGGTCGGCGACGGACCAGACCGGCCCCTCCCCGAGCAGGGAGGGGCCGGGCGGGTCGGTCCACGAGTCACCGAGGGCCGAGATTTCGAGCGTCATGTCCTCGACGCCAGAGCACGCTGCAGCATGAACAAGGGATCAGCGCGCGCCGAGCACGTGCTCGACGGCCAACTGGTTCAGGTGGACGAACGCGTACGAACGCTCGCCGGCCTTGTCCGCATCGAACGCCTCGAACGCCGACGGGTCGGCGAGCAGGTCCTTGACCGACTCCCCCGCCGCCAGGGTCGACTGGGCCAGCTCGTTGATGCCGGACGCGGCCAGCGCCTCCTGGACCTCCGGGTCGGCGCGGAAGGCCAGCGCACGCTCCTTCAGCAGCAGGTACATCCTCATGTTCGCGGCTGCCGAGGCCCAGACACCGTCGTAGCCTTCGGTTCTGGATGGCTTGTAGTCGAAGTGACGGGGTCCGGTGTACTTGGGCCCTCCGCCCGGGAAGCCGTTCTCGACGAGGTCGACGGTGAAGAACGCGGACAGCAGCTCGCCGTGGCCGAAGACCAGATCCTGGTCGAACTTGATCGACTTCTGGCCGTTGAGATCGATGTGGAACAGCTTGCCGGCCCACAGCGCCTGGGCGATGCCGTGCGTGTAGTTCAGGCCGGCCATCTGCTCGTGCCCGGTCTCCGGGTTCACGCCCACGATGTCGCCGTGCTCCAGCGATGCGATGAACGCCAGCGCATGGCCGACGGTCGGCAGCAGGATGTCTCCACGGGGCTCGTTGGGCTTGGGCTCCAGAGCGATCCGGATGCCGTAGCCGGACTCCTTGATGTAGGCCGCCACGGTGTCGACGCCCTCACGGTAGCGATCGAAGACGGCGTGCAGATCCTTGGAGCCGTCGTACTCGCTGCCTTCGCGGCCACCCCACATGACGAACGTCTCGGCTCCGAGTTCGGCGGCGAGATCCACGTTGCGCAGCACCTTGCGGAGTGCGAACCGGCGGACCGAGCGGTCGTTGGACGTCAGGCCGCCGTCCTTGAACACCGGGTGGGAGAACAGGTTGGTGGTGATCATCGGGACGACCATGCCGGTGCGCGCGAGGGCGCCGCGGAAATCGGACAGGATCTTGTCGCGGGTGGCCACGTCCGATCCGAACGGGATCAGGTCGTCGTCGTGGAACGTGATGCCCCAGGCGCCGAGTTCGCTGAGCTTCTCGACCGCCTCGATGGGATCCAGCGGGGCACGGGTGGCGTCCCCGAACTGATCCTTGCCCTGCCAGGAGACGGTCCAGAGACCGAACGAGAAGTGATCGGCTGCAGTGGGGGTCACAGACGCGGTGGGGGTGACAGGCATGACACGACTCCCTTGTCGGCGGAGACCGGGCTGCGTCTCCTCGGATCGGTAATTTGTTGGTTGAATGAACTTATCGCGACGGTCCACTAAGGTCAAGCCATGACGGAATTCGGTTCGGCTCGCGATCTGGCCGGGTCCGGACGCACCCCGATCACCCCCGCGCGGCAGGCCAGCCTGCGGGAACACAACCTGGGCATGGTGCTGGACCAGATCGTCAACTCCGCCGCGGCACCGTCCCGTGCCGACATCGCCGCCTCCACCGGACTGACCAGGGCGACCGTCTCGGCGTTGGCCGACCGGCTCCTGGCGGGTGGTCTGATCGCCGAGCTGGCGCCCGTGGCATCCCAGCGGGCCGGACGCCCCGCCGTGCCGCTCGTGCCGGCCGCCCGCAGCTTGATGGCCGTCGGCCTCGAGGTCAACGTCGACTACCTCGGCGTGCGCGTCATCGACCTCACCGGCTCGGTACTGGCCGAGCAGGTGGTCGCCGGGAACTTCCGTCGCGCCGGACCTGGGCCCGTGCTGGCCAGGCTGGCCGCCCTGTTCGCCGACACGGTGGCCCCGCTGACCGCCGAGGGCATCCCGCCGGCCGGCTGCTACCTGGCCCTGCCCGGACTCGTGGACCGCCGGACCGGTCCCCTGCGGTTGGCCCCCAACCTCGGCTGGGACTCGGTGGACGTCGTCGGCCTGCTCACCGCCGGCCCGTACGGGGCAGCGCTCGCCGAACTGCCGGTCTGGCTCGCGAACGAGGCCACCCTGGCGGCCAGGGCCGAGGCCGAGGCCCTGCGGTCGATCGACGTGCACTCGTTCTTCTACGTCTCGGGGGAGATCGGCATCGGTGGGGCCATCGTCACCGAGGGTTCCGTCGTCCCGGGTCGGCACGGGTGGAGCGGGGAGATCGGCCACACGCTGATCGATCCGTCCGGCCCGCGTTGCGGTTGCGGATCGACAGGGTGTCTGGAGCAGTACGCGGGCAAGGACGCCCTGATGGCCGCGGCCGGTCTCGACCTGGCCCTCCCCGTCTCCGCGCTGCTCGCCCGGGCCGGGACCGAACCGGCCGATCGGGCCATCGCCGCCGGCGGACGCGCGCTGGGTATCGCGCTGGCCAACACGGTGAACCTGATCGACGTCGACACCGTGGTGCTGGGCGGCATCTACACGCCGCTGGCCCCCTACCTGCTCCCGCACATCACCAGGGAGCTGGCCGCCCGCGTGCTGTCGCACCCTTGGTCACCCGTCATGGTCCAGGCGGCCAGGTCGATCGACTACGCAGCGCTCACCGGTGGGGCCATGACGGTGCTGGGCGAGATCGTCCGGGACCCGAACAGCTGGACCCAGCGGGTTCTGCCGGAGCAGGGCCCCCGGACCCAGTAGGTTCGGACAACGTGAGCACCAGCCGGAACGCAGTCCCGCAGACGGCGGCGCGCTCCGGCCGATCGGTCCCCCCGTACCGGGTGGCGAGCGAAGGCCAGGAGCGCGTCGCGCGGTGGACCGTGTTGATCTACTCGGTGGCATCCGTCGCCACCCTCGCCGCGTGGCCGCTCGGCCGGTTCTCCTCGGGCCAGGGTTGGGTGGACGTGGCCGGCGACGTGCTCAACCTGCCGCTGGCCTATGGTCTTTTCGGTTCGTTGCTGATGTTCCTGGTGACCGGGTCCCTGCTGCGCCGCAAACGGTTCGGCCTGTGGATCGTGCTGATCCTGCAGATGCTGGGTGTGCTGCTGGCGCTGGGGCTGCTGATCCGTACCCGTGGACACGTCCGGATGCCGGCACTGCGCGGGCTGGAACTGGACACCGGCGCACAGATCACCACGTACGCGGGCGCCGTATTCGGGCTGCTGGCCATCGGCCTGCTCTGGTGGGCCAGGGCTGCGTTCCCGGCCCGTCGGTCGCCGGGCTCGCGATGGGCCGCCCTGGTGACCCTGGTCAGTGGCATGCTCGTCTCGATCGCCCTTGCCATCATCCTCGCGGAGGCCTACGACGGCTCGCTCAAGCACCCGTTCATGCCGGTGGTCCAGGGCACCAGGGCCGCGCTGGGCCTGAACAGCATCTTCCCGCGGGATCCGAACGTCGCCCACCTGCCGAACTGGATCACCTCGCTGACCAGCACCGTCTCGGCCATCGTGCTGCTCGCCGCGGTGGCGGTCTTCCTGCGCTCCGGGCGTACCCGGCTGACGATCGAGGGCAGCACCGAACTGGCGATCCGGAAACTGCTGCTCGGCGGCGGACACGACGACTCGCTCGGCTACTTCGCCACGCGGCGCGACAAGACGGTGATGATCAGCCCCGACGGACGGGCGGCGATCAGCTACCGGGTCATCGCCTCGGTGGCGCTGGCGTCCGCGGACCCGCTCGGACCGAAGGACGCGTGGCCGGGGGCGATCAACGCGTGGCTCGCGCAGGCCCGCACCTACGGCTGGGTACCGGCGGCCCTCTCGCCGGGCCGGGAGGCCGCGCAGGCCTACGTCGACGCCGGGCTCCGGGCCATTCCGCTCGGTGACGAGGCCATCGTCGACACCTCCACCTTCACTCTCGCCGGCCCGGCGATGAAGGCCGTCCGGCAGGCGGTGGTGCGGGTCCAGCGGGCCGGCTACACCGTGTCGATCCGGCGCCATCGGGACATCGAACCCGCCGAGATGGCCCAGCTGGCCGACTGCGCGGAGGCCTGGCGGGGCGATGCGCCCGAACGCGGCTTCTCGATGGCGTTGTCCCGGCTCGGCGATCCGGCCGACGGCAGCTGCCTGATGGTGGTCGCGCACCGTCCGGACGGCGAACCCGCCGGACTGCTCTCGCTGGTCCCCTGGGGGCGCCGCGGCGTGTCGCTGGACCTGATGCGCCGCGACCGCGAAGGCATCAACGGCCTCGTGGAGATGATGGTGACCACGCTGATCGAGCGGAAGGCCGAGTTCGGTCTGCGCCGGATCTCGCTCAACTTCGCGATGTTCCGGGCGGTCTTCGCCGAGGCAGAGGAATTCGGCGCCGGCCCGGTCACCAAGCTGAACAACGCCGTCCTCGGCGTCTTCTCCCGGTTCTTCCAGCTGGAGAGCCTCTACCGTTCGAACGCCAAATACCGACCCAGTTGGGTGCCGCGCTACCTGTGCATCGACTCGCCGCTGTCGCTGATCCGGGTCTCGATCGCAGCCGGTGTGGCCGAGGGGTTCCTGCCCTCCGTCACCCGGCGCGAGCGGCTGACCTCCCTACCCGCCGCGCCGTGGCTGGTGAAGGCCATCGCCGACGCCGAGGAGCAGGCGGCGACCGTCCGGCCGGCGGCCCTGCGCCGACCCCGGGAACAGGAACGCATCCGTCGGGACCGACTGGGCATCCTCGCCGCGGCCGGGATGGAGGCCTACCCCGTCTCGGTGCCCCGGACCGGGACGCTGCCGGACGTGCTCGCCCATCCGGACGGCGCAGTGGTCAGTGCCACCGGACGGGTCGAGGCGCTCCGCGACTTCGGCGGCGTGAGCTTCGGCGTCATCGCGGGGGAGTCGACCTCTCTGCAGTTGCTGCTGTCGTGCCTCCAGACCCGGGAGTCGTCGTTGAAGCTGTGGCGCGCCGCCGTCGACCGCGGCGACATCGTCAGCGCCACCGGCACACTGGGCTACAGCCGCAGCGGAGAGCGATCGTTGATCGTCACCGATTGGCAGATGGCCTCGAAGTCACTCAAGCCGCTCCCGTCCAGCCGCACCGGCCTGACCGACCCGGAGGCAAGGGTCCGCAACCGGTCCGTCGACCTGATCGTGAACCCGGACTCGCTGGCCATCCTGGCCACCCGCAGCGTGGCGGTCGGTGCCCTGCGGACCGCCTTCTGGGCCAGGGGTTTCGGCGAGGTGGAGACGCCCATCCTGCAGAACGTCCACGGCGGGGCCACCGCTCGCCCGTTCACCACCCACATCAACGCCTACGACCGGAATCTGTCGTTGCGGATCGCTCCGGAACTCTTCCTCAAGCGGCTGATCGTCGGCGGCACCGGCCCGATCTTCGAGATGGGACGCAACTTCCGCAACGAGGGGGCGGACGCGACCCACAATCCGGAGTTCACCTCGCTCGAGGCCTACCTGCCCTTCGCCGACTACCACCGCATGCGGGAGATCACCACCGACGTCATCCGGGAGGTGGCCACCGCGGTCTACGGGTCACCGATCGCGATGCGGCCCGACAAGTCCGGCATTCTCGAAGCGGTCGACCTCTCCGCCCCGTGGGGCGTCATGACCGTGCATGACGCCGTCAGCAAGGCCTGCGGTGTGCCCATCGACGCCGGCACGTCGACGGAGGAACTGCAGCTCATCGCGCTGGCGAACCGGGTGGTGGCCCCGGACGGGATGAGCGCCGGCGAGATCGTGATGGATCTCTACGACCACCTGGTCGAGCCGACCACTTTCCTCCCGACCTTCTACCTGGACTTCCCGGTCGAGACCTCACCGCTGACCAGGACCCACCGGACCGATCCGCGGCTGTCCGAACGCTGGGACCTGGTGGCGTTCGGCATGGAGATCGGCACGGCCTACTCGGAACTGGTGGACCCGATCGACCAGCGTGCCCGCCTCACCGAGCAGTCGCTCCGGGCCGCCGCCGGCGACGAGGAGGCGATGGAGATCGACGAGGACTTCCTCGGCGCGATGGAACTCGGGATGCCCCCGACGGGCGGGCTCGGCCTTGGCGTCGACCGTGTCGTGATGATGCTGACCGGCACCCCGATCCGCTCCGTCCTGACGTTCCCGTTCGTCCGGCCGCTGACCTGACGTCGATCACTCCGCCCGGACGGCCCGCCCCTCAGTCGGAGGCAGCCGTCAAGGCGGCGAGCTGGGCCTGGGTGAGCCGGAGGTGGGCAGCGGCCAGCAGGCCCTCGACCTGGGAAAGCCTGCTGGCACTGGCGATCGGCGCGACGACGGTCGGCTGCGCCGCCAGCCATGCCAGAGCCACGGTCCCGACGCTCGCCGACTGCTCGGCCGCGACCCGGTCGAGGGCGGCCAGCACCCGGAGTCCGGATTCGTTCAGGTACCTGGAGGCGCCTTCGGCACGCGGTGAGCGCCCGTCGGCGGCGCTGGTGCGGTACTTGCCGGTCAGGAATCCACTGGCCAGCGACGAGTACGGCGCCGTCACCAGACCCTCGCGCGCGACGAGATCCTGCACCTCGCCCTCGAACTCCTGACGGTGCACCAGGTTGTAGTGCGGCTGCAGTGCCACGAAACGCGGCGCGGCCATGTCGTCCGCGATCTTCAGCGCTTCGGCCAGTCGCGCCGCCGAGTAGTTCGACGCGGCGACCGCCCGCACCTTGCCCTGGGCCACCAGTTCGGCGAATCCCGCGACGGTCTCCTCGAGCGGAGTCCTCGCGTCGTCCCGGTGGGCGTAGTACAGATCGATGTGGTCGGTGCCCAGCCTGCGCAGGGAGGCCTCGACCCCGCTGCGGATGCTTGCTCCCCGCAGATCGGTGAGGGCCCCGACCTTCGTGGCGATCACCATCTGGTCGCGATTGCCGCGGGCCGCCATCCACTTTCCGATGACGAGTTCCGACTCACCGCCGGTGTGTTCCGGCACCCAGGCGGAGTAGGCGTCAGCGGTGTCGATGAAGTTGCCGCCGCCCGCCACATAAGCGTCCAGGATCTCGAACGATGTCGCCTCGTCGGCCGTCCAGTCGAAGACGTTGCCGCCCAACGAGAGTGGGAACACCTCGAGTTCGATGCCGGGGATCTTGCGATTCGTGGTGCCGGCCGTCTGCGTCATTCTGCGTCTCCTTCGATGGTCTGCCTTCCGGATCACAACGTCACCGCGCCGGCGGGAATGCCTCGACCACGGGTGGCACCGGTCACAGCTAGGGTGGGTCAATGGACGTTCTGACGGCACACCGGTCCGGGCTGCGGCAGTTCAGCAATCGGGTGGAGGCCATCCGCGAGGACCAGTGGCAGAACCCGACACCCGACACCGAATGGGATGTCAGCGACCTTGTACAACACCTTGTCTACGAACAACTGTGGGTCCCCCGCCTCTTCGACGGCGAGACCATCGCACAGATCGGTGACTCCTTCGAGGGCGACGTGCTCGGTGACGACCCGAAGGCCGCCTGGGGTGCCGCAGCCATCGCGGCACGCGCCGCCGTGGAAGCGCCCGGGGCGATGGATCAGATCGTTCATCTGTCCTTCGGCGATGTCCCTGCCGAGGTCTACGTGTGGCAGATGACGGTCGATCTGGTGGTGCACTCCTGGGATCTGGCCAAGGCGATCAGGGCCGACGACCAGATGCCGAACGACATCGTGTCCGCGGTCCTGGAGCAGGCCAAGGTGCTGGCCACCGACTGGCAGGGCACCGGCCTGTTCGCGGCGCCCATCCCGGTGCCCGGTTGCACGGACGACCTCACCGAGTTGCTCGCCCTGCTGGGGCGCGCACGCTGAGACGACCCGGGTGAGGGCAGTCCTGATCCCGCCGGGCATGAGCTACTGTCACCGGTGACATATCGAGCCTTCGCCGCCTGACGGGACCCAAACCACCATGAGCACGATGCGCGAGGTCGCCGCCATGGCCGGGGTCAGCGGCAAGACCGTCTCGCGGGTGATCAACGGCGACCGATACGTCTCGGCCGACGTCAGATCCCGCGTCGAACGGGCCGTGACGCAATTGCAGTACGTCCCCAACATGTTGTCGCAGTCGTTTCGATCCGGTCATGACAATGCCATCGGCATAGCGGTTCCCGAGATCGCGGATCCATTCTTCGGCGCCGTGGTCCAGGCCGTGGAGAGGACGGCGCGGGCGCGGCGGTCGGCCGTCATCATCACCAGTCTCGGTGACGGTGCCGACGACGAACGGGCGGCGGTCGAGGCCCTGCTCCGCCGGCAGGTCACCGGCCTGATCATCGCGCCGGTCTCCACCGAGCAGTCCTACATGCTGCCCTGGCAGCGCACGACCGTCATCGTGTTCATCGATCGGCCGCCGTCCGGGATCACGGCCGACAGCGTGGTCGAGGACGATTTCGGCGGAGCGGTGGTGGCGATCCGTCATCTGATCGATCAGGGGCACCACCGGATCGCCTTCCTCGGGAACGGCGCCGCGGTGGTCACCGCCGGACGGCGCCTCGAGGGCTACCGGGCCGCACTGACCTCCGCCGGCATCTCTCCGGACGGTCGCCTGATCAGGCTCTACCAGGAAGGTCCCGGCAGGTCGGTGACGGCCGTGCGCGAACTGCTGGCGCTGCCCGATCCGCCGACCGCGATCTTCTCGTCCAACTCCGAAGGGTCCGTCCCGGCCGTCGCAGAACTGCACGCCTGCGGCCGGAACGACCTCGCCTTCGTCAGCTTCGGCGATTTCCCGATGGCCGCCGCCCTCCGTCCGTCTGTCACGGTCCTGGACCAGGATCCCGGGTTGGTCGGACGGACCGCTGCCACCCGTCTGTTCGACCGGATCGATTGCCCCACCGGTGAATTCGAACGACAGATCGTCCTCCCCGTGCAGCTGCGCATCCGTGACTCGACCCCCGCGCCCCTGTCCCCCGCACTCTGAACCGCCCGCCCACCAGCAAATCCACCAGCACCATCCATCAGCAGCATCCCCGGAAAGGAAGTCCCATGTCGGAGTTCGAAGGCCGTCCCGTTCTCGTCACCGGAGCCGGAGGTGGAATCGGTGGCGCCACCGTGCGCCAGTTGGTCGCCAAGGGCGCCGACGTCATCGCAGCCGGACGAACCGCCGAGTCGATCGAGGCGATCATCGCCGAGACCGGTTGCCGTTCGGTTGTTTTCGACCTCGAGTCCGAGGAGAGCATCAAGAACGCGGTGGACGGTCTCGACCTGTGGGGGGTGGTCAACTGTGCCGGATTCGGCGGCGAGATCGCCAGCCCGCAGGACACCGACATCGACGTCTTCGACAAGGTCATCAGCATCAACGCCCGCGGCTCGCTGCTGGTCATCAAGTACGCCGCCCGGACGCTGATCCGGCTCGGGAAAGGCGGGTCGATCGTCAACGTCTCCAGTCAGGCGAGCCTGGTCGCCCTGACCAGCCATGTGTCCTACGGATCCTCGAAGGCGGCCCTGGACAACATCACTCGCGTCTCCGCGCTCGAGTTGGGGCAGTACGGGATCCGGGTGAACAGCGTCAACCCGACCGTGGTGATGACCGACATGTCGAACTTCTACTGGGGGCGCGACGACATCGGCAAGCCGTTCCTGGAGCAGATGCCCCTCGGCCGTTGGGCCACCGAGGACGACGTCGCCGGGCCGATCGTGTTCCTGCTCTCCGATGCCTCCGCGATGATCAGCGGTGTGTCACTGCCCATCGACGGTGGCTACACCAGCCGGTGACGCGGCCCGCCGGTGCGTCAGCAGTGACCCGCCGGCGGCGATCACCGCGCCGACCACCACGTAACCGGCGATGACGACCAGGTGGCCGGTGATGCCGCTGCTGCCCAGATAGACGATGCGCCGCACTGCATCCGTACCGGCCCCGTTGGGCAGGCCGTTGCTCAGCCAGCGCCAGAACGGCGGGAGCAGGGTGGTCTGGTAGGCCCCACCGGCAGAAGGATTGCCCAGCACGACGAACACCAGCACCGTGATGCCGATGCCGAGCACCCCGAACAGCACCTGGAATGCCATCGTCACGGTTGCCGCGGCCGCGACCAGCAGGGCGCCGAGCCACCAGAGCGTCCAGAAGTGTCCGGTCAGTGCGCCCAGGACCTGATCGACGATCAGCGTGCCGCCGAGCCCGGACAGGATGGCATACGGCACGATCGCACCGAGGCGGAAATAGGCCCGCCGAGGAGTCGACGGCCGGGCTCCCGCCGAGACCCCGAGCAGCGCCGCCACCAGATAGCCGCCGACGATCCAGCCGATCACCAGGTAGAAGCCGGTCAGGCCGCGACCGTCCCCGCCCTGCAGGGGCACGATGTCGATGGCCGTCACCGTGCGCTGCTGGGACGCCTCGACCCGGTCGACGACCTCGGTGACCGCACTGGCCACCGAGACACCGCCGCCGCTGGAGGTCAGCATCGTGTCCGCGGTGCCCTGGGTGTTGATGATCAGCGCCGCGGAGATCTGGCCGCTGCGGATCTGCCGCTCGGCGGTGGCCCGATCCGCGAGAGTGGCGGCAGCCAGCGGGGATCCAACGATGGCGTTCAGCTTCGCGACGCTCTGGTCCGAGATCTGCGGCGACGCCGACACGACGGCGAGTGGGATCTTCTGCGGCGTCGGGGCGTGGAACGCACCGACGTAGGACAGGATGAAGCCGAGTTGCAGGAACAGGACGCCGAGGATCAGGGCGACCGTCCGCAGCGACACCGCGTCCTTGAAGTCGACCCAGACGCTCTGCCTCTGCCGGACGGCGGGAACGTCCTGGACGGGAACGTCCTGGACGGGAACGTCCTGGACGGGAACGTGCTGGGCGGGAACCTGCTGGGCGGCCTCGTGCCGCCCGTGCTCTGTCGGTGTGCTCATGGTTGCCTTCTTCTCGTCCTCATTGCTCGATCTACGTTCGATACGGTATCGTATCGGATACAAGAACGTATTCAAATGTGACGGAGTGCTCGATGCCCGCTTCCCACGATCGGACCCCGACCCCCCGCGTGACCAGGCGGCGGGCCGAGACGCGTCGGCGTCTGCTGTCCGCCGCTTCCGAGATGTTCGTCGAGAACGGCTTCGGACGCACGACGGTCGAAGACGTGTGCGAGCGGGCCGGCTACACCCGGGGTGCGTTCTACTCGAATTTCGGCAGCCTGGAAGAGATGCTGTTCACCCTGTACGGCGATCGGTCGGCGGCGGTCGTCGAGGCGGTGGCCAACGCGGTCGGGGCTGCCGTCGATTCCGACGACCGGACGTTGGACGCGGTGATGGACGCAGTGGTCGGAGCGCTTCCGGTCAGTCGCGACTCGCATCTGCTCAACCTCGAGTTCGCCATCCACGCCCTGCGGCATCCCGACGTCGCCGCGGCCCTGGCCGAGCAGCGCCGACAACTACGGGAGGCCCTGGTCCCGGTGCTCCGGCTCGGACTGCAGACGGTCGGAATCCCCTTCACCGACGGCAGTCTGGACGATCTCGGCCGAGCGGTCCTGGCCACCCAGGAGGGCATGTACCTGCAGGAGTTGCTGGAACCACTGGATCGACATCTGCCGTCTCTGCGCCGCCAGGCCCTGACCGCAGTCCTGGTCAACGCGCAGGCCTAGCCATCTGGCTCTGTTTCGGTCCCTTCAGCGTGGTACAGCCACTTCCAAAGGACCGAACCGGGGGCCGCTCAGCCGTCCAGGCGCGGCTGGCCGCGGAACGCCCCACGGGTGGTGCGCTCGAACCAACGGTCACGCAGTCCTGTCCGGCGGTTCCCGAACCAGGTCGGCCAGCCCACCATGAAGTTCGGCAGCCCAGTGCGACGCCGGAGTCGGCGATCGAAGATCGCCCCGCTGATCCGCATGTTCCCCCTGGCATCCCCCTGCGAATCATCGATGCAGCGAACAGGCCACGCCAACCGCCGTCCACTCGCCGCGCAGGGGCCGGGTGCACCCCCCGGTGTCCGTTTCATCCCGCAGACGTTCCAGCGGGAACGTTTCCCGGCCGCCCAGGCTCAACCTGGGTCCTCCGCGAGATCATGACCCGGGTATTCGACTCTGCGGACATACGCGCAGCCGGCTGTATGTCACCGGCCGGCCACGTCCTCGCTACCTGCACCGTCCTCTTGCCTCTGGTGCCACGGTGAGGTCGGTGATGATTTGATCTGATGATGGCCCGCGTGTCGGAAGAAGGTCTGCTGGCAGTGCTCGGCGTCGCCCACGAGATCGCCGGTGTGGGCAGTCGCGATGAGTTCGGCGCCGTGCTGCTGCGAGAACTCAGCGGGCTGATTCGTTCGGAGGTCACCACGCTGAACGAGGTCGACCCTGCGGCCGGGCGTCTGGTGTATCGGGTCGAGCCGGAGTCATTCGTGTTCCCGGCGGGATCGGCGGAACTGTTCGCCGGGTTGGCCCATCAGCATCCGTTGATCCGACATCATGCTGAATCCGGCGACGGGTCGGCGATCAAGGTCAGCGATTTCCTCGGTCGGCAGGAGTGGCAGGACAGCGAGATCTATCGGCGCTTCTACGCGCTGGTGGGGGTCGAGCACCAGATGTCGATCACGCTTCCGGCGCCGTTGCCGATCGTGGTCGGTCTGGCGTTCAACCGGGCCGGGCCGGACTTCGGCGAACGGGATCGCGCGGTATTGAATCTGGTGCGTCCGCATCTGGCCCAGTCGTGGCGCCGCACCCGCGAGTACGAGCGTCTGCAGGCTCTGCTCAGCGCCGCCGGCGGGGTGCTGGCGCAACAGGGCGCGGGAGTGATCGTGTTGGCCGATCCGGTGCACGAACTCACTCCCGGGGCCTTGATGTCGCTGTACCGGTTCTTCGGCCGTCCGGCGCCGCGGGACCCGTTGCCGGTGCGGGTCCGTCACTGGCTCGTCGTGCAGCAGACCCACCTCACCGGCTCCGCTGCGGGCCTGGACCTGGCCCGCCCGCTGCGCGCGAGCGTGGACGGTCGGCAGCTGGTCCTGCGGCACCTGCCCGGGCTGCCCGGTCAGGAGGACACGATCCTGCTGGACGAACGACCACTGGTCGCGCCCGCCGGGACCCTGCAGGCTCTCGGGCTCACTGATCGGGAGGTGGTCGTGGTGCGGTTGCTGGGTACCGGCGCGAGCAACGGCGACATCGCACAGCGACTCTCGCTCTCGCCGTGGACGGTGAAGCGGCACCTGGCGAACATCTACGCGAAACTCGGGGTTCGGTCGCGGACCGGTGCGGCGGCCCTGGTGCTCGAGATCGACGCCCACCACAGGCATTAGAAATTCCGCGACCGCAAGATGGCCCGACTGGGCCATGCGCTCCGAGGGCGGGTCTGTCACTCTGAGGGCCTCGCAACAGGCCTTGTCGGCAGGGTCCGATGCGGAATGACGCCGTGCTCGACCGGGGGCGGCCGACCCGTCCCGATCGGGGAGTTCACCAGTGCCATCAGGGTCTGACTTTCGCACCATTGGTTTTCGGGCCCGGTACGCGGGTCGCCGCCTGACCGCAGGAACGGCTGCGGTGTTGTTGATCGTTGCGGTCGGCCTGGTCGGGATCGTCTGGGCCGGCCCGGCTGATGCCGCCAGCGGGCCCTGCGTTGCTTCGGCGACCCGGGGCGGCGTCCGGATCGCGACGTCGGACACCTGCTTGCCTGCGGGGACCGATGTCGAAGGGTCACTGAAGGTCTCGTTCTCCCACACGGCGACGTTGCCCGGATGCACGGCCCAGGGCCAGCGCTCCTGCATCCAAGAGGTCACGATCTCTCCGCTGCGGGTCTCCGCAGCCGGGCAGGAGTACGGGGGCGGCGCCGCGGGCGGCGTCAGTTGCTCGTTCTACCCCTCGAGCGGCGACGGCACCTACTTCTCCGACTACGACTACCGAAACCCGGGGAACGTACCTGGTCTGAACGCCTACAGCTGTGATGCGTATCTGGCGGTAGGCCCCGCGGCCCGCGCCTACGGAGCCCACATCCAGGAAACCACCTCCACCACCGTCTACGACGCCTACCTCATCGTGGGCACTCGGCCAGGACCGCCCGTGACCGACACTCCGGTGGCGGCCTTCACGGCGGCGCCGTCGTCGGCGAAAGACCTGGGCCAGTACCAGTTCGTGTCCTCCAGCACGGACCCGGCCGGCGAGGCGCTGAGCTACGCCTACGACTTCGGCGACGGCAACCGGACGATCGGCGCGACCGCGACCCACAGCTACACCAAGCCCGGCACCTTCCACGCGAGGTTGACCGTCACCAATACCGACGGCGTCAGCACCAGCGTCACCCACGACGTCGTGGTCGCCGCACCGAAGCTCGAGACCAGCGTGGACTTCGTCGACGCGCACGGCGTCACGCTGACGAAGGTGGCCCCGAAGATCGGCGACGCGGTGAACGTGAAGCTCACCGTGTCCGCCACCACGGGGCTCGGTTCGGTCAACAGCATCACCTTCGCCGATCCGAAGGCGCTGACGGTCACCCCGACGGCGGTCGCGGCGCTCGGCTCGCCAACCCCGCGACTGCCCTCGCCATTCACCTTGGCTGCCGGAACTACGAAGACTTTCGTCTTCCCGGCGACGGTGCTGGGCGCCGGCGTCGCGCAGTTCGCCGCGACGCCCTCCGGCACCGACGACTCCGGAGCGAAAGTGACCGGCACGACCGGGCAGCGTTCGTTCAGCGTCGCGGCCCTGACGGTCGTCATGAGCGTCGACCCGCCTACCTTCACGCTGGACGAGGACGCCGCCGGGCCGAAGCCGAGAGACGTCACAGTCACCGAGACCATCACCAACACCAGCGGCGACCAGGTGACGAACGTCAACGTGCGGTCGCTGGAACCGCAGCGGGTGGACCAGGGTCAGCTGCTGGCCGTGACCTACAAATCGGGCGCGAATCCCGACACGGTCGAGGGTTTGCCGCTGGACCCCATCCCGGCCGGTGGCCACCGACGCATCACCGCCGTCTACACGGTCACCGACGACGGCAAGGTGGACTTCACGTCCCTGGTGACGGCGGCAGCAGCCGATGGGTCGACCCTGCGGGCGCTGGGCAAGACCCGCCTGGACGCGGATCCGAAATATTACCTGCGGTTCAGTTCGCACGTCGTGAATCCACCCGGCGGCACATTGCTGCCCGCCGGCACACCGATCACGGTGACCGGTTCGGTGCACAACCTGTCCGACTCGGCCCGCGAAGACGTCGGCCCGATGTTCGCCGAGGTGGCCGGGAACGCCGGCCTGCAGGGATTGTCGTACGACGGGGTCGGGGTCGACCCGAAATCACTGACCAACCCGGGTCAGTTGATGCTCTCCCCCGGCGACACGAAGGACTTCACGCTCAAGGTGCTCACCGCCTACAGCGACCCGATCAGCGGCAACGGGGGACCTTCGCGCAGCGGGGGCACGTCGGCCACGATCACGTTCGCGCCGTGGGCCACCGTGACCCGGGACGACGGCACCACGTTCACCACCAAGGCAGACACCGACATCCTGAGCACGCCCGACGACCTGACCCACCGGGTCGGCATCGACGACTCCATCGTCATCCCCAGGACCGACGGGTTCGCCGTGGCCGGGGGACTGGCCGTCGGCGGGGTGCAGGGATTGTGGAACGCCGCGGCCGGCATGGTGACGGGGTTGATCAGCCTGCCCGGCCTGTCGGTCTCCACCGTGCACGCGGTCGCGCAATACCAATCGGAGGTCTGGGACTCCTTCACGCAGGCGCAGAAGGAGCAGTTCGCCGGCAGCACGGCGTCGCTCCTGGTTCCAGTCCTGCAGGCAAATGCGGGCCTTGCGGCCGAAGGCTCGGCCCAGCTGTTCAGCAAGGCCTCCAACGCCGTGTACCAGTACTTCACGACGCTGGACAACGACTGGCACACCGGCAACTACGCCAAGACCGTGCAGGACTACACCGCACTGAGCACCGACGCCATCGGGCAGTTCGCCGTGCCGTGGGCGATCGGGAAGCTGGCGACCAGCACCGACGCGGTGCGGGCCGTCCGGACCACGCAGCAGATCCAGGACGCCAGCGCCACCGCGGCGGCCTCCGCCGTCACCGACGCCTCCTCGGCTGCGGCCGTCGCGGAGTCGGTGTCCACGATCAAGAGCGGGGCCCGCCTCGACTCCGCCGAGGTCGCGGAGCTGTTCGGTGTGGGACCGGACGAGTTGGCCTCGTTGCAGGCGCTCGCCACCAAATACGACTTCCTGATGGTGGTCCGATCCCGCGCGGCCAGCTCGCTGGACTGGATCCGGGACTTCGCCGCCATGCTGAAACCCGAAGCCCTGAAGATCAAGACCGTCAGCCTGCTGGACACCCGCCTGGGCTATCAGGCCAGGTACATCGGGTCCCTGTTCCTGAAAAAACCGTTGCCGTTGATCGAGTTCGACAAAGGCGGCGGTGATCTGGCCGAGTTGGTCCGCGGCTACGTCGAGGGACAGGGATTCGCCCCGAACGATGTGGACTACAACAGCGCCATCAGCCGGGTGACCGACCGGATCGCCGAGTGGAACAAGTATGCCGAGACCTACCAGGCGTGGTCCAAGCGGGGCTGGATCGACGTGCCGTTCAACTGGGAGGGCAACGCGATGAGCGATCCCACGGTGTCGGGCAGCGGCAAGTTCGCCGGATTCAATCTGAAACCCGTTGGTGTGACGCCGGTGGGCGAGGCTCCGACCGAGTTCGTGGTGCAGATGTACAACCAGCGGGTCGAGCGCTTCGTCCCGGTCACCGGCGATACCGATCCGATCGCCTTCACCCACATCGACGGCGCACCCCTGAATGCGCAGGAACACGCAGCCCTGCTCAACGACATGCGCCGAGATCCGAATCTGCTGACCCAGCACGGTGAATCGGCCACCTACGTCAACGGCGGCATCGATTTCATCGCCTCCCAGTTCAAGCCGGGCGAGGCCGCGCTGATGATCGCGGCCCGCGGCAGCGCCCCCAGGGCAGTACGGTTCGATGCCCGTCAGTCGACCTGGAACAGCGCGAGCGACTACCACCTGGTCTGGGACTACGGGGTGATCGACGCCGGCGCCGAACCGCCCACCACCGGCACCCTGGACATCGACTACCCGGCCCTGGAACGACCCGCGACCCCGCCGCCGGCCGGTGTCACGCTGCCGCTCCCGGGCAACGGCGCCACCGGCGGCGCGAACGTCGGCCGCTGCGCGATGACGTACTCCGCCACCGGCGCAGCCGCGGCACCGCTGGAGATGACGGCTGCCGGCACGCTCGGCCAGATCGTCGGCACGTCGGTGCAGGCGTCTCCGCTGGAGTCGACCTGCTTCACCGAGGGTCCGGTGGTGCCCGTCTCCATCCGACCCGGGACGACGGTCAGCGACAATGTCACGGCCGGGCAGCGCGAGATACCGGTCCAGACCGGTGACGGCGTGTCGGGCAACAGCACCACGGACGGTTTCGCTGTGGGACAACAGGTCTCGATCAACCCTGGCGGAGCCAACGCCGAGACCGGCACCATCTCCGCCTTCGGCTCGATCATCCTCGGTTCCACGCTGAAATACACGCACCAGGCCGGAGAGGTCATCGTGGTCACCGCTCGGGTTGGTGCCCTCTCCGTTCCCGTTCCCGGGTCCGGGTCCGCGTCCACGGCCTCGCCTCCCGCCCAAGCCAGTTCGGGCCTGGCCGATACGGGCGTCGGTGCTCTGGCCGCCGAAGCCGGTGCGGGCCTCGCGCTTCTCGTCGCCGGCACCGTCCTGCTCATCGCCGGCAAGGGACGGCGGAACCACTGGGCTGAATCAGTGGTCGCCCATCAGCCAGGTGTCCTTGGAGCCGCCGCCCTGGGAGGAGTTCACCAGCAATCCGTCGGCCTGCAGCGCCACCCTGGTCAGACCGGCCTCGACCACCACCGTCTCGGCGCCTGAGAGCACGAAGATGCGTAGATCGACATGCCGTGGCCGCAACGCGGAGTCGATGAAGGTGGGATGGGTGGAGAAGTGGATGACCTCCTGCGCGATGTACCGGTGCGGCGCAGCGGCGACCGCGGCCTCCAGTTCGATCACCTGCCGACGGGTCAGGTCCGGGCCGATCATCACGCCCGCGCCGCCCGATCCGTCGACGGGTTTGACGACCAGCTCGCCCATCCGGCCGCGCACCGCCGCGTACTGCGCGGGGTCGGCCAGCAGCCAGGTGCCGACGTCGGCCAGCACCGGCTCCTCACCGAGGTAGAACCGGATCATCGGCCCGACGAAGGCGTAGACGGCCTTGTCGTCGGCGACCCCGTTTCCCGGCGCATTGGCGATCGAGACCGATCTAGAACGAGATGCATTGCGTAGCAGACGTCCTGCGAAGGTGTCACCGAGGAGTTCGTCTCCGCCCAATCGCCGATAGACCACATCGACGTCCACGAGCCCTTCCGGCGTGCGCGCCGCCACCCCGTCGCCGTCGGCGACCAGATCGTCCGGATGCACGACGGGCACGCCCATCTCGGCCGCCAGCAGTTGGTGTTCGTACCAGGCCGAATTCGCCGGGCGGTCGGAGAGCACCACCACCTGCGGGACCTCCCGCGGGCATCTTCCGGGCGCAGCGTCCTGCAGCGCCCGTAACAGCTGCGCACCGATGGCGTCGGTGGACAGCAGACCCGTGGCGCTGGAATGTAGTTCAGCTAGGACTGCGGCCGCCGTCCGCCGGTTCGCCAACGCATAGCCGAGTCCGGACGGCACCTGCAGATTGTCCTCCAGGACGACCCAGCGTCCGTCGGAGTCCGTCAGCAGGTCCAGCCCGAGCACCGTGGCTCTGGCCCGCCCGGGCGCAGACAAACCCGTTGCGGCGGAACGGTACCCGGGGACCCGCGCCAGGAGCTGAGCCGGCATGATACCCGCGGCCACGATCTCCGGTACACGCTTCTCACCGGCCACCGCACTATCGGGCACATCGTCCCCGTAGACGTCTGCGAGAAACGCATTGAGCGCTCGTGCGCGCTGGGCGGCGCTGGCGGCGACATGCAACCACGATCGATGTCCGATCAGCCGGGGCACCGGGTCCAGCGGGAACACCTGCTGTTGGGGATGCCCGTCGACCTGCGCGGTGAACACGATGCCCTGCTCCGACCGGCTCCGCTCGAGATCCTCCGCCCGGTGCTGCAGGCGTTCGGGGCCGATCGCGTCGAGGGCAGTCATGATCTGCCGGTAGGGCTTTCGCACCCGCCCGACCGAATCGACGGCCTCGTCCAGCGGTCCGGGGCCATATCCTTCGAGCAGACCGCCCTCGAGCAGACCGCCCTCGAGCGGTTCGCCCGTCACGTCAGCCACTCCAGGAACCAATCACAGATGCGCAGGGCGAGTTGGACGCGATGACCGGCCGCCACGATGGTGTGCCCTTCCCCCGGGAGCAACAGCAGGTCGGTGGGCACGCCGGTGCCCTTGAGCGCGACGTGGGCGCGGATGGACTCGGCCACCGGCACATTGGTGTCGCGATCGCCGTGCACCAGTAGCGTCGGCGACCGCACCTGCGACAGGTGGGTCAGTGGTGAGAGCACCCGCAGGAGATCCGCCTGCTCCTCCGGGTCGCAGTACTCGGTGACCGAGGCCGCCGCCATCCAGGTTTCGGTCTCCGCAAAGAACGAGAGCAGGTCCGAGATGCCCGCGTGGGCGGCGCCGGCGGCGAACAGGTCCGGCCAGCGGGCCAGAGCCGTCAACGCCAGGTAGCCACCGTAGGACCAACCCTGGACACCGATGCAACCCCTGGTGGCCCAGCCGTTCTCGACCAGGAAGTCGACGGTGGCCGGTACATCCTGGAAGGAACTCTCCCGATCGGCCCCGTCATCGGCCGCCATGAAGGCGCTGCCATGGCCACTGGAACCACGGACGTTCGGTGCGAACACGGTGATGCCGGCAGCGATCAACGACTGCGTCAACAACGAGAAGGCCGGCCTCTCCTGGCTCTCCGGACCGCCGTGGAACGACACCACCGTCGGCTCCCGGCCGGTCGCCCCGGCGGGTCGGTAGAGCCAGCCCTGCAGATCCAGCCCGTCTGCAGATCGAAAACGGCACAGTCGGGGGACGACCACGGTGTCCGGCAACTCGGCGGGCGGCAGGCCGACGAGTCGCCGAGCCGCCGATGGCCCGGGCAACGAGAGGTGCGCCAGGTACCGGGGACTGGTCGGGCCGGTCAGCTCCACCACCATCGAAGTGCCGTCCCGGTGCAGGGACCAGCCGGGCATCACGGCCTCCGGCAGACACACCTGCGCCGTCACCCCGGCCCCGAGATCCACCACCTCGCAAACACTCCGGCCCTCCACGTTCCAGACCACGATCGCCGACCCCTCGGCCCTGACCGCGTACGACTCGACATCCGCCCCGTCGTTCGCCGCGATCACCGTCATCCGGCCCGGTCGACCGTCGGCCGACATCGGGACCCGGCCGAGCACGATCCGGTCACGACCGGCGCTGGTCCGCAGGAAGACGCTCTGTCCGTCAGCAGCGAACCGGCCGTCCTCGCCAGTGTCCCCGCCGCCTGGGAAGTCGTTCGCCAGCAACGGTAGCGGCGATCCGGACCCGATGGCATCGAGGAGGAGGAGGCGCCGCCGACCACGGGGTCCGCACCGGACGACGACCTGCGCTGCGTCCCGGCTGACCGACGTCACGACGCAGAAGCCGATCCCGACGGAGGCCGGCACCGGCGTGAGATCGCCGGAGCCCACATCGACGAACCACACCGCCGCATCCGGTCCGACACCGTCGGCCAGGGTGAAGGCGTATCGCCCCGGCGCGGCGGTCCAGGTCCCGGCGAAGACGGTCTCCAGCGCCCCGCCACCGGCCAGCAGTCGTCGATCGCTCCCGTCGGGCCGGACGACGTGCAATTCGGCCCGGATGGAGCCGCCCGGGGACACGAGGTACGTCAGCCATTGCCCGTCCGGCGACCAGGCAACCGAGATGGCCTCCTGGTCCGGCCCGGACACCGTCACGACATCGAGTGACGAATCTGCTGCTGTACCGGTGATCTCGACACGCGGGATACCCGATCGATCACAGATGAAGGCGACCAGGTCACCCTCGGGGGACAGCGACGGACACCAGGCGCCCGGGACGGACGCGATGGTCCTGATCTTCTCCCGGTCGTCCACCCGCAACGCCGGGCTAGCCGATACCATGCCGCTGCAACCACATCTCGAGCAAACCGATCTGCCACAGCTGATTCGATCCCAGGTTCGTCCGGTACCGGTTGGGGTCGGCCAGCAGCCTTTCCACGTAGTCGGTCCGGAACAGGCCCCTCGACCTGGCCTCCGGTGCGTGCAACGCCTCCCGCACCCGGTCCAGATAGCGGCCCTGGAGGTTGATGATCGCCGGGACCGGGAAGTGGCCCTTCTTGCGGTCGATCACCGCCGACGGCAAGACCTTCCGGGACGCTTCCTTGAGGACACCCTTCCCGCCGCCGGCCAGCTTGAGCGCCGGCGGAACGGCGGCGGCGAGCTCGACGAACTCGTGGTCCAGGAACGGGGTCCGCGCCTCCAGGCCCCACGCCATGGTCATGTTGTCGACCCGCTTGACCGGGTCGTCGACCAGCATGACGAGCGAATCCAGCCGCAGGGCACGGTCCAGCGCGGTATCCGCACCGGGCCGGCCGAAGTGCTCCCGGGCCAGCGCGCGGCTGTGGTCGGTGGCGCTCATCCACTCCGGCTGCAGGATCCCGGCCAGCTCGGCGTGCGTACGGTCGAAGAAGTTGGCCGAGTAGACGGCCAGCGCATCCTCCACGCTGTCGTCGGCCACCCCGGCCAGCGGCGGATACCACTCGTATCCGGCCAGGATCTCGTCTGCGCCCTGGCCGGACTGCACCACCTTCACGTGCTGGGAGACCTGTTGGGACAGTGAGTAGAAGGCAACGCAGTCGTGGCTGACCATCGGCTCGCTCATCGTGCCGACGGCCCCGTCCAGACCGTCGAGCACCTGCGACGACGGAATCATCAGTCGGTGGTGATCGGTGCCGAACTCCTTCGCCACGAGGTCGGAGAACTCGAACTCGTCACCCTCCGCATCGCCGACGGCCTCGAAGCCGATGCTGAACGTCTGCAGGTCCTGCTGGCCCTCCTGTGCCAGCAGGGCAACGATCACGCTGGAGTCGATCCCGCCGGAGAGCAGGACACCGACCGGGACGTCCGCGACCATGCGGCGTTGCACGGCGGTGCGCAGCGTCGTCAGGACCAGATCCTCCCACTCGCCGCCGGACAGGCCTGCATATCGAGCAACCCTGGCGTGCAACGGGTTCCAGTAGGTGATGTCATGACCGACACCGTCGGACTCGATCACCCGCACGGTGGCGGGTGGAAGTTTTCGGACCCCGGCCAGAATCGTCAGGGGCGGTGGTACGACGGCATGGAAGCTCATGTAGTGCTGCAGCGCAACGGGATCGATCGTGGTATCGAGATCCCCGCCGGCCAACAGCGCCGGCAGGGTCGAGGCGAAGCGGAGGCGTGCACCGTCCTGGGACAGGTAGAGGGGCTTGATACCGAGCCGATCGCGGGCCAGCACGGTCCGGCCGGAATCACGTTCCACCAGCACGAAGGCGAACATGCCGAGGAAGTGGTCGACGCAGTCGGTGCCCCACCGGTGGTAGGCCTTGAGGACCACCTCGGTGTCCGAGGTGGAGAAGAACCGGTAGCCGTCTCCGGCGAGCTCTTCGCGCAGTTGCCGGTAGTTGTAGATGCAGCCGTTGAACACCACGCCCAGGCCGAGTGCGGAGTCGACCATCGGCTGCGCGCCGGCATCGGACAGATCGATGATGGAGAGCCGGCGATGCGCCAGCGCGACCCGGCCGTACTGCCACACTCCCTGACCGTTGGGGCCCCGTGGCTCCAGCACGCACGACATCCGGACCACGGCGTCGACGTCGGCAGGGCGGCCGTCGAACCGGATCTCGCCGCTCAGACCGCACACGTCGCCTCCAAGGGGGTCGGAACGGGGTGCCCCTGACGACGAGCCTGACACATCGACCGTGGGCGAAGATCCCCGGCCCCGGGCGCTACGTGAGGTCGTCCACCGTCCGATCCGGCCGGAGCCCGCGCCAGACCGGGTGGCGCAGGTGGTGGTCGGGGGTCCATTCCGAGTACGTCACCTCGCCGACCAGCTCCGGTCGCACCCAGTGCACCCCGAGCGCGTCGGCCCTCGGCAGCTGGTGTGACAGAGGCGAGGTCGGACTGGCCAACGGCTCCAGCATCGCCTGCAGATCGTCCAGCGCCGCGTCGGTGAAACCAGTGCCGACCCGCCCGACGAACTCGAGGCCGTCCTTCGCGGGCACCGCCATCAGCAGACCTCCGATACCGCCGGCCCGACGCCCGTTGCCCGGACGCCAACCCACCACGACGATCTCCTGGTCGATGATGTTCTTGATCTTGATCCAGGTGCGGGACCGCCTACCCGGCAGATAGGTCGACCCGGCCCTCTTGGCGATGATCCCCTCCCACCTGCGCTCGACGGTGTGCGCCAACGCATCCCGGGCCGGGCCGGGCAGCGGTTCCGGCACCGTCACCGGACCACCGCCCGGCGCCAGCGCGGTCAGTATCCGGCGGCGGTCGTCGTAGGTCTTGCGCAGTAGGGAGATCCCGTCCAGGTGCAGGATGTCGAAGACCAGGAGCTGCACCGGCACTTCGATGGACACCGCGGCGATCTCACGCGGTTTCGTCAACTTCATCCGGCGCTGCAGAAGGCCGAAGTCCGACCGGCCCTGCCCATCCATCGCCACGATCTCGCCGTCCAGCACGACCACGTGACCGGTCAACGTCCTGGCGAGCGCCCGCAGTTCGGGATAGGCGGCGGTGATGTCGTTGCCGTTGCGGCTGACCAGCCGGAAGTGTCCCTCACCGATCTCGACGACGGCCCTGACCCCGTCCCACTTCCCCTCGAATCGCCAGTCGTCACCGACGACGTCGGCGAGCGTGCCGGGGCTCGCCAACATGGGCAGCAGGTCGGTCGGCGGCAGGCGGTGCACGATCTTGCGGTCCGAGCCGAATTTGCGGCCCTCCTGCGGCGCCACCGGTTCCAGGTCCGGCTGGTCCTTGGTGCGGTGCATCAGCCACTGGTTGCCCTTGGCCGCATCACCGGCGCCGGCGCCCTGTTTGGTCCTGATCAGCGCGAACCGCCCGGTGGCCCGCACGCCGTCGAGGATGACGATCACTTCGCCGTCCCGCCACTTCTCCAGGCGGTAGTGACCGGAGTCCCAGATGGTGACCTCTCCCCCGCCGTACTCCCCGTGCCCGATGGTGCCGGCGAAATCGGCGTACTCCAGGGGGTGGTCCTCGGTCTGCACCGCCAGCCGGTTGTGCTGCGAGGAGGTCGGAATACCCTTCGGGACCGCCCACGAGACCAGCACGCCGTCGTGCTCCAGACGGAAGTCCCAGTGCAGTGCGGTGGCATGGTGCTCCTGGATGACGAAGGTGTCACCGGTGGAGGTGCCGGTCGCTGCGCCGCGCCTTGCATCGGCCGGGGGGACCGGTTCGGGAGTCCGTTCGGCCGACCGCTTCGAGCGGTAGGCGGCCAGCCTGTTGGACACCGTCTGCGCGCCTGCGGAGTCCGCGCCGAACGGGTCGAGCCCGCTCCTGACCCGTTCGATGACCTCCCGGTAGTCCAGGTGGGCGAGGCCCGGGTCCTCCAGCTCGGCCCAGGTCCGCGGGGCCGCAACCGTCGGGAACTCCCGACCGCGCAACGAGTACGGCGCGATGGTGGTCTTCGAGGCGTTGTTCTGCGACCAGTCGATGAACACCTTCCCGGCGCGCAGCACCTTGGACATCCTGGACACGACCAGGGCCGGGAGGTCCTTCTCGACGGTCTCGGCCAGTAGCTTGGCGAACTGCGAGACCTCCTCCGAAGTCTGGGTTCCCGGTAGCGGGACGTAGAGGTGCAGCCCCTTGGAACCGCTCGTCACCGGATAGGCCGTCAGCTCCAGGTCCGTCAGGCGGCGGCGGATGGCCCTGGCGACCTCGGCGCACTGGGCCAGATCGACCCCCGGACCGGGGTCCAGGTCGAACACGGCCCGATCCGGCCGTCCGACCGACCCGTCGTCGGCGAATCGCCACTGCGGGACATGCAGTTCCAGCGCGGCGTTCTGGCCCAGCCAGGCCAGCGTGGCCGGCGAGTCGATCAGGGGGTAGGTGATGGTGCGGTCGGAGTGCGGGATCTCCCGGGTGGGGATCCACGACGGGGTCCCCCGGTCGACGTTCTTGTGGAAGAACGGTGTGGTCCCGACCCCGTTGGGCCAGCGCTTACGGGTCACCGGCCGACCCTGGACCAACGGAATCATCACCGCGGCGACCTCGGCGTAGTAGCCGATGACGTCGGCCTTGGTGGTGCCCGTCGCTGGGTACAGCACCTTGGACAGGTTGGTCAGCCCGAATCGGTGGCCGTCCATCACCACCTGTGCACTGTCGGCCGCCATCACCAGAGCGTAGGCGGGTGGGACGCTAACCTGACTCGTGACCGTTGAATTCGATCCCGCTGCCGTTGGTTTCGACCCGCAGGATCCCGCCTTCATCGCCGACCCCTATCCGGTCTACCACCGGATGCGGGAGCTCGGCCCGGTGCTCTACTATCCGGCCCGGGACCTGTTCCTGCTCAACGGTTTCAACGACGTCAACGCGGCGTTGCGCGACCGGCGGTTGGGCCGGGCCCACCGGCACCGCTACACCGACCAGCAATTCGGCCGGAGCGGCGACGACCCACGCTGGGCCCACTTCAATGCCTCCGAACGGTGGTCGCTGCTGAACCTCGAACCACCCGACCACACCCGACTCCGCCGATTGATCACCAAGGTCTTCACCGCGCGTTCCATCGCCGCGCTGCGGCCGACGATCGAGGTGTTGGCCACCGAGCACCTGGCGGCGGCGAAGGCCGACCCGTTCGACCTGATCGCGGGCTACGCCCAGCCTTTCTCGGTCGCCGTCATCTGCACGCTGCTCGGCGTTCCGCTGGTCGACGGGCCGAGGATGCTGGACTGGTCGCACGCCATCGTGAAGATGTACGAGTTCGCCATCAGCGACCTCGAGCGGGCGGCGGCCGACCGCGCGGCGGCGGAGTTCATCGACTACGTGCACGCCCTGATCGAGGCCCGACGCACCCGACCCCAGAACGACCTGATCTCCGAACTCGTCCAGGTGGCGGACCAGGGCGAGAAGCTCACCGTCGACGAGATCGTCTGCACTGTCATCGTTCTGCTCAATGCGGGGCACGAGGCCACCGTCAACACGCTCGGAAACGGGATGCGCGCGTTGCTCGCTCATCCCGATCAGTGGTCCAGGGTGGTCGACGGCGAGGTGGCGCCGGCCGTCGTGGTCGAGGAGATGCTGCGCTGGGATTCTCCGCTGCAGCTGTTCGAGCGTTGGGTGCTGGAGGACGGCGTGCAGATCGGTGGCCGCTCGTTCGCGGTCGGGGAGCGGATCGGCATGATGTTCGGTTCGGCCAACCGTGACCCTGACCGCTTCGTCGATCCCGACGTGTTCGACGCCGCCCGGGGGGAGTCCACGCACATCGGTTTCGGCGGCGGTCTGCACTTCTGCATCGGGGCCCCACTGGCCCGGCTCGAACTCGAGGTGTCGGTGTCCCTGCTGAAGAACATCCCTGGCCTGCGGGTCGCCCGGCCGCCCGGCTACCAGCCGTATTTCGTCATCCGCGGCCTCGACGGCCTACTGCTCGAGTCGGTGACCGGACCGCCCCGATGATCGTTCGGGTGGCCTGCACCCAGGCGGCCACCAGCACGAGCCAGGCGATCATCATCAGGACGATCTCCGGGTTCCGGAACTGCGCATCGGCCCAGGCCTGGTACCAGGGCAACCCACCGCTCCACCGGTCGTAGATCAGGAACAGCGCCAGACCACCGAACACGTTGAAGGCAACCGCCCAACCGAGGCCGACCACCGCGCAGGCGACGACCGGCCACACCATGTACTGCACCCCCCAGGTGGGCGCCAACACCAGGAAACCGATCAATGACCACGCCACCGCGAGGAGCAGACAGTCCGGCCGCCGCCAGACCGCCACTGCCGGCAGGACCGCGCAGATGATCACCACCACGCTGCGGCCCGGTCCCTCCAGCGCCGCGATCCACCACGGATCGCCGAACCAGTGCGCGATCTCGACCAAACCCCACGGGGAGTGTCCGACCCCGCCGTAGCCGATCACGTCGAGGCGCACCGCGGTGGCCTGGCCGGCCAGTGCCGGCCCCCACGACAGACCGAAGACGACGACGAACCCCGCCCCGGCCCGCAACAGCGCCTTCGGATTCCGCTTCCACGCGTACACCGCCAGCGCCGGGATCAGCACCATCGGAACGATCTTGATCCCGACGGCCACGGCGATCGCCGCTCCGGCAAGTGCCGGCCAGCGGCGGTGGAGCAGCAGGTACACGCTCAGCAGCGCGAACATGATGAACATCGGATCGGTGTTGCCGTGAAACCCGGACACCATCACCAGGATCGGGCTCCACCCGACCACGACGGCTGCCGCAGTGGCGTGCCGGACGGGACGGATCCTGCGGAGCAGTTCGAACGTGAGGAACGTCGTGCCCACGTCGGCCAGGCTGGAGACGGTGCGCAGTGTGAACCGATACGGCAGACCCAGATCCTGCACCCAGTTCAGAAGGGCCAGGTAGTACCCGATGAGCGGGGGGTGGTTGTAGAAGGACCTGTTCGGAAACTGGGTCAGCCCGTAGATGCCGACCGGACCGTGTGACCGCTCGCCTCCGAGAAAGTCACCCCAGGCGACCACATCGTTCGTCCCGAAGGTCCGGGCCGCCAGCACGACCTTGAACACGAACACCGGCAGGATGCACGCGCCGATGATCCACCGCGACCGGCGGACCGACCCCGGCGAACGCACCTGCCGACCTACTGCCACCGCACTCACATCGCCCGTCATCGTCCACCTCTCGTTGCAACAGACGGACGCTACCCGCACCGATCAGACTGGTCCGACGACGATGGGCGGGTCGGAGGGTCACGCCGGACTCACCCCGGAGGGGGCGGGCTCGATGATCGTCGCCGGTACCCAGCCTCCGGCGAAGCACAGGGTGTATGGGTCCCTGCTGCAGGCGAGGAACCGGATTCCCCCCTTGTCCGGGTTGACCGCCTTCTGCTCGACCCAAGACCTTCCGTCGTACCGGAAACCGTTGCCGCTGGTGTCACCGGCCACGCAGAAGGCAAGATCCGGGCCCTCCGAGTAAGGAATGTCGCATGCGACCGTTCGGACCTTCCCGCCGGAGACGATGGGCGTCGGTTTCGACCACGTCGTTCCGTTGAACTGGAAGGATTTGCCATCGGCACCGGCCGACCCGTCGACCGCCAGGCAGAATGTCGCCGACAGGCAGGAGACGTTCTGCAGGTGGTGGGCCGGGTCCAGGATCACCGGAGCCTTCCACGTGGTTCCGTTGTACTGCACCGCCGTGGTGGCCCCGGTGGCGATGCACGACGTCGGCGCGCAGCTGACCCGGCGTAGCGCCTCCTTCGCAATCGCCACCGCGGACGGCGCCGACCAGGACGTCCCGTTGAACACCGTCGCCCGGCCGGACACGTCCAGCGCGATGCAGAACTTGGTGGCGCAGGCCACCGACGTCAGAGCGACGTCGTCGACGGTCGCCGGCTTCGTCCACTTGGCGGTGGCGTCGACGGCGCTGCTGATCAAGGCATTTCCGAGATTATCGACGGCGACGCATTTGATGGCACTGACCGGGACCGCACACGACACCGACGTCAACGCATTGGCCGCGTCGATCTTCTGCGGCAGGGTCCACGGCAGGCCGGGGCCACCCGCGTAGTAGCCGACGATGTCGGCGACGATCTGCACCGACCCATTGGGAGAGCCGTTGAAAAACGGGACGTAGCCGGCATCGAAGGTCGATACGACCACGAGGTTGGAGACGGTCTGACCGGGGGTGAAGTTCAGACTCGAACCACTCCCCTGACCGGGCGCGAGATATCCGGAGCCGGTGGGGGCCGTGGCGGGGTAGGAGCCGCCGTAGTCCCCGATGATCTGCACGGTGCCGCTGGACCCGTTGAACAGGACGATGTTGCCGTCGCTGCCTGCCGGCACGATGGCCAGGTTCGCAACCGTCTGACCCGCCACGAAGTTCAGGTTCGACACCGTGGGCCGCGGGCCGCCACTGGCATACGCGGTGAGGTAACCGGCCCCGGTCGCCCCGGTCACCGTCAGGTCGATCGCCACCGGGTCGGAGGCGTAGGTCTGCACGGTGATGGACTTCCCCGGCCCGACCGCTCCCTTGGGCGCGCCCGTCCCGACCCGGGTGTCCAGGAACCGTCCACCACCCGCCTTGAATCCCCCGGCCAGCGACCGCAGACCAGCCGCAGCAGCCCGCACCGGCGCCGGGGCATTCGCCTGGGCAACAGGCAGGCCGACACCCACGCCCACGCCCAGAAGCGACATCGCCAGCAGCACCACGATGCTCCTGCGCGCAACGACCGGCAGAGCCTTCATCAGAACCCTCTCGTCGACCCGGCCCGGGCAGACGCACGCCGACCCGAGTGTGGCACCAACCCCGTTCGGCCACAACGGTCTGACCTGCTGAGCAGCCCGAGCTCGCCACCCAACCGTGCCGACGAGTGTTTGGAAGGCCGGCACGGCGCGGCTATATTGACCAGGTCTTCTCGCTCGGTGAAGCGACGAGTAACGCCGCGGCTGCTGAGGGGGACTGCTGTGCCTGTTGTTCGTGCTGTTCCCAGCGCTGTCGGCCACACCCTCGGACGTGGCCCCACTCGATGATCGGTGGGTGGCGCTCCGCTGCCGGGGTGTTCGCGGTCTCGGTGCTGGTCCTCGCGCTGTCCTCGCCCGCGCAGGCCGCTGCCGGCACGCGCACCACCGCGCCCGCGCATTCCTCCAGCGGGTCTCCGCCCACCGCGCCCACCGCGCCGACCGGTCAGTGGATCACAGCAGCGGGTTGGGCGTCGGCCCCGGTGGTGGGCGGGGCGTCGCCGGTGGCGCTGCCGATCCTGGCCAAGGATTTCTCGGTGAAGGCCGGCCTGGTCTCGGCGTCCCTGTCGATCTCCGGCGAGGGCGTCTACAGCGCCACGATCGACGGCGCGCCGGTGTCGCCGGCGGTGCTGGAGCCGGGATATTCGGTGGACACCCGCGCCTACTACTCCACCTACGACATCACAGCGTTGGTGGCCAACAACAGCTCTCACCGGATCGGCGTCCAACTGGGGTCGGGAATCTGGGCCGAGGCGACCAGTCCGGGGCGCTATTCCAAGCTCTCGCACGTGGCGGGCCCGGTCGCGGTGAACGCAACCCTGACGCTGAGCTACGGCGACGGAACGTCCGGGTCGGTCGCGACGGACCCGACATGGCAGGCCACCACCGGCCCGACGACGGTGGCCGACTGGTACGGCGGCGAGGACTTCGACAACGGGCGGGTCACACCCGGCTGGCAGCAGCCGGGAACGACGCTCGCCACCTGGAGCACTGCCGTCATCGCGGCCATGCCGCCCGGGCTGCGGTTGACCGCCAAGATCGGGCCGCCGATCATCGAGCAGGACACGGTCACCTCCGTCGGCATCACCCAACCGGCGCCCGGCGTGTACGTGGTCGATTTCGGGCGGCAGGTCGGCGGCTGGCCGGTGCTGCACGTGAGCGGACCGGCCGGAACCAGGGTCAAGCTGACTCCCACCGAGGTCGTCTCGGCCTCCACCGGACTGGTCAACTCGTCCTCGTTCGCCGGGCTGTACGACTCCTACACCCTGAGCGGCAGCGCCTCCGCCGTGCAGACGTGGCACCCGCAATTCGTCTACCACGGCTTCCGCTACGTCCAGCTCGAGGGAATGCCGTCACCGCCCACGCCGGCCACCCTGTCCGCCATCGACCTGTCCACCGACACCGACGCAGCCGGATCCTTCAACTCCTCCGACCCGACCCTGACGACGTTGCACTCCTTGACATCCCGGGCCATCACCAACAATTCGATGTCGGTGCTCACCGACTGCCCGGACCGGGAGAAACTCGGCTGGCTGGAGGAAGTCCACCTGGTCTTCGACGCCCTGGCCGCCCACCAGAACCTCGGCTACCAGCAGCCCGGCGTGGCCGGCACCTACGGGCAGCGGATCGAGCACATCATCGCCGACTCGCAGACCCCGGCCGGCCTGATCCCCGACACCGCCCCGGAGTACACGGTGTTCCCGGGCGGCTTCCGAGATGACGTCAACTGGGGCGGCACGCTCGTGCAAATGCCGTGGGATCTCTACCGCAGCTACGGCGACGCGACCACGATGAGTACCTACTACCCCAACATGCAGAGGTACTTGAACTACCTCAACGGGCAACTGGGTCGCGGCGGGACCGGGCTGATCGGAACGGCCCTGGGTGACTGGTTCACCGAGGCCAAGGGCCCCAACGGCACCGGGTATGCATTGAACAACGCCCTGATCGAGAATGTCGGCCTCTACAACGCTCTCACCACCATGGCCAACATCGGCCGGGTCCTCGGCCGGCCGGACGTGGCGGTCTGGAGCGCCCGGGCGGCGGCTCTGGCCGCGGCGATCAACAGCAGATGGCTGACCCCGACCGGCGACTACGGCCCCGACCAGGCGTCCAACGCCGTCCCGCTGGCCGCCGGCATCGTCCCGGCGGCGCAGATCGCCTCGACCCGCACCGCCCTGCTGACCTCGATCACCGCCGCGGGCGGACGGTTCAAGCTGGGAGAGATCTCGATCGGTCCCATGCTCACCGCACTGTCCGCGATGGGCCGCGACGACATCGCCTACCAGGCCGTCATCTCCACCGCCGGCCGTGGTTACGGCGCGATCGCCGCCTCCGGTGCCACCGCGCTGACCGAGGGTTGGGGCGGCGCCGCGGACGGCGCGAGCCAGGACCACTTCATGCTCGGCGCCGTGGACTCCTGGATGAGCCAGGACATCGCCGGCCTCAAGCAGAGCGTCGGGTCGGTGGACTGGGCCAACCTGACCATCACCCCGCAGCTGATCACCGGCATGACATCGGCGTCGGCCACCCACATCACCGACCGGGGAACGATTCGCGTCGCGTGGTCGCGCCCGGATGCCACCGCCGATGCGGCGGTGACGATCGACCTACCGGCGGGGACCACCGCCACCGTCGTGCTGCCATCGGGGACGAGCCAGATCGGCGCGGGTCGGAGCCTGTTGTCCACCGGACCGCAGACCACGTGGACCACCGTTCTCCCCCGCCCCCAGATCCTGGTGTACTCGATCGGCTACAACAACGCCCTATACACCACCGTCAACGGCCGCATCACCTACCTGACCGCCGCGGTGTGGGCCGCCGCCGGCTACCCGAAGCCGGTCCGGCTCAACTCCACGTACACCCGCTACTCCTTCGGCCCGGCGGTCTACGCGGTGACCAACTTTCCCGCGGTGACCGCAGCCCTCGTGGAAAGTGTCTCCTACGCGGGCTGGCGACAGGCCGGATTCCCCAAGGTCGTCGTGGCCACCCGACTGATCACGAACTCCACCGTCACCCAGTGGGACGGCGACCCGGCGGTGATCCTGCGCAACCCGGACGGGACCTTCCAGCACCTGAGCGCCGCACAATGGACGGCGCTGGGCCGACCCACCCTGCTGAGGTTCCCGAACCAGCGCTGGGTCGCCCTGGCCGGAGGTCCCACCATCCTGTTGCTGACGAACTTCTCCGCCGGCATCGGCCATGTCGCGACGCTCTCGGAGTGGACGGCCGCCGGCCGCCCCACCGCGTTGACCCACCAGATCCTGCACGGCTCCACCTGGATCATCCATGCCGGCAACCCGCAGATCTACCTGCAGCTACCGGCCAGTGCGCCGATCCCCATCACCTTCGCCGAATGGACGGCCGCCGGCCGGCCGCGTCCCACCGTCGTGTGACTGCGGCCGTGTGACGGCAGCGGTGTGACGGCAGCGGTGTGACGGCAGCGGTGTGACTCACTGATTCAGCTTGTTGCGGGCGTAACGGGATCCGCAGACGGCCAGCACTTTCCAGGTGATCCGGCCCAGCAGCGCGAATGCTCTTGTCCTGATGCTCATCTCGACCTCACCGGGCGAGCGGTGGCGTCGGCGCGTTCGAGGTCGGCACCGACCGGATGCAGGAGACGGTGCGCGCCGGCGGCCAGTACGGCGCCCACGAGGGGGGCGGCGATGAACAGCCACAGCTGCCCCAGCGCGACGTGGCCGGACAGCAACGCCGATCCGATGCTGCGGGCCGGGTTGACCGACGTCCCGTCGATGGGAATGGCGATCAGGTGACACAGCACCAGCACGAACCCGATGGGCAGGGCGGCGACCGCGGTCAGATCGGTACCGGCCGTCAACGTCAGAACGGTGAACACCAGGAGCCCGGTCAGGACGATCTCGACCACCAACGCGGCGCGCAGCCCGTATCCGCCGGAGGATTGCGCGCCCCAGCCGTTGGCCCCCACTCCGTCGGTGGCCAGGCGGTACCCGTTGCGGTCAGCGGCAATCAGCAGGATCACCAGAACCCCGACGACAGCCCCGACCACCTGGCTGATGACGTAGCCGACTGCTTCGCGCATCGGTAGCCGGCGGGAGAGCGCCATGCCGAGGGTGACGGCGGGGTTGAGATGGCAACCCGAGATGGGCCCGAGGACGTAGACGAGGACGAGCAGGCTGAGGCCGAAGGCCAGGGCGATGCCCACGGGTCCGACCTGGGGGGCCAGGACGGCGGTGCCGACACCGCCGACGACCAGAAGGGCGGTGCCGAGGAATTCGGCGCAGAGCCGGCGAGCGGCGGTATTCACTGATGTCTCCTTGTGCGGGGGGTGATGTGGATGGATTCAGGCGATCTGTCGGGCGGTACTACGTCTGCCGACGCGCAGGGTCAGGTAGATCGTCAGGTCGGGCATCTGAAGGGCCTGCCGGGCGTCGCGGATCACCGTGGACGACAGGAGCGCCCGGATGCCTGCGGTATCGGCGTTCTCGTCGACGGTGACGTCGAGCCACAGCTCGGGGGCATCACGCGGCCCGGTCAGCACAGCGGCGGCTCGGCGGACCCCGGTGATGCTCCCGGCCTGGTCGGCCACCGCCGCTGCCACGGCATCCGCGGCCAGCGAGGTCCGACCGCTTCCTCGCGTCAGGTCCGATTCGGTGTCCATCACCAGCTGGTGCACACGATCGGTGCGGAGCTGCACGAGCAGCCAGCGCAGCGCCAGTAGCGCCACGACGAGCGCGGCGAGGGCGAGGACCCAGAAGATCCAGTGGTGTCCGTGCACCCAACTGCTCACCTGCTGCGGGTAGATCCTGCCTGCCGCGGCGGCGGTACCGAACACCTGCTGGTTGACGGTGACGATCGCGGCGCCGGCCAGCAGCAGCAGGACGGCCACCACCGTCAGCCCGATGCGGTTTCCCCGGATGGTGCGGCGGTGCATGTCAGATGTCCTTTCGGCTCAGGTGCGCCGCGATCGTGCGGGGCCGGGAGAGGTCCAGGGCCACCAGTCGCCGCGTCGCAGCGGTGTCGGCGGTTCCGGTGAGCCCGCCGGTGTGACGCAGACCGGTGCCGAGGTCGAGGCGGATACGGCGCCGACCGATGCGAGCCCGGGCGGTGGAGATCCCGTCGACCTCCAGCGCCGCTGACTGCACCGTCCGGCGCAGGCTCCGGGGCGGCATGGCGGCAGCGGTCCTGCTGTCGGGGTTGGTCAGCTCCACCAGGTGACGCGAGGCGGGCAGCATCGCGACCAGAACCAGCAGAAAACCTACTGCGGCCACTACGATCCCGACGATCAGCACCTCCGGGGCATCCCACCGGGTCCCGGACAGATGGCGGCTCACCACAGCAGGATCCACACCGCCGCCGGTGCGGTTCAAGGCCCGCAGAACAGCGAGGTAGCAGGCGGAAGCGGCGACGACCAGGACCAGCAGCGCCGTCAGCACGGAGGGGCCGGTGCGGCGGCCGCGGGGGAACCGGGCCGGGGGCGCCGCGGCGTTGTCGGTCACTGGACCCGGGCCTCCTTCCGGTGCGGGCGGGGTAGAGCCGCCACCGTGATGTCGATGTGGTCCACCGACAGGTCGCAGAGCGTTTCCACCCGCTGTTGCACGTGCGTGCGGACCGCGCGGGCGGTGGTGGTGATGGGGGCCGGGTAGGCCACCGCGATGGACAGGGTCAATCCGGTGATCGACCCGTCGGTGACGGCAGTGGCGGTGACGGCGCTGCGCCGGGTGTCGATCCCGATGATCGTGCGGGAGAAGCCCAGGCATCCCGGCACCTCCAGAGCGGCACGCGCGGCGATCTTCTGCACCACGCGGTCGGCCAGGATGGTCCGCCCGCGCGTGGAAGCATCCGGTGAGTGCTCGACCAGTGCGGTGGACGCGGTGGCGCTCACCGTTCCGAGCGGTCGCGTCGGCGGCCACCCAGGTACTGCGCCAGATCCAGATCGCCGTCGATGACGCGGCCGACGACCAGGCCGATCAGGCCCAGCACCAGCACCAGCAGAAAGACCCAGAAGCCGCCGAAGGCAGCGGCCAGGCCCAGCGTCAGGCCGGCGAACAGGCCGACCACCGTTCCTTGATGTGACATGAGAAATCGCTCCTTGGAGGGCTTTTCGCACCCCGGCGCACCGCGACGACGGCGGCAGCGACCGGGGCGGATCGATGAATTGGGTGATGGGGGTGAGGTTTCGAGCGGGTGGATCGGTGGTGCGGACGTGTCACAGGACGTATCGACACGTCACAGGACGCGTCCACCGGATCGACGGTGGCGTCGACCCGTGCGCAGGAGCAGCGTTCTGATCTTTCGGCGCAACCTCTTCCAGGTACGCCGCACCCCCCGGGTGCGGCGTACGGAGGGTCGGGCACCGCGGGTACCCCTGGCCAGGCCTTCGGCGAAAGTCACCGGGTCGCCGCCGCGGTCGGGGTGGTGCTCCCGGATCCAGATCCGCCGTTCGCGGCGGGCCCGGGCGTCCATTTCGTGTCGGTCCAACGCTGCCGGCCTCAGCCCTGACCGGACGTGTCGGGGTTCGGGCCGAGATCGGCGAGTTGTTCGCCGGGCAGGAGGATGTCCTGGACGGCGACCTGCAGGTCGCGCCCGGCCAACCAGGGGGCGACGGCCAGGTTGATCTGGGCTGCGGTGCCGGGTAGCGACACGCCGTACCGGGCGATGATGTGGACCTGGACACGTTCGTCGTCGACACGGACGCCGGGAACCGACCGGCCGGCGGCAAGGGTGCCGACCCGGCCGAACTCGCCTGCAGACAGCGCGGCGACACCGGGCAGCGCGCTGACCGCGTCGCTGATCGACGCGGCGATGTCGACCTCACGGGCCTGCGGCCGGACCCGGGCCCCCGCGGTGGCGACACCGACCGCAGGGACCTCCGGGTGCTGGGTCACTGGACGCGAGCGGAGTCGTCGTCCTTGTCGTCGTCGCCTTCGATGTGGACGTCGCCGACGGTGATGTTGACCTCGGTGACCTCCAAAGCGGTCATCCGCTCGATCGCTGCGATGACGTTGCGGCGGATCGCCTTGGTCAGCTCACCGATCTCGACGCCGTACTCCACCACGATGTCCAGATCGACGGCGGCCTGACGTTCGCCGACCTCGACGGAAACACCCTGCGCCAGACTGGTCTTCGCGCCGGGGATCCGTTCGCGGACGGCTCCGAAGGCACGGGCGACGCCGCCGCCGAGGGCGTGGACACCGTTCACCTCGCGGGTGGCCAGACCGGCGATCTTCTCCACGACGGTGTCAGCGATGGTGGTCTTGCCGTGCGTGGTCAACAACGAGGAGTTCGACGCGACCGGTAGGTTCCTCGACCCGCCGGTGGCGGTCTTGTCGGTGGCTGCCTTGTCGGTGGCTGCCTTGTCGGTGATGGGGGTGGTCATGACGCTGGGTCCTTTCTGGTGGGTCAAAACGCAATGAGGGGAGGTGGTTCAGTTCTTGAAGACGTCCTTGACAGCCTCGCCGGCGTCCTTGACGTCGGCCTTGGCCTGGTCGGCCAGCCCTTCCGCCTGCAGGTCCTCGTTGCCGGTGACCTCACCGAGCTTCTCCTTGGCCTGGCCGACGAGGTCCTGGGCCTTGTTCTGAATCTTGTCGATGGCGCTCATCTTGAGAACTCCTTCTGTGCGGTGGTTCTGGTGCTGGCGTCGGACGATGGTAAGGATCGGATGATCGGTGTCGATCGGTGATCCGCCGCGCAGGTCCGTGGATACGCGACCCAGATAAGACACCGCGACCGGCAAAGATGGCACGACCGAACCACTATGAGCTGGATCACCCCTTCCGGTGGTGGGATGTCGGGCGGTCTGGCAGGATCGCGGGGTGATCGAAACCGGGGGAACCCCTACTCCCCCTCTGCATCGCGTACCGCCGGCCGGGAAACCAGCGGTGGACGAATCGGTCATCATCGCTCGTGCGCAGACCGGTGACCCCCGTGCCTTCGAGCTGCTGGTCCGCCGGTACCAGCAGAGCATCTATGCGGTCGCGCTGCAGATCCTCTCGGATCCGGACGAGGCGGAGGACACCGCTCAGAATGCGTTCGTGGCGGCATGGCGGCGTCTACCGGAATTCCGCTCGGACGCGAAGTTCTCGACCTGGCTCTACCGGATCGTCACCAATCAGGCGCTCAACCAGGCCCGGACGCGCAGTCGCCGCGCCACACCCGCAGACGATGAGATCCTGCAAACCGGCGGCCGGCACGACTGGGTCTCCACCGGCGCCACGACCGACCCGGAAGCCCACGCCCAACACCTGGCGTTGATCGCCGCGGTCAACGCAGCGCTGGCCGCGTTGCCGGAAGATCTCCGCGTACGTTGGCTCTTGCGCGAGATCCAGGAATGTCCGTACCAGGACATCGCCGACATCACGAACGTGAGCCTGGATACCGCCCGCGGTCGGATCTACCGGGCTCGCTTGCAACTAGCGGAGGCGATGAAGTCATGGAGATAGACGTCGCAACGGAAACCCTGGCCTGCGGACGAGATCCGTTGGACGTCATCGACCAGGCCCGCCGGGGCCGGTCGGACGCCCACACCGCGACCTGCCCGTTCTGCCAAGCCGTGATCGGCTCGGACTCCACCGCCGCGCAGTACACCCAGCGCCTCAAGAACGAGCCGGTGCAGGTGCCGGCCACGCTGCTGCCATCGGTGATGAATTCCGTCTGGTCCGAACTGCGGCCCGGCCGCAACATCCCCCTGGCTGCAGCGCACGGTCCGGCGTTCGCCACCGAACAGGCCGTCACCTCCACCGTGGAGAACGAGTTGGACCAGCTTCCCGACTTCCAGGTCCACA